>JAZKBE010000015.1:20934-23746 GCA_040388805.1 Pseudomonadota bacterium
GAGGTCTGACCCCGGTTTTGTTTACGCCGCGACTTTGTCGTGCGTGTGGTGGAAGGGGGCGAACCAGGTGGCCAGGAAGGAGGGGATGGTGGCGACCATCACGAAGGCGAAGTAGCCCGCGTAGCCCATCATTTCCTGCAGGTGGCCGCTGACCACGCCGGTCAGCATGCCGCACAGGCCCATCAGGCCGGTGCCGAAGGCGTAGTGGGTGGTGCTGTATTTGCCGGGCGCGAGCTGCTGCATCAGGTAGATCATGAAGCCGACCGCGCCGAAGCCGAAGAAGAATTTTTCGACGATCACGCCGGCGCTGATGTCGAGCAGGCTCGAGGGCAGGTAGATGCTCATCAAGAGGAAGGTCGCGTTCGGGATGTTCACCGCGCAGCACAGCACGAACAGCGTGCCCTTCAAGCCGCGCCGCGCCACGTACCAGCCGCCCAGCAAGGACCCCAGCAGCACCGCGGCCAGGCCGTAGGTGCCGTAGATGATCCCCAGCAGTTCGTTCGATAGTCCCAGCCCGCCTTTCGCCGCCGGGTCGACCATGAAGAAGGGGCCGATCTTTTCCAGGAAACCGATACTGAGCCGGAACAGGAAGGCAAAGGCGATCATGCGCCAGATACCGGGCTTTTGGAACAGGGTGACGAAGGCGTCGACCAGGATGCGGCCGGCGTCGCCCACGCCGGACAGGGTGTTTTCGGCGCGCGCGCCGTCGGGCATCACGCGCGCATGCCAGGCCGCCATCAGCAGCGTCAGGCCGGCGACCAGGAAGAACACCACGCGCCAGGCGTCTATCCATTCCGGGCCGAAGACGGTGGCGTCGTGGTGGAAGACGTCGGTGTGCAGGCGTCCGCTCAGGTAGACCATGCCGCCGGCCGCGACGATGGGGCCGATATTCCACGACAGGCTCTGGATCCCGCAGTACAGCGACTGGGCGCGCGCGTCGAGCGAGGTGACGTACACGCCGTCGCAGGCGATGTCCTGGGTGGCCCCCACGAAGGAGAGCGCGAAGAAGATCACCATCAGGTAAGCCATGTAGTCGGGCAGCGCCATGGCCAGCGCCACGCCCGCGAACCCGAGCCCGATCAGCACCTGCGCGCACAGCACGAAAAACTTCTTGGTGCGGTACATTTCGATGAAGGGCGCGAACAGGGGCTTGATGGTGTAGGCCAGGATCAGCAGGCTGGAATATTCGGCCGCCTTGCCATTGTCCATGCCCAGGTTCTTGAACATGATGGCCGTCACGCTGGTGAGCATGACGTAGCCGAGGGCCATGGTGAAATAGCCGCTCGGGACCCACAGCAGGGGAGAGGAGGCGCGCATCATGCTTGCCAGCGCGCGGCGAGGAAGTCGCGGTACCAGAGGGCGCTGTCCTTCAGGGTGCGTTCCTGGGTGGCGTAGTCGACGTGGACGATGCCGAAGCGCTTGGCATAGCCCGAGTTCCATTCGAAGTTGTCGAGCAGGCTCCACAGGAAGTAGCCGCGCACATCGACGCCCTGGTCCATGGCCTGGCGCAGGCCGGCTAGGTGGCTGGCGACGAAGGCGATGCGGGCGCTGTCGGCCACCTTGCCGTCGACCACCTGGTCCGGATTGGCCATGCCGTTTTCGGTGATGTAGATCGGCGGCAGGGCGTATTCCGCGTTCAGCTTGACCAGCAGGGCCGGCAAGCCGTCCGGATAAATTTCCCAGCCCATGTCGGTGATGCCGTGCGGCGCTGGCGCCGGCAGCGGCGGCTCGCTGGTGCTGCACCAGGCGCGGAAGTAGTAATTGCAACCCAGGAAGTCGATCGGCTGGTGGATGAGGGCCAGGTCGCCGTCATGGGTGACGGGCGCGTTCTCGCCGTGCGCGCGCAGGGCCAGTGCCGGGTAGCGGCCCTTGAAGATGGGGTCCATGAACCATTGCACCGAGCGCGCGTATTCGAGTTCGGCGGCGGCGATGTCGGCCGCCGACCCGGTGGCGGGGTCGGCGGTCCACATATTGAGCACGATGCCCAGCTCGGCGGAAGCGCCGACGCCGCGCATGGCTTGCATGGCCAGGCCGTGCGAGAGCAGCAGGTGATGCGATACCTGGATCGCTTGCCTGGCATCGACGACGCCGGGCGCGAATTGCGCATTGCCGTAGCCCAGGTTGGCCGTGCACCAGGGTTCGTTGTGGGTGGCGATGGAGGCGCAGCGCGCGCCGAAGCGGCGCGCCACTTCGCGGGCGTAGGCGGCGAAGTGCTGCGCCGTTTCCCGGTTGAGCCAGCCGCCCTCGTCCTGCAGCGCCTGGGGCAGGTCCCAGTGGTACAGCGTCAGGTGGGCTGCTATGCCTTTCGCTTCCAGCGCGGCCAGCAGGCGGTCGTAGAAGGCGAAGCCCGCCTCGTTCCAGTCGCCCTTGCCGTCGGGCTGGACGCGCGGCCAGGCCACCGAAAAGCGGTAGGCTTCGATGCCGAGCGCGGCGATCAGCGCCACGTCGTCGGCATAGCGGTGGTAATGGTCGCAGGCGACCAGGCCGTCGCTGCCATCCTTGATGGTGCCCGGGCGGGCGCAAAAGGTGTCCCAGATCGACGGGCCCTTGCCATCTTCCGCGGCGGCGCCCTCGATCTGGAAGGCACTGGTGGCGACGCCCCAGGTGAAGTCGGAAGGGAACTGTTTTGACTGAATCATGTGGAATTCTTAAATGTAGGCGTTTGAAAACGATTTCAAATTCTTGAAAACGTTTTCATACTACATTCAGCGCACAAGCTATGTCAAACAGTTATTTAGAAAAAAGAGAAATGCGGCGGGTGCGGCGGGGGGGCGCGGCGGGGGGGGGGGCAGGCCGGACATCTGGACACGGG
>JAZKBE010000015.1:23756-67342 GCA_040388805.1 Pseudomonadota bacterium
AGGCCGCTGAGCTCGTGTCCGGATGTCAGGCCTGGCCCCCGCCGACCCGGGAAGATCAGATTTCGAGATTGTCGATCAGGCGGGTGGTGCCCAGCTTGGCCGCGGCCAGCACCACCAGCGGTGCGCCCTGCGCCAGGTCGCCGGCCGATGGCGGTTGCAGGTCGGCGCGCTTGCGGATCGAGATGTAGTCCGGCTTCCAGCCGCGCTGCGCCAGTTCGTCCATGGCCTTGTGTTCGAGCTGGAATACGTCCAGGTGGCCGGAACGCACTTCCTCGGCCACCGCGTTCAGGCTGCGGTACAGCGCCGGCGCTTCGGCGCGCTCGGTTTCCGACAGGTACATATTGCGCGACGACAGGGCCAGCCCATCGTCGGCACGGTACGTTTCGGCCGCGATGATCTGGGTCGGCAGCGCGAACTGGCGGCTCATGTTGCGCACCATCATCAGCTGCTGGTAATCTTTCTTGCCGAACACGGCCACCTTCGGTTGCACGCAGGAAAACAGTTTCAGCACGATGGTTGTCACGCCGGTGAAAAAGCCGGGACGGAATTCGCCTTCCAGCGTATTGCCCAGGTCGTCAGGCGGGCGCACGCGGAATTCCTGCGGCTCCGGATACAGGTCTTTTTCGGTCGGCGCGAACAGCACGTACACGCCTTCCTTTTCCAGTTTTTCGACGTCGGCCTGGAAGGTGCGCGGGTATTTGTCGAAGTCTTCGTTCGGGCCGAACTGCAGGCGGTTGACGAAGATGGAGGCGACCACCGGGTCGCCGTGCTTGCGCGCCAGCCGCATCAGCGACAGATGGCCTTCATGCAGGTTGCCCATGGTCGGCACGAAGGCCGTGCGCAGCTGGCCGCTGAGCTGATCGCGCAATTCGTCGACGCAGGAAATGATTTTCATGGGGAGGTCCTCGGAGTGATTTAAGCGGGGGAGTAGGCCAGGCGCACGTAGATCGGCGCGAAGGGTTCGGCCTGGGTAATCTCGATCAGGGTTTCCTTGGCCAGTTCGAGCATGGCCACAAAGTGCACCACCACGATGGGCACGCCGCCCAGGCCCTGGAACAGGTCGGCAAATTCGACAAAGCGCGCCGATTGCAGCTGGCGCAGGATCGATGTCATGTGTTCTCGCACCGACAATTCCTGGCGGCTGATGCGGTGGTGCTGGGTCAGCTTGGCGCGCTTGAGCACGTCCAGGAAGGCGCGCTGCAAATCGTCCACTTCGCATTCGGGCCAGCTGGGGACATTGCTCTGCTCGATGAACAGCTGGGTGCGCGTGAAGTCGCGGTCCAGCTGCGGTATGGCATTCAAGTCGTAGGCGGCCAGCTTGATCTGCTCGTATTCGAGCAGGCGGCGTACCAGTTCGGCGCGCGGGTCGCCCGTTTCATCGTCGTCGTTCTTGCGCTGCGGCAGCAGCATGCGCGACTTGATTTCGATGAGCATGGCCGCCATCAGCAAATACTCGGCGGCCAGTTCCAGGTTGTGCAGGCGGATCTGGTCGACATACTTCAGGTACTGCAGGGTCACCTGCGCCATCGGGATGTCGAGGATGTTGAAGTTTTGCTTGCGGATCAGGTAGAGCAGCAGGTCGAGCGGACCTTCGAACGCGTCCAGGAAGATTTCCAGCGCGTCCGGCGGGATGTACAGGTCGTTGGGCATGCGCAGCAACGGCTCGCCGTACAGGCGGGCGATGGCGGCGTCGGGCACGGCCGCGGCCGGCTCGGGCGCCGCGCCGGTATCGGCACCGGCCTCGGCGAGGAGTTCTGTCGCCGCCTCATCTGGCAACATGGTCTCGCCTTGAGGAATCAGAGCTTGTTCTGGTACACGTAGGCTTGCTGCCTGACGCGCGATGCGGCCGCCGTGTCCTGTTCGGCGAGCGTGGTCGGGGCCTTGTCCCACAGCAGGGCGCGGCCGGCGCGCTGGCCTTCCTCGATGCCAGGGTTCTTGGCCTTGAGTTCGGCGATGAACTTGGTGTGCTCGGATTCGTACATGGAATGCTGATTGGAGAATTTCATAATGTGCAATAGTGTGGCGAACAGGCTATTTTACCGCGTGCGCTCGCCTGGCGGGAAATTCGGCCCCCGCAGGGGCCGTCGCGATTAGTCGGGGTGCAGCTGGTTCAGCTTGCGGGCGATGATGTCGTGGTTCAGCCACAGCACCGGACCGATTTCTTCGGCCGCGCCGTGGAACATCAGCGGGCCGGCGCTTTCCAGCACCAGCGCGCTCAGGTGGTCGGTGATCAGCGCCTTGCGGTCGGTATGGAGCTTGGTGATCTCTTCCGAGGTGCCGATCATGACGTCCGCCAGGGCAGGCGTATTGTCCATCGGCCAGGCCTTGAAGTCGCGGAAGGTGGCGCTGGTGGCGTCGTTGTTGTAGCTTTCGATCATGTCGATGATGGTTTGCAGGGCGACGCCTTCGCCCAGCAGGGCCTGGCAAGCGTCCCATTGCTGCCGGGCCCAGGCGCCGCCGCCTTCGCGCTTGAGCGCGGAGAGCAGCGGGAACAGCGACAGTTCGACGCCGACGAAAATGTCCGACGAATTGGTGCGGATTTCCGGGCAGTTGAACACGGTGGCCTTGATGCCTTGCGACCAGGCGCCGGCAGCCACGTTTTCCAGGCGCATCTTGGCGTAGCCCTGGGTGTAATTGGTATAGGTTTGCCACTGGTACTGGCCGTCGATCAGGATTTCCGTGCCGTGGTAGCCGTAGGCCGTGTAGCGCGCGCTGCCGCCGGTGGCCGTCACGCGCGCGCGGATGGCCGCGCTGGCCGTGATCAGGTGGGCCAGGGTGTTGGCGGTGACTTCGTCGAAGTTCATCAGGATCAGCTTGCCCAGGTCGCTGTCGAGCAGGGCGCGCGAAGACATGAAGCGTTCGCCGCGACCCTTGTAGATGCGGTTGGCGATGGCCAGGAAGGCCTTGATCTTCGGAATGCCGCCGGCCATGGTGTGGGCGAAGAAGACGTTGCTGCCATCAGGAATGTGCTTGTCGATTTCGGCCATGGCCAGCGCGGCCGAACCGGTGAAACGCTGCACGCCGGCCTGGCGGCATGCTTCGATCTTGTCCCAGTCCAGCTTGTCTTCCTGCCAGCTCTTGAGGGTGATCCCGGACAGCATCTCGGTCGGGTTTTGCTCGCCTTCCGGCGCGTCGAGGTCGAAACCGGCCATCAGCGGCACATTGATGATGGTGCCGCCCAGCTTTTCTTCCGCTTCGGCCAGTTCTTCCGCGTTCAGGGGACGCAGCGCATTGTTTTCGTCGCGGCGGCCGACGGTGATGCCGACGATGGTCATGCCGGCCTTGCGCGCTTCGTCGATCAGGCCGTTCACATAGCCGCGTCCGAACAGTTCGCCGAACAGGACGAAGACATCGCCCTTGCGAAACAGATTGGTTTGCGGGATGTGCCTCAGGGAAGTCAATTCGGTCATAAGATTTACCACTCAAAAAGGTAGGGGATCGGGTCGGGCCCGTGTTCTTGTTGTGCGTCTCGGGATCATTGTGTGATCAAACGCGCCATTATAGCGCCCCGCGTCAGTCGCGCATGATGCGCCGCATCACCAGCGGCGGCGGCTCGGCCGGATTGGCGTGCGAGTATTCCAGTTCCTCGGCCAGGTCGAACTCGTAGGCGGCGTACAGGTCCAGCAGGCGCGGCCGGTCACTGCGCACGGCCAGGCGCAATTCGCCCACGCCGCTGGCCTGGGCATGGTGGATCACGGCTTCCAGCAAGTGCTGGGAAATATTGGCGCCGCGCTGGGCCGGCAGCACGCCCATGCGCAGGATTTCCCAGACGTCGTCATCGGTATCGTGGGGCGCCCAGCGCACCGAGCCGACCGCCACATCGTCCAGCATCAGGATGAAGCCGCCGCCACGGCGCAAGTCTTCCAGCACGCGCACCGCCGTTTCGCGGTGCCCGCTGGAACTCACGGCAACCTTGCCGGCCCACGCTGCGCGCGTGAGGTCGGCAATCAGTTGCGCATCGTCATTCGTCGCCTCGCGAACCACGATCTTCATGGGCCGGCCTTAGCGGATGCGCATGCCAGGCTTGGCGCCCGGCCATGGTTCCAGCACGTAGAGGCCCGGATCGGCTTTTTCGTCGGCGGCCGAGGCGCACAGGACCATGCCTTCGGATACGCCGAACTTCATCTTGCGCGGGGCCAGGTTGGCCACCAGCACGGTCAGCTTGCCGACCAGCTGCTCCGGCGTGTAGGCCGACTTGATGCCGGAGAACACATTGCGCAAGCGGCCTTCGCCCACGTCCAGCGTCAGGCGCAGCAGCTTGTCGGATCCGTCCACGGCTTCGCAATTGACGATTTTGGCGATGCGCAAGTCGATTTTGGTGAAGTCGTCGATCTTGATTTCGGGCGCGAGTTCTTCGATGCCCGTCGCAGCGGCCGGCGCTTCCGGCGCGGCAACAGCGACCGGCTTGTCGAACAGGTCTTCCACCATCTTGGCGTCGACCCGGGTCATCAGGTGGCTGTAGGCGCCGATGGTGCGGCCCAGCATGGTTTCGTGGACGGCCGCGCCGCTGGTGTCGGCCCAGCTCAGCGTGGCGTCGCCCAGCATCCCGGCCACTTTGGCGGCAACCTGCGGCAGCACCGGCGACAGCAGAATGGTGAGCTGGCGGAACAGGATCAGGGCCGTGGTGCACACGTCGTGCAACTCGGCATTTTTCTCCGCATCCTTGGCCAGGATCCATGGCTTGTTTTCATCGACATACTGGTTGGTGATGTCGGCGATCTCCATGATTTCGCGCAGCGCCTTGCCGAATTCGCGGTTCTCGAAATTGGCGGCGATGCTGGCCTGGCGTTCCTTGCCGTCCACCGTCAGCGCGCGAGCGATCCATTCCCGCGCCTTCGGCGACAGGGTGGAGGCCAGCTTGCCGTCGAATTTCTTGGCGATGAAACCGGCGCAGCGGCTGGCGATATTGACGTACTTGCCGATCAGGTCGCTGTTGACGCGGGCCACGAAGTCGTCGCCGTTGAAATCGAGATCTTCGACTTTCGAATTGAGCTTGAAGGCAATGTAGTAGCGCAGCCATTCCGGATTCATCTTCAGGTCCAGGTAGCGCAGCGGCGAAATGCCGGTGCCGCGCGACTTCGACATTTTTTCATTGTTCACGGTCAGGTGGCCGTGCACATTGACCTTGAGCTTGTCGATGATCGGGTGCTGGGCGAAATTGAGCATCGCCGGCCAGAACAGCAGGTGGAAGGAGACGATGTCCTTGCCGATGAAGTGCACCTGCTCGGTGGCGGGGTCCTTGAGCAGGGCGTCGAAATCGATGTCCTTTTTGCTGCAATAGTTTTTCAGCGAAGCCAGGTAGCCGACCGGCGCGTCCAGCCACACATAGAAGAACTTGCCCGGCGCATCGGGAATCGGGATGCCGAAGTAGGGCGCATCGCGCGAAATATCCCAGTCGGCCAGTTTTTCGCCGGCTTCGCCCAGCCATTCGGACACCTTGTTGACCATTTCCGACTGCAAGCGGCCCGGCGTGTTCAGCCATTGCTTGAGGAAGCTGAAGCAGCGCGGGTCGGACAGGGCAAAGAAATACTGTTCCGACGGCTTCAAAATGGGCGTGGAACCGGTAAATACCGAGAACGGGTTCACCAGTTCGGTCGGCTGGTAGGCCGCGCCGCACACTTCGCAATTGTCGCCGTACTGGTCCTTGGCCCCGCATTTCGGGCATTCGCCCTTGATGTTGCGGTCGGCCAGGAACATGCCCTTGACCGGGTCGAAGAAGCGGTCCACGGTCTTCGTGACGATCAGGCCGGCATCGCGCAGCTTGCGGTAGATGCCCTGGGACAGGTCCACATTTTCCGGGGAATCGGTCGAATACCAGTTATCGAAGGCGATATGGAAGCCGTCCAGGTACTGCTGGCGGCCGGCCGCGATCTTGGCCACGAATTCCTGGGGCGTGATGCCTTCTTTTTCGGCAGCGATCATGATCGGCGTGCCATGGGTGTCGTCCGCGCACACGAAATGCACCTCGCTATCCTGCATTCGCTGAAAACGTACCCAGATATCGGCCTGGATGTACTCCATCATGTGGCCGATGTGGAAGGCTGCGTTAGCGTAGGGCAGGGCGGTGGTGACGAACAGCTTGCGGGTCATGGTCGGAGAGCACTTATCTGAAAATGAAGTTAAGCATTTTACCAGTTTGCGCTAAACTTCCGGGTTCACATACGGAGATTTCAATGAGCATCACAGTAGAAGACGTCAAGGCGGCGCTGGCGGCGGTCATCGACCCGAACACCGAGAAAGACTTCGTTTCTTCCAAGTCCATCAAGAATATCAAGGTCGAGGGCGGCGCTGTCAGCCTCGACGTGGAGCTGGGCTACCCGGCCAGGAGCCAGTTCGGCGCCATCCGCGCCCTGGTCGAGGGCGCCCTGCAAGGCTTGCCCGGCGCCGGCACGGTCAGCGTCAAGGTGTATTCGAAGATCATATCGCACACGGTGCAGCGCGGCCTGAAGATCATGCCGAACGTGAAGAATATCATTGCCGTCGCTTCCGGCAAGGGTGGCGTGGGCAAGTCGACCACGGCCGTGAACCTGGCCCTGGCCCTGGCCGCCGAAGGCGCCAGCGTGGGCGTGCTCGATGCCGACATCTATGGCCCTTCGCAGCCGATGATGCTGGGCATCAGCGGTCGCCCTGAAACCACCGACGGCAAGACCATGGAGCCCCTGGAAAACCACGGCCTGCAAGTGTCGTCGATCGGCTTCATGATCGATCCGGACGAGCCCATGGTGTGGCGCGGCCCGATGGTGACCCAGGCCTTGCAGCAATTGCTCGAACAAACCAACTGGCGCGAACTCGATTACCTGATCGTCGACATGCCGCCCGGCACCGGCGACATCCAGCTGACACTGTCGCAGAAAGTGCCCGTCACCGGCGCCGTGATCGTGACCACGCCGCAGGACATCGCCTTGCTGGACGCGCGCAAGGGCTTGAAAATGTTCGAGAAAGTCGGCATTCCCATTCTCGGCGTGGTGGAAAACATGAGCACCCACATTTGCTCGAACTGCGGCCACAACGAAGCGATCTTCGGCCATGGCGGCGGCGCGAAAATGTGCGCCGACTTCGGCGTGGAATTCCTGGGCGCCTTGCCCCTGACCATGGCCATCCGCGAACAGACCGATTCGGGCAAGCCGACCGTGGTGGCCGATCCGGACGGCCCGGTGGCGCAGATCTACAAGGATATCGCGCGCAAGGTGGCCATCAAGATCGCGGAAAAGGCGAAGGACATGAGCAGCAAGTTCCCCAGCATCGTCATCAAGAACGACTAGCATGGCGCTGGCCGCGGGCATCCTGGCGGCGCTGCTCTTGCCGGGCACGGCCGCGGCCGCCGTGCTGGCGGTCGGTCCGGGAAAATTCCATGCCACGCCCTGCAGCGCGTTTGCCGCCGCCGGCAGCGGCGATACGATAGAGATCGCCGCCGGCACCTACCGCGGCGACGTGTGCGCCATCCATGCGCACAAGCTGCTTATTCGCGGCGTCAACGGCCGCCCGATCATCGATGCCGCCGGCCGCCACGCCATGGGCAAGGGCACCTGGGTGGTGCTGGGCCACAATATCACCATCGAGAATGTCGAAATGCTGGGGGCGAAAGTGCCCGACCGGAATGGCGCGGCGCTGCGCCTGGAAGGCACGGGCTTCACCCTGCGCGGCAGCTATCTTCATGACAATGAGAATGGCATCCTGGGCGGGGCGAATGCGGCCAGCGATATCCTGATCGAAACGAGCGAATTCAGCCGCAACGGCTTTGGCACCGGGCAGACCCACAATGTGTATATCGGCACGGTCCGCAGCCTGGTGTTTCGCTACAACTACACGCATGATGCCCACGTCGGGCACAACCTGAAGTCGCGCGCGCAGTCCAACCAGATCCTGTACAACCGCTTTTCGGGTACCGGCCTCGGCCAGCCCAGCTACGAGATCGACTTGCCGAATGCGGGCCTGTCCCGGGTGAGCGGCAATGTGATCCGGCAGCCGGCGGCCAACCAGAATGCGACCCTGCTGTCGTACGGGGCCGAAGGGGCGAGCAATGCCAGCGACCAGCTGTGCGTGAGCGATAACGCCTTCATCAACGACGACCCGGTGCGCGGCATCTTTATCCAGCTCGCGCCATCGGTGGCCACGCCGGCATTCGTGCAGAACAATGTGTTCGTGGGAAAAGGCGGCATCAGCGGCCGGGCCGTCACGCAGCGGCCGCCAGCGTGCGCGCCATGAAAAATGCCGCCTGAAAAGGCGGCATCGAGGCGGTGATGGGAAAGAGTTCCCCCGGCAATGTCGGCTCAGGCGCGTCCCAGCCAGTAGTCTTGCGCCTTTTCAAATACCGCGGCGCCGATGCGCGCGCCCAGCGCCCTTCCGGCCTGGTCGGCATTGTCGAAATGGATGCCGGCATAGATGCGCGAGGCGCCCGCTTCGCAGGCGGCGTAGCTGAAGGTTTCCCATGACAGCACAGTGGGCGCGGCCGGCAGCCCGGGGTCGATCAGCAGCGAGCGCGGGGCAATGCTCACGCCGTGACGGAAGGTGTCGCTGCCGGTGAAGCGCTTGAGCACTTCGGCCGATGCCGCGCTGAAGGTGCTGTGCCCGGACACATGGTCCGGGATGGGGGGCTGCGGAAAAGTAGTCGGGTGGAAGGTGGTCCAGGTGTTGCCCGGAATCGGGTGCAGGGCGGCGGTCGGGCCGTCCAGGCCGAAGCCGCTGAGGGTCTGGTCGTGCATCAGGTAGCGGATGGCGGTGATCGGGCGCACCGAATCGTAGGCGCGCTTGGCATCCCAGGCCGCGATGCCGGCGTCGTGCACGGCATTGGACAGGGCGAAGAAGAGCCTGATATCAGCATCCTCGTCATGGCCGTCGCGCGCCGACACGAACTGGGCGAACTGGCACCACAGGCTGGGCGGCACGTCGCCGGCAGTGCCGCCGGCCCAGAAATCGGCCATGACTTTCTGGGTTTCCGTCAGACTGGCCTGGGTGTCGGCCACATGCCTGGCCTGGTCGATGAATTCCTGGCTGCCGAAGGCTGCCGGCGGCGGCGGGCGGAACTGGGCGCCGCTGGTCAGCGCGAACGGGCGCAACTGGCCCCACCAGGCAGCCAGGAAGGCGGGCGTGCGCAGCACGCCTGCGGCGTCCGGATAGCTCAGCGGCTGCCAGCGCCCGGGGTCGGCGATGGCGCTGCGCGGCGTCGGCTGGGCCACGACCATGGGCTGGTTGACGGGGACATAGCCGGAATAGTCGGCGAAGGGCAAGCCCGAGGGTGTCAGGTCGCCGAGCTGGTTCGATCCATCGTGATGGGCGAAGCTGATGAAGGTGCGCGCGGCCAGGGTGCCGATGCCGGCCGCCGAGAAGCCGTCCGGCACTGCCTCGGCCGGCTTGTAGCCGAGCGCGGCCATCTGGGCATCGAAGGCGGCTTTCTGGGTGGGGAACTGGTCGAGCAGGGCCGTGTAGGCCGCATAGCTGAAGGCCCGCGTCTTGTTGGCGATGGCGTGGTCGACGGCCGGGCGGCGCAGCGTGGCGCCGGTGCGGGTGGACAGGGCGCGCAGCTCGTACGCGGTCCAGGCATCGTACATGGCCGTGTGCACCACGGCCAGCGCGCGCGCCGCCATCGGCGGGCCCGTCCGCGTCGCGCGGATGGCTGCCAGGGCGGCATTGTTCCATGCGAGCACGACCTTGCTGCGCACGGGGTTGGGTGTGTGGGTAACACCGGCGTCGGCGGCCGGTGCGCCACCTCCGCCGCCACATGCTGCCAGGGTGCTGCCGACAGCCAGGCCGGTGCCAAGTTTGAGGAAAAGTCGCCGTTCCATATTATTCTCGATCTATCTGGAGGTCGCTTCCGTCCGGGAAGCTCGCGGTGTTGCTGTTCCAGTATCGGGACCGGGGAACGCCGAAGTGTTGACGCGGCTCATGCGGAAAAATCGGGCCAGCGGGAACTTTGCGCAGGCGCAGCGGTCGTTCTATAGAGCATTGCTGGAGGGATACGCGGTCCGGGCGCCGGCGCGGTAAAATAGCGCCTTTCTCTTTTCACACGCGGCGATCCCGCGAGCCCATGCCATGACCGTCGTCCGCACCCGTTTCGCTCCCAGTCCTACCGGCTACCTTCACCTTGGCGGCGCCCGCACTGCGCTCTACAGCTGGGCTTTCGCGCGCCACTTCGGCGGCACCTTCATCTTGCGTATCGAAGACACCGACGTCGAGCGTTCGACCCCGGAAGCGGTGCAAGCCATTATTGAAGGCATGCAATGGCTGGGCCTGGACCATGACGAAGGTCCCTTCTACCAGATGCAGCGCATGGACCGCTACCGCGAAGTGGTGGGCCAGATGCTGGCGGCCGGCACCGCTTACCTGTGCTACAGCTCGCCGGACGAAGTGCAAGCCATGCGCGACCGCTTTACCGAAGCCGGCGAAAAGCCGCGCTACGACGGCACCTGGCGCCCGGAAGCGGGCAAGACCCTGCCGCCGGTGCCGGACGGGCGCAAGCCGGTGGTGCGCTTCAAGAATCCGGAGGGTGGCGAAGTGACCTGGGACGACGTGGTCAAGGGACCGATCACGATCGCCAACAAGGAACTCGACGACCTGGTCATCGCGCGCCCCGACGGCACGCCGACCTATAACTTCTGCGTGGCGGTCGACGACTGGGACATGCAGATCACCCACGTGCTGCGTGGCGACGACCATGTCAACAACACGCCGCGCCAGATCAATATCCTCAACGCGATCGGTGCGCCGCTGCCGTTCTACGGCCACCTGCCGATGATCCTGGGCCCCGACGGCCAGAAACTGTCGAAGCGCCATGGCGCCGTCAGCGTGATGAATTACCCGGACGAAGGCTATTTGCCGGAAGCCATGCTCAATTACCTGGCGCGCCTGGGCTGGAGCCACGGCGACGATGAAATCTTTTCGATGGAGCAGTTCTGCGCCTGGTTCAATGTCGACCACCTGACCAAATCGGCCGCGCAATTCAATTTCGAGAAGCTGGCGTGGTTGAATAACCACTATATCAAGCTGGCCGACAATGCCCGCCTGGCCGGCCTGGCCCGTGCGCGCATGACGGAGCAGGGCGCGCAATTCGACGGCGCGCCCGACCTGGCGGCAGCGCTGGGCCTGATGAAGGAGCGCGCCAACACCATCAATGAACTGGCCGATTCGGCCATGCTGTTCTTCCGCACGCCGCAGCCCGACGCCGCCCTGGTGGCCCAGCACGTGACCGATGCCATCAAGCCGGCACTGGCGCTGTTTGCCGAACGCTGCGCCACGGTGGACTGGAACAAGGAAGCGATCGCCGCCATGATCAAGGAAGTGCTGGCGGCAAACGGCCTGAAAATGCCGCAGATCGCCATGCCTTTGCGCCTGGCCCTGACCGGCCAGCTGCAGACGCCGACGATCGATGCCGTCATTACCCTGTTCGGCCGCGACGCGGTTTTGAGCCGTGTGAAAAAGTTTCTGTAACTTTTTCTTGTTTTAGCCTTTGCAGAATGGAAGAGCCTAGAGTATAATTTTGCTTCTTCACCGGACGGGGGTATAGCTCAGCTGGGAGAGCGCTTGCATGGCATGCAAGAGGTCAGCGGTTCGATCCCGCTTACCTCCACCACGTTGAAGAGAAGTTGCTTGTAGATTTAAAGCAGCAAGAGTAGTACTGTTTTTCCGGGTCCCCATCGTCTAGAGGCCTAGGACATCACCCTTTCACGGTGAGTACAGGGGTTCGAATCCCCTTGGGGACGCCAAGATTTTGCAAGTGCAGTTTAGTACCACTAAACGCCCTGACTCGTCAGGGTTTTTTATTGGTACGGTAGTACGGGTCAGGATGTACAATTCATCCAGGACAGATTTCTGTCCCCATCGTCTAGAGGCCTAGGACATCACCCTTTCACGGTGAGTACAGGGGTTCGAATCCCCTTGGGGACGCCAGTTGATGCAAAAAGCCGCCTTGTGCGGCTTTTTGCATTATTGGCCCTACCAGCCGATGCGGCCCAGGCCCGGCACACCCATGCCGAAAGGCATCTGGCGCAGCAGCATCTGCTGGTGGATGGGCAGCATGCCGCCCAGCCCGCCCGCCAGCCCGCCAGCCATCCCGCCAAAATTGCCCAGGCCGCCTATGGCGCCGCCCAGGCCCGCCTCGCCCTGGCCCAGCATGCTGCCCATGGCTTGCGCCACCATGCCAGGCTGCAGGCCGACCGCCACCACGGCGTCGGGCAAGCCCAGGCCGATGCGGCCCGGGTCGCCCAGGCTGACCCGGCGCGCGCTGGCGCGGATCACCTGGAACAGGCGTTCCACCCGTTCGGCGCTGCGCAGGCGGAACATGGACTGGAATTCCGGATGGTGCGCCAGCACCAGCGCCGCCAGGCCCGTGATGTGGGGCGCCGCCATGGAGGTGCCATCCCAGGCCGCATAATTATTCGGCGGCACGGCCGAGGCGATGGCCACGCCGGGGCCGCACACGCCGATCTGGGGCCCGTAGCAACTGAAGCTGGCGCTGAAGTAGCCGTTCGCATCGACGTTCTGGGTCAGCGTTTGGGCGTGGTAGCTGTCGGGCGGGAATTCGTCGAGCTTGCCGATGGCCGCCACCGCCAGCACATGGGGCGACGAGGCGGGATACTGCACCGGCCCGCCCGAATTGCCGGCCGCGACGATGCAGGCGATGCCGGCCCGCTTGGCGCGCATGATCTGCTGCTCCAGCGCTTCCGACGGTTCGGCCCCGCCCAGGCTCAGGTTGACGACGTCGATCTGCTTTTCGATGCAGTATTCGAGCGCGTCGATCAGCTGGCTGACCTGGCCGCCCGGGAACAGCTTGCAGGCGTGCAGTTCGGCGTCGGGCGCGAAGCCGCGAATGCCGGAAGCGAGGTCGGCGCCGCCAATGACGCCGGCGCAGTGGGTGCCATGGCCCAGGGTGTCCTCGTTCCAGGTGGTGGGCGAGGTTTTCTTGTTCACGATGTCGAAGCCGGCGCGCACCCGGTTCAGGCTGTCGTGGCTGGTGGCCAGGCCGGAATCGATGACGGCGATCTTGATGCCCTGGCCGCGGAAGGTTTGCGGCAGCTGGTCCATGCGCATGGCTTTCTGGCCCCAGCCCACGGTTTTCTGGCGCGGGAAGCCGGCCAGCGTGGGCCAGTCGGCCAGGGCGCGCAGCGTGACCATGTTCGGCCCGTCGGGGTTGATGTCGGGATCGCGCTGGTAAAAGCTCCAGTGGTCGGCGCGCGGCTTGACATACAGGCTGCGGATCGAGCTGGCCGTTTCGCCGAACAGCTGCAGCGTGACGCTGCCGCTGGCATCGGTGGACGCGGTGGCCGGCAGCATGCTGCCGAACAGCGACACTTCGCAGTCGGGAACCGGGTTGCCATCCTTGCCGACCACGGTGATGGTGGCCGTGAAGGCGGGGCCGCTGGTGGGAATGACATTGGTGACGAAGTGCGGCTGCAGCTGGGTGTCCATGAGGCCCAGGTACTGGTCGCGTTCGACCACCAGCCGGCCCTGGGCTTGCTGGTGCAGCATGCCGGCCTTCTGGTCGCTCATGCGCGCCACCAGCACGCCCTGGCCCCCGCCCATGCCGTCGGCCAGGGCGCCCACGGCGTTCTTCTGGCCCACGGTATCGACGATTTCAATGTCGGGGCTGGCGCGCAGCGCCTGTTCGACGCTGGCCAGCGACAGGGGCGAGAAGCCGAGCGGCGTCATGCCGTCGTGCACGCGCGGGGCGATGACGAACTGCTTCTTGCGTTCGCCGACCGTGCGGTTGCCGGACGTTGCGGCAGCGGGCGCGCCGCCCGCGGCCGGGCCTTCGTCGGCCGCCGGACTGAGGCCGGCGCCGGCTTGCGGGCGGTTGTCATTGGGGCCGCGGCCCGGGCCGCGGCGTTCGTCGGCATTGTCTTGCGAACCGGCTGGTCCGCCATCGGGATTCTTAGCCATTTGCTTTCCTTTCCGAGCGATCCGTGGCGTCCGTGCCGGGGAAGAGCGACAGCGGACGGTCCCGTTCGATCATGAGATGAGGTGAGTTGTGGAAGCGCTGTTCGAATGCCGGCGCCATGTCCTGCGCGACGGCGACGACGGCCGTGTGCGGATGTCCCGGGGGACCGATGACGTCGACCAGTTCCAGCGCCGGATCGAGGTTGATTGATGCGATAAAGTCGTCCAGCGCGCTGCCTTCGGCACGCGCGCGGACGATGTAGCGGGTAGGCGCCATGTATGGCTCTCCTTCGGTGTGGGCAGCTCCCGCCAACAGGCGGGAGCGTGTGCGCCTGATCGGTCAGGCTGGCTTAATGCAGCGTTGGCTGCTGTGCGTACTGCATGCCTTGCGCGGGGTAGTAGCTATTGGCCTGTCCCAGCTGGGCCTGTTGTTGTGCAAGCTGGGCTTGCTGGGCATAGGCTTGCGCAATGGGGTCGGCACCGAAGGGCAGCATGCGGCCGATCTGGCCGGCCACGTTGCCGATGCTGCTGCCCAGTCCCGCATTGCCGAACAGGCCGCCGATGGCGCCGCCCAGCGGCTGGCCGACCTGGCCGATCAGGTTGCCGAACCAGCCCTGGGGAGCCAGTTGCTGCTGCTGTTGCTGCTGCTGGGCGATCATTTGCGCCAGCTGGGCATATTGCTGTTGCTGTTGCTGCAGTTGCTGTTGCAGCTGGGCGATTTGCTGGAACAGCTGCTGCTGCGCCACATGGGGTGGCACGATGCCGGTATTGACGTCGGCGCCGAAGGGCAGCAGTTTGCCCAGCTGGCCGGCCACGCCGCCGATGGTGCTGCCGATGCCCGAATTGCCGAAGATGCCGCCGATGGCGCCGCCCAGCGGACGGCCGACCGTGCTGATGATGTTGCCCAGCCAGCCTTGCGGATTGAGCTGCTGCGCCAGCTGCGCTTGCTGCAATTGCTGCAGCTGCTGTTGCTGGATTTGCTGCTGCAGCATTTGCTGTTGCTGCGCCTGCTGCACGGGATCGGCCGCGAAAGGCAGCAGCGAACCGCCGATGCCGCCGGCGACTTGCCCGATCGTGTTGCCCAACTGGGAATTGCCCAGCAGGCCACCGATGCCACGTCCGATCAGTCCGCCCAGCGGGGCGCCGAACATGCCGCCCAGGAAGCCTTGCGGGACGAATTGCTGTTCACCGAATCCATAGCCTGCATTTTGAAACTCATTCATGACTCTCTCCTTTATTGTTGCTGTTACGGCGAGTAGTGATGTACCTGCGCAGCCCTTCAAACGAAGTGGCGGGACAGGCACGCGGAACCAGCACGTGGTCGAGGCGCTATGGCATGGCGTTGCACGTCGGAACGGCCCCCGTACTGGTAGCATTTGGACAGGCGGCCCAGGATGAAAGTTTTGATATTTAGGGTGTCATTTCGTGCGTAAGTAACGGTTGTTTGCCGCATGGGATCGGCTATCATGCCGAACCATGTCCTTCAATCACACGCACACCAGCCTGGCCTTGTTCTGCAAGGTGGTCGACAACTATGGCGATATCGGCATCTGCTGGCGCCTGGCGCGCCAGTGGCGGCATGAACACGGCATCGCCGTCACCCTGTGGGTCGACGACCTGGCCAGCTTCCGCCGCCTCTGTCCGCAGGTCGATGCCGGCGCCGCCCTGCAATCCATCGCCGGCGTCACGGTGCGCCACTGGCGCGGCCAGGACGGCGTGTTCGCGCCGGAAGACGTCGCCGACATCGTCATCGAATTTTTCGCCGTCGATATCCCGCCCGGCTATATCGACGCCATGGCCCGTTGCGCCGTCGCCCCGGTGTGGCTGAACCTGGAAGGCTTGACGGCCGAGGAGTGGGTCGAGGGCTGCCACACGCTGCCGTCGCGCCATCCGCGCCTGCCGCTGACCAAGCATTTCTTTTTCCCCGGCTTCACCGCGAAGACGGGCGGCTTGCTGCGCGAAGCGGACCTGGAACGGCAGCGCGCCCAGTTCGACGCCGCGCCCTTCCTGGCGCGGCTGGGCCTGGCGCCGGCCGAGCAGCAGGCGCTGAAGGTATCGCTGTTCTGTTATCCGCACGCGCCGGTGGCGGCCCTGTTCAAGGCCTGGGAAGCGGGCGCGCAGGCGGTGGCTTGCCTGGTGCCGGAAGGGGTGGCCGTCGAGGCGGTCGCCGCCTTCCTCGACGGCGCGCCCGGCGTGCGCACGCGCGGCGCGCTCACCGTGCGCGTGCTGCCTTTCCTGCCCCAGCCCGACTACGACCGCCTGCTGTGGGCCTGCGACCTCAATTTCGTGCGCGGGGAAGATTCCTTCGTGCGCGCCCAGTGGGGCGGCCAACCCTTCATCTGGCATATCTATCACCAGGATGAAGACCTGCACCACAAGAAGCTGCGCGCCTTCCTGCAGCGCTATGCCGGCGGCCTGGACAGCCTGGTCGACGCCTCCCTGTGCTGGAACGGCGTGCCCGGCGTGGCGCCGGACTGGCCGGCGCTGTGGGCGGCCTTGCGGCGCGCCATGCCGGCCATCGCCGAGCGGGGTGCGCAGTGGCAGCGCGAAATGCGGGCCAACGGTGATCTGGCTGGCAACGTGCTGAAGTTTGCTGCCGCGCTAAGGCTGCCGGAAGGGAAAACTCAGGTATAATGCGCGGTTAATTATTGACGTATCTTCTTCGATCAAACCTGAGCTTTCGGCGCTGATGGCCCTGACGCGACAGATGATTTTCATGCAACCCACTTTTTACGTACACTCTTTATGAAACCTGCAAAAGAAATTCGCGTTGGCAACATTATCATGGTTGACGCCAAGCCCTGGATCGTCCTGCGTTCCGACGTTAACGGTTCGAGCCGCACCGGCTTCACCTACAAATGGAAGCTGAAGAACCTGCTGACCAACAGCCCGATGGAAAACGTCTTCCGCGGCGACGACAAGTTCGACGTCGTTGTGCTCGACAAGAAGCCGGTCACCTACTCCTACTTCGCCGACCCGCTGTTCGTGTTCATGGACGCCGATTACAACCAGTATGAAATCGAAGAAGAGAACCTGGGCGAAGCGCTGAACTACCTGAAGGACGGCATGGAATGCGAAGCCGTTTTCTACAACGACAAGGCGATCTCGGTTGAATTGCCGACCACCATCGCGCGCAAGATCGCCTACTCGGAGCCTGCGGTCAAGGGCAACACTTCGGGCAACGTCCTGAAGGAAGCCAAGCTGGAAAACGCCATCGAAGCCCATGCACACACCGTGCAAGTGCCGCTGTTCGTGTCCACCGACGACGTCATCGAAATCGACACCCGTACCAACGAGTACAAGCGCGTGGTCCGCAACTAAGCGACCCGTTCATGAAAAAAAGCACGCCGGTTTCGCCGGGCGTGCTTTTTTTTCGTCTGCCGTTCGGGCGATTACGGCTTGCCGCCCTTTTTGGCGCGCGCGAACACCTTGCCCCACATCGGATGGCCATGCTCGCCCTGGGCCAGGTCGAAGGCCGGATCGAGCTTGAAGGCCTTGTCGAACTGCTGCTTGCACAGCGCCTGCTTGTTGGTCAGGCAGTAGCTGAAGGCGGTGTACTTCAGGGCCGCGAGCTGGGTCGCCTTGGCGCCATTGATCACCTCGGGCGCCGTCAGGCGCCGGATCGCATCCTTGAAGTCGCCGCGGTTGTACATGTCTATCCCTTCGCGCAAGGCCAGCTGCTCCGGGGTGGGGGGGGGCGGCACCGGCGCCACCGGGCCCGGCGTGGTCGTGGCGATGGTGCTGCCGGCGGCGGGCTTGCCGCCGGCCGGCGCAGCGGCGGCGCCGGCTTCGTGCGAATAGCTGCCGCCGTTGGGAGCGGCGCAGCCGGCGAGCAGGGCAAGCAAGAGGGAAATGGCGGGATAGGGTCGGTTCATGCCTGCGATCATAAATTATTTTTGCTTTGATGCAAAATCATGTTCAATCGTGCCGGACTTGTTCCTGGTGATGGTGACATCGACAGTATGGTCGGGGAAGCTGGGATTGACCACGCGGATCTTGTGTTTGCCGGCCTGGAGCACGAGTTTTTTCAGCGGCGGGCTCACGCCCGCTTCCTTGCCGTCCACGTACACCGTGCCCCAGGGCTTGATGGCCAGGCGGTAGTTCGCGGTCTCGGGCAGGACGGGTTTTTCTTCGGCCACCGGCGCGGGCGCCGGCGCCGGTTCATCGGGCAGGGCGGGAATCGTCGTGGCGCTCACCGGCGCGCTCGCGGGCGCTTGCGCCAGCGCCGGTTCGGGGGCGCTGGTGGCGGGCGCGCTGGCCGCCGGGGCCGGATCGGCCGCCGAGGCGTCGGGCAGGACCACCTGGCCCGGCGCCGGCATCAGCACGTCGGACGGCGTGTCGAGCAGCCACTTGCCGCCGTAGCCGAGAATGGCGAGCACGCAGCCGGCGATGGCCAGGTTCGACATCCAGCGCGGCGCCAGCTTGTGGGCCGGGCCGGCCGCTGCCGAGGGGGGCTTGGCGGGCGCCGGCGTGGCCGGCGGCGGTATCTGGGTCACCAGGCGCGCCGCGTCGCTGGCGGGCGGCTCGGTGGTGTGGTTGGGGTCGGGCAGGCGGTCGAGCGTGGCGAAACGCTGCGTGGTCGACGCCGTGCGCAGGCGCGGCGAGTCCGACGGTGCGATGCCGAGCAGGGAGCGGAAGGCATCGATGGTCTGCGGCCGTTCGTTGGCCATCACGGCCAGGCCCTTGTCGATCGCGGCCAAAAATTCGGTACTGAAGCCCTCGACGCCCCGTTCTGCCAGCGGCGTCATCGGATCCTTGACCATGCGCGCGATGGACGTGGCGGGCGGTTCCTTGACGATGGCGAAGTACATCACGGCCGCCAGCGCATAGATGTCGGTGTAGGCGCCCTGTTCCAGCGAGGCGTCGCCGGCGTATTGTTCCACCGGCGCGTAGCCCGGTTTCAGGATCACGGTCAGGCCGCGCGTGCGGTCGCCGATGATCTGGCGCGCCGAACCGAAATCGAGCAGCACCGCGTCGCCGTTTTCCTGCACGATGATGTTATCGGGCGACACGTCGCGGTGCAGGATCTTCATCGTGTACAGCATTTCCAGGGCTTCCAGGATCTGCTTCATGATCTTGCGGCACCACGCTTCGGTCACCAGCTGCGGCTCGGTGGTGACGATATCCTTGATGGTGCGGCCTTCGTAGTACTGCATGGCCGTGTAGGCGGTCTGGTTGTGCTCCCAGAAGCGGTACACCTTGACCAGCGAAGGGTGGTCGAACTGGGCCAGGAAGCGCGCTTCGTTGATGAAGCTTTTCAGGCCGACATTGAAGGTTTCCTGGTGCCGTTCGGCGCGCACCTTGATGCTGTGGTCATCGCCGCGCGCGGCCAGCACGCCCGGCATGTATTCCTTGATCGCGACGGTGCGCTGCAGCGAATGGTCGAACGCGACGTAGACGATGCCGAAGCCGCCTTCGCCGAGGATGCCGGTCACTTCGAAATCGGCCAGGCGGGTGCCGATGGGCAGGCAATTTTCCGAACCGGTGACGACAAATGCACTCATGCCGCTGCCTCCTTTACCCGGATGGCATAGGCCGAATAATTGTCGCGCACCTTGTCGGTGGCGGAAATGTTGATATCGGCGACCGCGCACATCGCGGTCAGCCACTGTTCGGTATTGGCCGATGCGGCCAGCAAGCGTTCCATGTCCGCTTCCAGCACCCATTCCCACAGGCCGTCGGTGCACATGAGCAGGGTGTCGCCCGGCAGCAGGCGCGTGGCGCCGGCCGACAGCTCGACCGGGGTGTCGCCTTCGGCGCCGATGGCCGCGGTCAGGATATTGCGCTGCGGATGGACGCGCAGCTCGTCCGGCTTGGCATAGCCGGCGTCGATCAGCTGCTGGGTGAGGCTGTGGTCCTTGCTCATGGAATGCAGGCGCGCGTTGCGGAACAGGTAGATGCGGCTGTCGCCCAGGTGGGCCCACAGCGCCTGGCCATGGGCCTGGTCAACCAGCAGCGAGGTGACGGTGGTGCTCATGTCGGCGTAGCGCGGCTCGGCCAGTTTCTCGGCCGCCACCGCGGCGATCGCGCAATTGGCGTAGCCGAGCAGGGCTTCGGCGCCGAAGGCCGGTTTCTGCTTGAAGCAGGCCAGTATCGATTCGACCACCACGCGCGAGGCGACTTCGCCGCCCGCATGGCCGCCGGCGCCGTCGGCCAGCACGAAGCAGGCCAGCGGCGACTTGAAGGCTTCGCCCACGGTGTCCTGGTTGGTGGCGCGCTTGCCGATCTCGCTGATCCGCGTCCACGTCAGGGCGATCGGCGCTCGCTCAGCCATTCACCCGGCCCGCGTTGCGATCGACTTCCTTTTCGTAAGCGTCGAGGAAATCGGCGCCGAACAGCGTCTTGAACTGGTCCTGGGATTCGCCCGCCACCGACAGGTGCTGCTGGCAGTACAGGTCCCACAGCGCGGCCTTGCGGCGCAGCGGCAGCAGGTCCAGCACGGAAGAGCGCAGCGCCGTGTCGATGCGTTCCGGGCGCAGGCGGCGGATCACCTTGTCCATGCTGGCGCGGGTGCCGGCGACCACCCCTTTCTGGTGGCCGCGCAAGTCGGTATAGGCATCGTCGATCGACTCGAGCGGCTCCATGAAGCCGGGCATTTTCTTGCGCAGCATCTGGGTCAGCACGGTCTGGCTGTCGGGGAAGAACTTGAGCGGATTGTTATTGCGCAGCACGACCATGGTGACGTCGGCCTTGACTTCCTGCTTGACGAGAGAACGCAGCGCCAGCAGGTCGATGGTGCCCTGCAGCGTGCTGGTCATCAGCTTGCCCAGCAATTCCATCAGTTCGGGAGTGAGCGCGCCAATGGCGTCCGGCGAAATCCCGGCGCCCCGCAGGAAGGCTTGCTTCAATGCTTCATTGTCATCGCTTACGACTTCATTATTCATCAGCATGGGACCCCGAGGTTAGATCGTGTTTATCTACAGCAATAATGCCAGATTTACCGTGACTATGCACCTGTGGCGCGGCCCGAGCCGCAGCTTTGTCGGCTTTCCGTCCACACTGGGCGAACGGGGAGTATAGATGATGTAAACACGGCAATGTTGATTTTCAGGCTGTAATAAAGCGCATTTTGAAACTGCGCCCCTTGATGTTGCCAAAATCGGGTCCCAGGCGGTTGCCGGCGTTCAAGCGTGCGAAGGCCAGTTCGGCCACGTCGCGCTCGATCGCCACATAGGTCATGAACTCCGACACATTGATCTTGCCGACTTGTTCGCGGGTCAGGCCGGCGTCGCCGGTCAGCGCGCCCAGCAGGTCGCCGGGGCGCAGCTTGTCCTTCTTGCCGCCCATGATGACCAGGGTGACCATGGGCGCGGGCGCCGCTGCGCTGTCCTCGTCTTCCAGTTCCTTCATGTCGTGCCATTGCACCGGCGCGTTCTGGTACTCCTCGATCAGGCGCACCCATTTTTTCTCGTTGGGCGCGCACAGGGTCAGGGCCAGGCCCGATTCGCCGGCGCGGCCGGTGCGGCCCACGCGGTGGATGTGGACCTCGGTATCCTTGGACACGTCGGCATTGATGACCGCGCCCAGGTTGGCGATGTCCAGGCCGCGCGCGGCCACGTCGGTGGCCACCAGCACCGAGCAGCTGCGGTTCGAAAACAGCACCAGGATCTCGTCGCGCTCGCGCTGTTCCAGTTCGCCGTACAGGGCCAGCGCGGAGAAGCCCTGGTCCTGCAGTTCGGCCGCCAGTTCGCGGCAATGGACCTTGGTATTGCAAAAGGCCAGGGCCGAGGCCGGCTTGAAATGCTTGAGCAGGCGGCCCACGGCGGCGTCGCGCTCGTCGAAGCCCACTTCATAGAAGCGCTGCTCGATCTGCTCGCCCGAGTGCTGCGCTTCGACGATCACTTCGACCGGATTGTGCAGGAAGGCTTCGGTGGCCTGGCGGATATCGTCCGGGTAGGTGGCCGAGAACAGCAGGGTCTGGCGCCGCTTGGGGCAGGCGCTGACGATGCCGGCGATCTCGTCATAGAAACCCATGTCGGTCATGCGGTCCGCTTCATCGAGCACCAGGGTTTGCACCTTGTCCAGGTTGATGGTGCCGCGCCCCAGGTGGTCGCGGATGCGGCCCGGCGTGCCCACCACGATGTGGGCGCCATGTTCGAGCGACGCGACCTGGGGCCGCATGGCGGTGCCGCCGGTGAGCGTGAGCACCTTGACGTTGCCCACGCCGCGCGCCAGGCGCCGCAATTCATTGGCCACCTGGTCGGCCAGTTCGCGCGTGGGGCACAGCACCAGACCCTGCACCGCGAACCAGGTGGGATTGAGCTTGTGCAGGATGCCGATGCCGAAGGCCGCCGTCTTGCCGCTGCCGGTCTTGGCCTGCGCGATCAGGTCGCGCCCTTCGAGCACGTGCGGCAGGCTCTTGTCCTGGATGGTGGTCATGGCCTTGTAGCCGAGCGACTCCAGGTTGGCCAGGAAGGGTGCGGTCAGGGGCAGGGTGGTGAAGGCGATCGGATTCATGGTGGCAGCAGCTAAAAAGGGCGACGCGCCCAGTCTAACAGGCTCGTCAGGCGGCAGCCCAGATGGGCAGGCCGGTCAGGTCGGTATTGTCATCGCGCCGCCACACGGGCAGGCCGGAAGCGTCGGTGTCTTCCAGCAGGGCAAGCTGGTGCTGCGGAGCGATGGCGGTCTTGCGCTGGCGCGGCACGGTGGTCCGTTTCGCTTCCGCGGCGCTGTGGGTCAACAGGCCGGCGGGGCCGAAGCCCGGCAGGTCGAGCGTGGCATTATCTTTTTTGTCTCTCATCTACTACGCCGGAAAAACAAAAGCCCGGCTGCGAGAGTCGGGCTTGGTGTTAGTTTGTTCGTGCAAATATTCTTGGTTGCGGGGACAGGATTTGAACCTGTGACCTTCGGGTTATGAGCCCGACGAGCTGCCAGACTGCTCCACCCCGCGTCTGAGGGGCATATTGTACAGCCGATCGGCCAAAACCGCAATGGCGATCAGTTCGCCGCCAGGCGCCACAGCGAGGTCAGTTCGGCCGAGCGGGCCGCATGCAGCGGATCGCTGGCATCGGCCGCGCGCGGGTGAGTGGGGCGCACGTCGTGGCGTTCGATCACTGTCAAGCCGGCGCCGGCGATCCAGGCCAGCAAGTCTGCGCGCGGGCGCAGGCCCAGGTGTTCGGCCAGGTCCGACAGGATCAGCCAGGCTTCGCCGCCCGGCGCCAGGTGAGCGCCGGCGCCGGCCAGGAAGCCGCGCAGCATGCGGCTGTCGGGATCGTAGATCGCGTTCTCGATCGAGGAGCTGGGGCGGCCCGGCAGCCAGGGCGGATTGCACACGATCAGGTCGGCGCGGCGGTCGGGGAACAGGTCGGCCTGCATCAGCTCGATCTGGTCCAGGCCCAGGCGCTGCAGGTTTTCGCGCGCGCAGGACAGGGCGCGCGGATCCATGTCGGTGGCCACGATGTGCGGCAGGCCGCGCTTCGCCAGCAAGGCCGCCAGCACGCCGGTGCCGGTGCCGATGTCGAAGGCGACTTTGGCGTGCGCCGGCAGCGGCGCATTGGCCACCAGGCCCAGGTACTCGCCGCGGATCGGCGAAAACACGCCGTAGTGGGGATGGATGCGCTCTGCCAGCTCGGCGATCTCGACGCCGTTCTTGCGCCATTCGTGGGCGCCGATCACGCCCAGCAGTTCGCGCATCGAGGCCACGAAGGGCTCGTCGAAGCGGCCATAGGCTTCGTTGCAGGCGAGCTTGACGTCCGGCGCGCGGCGCAGCGGAATGCTGTAATCGAGGTCGAAGGGCAGCAGCAGCATGGCCAGGGTGCGGGCGCGCTGCGACTGGGCCTGGCGGTGCAGGTGGAACGCTTCGGCGGGCGCCGCGGGTGCGCGCGGCGCCTTGGCCTTCTTGCCGCCCTTGCCGCGGGTATCGGCGCGCCGCGCCAGCGCCTGCAGCAGCTGGCGCGCATTCTGGAAGTCGCCGCGCCACAGCAGGGCCGTGCCTTCGCAGGCGAGGCGGTACGCCACATCGGCCGGGGTCTTGTCGTCGGCGATGATCACTTTCCTGGGGGCCGGCATGCCGCTCTCGGAGCGCCAGCGCGCGCAGTGCTCCTGGCCGCCCTCGGTCCAGTGGATGCGGGCGGGTGCTGCTGGGGGGGTAGTCAAAGGCATGAAATCAATCGAAACGGGTGGGCCGGGCGTACCGATGGCGGCGCGGCAAAGGCGCCATTATACGGTGTGGGTGAATCAGGCTTGCGCCAGTTCGCTCAGGGCCGGTGCGCTGGCGTACGCTTGCGCGGCCGCCTTGGCGCGTTCGGTCGGCGTCGCTTGCGGATCGTCGGGCGCGGCGCGCGGCGCCAGCAGGGCGGCCCGGTCGACCAGGCGCAGCAGGCGCAAGGTCAGGTTGCCGTTTTCGCCGCTGTCATTGCCCGACACGCCGCTGCGCAGCTCGCGGCCGAGCAGCTTGTACAGGTCGTTCAAGCTGCCCGGGAACATGATCGCGGGCCGGGGCTTGCCGGTCAGTGCCAGCACATCGGGCGCGGTAACGCCGCCACCCTTGGGCGGGGCGCTGGTCTCGACCGCGCTCGCTTCGACGCTCGCTTCGTACTTGATCTCGATTTCGAAGTCGAAAGTCTGGCCATCTTCGGTGATGATCTGGCCGGTGCCGATGAAGTCGGCGCTTTCCTGGTAGGAGAAGGCGGCGGCGCGGTTGGCGCCTTCGGTGCCGGCGGCGGCGCCAAAGTTCGCTTCCGTGTCCAGCGAGACGGCGCCGAAATCGATGCTGGCCCCCTTGGCGGCATCGCCGAACAGGCGGCGCGCGAAGGTGGTCAGCAGCTTCTGGGCCAGGTCGACCGTGGAATTGCCCAGTTCCCCGATACGGGCTTGCAAGCCCCGGCGGGAAATGCTGACCACATCATCCTGCAGCGCGACCGGGTCGACCGTCGGCAGGCGGGCGGCGGTATTGCCGCTGGCCGATGCTGTCTGTACACCCGGCGCGCGTCCCGCCACCTGCCCGGAAGCGGGCAAGACGGGTGGAGCGAGCGGGCGTGCGCCCTGGGTGGAAAGCGAAGACATGGCCGTGATCGTACGTGTTCATGGGTAACATGACTGGTAACGGCAGCGAATTCGTTTACTTTAGATATTTCTTTGTACAAAAATCAATGATGGTGGGTCCAGCTGCCATCGGCCGAGTGCAGGAAGGACTCGACGGCATGCTTGTCGCCGGTGGCATAGCGGCGCGGTTCGCCGCAGGCGCACACGCCGGTATAGGGCTGGATATGCGAGCAGGCCGACACTTTCTGCAGGAAGACTTTGACCGGTTTCGTGCATTTTTCGCACTTGAAGGTAAGGATGCGTGCTGGTTTCGACATATATAGTGGGGGTGCGGTGAAGGGAAAGCGCGCATTTTATCACCCGTCCCCGAAACGGATTCCCCCGCTTCCCCGCGATGCCGCAAAATTGCACCACCAGGGTCAGACCTCGGTGGAGCAATTTTTCTATTTCCCCACCGAAATAGCCTAACCGGGGGCAGACCTCGACTAAGCAACTGACAATCGGCGAAGGCTGCGGAAAACATACATTTGTTGAGTAGAAGTTACACAATTTCTCGCTGGAGGTCTGACCCTGGTGTGGGGTCAACTGATCCAGCCGTGCTGCGTTAACGGGACAGGCCCTGGGCCTGCCTTTTGAATGGAATGACATGATCAAGCATAAGCAACCTAGCAAGGAAACTGTCCGCCAGTGGTTGCGCGCGGAAATCTTGCATCGCCGTCCACCGCCCGATCCGCAGCAGATCCGGCGCGAGCTGGGTTGGGAGCTGGTCAGGATGCCGGCCGAGTCCAAGCGTTAGCTATTGCACGCTCACACTGCTGGTGCCGCCGCCGGCTGGCTGCACCAGGATGCGGGTGGCGATCCGTTCCGTCATTTCCTGCACGTGCGAAATGACGCCGACCTTCCGCCCCATCGATTGCAGCCCGTCCAGGGCGTCCATCGCCACCCGCAGGGTGTCGCTGTCGAGGCTGCCGAAGCCTTCGTCGATGAACAGCGATTCCACCTTCACCCGGTTCGACGAGAGCGAGGCCAGTCCCAGCGCCAGCGCCAGCGATACCAGGAACGATTCGCCGCCCGAGAGGGAATTGACCGAGCGGATTTCACCGCCCATGTCCTGGTCGCGCACCATCAGGCCCAGCGATGGCCCGGCGGCGCTGCTCACGCGTTCGAGCCGGTAGCGCCGCGCGAGCTGGCCGAGGTGGCTGTTGGCATAGCCAAGCAGCACGTCGAGCGTGAATTGCTGCGCGTAGTTGCGGAATTTCTTGCCGTCCGCCGATCCGATCAGTTCATTGAGTTTGCCCCAGCGCCGTTCGACTATCTGCTGGCGCTCGATCCCTGCCATCATGGCCTGGGCATTCTCGCGCCGCACATTGTCCTGCGCAATCTGCAGGCGCAGCGCGCCGGCGTCCTCGAGCGCCAGTGCGCGCTGCGTGGCCAGGGTTTCAAGCAGGCCGGTGAGACTGGCGATCGTCTCGCCGTCACCCGGTGCGATCGATTGCCGGTGCAGCGCGTGCTGCGCGCGCCGTTCGGCCAGTACGGCAGCGGCATGGGCCGCCTGCGCATCGATGGCCTGCAGCGCGCTGCGTTCCTGCGCGATCGAGGCCGGATCGCGCGCCAGCAACGCTGCAAGAATGGACTGGTCCATCCCGCAGTTCCGCGCAAGCCAGCCGGCCAGTTCCTGCCCGGCTGCCTCGGCCTGCGCCGTCAGGGCGATCATGCGTGCGCCAGTGTGGACCTGGGCTTCGCGCGATCGCGTTTCGGCTTGCGCTGCAAGCTCGGTGGCCGACTGCTGCTGCGCCAGTGCGGCGCGCGCGGCGTCGACGCCGGCGCGCAATTCCAGTTCGATGTCGCGCACCGGGCGCGCCGCGAACAGCGCATCGCGGGCCGCGCGCTGCGCGGCCAGTTCGCCGTCCAGGCGCGTGTACGCCGCATCGGACGCCGCATTGGCCTGCTGTGCCTTGTCCAACCTGGCGCTGGCGGCGAGGCGTTCGGCCTCGAGCACGACCAGGGCGCCGGCACGGTCCGCGTGCAGCGTGGCCTGGTCGCGCCACGCGGCCGCGTCGCGTTCGCGCGCCGCGCGGTAGGCGTCGGCGTCGGCTTGCCACTGGGTTTGCCAGTCCGCGATGTGCGCTTGCGCGGGGGCGAGTTCGGTGATCAGCGCTTCCAGCGACGCGGCCGCGCCGGCCCGCTTTGCCGCCAGCGCCTGGTGCCGGGCCGTGGCGTGCGCGAAGGCTTCGCGCGCAGCGATCGACAACTGCTGCTGGCGCGCGTGCCCGGCCGCGGCCTGGTCGCAGTCGCGCTGGGCCGTATCGCGCGCCATCGCCGCCGCGCGCGCTGCCGCTTCCCGTACGTCGAGTTCCTGTGATGCGCCGTCCAGGTCCGCGGCCAGCTGGGCAAGAGGGCCCGCTGCCGCGAGCGGGTGGACCTCCCACGCCCTGGCGCCGCGTTCGATCGTCGTTGCAAGCTCGCTCGTTTCGCGCATGGATGCGGCCAGCTGCGCGCTGCTGCCGGCGATGATTTCCTGCTGCCTGGCCTGGACGGTGAGGTTGTCGCTGGCCTGGATGCGGCAGCGTTCCACTTCGGCTTGCAGGCCGGCCAGCATCGCCACCAGGCTCGCGTCCTGGTGCTGGCGAGGGTGGTCGGGACTGCCGCAAACCGGGCAGGGTTCGCCGTCCACCAGGCGCGCGCGCAGGTCGACGACGCTGTCGGCACATGCCAGTTCGGCGGCCTTGAGCGAGCGTTCCGATTGCGCCAGCGAGGCGGCGAGCAATGCCGCTTCTGCCCTGGCCGCGGCCAGCACGCTTTGCGCGCCGGTCCTGGCCTGTGCCAGTTGCGCGGCTTGTTCGTTCATGTGCAGGAGCCGCGCGCGTCCGGTTGCCAGTTCGGCCGTCATGTTTTCGGCGCTGGCCAGCTGCGCGCGCCGGGTATCGAGCGCGCGTCGCTGCTCGCGCAGCTGCTCGCCGTCGACGCTTGCAAGGTGGGCGATGGCTTGCTGGCGCGTCGCTTCCAGGGTCTGCAGGCTTGCGGTGCTTGCCGCCAGGGCCGAGGTGCATTCCTGGTCGCGCGCCACGGCGCCCTGCAAGGCGCCGGCGGCCGCAGCCAGGTCCGATTCGTACTGCGCCAGCGCGCCGGCGACGCTGTGCGCCTGCCCGAAGAGCGTGTTCCAGCGCGGCCATTGCGCCGCCAGCGGCTCCCATCCACGGTGCTGCTCCAGCCATGCAGCGCCGGCTTCGCGGGCCGCGCGCACCGTGCCGAGTTGTTCGGTCTTGGCCTGCAAGGCGGCGCCGGCCTGTCCCAGTTCCTGGCGCGCGTCGGCGAGCGCTTGCGCCGCCTGCGCATGCGACGGCGCCAGCGCGGCGATGCCGGCGTCCAGCGCCTTGGCCTGGTCGAGCAGGGGAGCGGCGTCGCGTTGCGCCTGTTCGGCTTCCTGCAGCCGCGTCGCCGCCGTGGTCATCGCGGCGCGCGCCTGTTCCTGCGCTGCCAGCGCATCGCGCAAGGCCAGGCCGGCAGCGTCGGCAAGGCCGGAGGTGGCGGCCAGGTCGGCACCCACGCGCTGCACATCGGCCAGCAGGTGGCGCGCTGCCTGCACGGCGTCGACAGCGGCAAGTTGCTGGCGGCGGTCCCCGGCCAGCGCCTGCGCCGCTTGCGCATGCGCCAGCTCCTGTTCGGCCAGCTGCGCGTTGCGCTGCAGCTTTTCCGCTTCCTGGTGCCAGCGCAGGCGGCCTTCCAGTTCCGCCTTGCCTGCGTCGAGCGCGGCCAGCGCCGCATCGGCGGCGGCGCTGCGCAACTCCACTTCCGCGCGCGCATCGTGCGCCATCGGCGTGTGGTCGGCCAGGCGCAGCGTCAACTGCCGCATGGCTTCCTGTTCGGACTTGAAGCGCTCGAAGGCGCGGCGCGACAGGACGCTGTAGATCGCGCTGCCGGTCAGCGTTTCGAGCAGCTCGCCACGTTCGTTTTCCTCGGTCTTGAGGAAGGCGGAGAATTCGTTCTGCGCCAGCAGCACGGCCCGCGTGAACTGTTCGAACGACAGGCCGATGCGCTGCGCGATTTCATCGAGCACTTCGGTCTTGGTGCCGCCCAGCGCATCCAGCCCGGGCAGGCGGTGCAGGCTCATGGCCGATTTTTGCAGGCCGCCGGCGGACTTGCCGCGCGAGCGCCGCACGCCCCAGCGCGCGCGGTAGCGCAGCGTGTCGTTGCCGACGAAATCGACTTCGGCGAACGCCTCGCCCGCACCGCGCCGCAGCAGCGTGCGCGGGTCCTGGGCCGATACGGTATCGCTGCCCACGTCCGGCAGCAGGCTTCCCCCTCGGCTCACTTTCAGCAGGCGCGGGGTGGCGTCGTACAGGGCCAGGCACAGGGCGTCGAGCAGGGTCGACTTGCCGGCGCCGGTCGGCCCGCTGATGGCGAACAGGCCGCTCGAGGCGAGCGGCTCCTGCTCGAAGTCGACGCAAAATTCGTCTGCCAGCGAGGCCAGGTTCCTGCCGCTGATCTTCAGGATCCTCATGCGCCGCCTTCGCGCAGCAGTTCGGCAAAGGCCTGGACCTGGTCGTCCGGCGCTTCGTCGCCGTATTTTTGCAAATACAGGCGCCGGAAAATGTCGTCCGGCTGCAGCTGCGCCAGCTGGTCGAGCGACAGGGCGGTCGCATCGCCCACCCCGCCGTCATGTTTGCGGGTCGGTTCGATCTTGGCCAGCCGCACCGGCTTGCCGGCAATGGCCGCCTCGATGCGCCCGCGCAGGCCCGGTTCGGGCGCGTCGAGCAGGACCCGTACCTCCAGGTAGGGCTGCATGTGCGGCGCCAGGTCCGGCAAGTCCAGCGCTTCGAGCGCGGCCAGGGCGTCGTCCAGCGGCGCCGGCCTTGGCGGTACGCGCAGCAGGTCGACCGCGCGCGGGACCGGCAGCGGCGTCACCGCGCCGGCCACGCCGTCCGCCAGGTCGATGCGCAGCACCTGGTGCGCGTAACCGACTTCGGCAAAGCACAGGGGCAGCGGGCTGCCGCAGTAGCGCACATGCTCCTGCTGGCCCACGCGCTGCGCCAGGTGCAGGTGGCCCAGGGCCACGTAGGCGATGCCGGGGTCGAAGACCGCGGCCGGCAGCGCTTCGGTGCCGCCGATGACGATGCGCCGTTCCGATTCGAGCGAGGCGGTGCCGCCCACCATGTGGCAATGGCCCATGGCCACGATGGCCTGGCCGCTGTCGCGGCGCGCGTCGGCCAGCGCATAGGCCTGGCTGTAGAGCAGGGAAATGCCGGCCAGGTAGGCGTCGGGAACAGGCGCCTCGGGATCGTCCGGCGGCGGCAGGCGCGGCACGTCGCCCGGACGCAGGAAAGGAATCGCCAGGCACCAGGCTTTCACGGCGCCGCTGCTGTCGTGCAGGGGGATGATCAGGCGGTCGAGGTCGATCTCGCCGCCGGCCGTGCGCGCCACGTGGCCGATGACGCTGGTGCCCAGGCCTTCGAGCAGGGGGCCGGGCGCTTCGATGCGGCCCGGCGAATCGTGGTTGCCGGCGATGACGACGATGTCCAGTTGCGGCGCCCTCGCCCTGGCTTGTTGCAGGAAACGGTAGAACTGCTTGTGCGAGGCGGCAGATGGATTGGCGGTATCGAACACGTCGCCGGCGATCAGCAGGGCGTCGGCCTGTTCGGCCACGATGGTCGCCAGCAGCCAGTCCAGGAAGCACTGGTGCTCGTAGTGGCGCTCGAAATTGTGGAGTGTCTGGCCGAGATGCCAGTCGGAAGTATGAAGCAGACGCATGGCCGTATTGTACAGCCTTGAAGCCCCGGTTTATGCCGCCGCGCGCCAGGTATTGCGCCCGCCCTGCTTGGCCTGGTACAGCAGGGTATCGGCCTGGTGCAGCAAGGCATCCGGGTCCAGCGCCCCGTCGCGGTAATAGGCCAGGCCGATGCTGGCCGAGACGCTGACGGTCACGCCGTCGAGCTCGAACGGGGCTTGCATGGCGGCCACGATCTTGGCGGCGATCAGGGAAGCGTCTTCCGGCTTCGCCAGTTTTTCCATGATGATGGTGAATTCGTCGCCGCCCAGGCGCGCGATGGTGTCGCTGGCGCGCAGGGTATGCAGCAGGCGCGCCGAGAAGGCCTTGAGCAGCTGGTCGCCCACGTTGTGCCCATAGGTGTCGTTGACCGGCTTGAAGTGGTCGATATCCATGTACATCAGCGCCATCAGCCGGCCTTCGCTGGCGCTGTCGCTCATGGCGCTGCTCAGTTTCTGCAGGAAGCCGGCGCGGTTGGCCAGGCCGGTCAGGGCGTCGACCTGGGCCATTTTCAGCAGGTGCTTCTTTTCGCGCTTTTGCGAGGTGATGTCCTGGCGCATGACGTGGAAGCCGACCACCGTGCCGCCTTCGCCGCGCTGCGGGATGTAATTGACCTCGAAGGTGCGCTCCGCGCCGCTGCTGTCGTCCTGTTCTTCGAAGGTCAGGGTTTCGCCGGCCAGCGCGCGCAGCACGTAGGGCTCGAGCCGCTTGTGGCGCGCTTCGCCCACCATGTCGAGGATGGTCATGCCCAGCACATCGTTTTCCTCGCGTCCGAATTCGCGGCTGTAGGCGCGGTTGTGGAAGCGGTAGACCATGCTGGCGTCGATATAGGCCACCATGGCCGGCAGGGTGTCGGCAATGGTGCGCAGGCGCGCTTCGCTTTCGCGCAGCGCCAGTTCGGCTTCGCGCAGGGTGGTGATGTCGTCGATGCTGCCTACGAAGCCTTCGATGCGCCCGTCCAGGCGCACCGCCGCGACCTTGATCGAGGCCCAGACCAGGGTGCCGTCCGGACGCATGCAGCGGGCGATCAGCATGTACGGTTCTTCGTGCTGGCGCTGGTGGACGAAGATGTCCGGCATGTGGATGCTCTGGTCGGTCTCGAACACGGACAGCCATCCCAGGCCCAGCGCATCCTGGCGCGCCAGGCCGGTGATGGTTTCGAAGCGCTTGTTGACATAGGTGCACATGCCGTGGATGTCGGCCCGCACCAGGCCCAGGGGCGAGGCATTGGTCACGGCCGCCAGCTGGGCTTCGCTGGTGCGCAGGTTCAGTTCCTGTTCGCGGCGCTGGGTAATGTCTTCGGCGATGCACAGGATGTATTCGGTCTTGCCCAGCGCATCCTTCAGCGGCACCGACACGGCATGCAGGTAGCGCTGGGTGCCGTCCGGCCGCAGCAAGGGCTTTTCGGGCACGTCGGCCACGCTGGGATTGGACAGCATGGCCTTGTCGTCTTCCTCGCTGTGCAGGGCGAAGCCGGGCGGGAAGGCAGCGCTGCCGGTGCGCCCGATCACGTGTTCGGCCGGGTAGCCGGTCACCGCTTCGGCAGCGCCGTTCCAGACCAGCATGGTGCCGTAGCTTTGCGGGCGCATGCTCTTGACGGAGATGAGCAGGGGCAGGTGGTCGATCAGCGATTGCAGGAAGCCGCGGTTGGTATGGATTTCGATTTCGGCATGCTTGCGCACCGTGATATTGCGCGAAGTGACCGCCACTCCGTCGCGCAGCGGCACGATCTGGTGGTGCAGCCAGTAGGGCGCTGCGCCGGGGAAGCGCAGTTCGACTTCTTCTTCCAGCGGCTGGCCCGATGTGTAGACGGCCACGTAGCGGTCGAAGACGCCGGCGTCGCGAAAGCGCGGGAGCAGGGCGAATGCCTTCTTGCCGATCAGTTCGGCGCGCGTGAGGTCGAACATGGCGGCGCCGCGGTCGTTGACGTCGTCGATCAGGAAGTCCTGGATCGGGGCGTTACGGCGCGGCCAGGCCTTGAGGATCATGAAGCTGTCCAGGCTGCCGTCGGCGGCGGCGCGCAGCGTGGCCTGGGCTTCGCGCGCGGCGTACATGCTGTCGCGCAGGCGCAGGCTTTGGCGCGTGAGCACCGTGACGATGGCCATGATCAGTATCGTGGCCAGCAAGGCCATGCCGTAGTATTGCATGCGGTGGCGCGCGAAGCGTTCCATGGCCACGCTGCTTTCGATGCCCACCACGGCCGCCAGCCGGTAGCGCGGCATGTCGCTGTAGCTGTAGATGCGCTCGATGCTGTCGGGCGCCGCGGCCGGCGTCAGTTCGTCCGACGAGGCGCCGCTGGCGCGCTGGCGCTCGAAGACCAGGCGGTCGCTGACAAACAGTTTTTCGCCCAGGCGTCCGATCGACAGCTTGCGGTCCAGGCTCATGAGGATCATGGCGCCGTTGTCGCTGATGTTCAGGCGGTCGTAGTCGTCGACGAACAGCACCGGGTCGATCATCAGGATGATGGCGCCGTCGAACTGGCCGGACTGGCCATTGAGGCGGCGCGCTACCTGGATCTGCCACTTGCCGGTGGTGGTGTCGATCACCGGGGTCGAGAACAGGGCGGCGTCGGCGCTGGCGTGTTCCAGCGCCTTGAAGAAGTCCTGGCCGGAGACGTCGTCGAACATGAACCCGTTGGCGCTGTCGACCTGCTTGCCGTTGCGGTTGACGACGGCCATCGGCAGGTTCAGGCGGGCCGGCAGCACGCTGTCGAACAGGCCGCCGCGGCGCCCGAATTCGGACAGCATGAAGGCGCCGTCGCTCGCTTCGTACTTCAGCTTGAACAGCTGGGTGGCGTGGTCGCTCTGGCGCAGGATGTGGCCGACGTGTTCGGACAGCACCCGCGCCAGCGAATGGCTCTGGGCCACCGCTTCATTGTGATTGGCCTGGCGCTCGACGCTCACCTGCCAGGTGACGGCGATCCAGAGTGCGGCCAGCAGCGCCAGCGCAAACCCCGGCAGCAGCATGACCCGGAGCAGGCGCCGTGCCGATTTGCGTAATGTGCTGGCTGAGGTAGTCAACTGTCCCCTGGCGCGTTCGAGTGGGCAGGAGCCGCCATAGGCGCGACCCGATAGGCATATTTTGCGCGCAATTGTGTCCGATTGTTCAGACCAGTGTAAAAAAAATTCCCATGGAGCAGGGAAATCGTTACTAAAATGGGAATGATGACAGAATTGACCTTTACCCCGGGCGCCGCGCGCGCACTTCACCTGGCGGCCCAGGGCATGCTGCAGCCGCGCCGGCGCAAGGCGACCAGGACGGACGTCATCGACACCATCCGGCGCATGGGCGTGCTCCAGATCGACACCATCAGCGTGGTCGCGCGCAGTCCCTACCTGGTGCTGTGGAGCCGGCTGGGCGACTACGATCCCGACTGGCTGGGCGAGCACCTGGCCGAAGGACGCCTGTTCGAGTACTGGGCCCACGAAGCCTGCTTCGTGCCCATCGAAGACTACGGCCTGTACCGGCACCGCATGCTGGACCCGGCGGCCATGGGCTGGAAGTACTCCGCAACCTGGATGCGCGAGCGCGCCGCCGAGGTGGCCAGCGTGCTGGCGCACATCCGCGCCCATGGCCCGACCCGATCAAGCGACTTCGAACGCAGCGACGGCAAGGCCGGCGGCTGGTGGGAGTGGAAGAGCGAAAAGCGCTCGCTGGAAGTGCTGTTCACGGCCGGCCAGCTGATGATCGCGCGGCGCCACAACTTCCAGCGCGTGTACGACCTGGCCGAGCGCGTGCATCCGGAATGGGACGACAGCCGCATGCCGCCCATGGATGAAACCCGGCGCCAGCTGGTGCTGCGCGCGGTCAAGGCGCTGGGCATCAGCCGCGCGGCCTGGATTTCCGACTACTTCCGCACCCGCCCGCCGCGCCTGGACCCCGAAGAACTGGTCGCGCGCGGCGAACTGCTGCGCGCGCGCGTGCAGGGCTGGGACGACCCGGTCTACATCCACCCCGACCACCTGGAACTGGCGCGCGAAGCGGCCGCCGGCGCGCTCAGTCCGAGCGTGTCGAGCCTGCTGTCGCCCTTCGACCCCATCGTGTGGGACCGGCGCCGCGCGCTCGAGCTGTTCGGCTTCGACTACCGGCTCGAATGCTACACGCCGGCGCCGAAACGGCGCTACGGCTATTTCACGTTGCCGATCCTGCGGCGCGGCGCCCTGGTCGGGCGGGTCGACGCCAAGGCGCACCGGCGCGAGGGCGTGTTCGAACTCAAGCTGGTCGAACTGGAGCCGGGCGTGCGCCTCAGCGAGCGCCTGTGCCTGGACATCGCGGCGGCGGTGCGCCGCTGCGCAGCCTGGCATGGCTGTCCCGACGTGCGCCTGGTGCGCGCCGTGCCGGCGCTGTTCGGCCCCATGCTGGCGGCGGCCCTGTGACGCTGCCGCGCGCGCCGGCGCGGCTGGTCGACGGCCATGGCATGCCGGCCATGGGCCGCTTTGCCGGCCAGGCCGACGTCATCGACTGGAGCGCGCTGGCGCCGCCGTTCCGGCGCTCGGCCCTGTGGCGCCGTTTTCACCACAAGCGCTGGCACTATGTGGCGCTGGCGGGCGAGGAATTGTTTTGCGCGGTCGCCATCGTCGACCTGGGCTGGACCAGCACCGCCTTCGCGTACGCCTTCGACCGGGTGCAGCGCAAGCTGGTGGCCGCGTTTTCGCAGGACGGCGTGCCCGGCCTGTCGGCCCGCCTGGCCGATCATGCGGGCGGGGCCAGCAGCTTCCGCTTCCTGTCGCAGCGCATCGCGATCGGTCCCGATACCTTGAGCCTGCGCTGCGGCGACTTTGCCATCGACGCCGCCTTCAGCCCGGCCGGCCCGCTGCTGCTGGCGGTGGGCGCGATCGACGGCGGTTCGGTCCATGCCACCCAAAAGTCGCCCGGCATGGCGCTGCGCGGCGAGGTGCGCATCGGCGCGCGCCGCGTCGACCTGGCCGGCGGCGTGGCCAGCCTGGATTATTCGAACGGCCTGCTGGCGCGCGATACCGCCTGGCGCTGGGCCTGCGCCCACCGCCTTGACCTGGGTTTCAACCTGCAGGCGGGCTACTTCGGCGGCAACGAAAACGCGCTCTGGCTGAACGGCCGGCTGACCGCGCTCGGGCCGGCCAGCTTCGATGTCGATGCGGCCGATCCGCTGGCGCCGTGGCATGTCACGACCGCCGACGGCTTGCTGGACCTGGTGTTCACGGCGGAAGGGGCGCGCCGCGAGGACAAGAACCTGCTGGTGGCGGCGAGCCGCTACGTGCAGCCGATCGGCACCTTCAGTGGTTGGGTAAGGGAAACGGAAGGTGGCGAAAAGCATGTGGTCGACGGCCTGGCCGGGGTGACGGAAGACCATGCCTCGCGCTGGTAGAAAAGCACGAGCGGTCCATTAAGGCTTGCGCTATATCAAACCGTCGATGTCGGAGTTCTTTACACTGGTTGTTCCGGGCTGATGCAAGTTTTATTTAAGAACAACATCACGCCCGTCCAAACTACACGACTCCAGCCGGGCCTGTTCGTTTTCCGCGAAACGACGTGCGTCCGAGCATGCGGGCACCTTCTGAGGAGAACGAATGTTAACGGCGACCTATACCCTGGTAGCTCTGTCGGTCGAACAAGCCAGCGTTCGCGTGAGTCTACAGTCCCTTCAACAACTGCTCCAGAGCAATTTCATCCACCAGTCGGCGCTGAACCAGGGGCAGGTCAGCTATGCCTGCGACGCCGTGCGCCGCATTTATGAAAGCTGTCACTGGCGCAAGCTCGACATGTTCCTCATTCCCGCCATCCGCAAGGCCACCCGCCATGCCGACAGCCTGCTCGACGACCTGGAAGAGCTGGGGCGCGCCGCCGCCGACGCGGTCGGGGTGCTGGCCATCCGCCTGGGTTCGGTGCCGGTGGACACGGCCGCCAAGGTAGGCCAGTTCTGCGCCACCATCGACGCCTTTTGCGCCGCCACGCTCAAGCGCATCGACCTCGAAGAGCGGCAATTGTTCCCCGTCGCCCGTTCCTTCATCTCGGGCGAAGCCTGGTTCTCCATCGCCAACCAGATGCTCGACCACGACGCCTACGTGGCCGACTGCAAGCCCTCGCGCCATCCGGTGCAGTTTGAAGACGCGCCTTACGAACAGGCGCGCCAGCAGCGCATCGCGGCCAACCTGGTGCATTGACAGTAGCGCTGCGCGCTACCGGAGGAATCGCCTTTCTGAGCTGCGCAATGACAAGGGACGGCAATGAAGCGAATACCCGCTTTATTCGCCGTTCTTGTTATGATGACGCTTTTGCATTGGTTGAAGCCATCCATGTTCGAATTCCTTTTCAAGCGACCGGGCGACAAGCCGGACGATGCCGCCGCCGGGCAGGGCGCCCAGGCACCCCAGGCCGCATCCGCGGCGCAGGCCGGCCTGTCGCGCCAGCACCAGGCGGAAAAGGTCGCCGGACTGCGGGGCGACGAAGCCGGCGCGGCCGACTTCATCCTGGCCTGCGAATTCTCCGAACTGCGCCTGGCCGCGGCCGAATTCATCCACTCGCGCGTCCAGCTCGAAAGGGTGCACGCCGGCATCCGCAATACCGACCGCCGCGTCGCCAAGCTGCTGCAGGCGCGCCTGGACGCCATCCGCCACCACGACGCCGAGTTCCAGCGCGGCGAAGCCTGCATCGCCCAGGCCGAAGCGCTGGTGGGCGAAGACAAGCTCACCCCCAACCACGTGGCCGACCTCGACCGGAAATGGGCCGTCATCGCCGCCCCGGAACTGAAGGACCGCTTCGACGCCTTGCGCGCCGAACTGGCGCGCCGCCTGGAAACCCAGGTCGCGCTGCAGCGGGCCATGATCGACCGCTTGAATACCATGCGCAAGCTGGGCGCCGGCGACTTGCCCGCCCTTGAGCTGGCCGCGCAGCTGGCGCAGATGGCCAGCGACCAGGCCAGTGCCCTGGCCGCGCCCGAGCACCAGTCGCTGCCGCGCAGCCTCACCAACGAATTCGCTTCCGAGCATGCGCGCCTGCAGGCGTCGCTGTCCACGCTTGAACAGGGCCAGTCGGCCATCGCCGCGCGCGACGCTGCCCTGGCCGGGTGGCAGGCGGCCGAGCCATTCACGCTCAATCCCGAGCAAATGAAAAAACTGTGGCGCCAGCTGCCGCCGGCGCCCGAGGGTGCTGGCGCCGGCTTGCAGCAGCGCTTCGACGAATTGCTGGCCACCGCGCCGGCGACCGCCTTGCCGGCCCCGCAAAAACCGAAGGAAGCGCGCGAACGCAGGGACGCGGCGCAGGCGCCCGACCAGGCTTTCCTCGACAAGGTCGAAGCCATGGAGCAGGCGCTCCAGCATGGTTCGCTGGGCACCGCGGCCGACATGGACAAGGCGCTCAAGGAAACCCGCGCCGTGCGCCTGACGCCCGCGCTGCAGGACCGCCTGGCCCATGCGCGCGCCGAACTGAAACGCCTGTCCGACTGGGCGCGCTGGGGCGGCAATGTCTCGCGCGAAGAACTGATCAAGGCGGTCGAACAACTGCCGGTGCAAAAGCTGGCCATGCCCGAACTGGCCAAGAAGGTCGGCAGCATGCGCGACCGCTGGAAGGCGCTTGATACCTTGTCCGGTTCGGCCCCGAAAAGCCTGTGGGAGAAATTCGACGCGGCCTGCACCACGGCCTACGCGCCGGCGGCGGCCCACTTCAAGCACCTGGCCGACGAACGCCATACCAATGCCACCAAGGCGCAAGCCCTGATCGACGAAGCCCTGGCCGAAAAAGCCAAGCTCGATGGCGAAGGCGTCGACTGGAAGCACATGGCGCACACGGTGCAGCGCCTGCGCATGGCGTGGAGCCACCTGGGCGCGATCGACCGCAAGGACAAGAAGCGCCTGGACCACGAATTTACCGACGCCCTCAATGTGATGCAGGCGCCGCTGGAAAGCCAGCGCAAGGCCGAAGTGACGAGCCGGGAAGACATGATCGCGCAAGTGAACGCGCTCAATCCGGGCGACCGCCACATCCTCGACACGCTGCGTGCGCTGCAGGAACGCTGGCAGGAACACGCGCGCGCGCTGCCGCTTGAGCGCAAGTCCGAGCAGGCGCTGTGGCAGCGTTTTCGCGCCGCCTGCGATGCCGTTTTCGCCAAGCGCAAGGAAAGCGCGCATGCGGCCGACGCCGAACGGCGCAGCCACGAAGAAGCAAAAGAAGCGCTGTGCGCGCGCCTGGAAGCGGCGGCAGCGGAAGCCACGCCGGCCAGCGCCGGCAAGCTGCTGCGCGACGCCGCGGCCGAATGGCATGCCATCGGCCCGGTCCCGCGCGCCCACGAAGCAAAAATCGACAAGCGCTACCACGCTGCCGTCGCGGCCATACAGCACCATGTCGATACCGCCAAGCGCAATGCCGGCAAGGCCCAGGCCACGGCGCTGCGCGACAAGCTGCGCCTGTGCCAGCAGCTCGAAGCGCGCCTTGTGCAGGCGGGCGGCGAAGCTGTCGACTGGAGCGCGCGCTGGGCGGCGCTGCCTGGCCTGCCGGCCGACTACGAACGCGCGCTGAAGGGCCGTTTCGACGCGGCGCTGGCCGCGCTCGACAATGGCCGCGAAGCCTATGCCGCCACGCTGGCGGCCAAGCGCGAAGCGCTGCTGCACGAAATCCTGCGCTTAGAAATTGCCGCCGGCATCGACAGCGGCAGCGAATTCGCGCGCGAGCGCCTCAAGCTGCAGGTCGAAACGCTGCAGTCCTCGCTCAAGTCGGGCCAGAAGCCGGTCAACCAGGCCACCCAGTTCCTGAACCTGTGCGCCATGCCGGCCCTGGTCGACGACCGCACCGCCTCGCGCATCGACCATCTGTTTGCCCGCATCGCCCGGGAGGGCAAGTGAAACCGGTAGTGAACCAGGTGCGGGTCCAGACCGGGGATTTTGACCTCACTACCGAAATTGCCGCCTTGCGCAGCCAGGATCCCCGGGTTGGCGCGGTGGTCAGCTTCGTGGGCACGGTGCGCGACATGAACGACGGCGCCAGCGTCGCCGAAATGGAGCTCGAACACTATCCCGGCATGACCGAACAGGCGCTCGACGCCATCGTGGCCCAGGCCAGCGCGCGCTGGCCGCTGTATGGTGCCCTGGTCATCCACCGCGTGGGCCCCCTGGCGCCGCTGGAGCAGATCGTGCTGGTGGCGGTGAGCGCGGCCCACCGGGGCGAAGCGTTCGCGGCCTGCGAATTCATCATCGATTACCTCAAGACCGACGCCCCGTTCTGGAAAAAAGAACAGACCCCTGACGGCGCACGCTGGGTAGACGCCCGCGTCACCGACGACACGGCCCGTGCGAAATGGGTGCAGGAATGAATGTCCTCGCCGTCGGCCTGGGAGCCATGCTGGGTGCCTGGCTGCGCTGGGGGCTGGGTATCTGGCTGGCCACGGCGCATCCCAAGGTCCCGCTGGGCACCCTGGCGGTGAACCTGGCCGGCGGCTACCTGATCGGCGTCGCGATGGGTTTTTTCGCGGCCAACCCGGACGTGGCGCCCGCGTGGCGACTATTCGCCATTACCGGCTTCCTGGGCGGCCTGACGACTTTTTCCGCTTTTTCAGGCGAGTCCATGGTGCTGCTGCAGCGCGGCGACTATGGCTGGGCCCTGGCCCATTCCGCCTTGCACCTGCTCGGATCGATTTCCTGCTGTATCGCCGGCTTCGCGAGCTGGCGCGCCATCACGTCGCACGCCCTGTCATAAATCAAAGGAGAAGTTCATGTCCAGGCAAATGTCACCCCGTCCTACCGCAGCATTCGTTGGCGCTTCGTGGCTCGCCCTTGTCGTCGGCATGACGACCTACCTGCTCGGGGTGTGGAACGCGCCGAACATGCTCCTCAACGAACGCGGCTACTATTTCACGCTGCTGATGTACGGCCTGTTTTCGGCCGTGTCGCTGCAAAAATCGGTGCGCGACCGCCTCGAAGGCGTCAAGGTCACCGGCATCTACTTCGGCCTGTGCTGGTTTTCGCTGCTGCTGTCCATCCTGCTGCTGGCGATCGGCCTGGTCAACGCCGCGCTGACGCCGAGCGAAAAAGGCTTCTACGCGATGTCATTCCTGCTCAGCCTGTTCGCCGCGGTGGCAGTCCAGAAGAACGTGCGCGACATTTCCCTGGCCGACGAGGATGACAAGTCCTCGCCGAATCTCGTCAAGGACTGACGGTCATCTTCTTCCTGATGGCGACGCAGCGCCGGTCTTCTTCCAGCGTGTCGCGCAGTGAGCGGCTGGTCCCGGCCGACAGTTCCGTGAAGCCGGCGACCGCCTTTTCCAGCCTGGCCACGCTCGCCGGCGTGCAGTTCGCCGGAATCATCGACCCCGCATACGAACGCATGTAGACGGGACCGGCCACCTTGTCGATGGCGGCCAGGCCGTCCAGGCGCTGCGCCGCGGTCGCTTCGGCCAGCGCCGACTGCTCCGCCGGATACAGGCTGCCCATGGCCACGCGGATGCGCGAGAACGGCAGTGTGGTCTTCAAATCCCCGATCTTCGCCAGCCATTCGGCTTTCAATGCCGGATCCGGACGCAGCACCGTGGCACGCAGGGCGGCTGCCTGTCCGCTGTCGGACTTGTCGCGCGCCAGTTCGGCGTCGATCATGGCCGCGCTGCCCGGGTAATCATAGCGATTGAGCCTGGCGATGATGTCCCAGCGCGCATCCTGGCCGAGCGGCATGCCGTCGATCACGGTGGTGCCGGCCAGGATCGATGCCAGGCTGTCGAGCCCCTTCCTGTCGCTGGCGGCGCCCAGGTACAGGGTGTACCAGCGGCGCACGGTATTGCTGTCGTCCTTGTTGGCGCCCATGGCCTTCCACGCCATGGCCTGCAGCGCGGCGCTGGTCCTGGCGCGGTAGGCTGCGCTCACCTGCATCTGGTCGAGATAGCCGGCCGCTTCGGACATCTTGGCGATGACGTCGCCGAGCAGGCTGTAATCCTGCTCGCCGCCCAGGTTCTCCAGCGCGGTGGCGATGAAGGCGTCCAGCCGATACTGGCCGTCGCGCACGCCGTCCCACAGGCTTTGCCACAACATGGCGCGCAGCAGGGGATCGTCGACCGCGCGCAGGTGCTTGCCGGCCGCGGCGAACGAACGTTTGTCCAGCACCACCTTGACGAAGCCCCAGTCCTGGTAATTCGGGTAGACCAGGTCGGGACAGTCGCTGCCCGCCATGGCCGGCACCGGCGTGACCTTGCCCTTGTAGGTCACGGCGATATTCTTGACCCGCGCGAGCTTGCCGTCCCTGAACCTGAAGCTGGCCACCTGCACGCGCTGTTCGCGCAGCACGGGCAGGCTGGCCAGGGTGGCGCCCTGGCGCAGGCTGAAGCCGGCCACCTTGCCGGCCGCGCAGCGGTAGTCGGCCTCGATGGTGTTCACGCCCGCTTGGTAGAGCCACTCACGCGTCCAGGGGCCCAGGTCGCGGCCGGCGGTCTCGCCCAGGGTGCCGAAAAAGTCTTCCAGCCGCGCATTGCGGTACTGGTACTTGACCAGGTAGTTGTGCACGCCCTGGCGAAACACCTCTTCGCCGAGCAGGTGGCGCAGCTGCTTGAGGGTGGACGCCCCCTTCGAATAGGTGATCGCATCGATATTGTCGAAGGCGTTGGCGGTCGACGCCACCGGTACTTCGATCGGGTGCGTGGTCGATCCCTGGTCCTGCCGGTAGGCGCCCTGTTTGCCGCCGCTGTAGAAACCCTGCCAGGCGTTCTTGAATTCGGTCGTCTCCGCCGTGGCCATGGTGGCCATGAAGGCGGCAAAACTCTCGTTGAGCCACAGGCCGTTCCACCAGTCCATGGTGACCAGGTCGCCGAACCACTGGTGCGCCATTTCGTGCAGGATGACCTGGGCCAGGCGCTGGCGCTGGGCCGTCGTCATGGCCGCCTTGAAGACGTAGGAGCGCTCGGCGAAGGTGACGGCCGCCGCATTTTCCATGGCGCCGTACAGGAAGTCGGGCACCAGGATCTGGTCGTACTTGTCGAACTGGTAGGGGATGCCGTAGTAGTTGTCGAAGTACTTCAAGCCTTCGCCCGTGTAGCGGAACCAGTCCGCCGGCACCACGTGGGCGGCCAGCGACTGGCGCGCGAACAGGCGCATCGGATATTTTCCGCTATGGTCTTCCCATACCTTGTAGGGCCCCGCGTGCAGCGCGAAATTGTAGGCGCTCAGTTTTTTCGTGACCGGGAAAGTCCAGCGCCGCGTGGCGCCCTGGTCTTCGATCCTGCTTTCGCGCGTGGTCGACACCACCTGCCAGTCGGTCGGGGCGCTGACGGTGAGCGCGAAGGTGGCCTTCAGGTCGGGCTGGTCGAACAGGGCGAACATCTGGTTGGCGGCGGCCGGCTCGAAATGCGAATAGGTGTAGACCTTGCCGTCCGCCGGGTCGACCATGCGGTGCAAGCCTTCGCCATTGGTGCTGTGGGGCCGCGTGTAGCTGACCGTGACGGTATTGCGGCCGGCGGCCAGGTCGGCGGCGGCCAGGGTGATGAACCAGCCGTTGTACCGCGGCGTGACGGCCTTGCCGTTGACCGCCAGGGCCGTGATGGTGGCCTTGTTCAGGTCGATCGTCAGCGGCGCGGCATTGTCGGCCAGGTCGAAGTACAGTGTGCTGGTGCCGCTGAAGCTTTCCTTGCCGCTCAGTTCAAAGGCGAGCACGTAGTCGACTTTCGACACCCGGGCCGAGCGGGCCTTCGCTTCGGCGTGGGTCAAGAAGGCGTTTTCCGCGCGCGGCGTGGCGGCGTGGGCCGGCGCGGTGAGCAACAGGGCGCCGACGGCGCAGGACAGGACGAAGCGGTTCACAAGGTCTCCCGTAAAAAGTTGTCGTCACAATAACATGGCGGGAGGACAGCTTGAAAAACTTCCGCGCGGCCCCACTTGTGGGTGAGCTGATCAACATTCGGAGAAACACATGCGCCAAGACAAGATGACCACCAAGCTGCAGGAGGCGATTGCCGACGCGCAAAGCCTTGCGGTTGGGAACGACAATCCGTATATCGAACCGGTCCACATGCTGCTGGCCTTGCTGAACC
>JAZKBE010000016.1:0-14329 GCA_040388805.1 Pseudomonadota bacterium
AAATGCTCCCTAAACTAATTGCAAAAACTGTCTCAAATAGTTTGACACGTTCCGGTCCTTCCCGCGTACCGGAAGAACTTGGCCGCCTTGTACAGTTTCGATTCTGCTCGGGTGGCCGTGGCATGGTTGTTGATGCCGAACGTATCATGCGTACCTGATTGATTCCAATGGAAGTTGATCGTCTTCGTTTGGACGTTGTATCCATAGTCGAGTCTAAGGTGCCGTTTTCCGCTTGCGTCCTGAAAAAACAGGGTGGAAGTTGAGCCGGAAGCTGGAACAAAGCCACGCGGGCGAAATTCAATGCACAGTCCGTTCGTCCCCGGAATGGGGATGCGAATGACGCTGGCAATCCCAATTGCGTAAGGAATGCTTCCAGATTCTGGTTCGCTGAAATTCGACAAGGCGCCCCCCGCTCGTTGACATCCGATTTCCGATTGAAACACTTTAGGTCAGGCAAGATTCAGGAGAATTGCGGTATCGCAACAAATTGGAGCGCTGCAAGCATGCTTGTGGGGAGGCTTGCAAGTTGGATGGGAAGTCGATTGCCCGCGATTGGTGCTCTCGCGGTGTCATTGGTGGAATAAGGGAGCATCCGCTTGCAAGCGGATTGCCGTTTCGCTTTTTCCACCCTAGGGAGAATCAAACGTTCAACGTGAAGTCGAACGTTGGTGGCTAATACAAATTAATGGTTGCGGTCCACCGCGAAGGTGCACAGCTGCAGCAAGCTTTGCTTGTACACGCTGTCCGGCAAGCCGGCCACGGCAGCGGCCGCGCTGCGGGCGGCAATCTCCGCTTCGCGGCGCGTGAAGTCGAGCGCGCCGCTGGTGGTGATGGCGGCCAGGATGGCGTCGAAATGCTGCTCGTCGCCCTGCTCGATGCAGTTGCGCACCAGCTCGCGCTGTTCCGGCGTGCCGTTTTCCATCAGGTAGATCAGGGGCAGGGTCGGCTTGCCTTCGCGCAGGTCGTCGCCCACGTTCTTGCCGATTTCGCTGGCGTCGCCCGCGTAGTCGAGCACGTCGTCGATCAGCTGGAAGGCTGTGCCCAGCGAACGGCCGTATTCGCCGGCCGCGTCGATCTCGGTATCGGTGGCGCCCGAAATGAGGGCGCCCAGCTGGGCCGCCGCTTCGAACAGCTTGGCCGTCTTCGAGCGGATCACCTTCAGATAGCTTTCCTGGCTCACGTCCGGGTCGTGCATGTTGAGCAGCTGCAGCACTTCGCCTTCGGCGATCACATTGGTGGCATCCGACAAAATCTGCATCACGCGCATATTGTTCAGTCCCACCATCATCTGGAAGGAGCGCGAATACAGGAAGTCGCCCACCAGCACCGATGCGGCATTGCCGAACAGGGCGTTGGCGGTCTGGCGCCCGCGCCGCATCGACGATTCGTCGACCACGTCGTCGTGCAGCAGGGTGGCGGTATGGATGAATTCGACTACGGCGGCCAGCTCGTGGTGCGCCGTGCCCTTGTAGCCGTAGGCATTGGCCACCAGCAGCACCAGCACGGGCCGGATGCGCTTGCCGCCGGCACTGATGATGTACTCGGCAATCTGGTTGACCAGGCTCACTTCGGAGTGCAGGCGGTCACGGATCACTGTATTGACCGCAACCATGTCCGGGGCGATCGATTCGGTGATATTGTTTTGTTGTGCGTGTGGGATGGCGGCGGACAAGGAGGACCTGCAATAGACGTTGGGTGCGGCGATTATACGACAAGGCCCGTCGCCTTGCCCGGTTTGCCGCCCGGTGCGGCCGAAATCGTTGCATTTCCAGAATGCTTGCCTGCCAATGCGTTCATTGACGCCTTGACATTACTGATGCCTGTGGCACATTGCTGTTATAGGTCGTCCCGGAGTTCCAGATGATTTCCCCCTCGACAGGCAAAAAGGGATGCATGGCAGCCATGCTGTGCCTGGTCGTGCTGGGAGATGCCGCCGCCGCGGCCGCCAACGCCTGTTCCAGGCCGGTCAGCCTGGCCACGGGGGAGTGGGAACCCTACGGCTACCGTGACGCCCAGGGCCGTTTCACGGGGATCGACGCGGACATGGTGCGTGCCATTTTCAGCGAAGCGGGCTGCAGCCTGGTGGAGCTGCGCTCGATGCCGGCCAGCCGCAACCTGCAATTGTTCGGCCAGGGCGAAATCGACATGATGACGGGCGCTTCGCGGACCGCGGAACGGGAAAAACTCGCCTGGTTCACCCAGCCCTACCGCAACGAGACCGTCGGCCTGTTTTCGCTTGCCGACGAGGGCGCCCGGTACACCGACATCCGCAGTTTCGCCGAATTCCTGGGCCGGCCGCTGACCCTGCTGGCCCCGCGGGCCGGCTGGTACGGCAATTCCTATGCGAAAAATGCCCAGCTGCTGCGCACGCTCGGGCGCCTGTCCGAGTTCAGCGACTTTTCCCAGGGCATCCGCATGCTGGCCGCCGGGCGGGGCAGCTTCATCCTGGGCGACGCGGCCGCCGTCGAGCATGCCGCCGCGCGCCAGGGGGTGCGGATCCAGCCGCTGCCGTTCTGGGTGGTCGAGGCGCCCGTGTCGCTGATGCTCAACAAGGCCAGGCTGACCGCCGGCGACGTCCAGCGCCTCGACGCGGCCATCGAGCGCCTGCGCAAGCGGGGCGTGTTCGACCGCATCCGGGGCGCTTACGGGGGTAGTTAAGGGGCAGCCAGGGTGTGTTCAAGTTGTCGACATACCACGAACCAGCCAAGCTGTGCATCCTTTTGACGAAAAAATGCAATCCATGTATAATCTGCGGTTCCCCCGGCTCCGGCCAGGGAAATCTTTCAACATTTGATGAGGTTTCATATCATGTACGCGGTCATAAAAACCGGTGGCAAACAATACAAAGTTGTCGCTGGCGAAAAACTTAAAGTAGAACAGATACCGGCAGACATTGGTTCCGAAATCACCATCGATCAAGTTCTCGCAGTAGGCGCGGGCGACACCATTAAATTTGGTGCGCCATTGGTCGAAGGTGCAAAGGTACTGGTAACTGTTGTGGCACACGGTCGTCACGATAAAGTGAAGATTTTCAAGATGCGTCGTCGTAAGCACTACCAGAAGCATCAGGGCCATCGCCAGAATTTCACTGAAATCCAAATCGTATCGATCAACGGCTAATCGCCTTTGCCCGGTTTAACCAGATATCAAGGAGTCTTAAATGGCACACAAAAAAGGCGGCGGCACAACGCGAAACGGCCGTGATTCAGAATCAAAGCGCCTTGGCGTGAAAGTGTACGGCGGCGAGTCGATTAACGCCGGCGGCATCATCATCCGTCAACGCGGCACCCCGGTGCGCGCAGGCGAAAACGTCGGCTGCGGCAAGGATCACACCCTGTTCGCGCTGGTCGACGGCAAAGTCAAGTTCGTCAAAAAGGGCATCGGTTCGAAGCAGTTCGTTACCGTTGTCGCAAACGAAGCGGCAGCAGTCGCAGCGTAAGTAACGCAGCACAGGCACTACTCGCGCTGTCATGGCGCATCATTTGTAAGGCGCAAGCCTTCAATCGAAAGGCTCTGCCCAAGGTAGAGCCTTTTTAGTTTTATGGCGGCAAAAAAATATGAAGTTTATCGACGAAGCAAAAATTGAAGTCATCGCCGGCGACGGTGGAAATGGCTGCGCATCGTTCTGTCGCGAAAAGTTCCGCCCCTTTGGCGGTCCTGACGGCGGCGACGGTGGCAAAGGCAGCTCGATCTGGGCGGTTGCGGACCGCAACATCAACACCCTGGTCGATTTCCGCTATTCCAAAATGCACAAGGGCAAAGACGGCGAACCTGGCCGCGGCGCGGACTGCTACGGAAAAGGCGCCGAAGACATCTACATGCGCATGCCGGTCGGCACGCTGATCGTCGATAACAACAATGGCGAGATCATCGCCGACCTGACCGAACACGGCCAGGTCGAATTGCTGGCCAAGGGCGGCGAGGGCGGCTGGGGCAATATCCACTTCAAGTCCTCCACCAACCGCGCACCGCGCCAGAAAACCGAGGGCAAGGAAGGCGAACGCCGCGAACTGCGCCTGGAACTGAAAGTCCTGGCCGACGTGGGCCTCTTGGGCATGCCGAACGCCGGCAAGTCGACCTTCATCACGGCCGTGTCCAACGCCAAGCCGAAGATCGCCGACTATCCGTTCACCACCCTGCACCCGAACCTGGGCGTGGTGCGCGTGTCGCACGAGAAGAGCTTTGTGATCGCCGACATTCCCGGCCTGATCGAAGGCGCTTCCGAAGGCGCGGGCCTGGGTCACCAGTTCCTGCGTCACCTGCAGCGCACCGGCCTGCTGCTGCACATCGTCGACATGGCGCCGTTCGAAACCAATGTCGATCCGGTCAAGGAAGCGAAGGCCCTGGTCAAGGAGCTGGAAAAGTACGACGAAGAGCTGCTCAACAAGCCGCGCTGGTTCGTGCTCAACAAGCTCGACGTGGTGCCGGAAGAAGACCGCAAGAAGCTGGTCAAGGATTTCGTCAAGCGCATGGCCTGGAAGGGTCCCGTGTTTGAAATTTCGGCGCTGAGCCATGAGGGTTGCCCGGAACTGGTCAACGCCATCTACCAGCACCTGGAAGTGAAGAAGCAAAGCGAGCACCGCGCCGAAGAAACGCAGATGACCGAAGAAGCACGCGGCATTGCGTCGATCGACCCGGACGATCCGCGCTTCAAGATCCGCGATTGAAATTCGCACCGCCCATGACGCGCTCGGAGCAGCGGTCCAAGCTGCTCTGGCTGATCGCGGTCTTCAGTTCGCTGGCGGCCCTGTCGGCCATGCTGGACCCGGACCGCACCGCCGGCAGCATGGGCATGTTACTCGTTGGCGTGAACGGCTACAGCCAGTTCTTCGCCATCTATGTCGGCGTCAGGCTCGCTACCGCGGGACTGGCCTTGATAGCATCAAGGAACGGCGACCAGCCGCTCCTCGGCGACATCACAGCATTGTTCGTCCTTGCGCAGCCCGCCGGCCGCCTGATCGCGGCGCTTCAGATCGGACTGCCCCAGGGATTTTTACTCGTCCTATGCGGGCTTGAACTGCTGGGCGGCCTCACGCTGCTCGCGTTGCGCCCGCGCTGATAAGCGCGCCGATGAAATCTGTCATACAAACTGCCACACGCATCATCATCAAGGTTGGTTCCTCGCTCGTCACCAACGACGGACGCGGACTCGATCACGCCGCCATCGCCCGCTGGGCGTCCCAGATCGCCGGACTGCGCGCCCTGGGCAAGGAAGTGGTGCTGGTCAGCTCGGGCGCGATCGCCGAAGGCATGCTGCGCCTCGGCTTCGAGAAGCGCCCCACCGACATCCATGAACTGCAGGCCTGCGCCGCCGTCGGCCAGATGGGCCTCGCGCAAATCTACGAATCGAGCTTCCGCGCCCATGCGCTGGGCACCGCGCAGGTGCTGCTCACGCACGCCGACCTGGCCGACCGCGAACGCTACCTCAACGCGCGCTCCACGCTGACCACCTTGCTGCGCCTGGGCGTGGTCCCCATCATTAACGAAAACGACACCGTGGTCACCGACGAAATCAAGTTCGGCGACAACGACACCCTGGGCGCGCTGGTGGCCAACCTGATCGAGGCCGATGCGCTGGTCATCCTCACCGACCAGCATGGCCTGTACAGCGCCGACCCGCGCAAGGACCCGAACGCGGTGCTGATCGCCGAAGGCAAGGCCGGCGACCCGGCGCTCGAAGCGATGGCCGGCGGCGCCGGCAGCAGCATCGGCCGCGGCGGCATGCTGACCAAGATCCTGGCCGCCAAGCGCGCCGCAGGATCGGGCGCGCACACCATCATTGCCTGGGGCCGCGACAGCGACGTGCTTTCGCGCCTGGCCAATGGCGAAGCGATCGGCACCCAGCTCACCGCGCAGACGGGCCACCTGACCGCGCGCAAGCAGTGGATGTCGGACCATTTGCACACGGCTGGCAAGGTCGTGCTTGACGCCGGCGCCGTGGCCAAGCTGTCGAAGGAAGGCAAGTCGCTGCTGCCGATCGGCGTCATCGACGTCAAGGGCGAGTTCGGACGCGGCGCGGTCATCACCTGCCTGGCCGAAGACGGCAGCGCGATCGCGCGCGGCATCAGCAACTACACCAGTTCGGAAGCGCGCCGCATCATGCGCAAGCCGTCGGCGGAAATCGAGAAAATCCTCGGCTTCCTGGAAGGCCCCGAACTGATTCACCGCGATAACCTGGTACTCCTGTAAATGATCGGCAGACTCAAATCCCTGTTTACCCGTAGCGCCGGAGCGGCCGCGCCCGAACCCACGGGCGAGACGGTGCTCATGAATGTCTACAGCACCCTGCTGGAGATCGCGCAGCCCGTGTTTGCGCACAAGCTGCATTCGCGGCGCGACCTGTCCGACCCGGCGCTGCTCAAGCACCTGCATGGCTTCTGCGCGCACGTGCTGTCGCGCGGCGACGGCCAGATGTCGCGCGACAAATACCATGTGATCCTGCATGTGCAGCGCGTGCAGCAGCACCTGAGCATGGCGGTCGGCATCGCCGATCTCGAGCAATTCTACGCATGGGCGGCGAACGCGAATGCCATCCTGTTTACCGAGGACGGTAACGTCATCGATCCGCAAGGGCGCGTGCTCGTTGGCGCTGCCGACGGCAAGGCCGACCCCGGCGCGCAGCTGCCGTATCCGGAAAAAGCGCTGGCGCGCCAGATCGCGACCGAAGCCATGCTGGAACTGCGCGGCGTGATCGTGCCGCCCACCTTGCCACCGCTGGTGTGCGAAGACGAACTGGCGCTGCAGGACCGTGACGACGTCGTCGGTCGCGCCCGCGCGCTGCTGCTGGTGGCGATTCGCGCCCAGTCGGTCGCCAGCGGCGAAGCGATGCCGGTCGACACCCTGCTGGCCAAAATGCCGCTGGCCGACGACTACCTGTCGCCGCGCGAGCTGGCATTCCTGGCAATGGACACGCCATCGCGCGAAGAATGCGCGCAGTTCATCTGGAGCTATGAAGCCCTGTACCTGCTGGAATGGGCGCTGGGGCTGGTCGACACGCTGCCGTATCCGGATGTGCCGTGCGACGCGGCTGCCGTGGTGGCCACGCTGATCGACATGCGCGGTCCGCAATTGCGAAGCCCCGGCGAGATCCTCGACGCCCTCGACCTGCATTACCGCCTGCACTGGTATATCCGCCAGGCGCGCCTGAAGGGCAGGGGCGAGGCTGCCGGCATCGATGCCGACGTGGTCATGCAGCGCCATCAGGTACTGAACTGGCTGGTGCGTTTCCAGCATGCAGACTGGGACGACGTCGACACCCCTACCTGACGCATCAAACGCCGTCGGGCGCGGGCGTCTTGTCCTTGTACTCGCACAGGTCGGCGATCACGCAGTTCCAGCACTTCGGTTTGCGCGCGATGCAGGTATAGCGTCCGTGCAGAATCAGCCAGTGGTGCGCATCGAGCAGAAACTCCTGCGGCACGAACTTCATCAGCTTGTGCTCGACCTCCACCACATCCTTGCCCGGCGCGATTTTCGTGCGGTTCGAAACCCGGAAGATGTGCGTATCGACCGCCATCGCCAGTTCGCCGAACGCCGTATTGAGCACCACGTTGGCGGTCTTGCGGCCCACGCCCGGCAGCGACTCCAGCTCCTCGCGCGTGCGCGGCACTTCGCCGCCGAACTGCTCCACCAGGATCTGGCAGGTGGCCATCACGTTCTTTGCCTTGGTCGGATACAGGCCGATGGTCTGGATGGTGGACTTCAATTCATCGATCCCCAATTCCAGGATCGCCGCCGGCGTATTGGCCACCGGGTACAGCTTGCGCGTGGCCTTGTTCACGCCGACGTCGGTCGCTTGCGCCGACAGCAGCACCGCGATCAGCAGTTCGAACGGCGTCGTGTATTCAAGCTCGGTTTTTGGCGAAGGATTGGCAGCGCGCAGGCGCTCGAAGATCTGGCGTCGTTTGGCTGGATTCATTGCTGTTGTGCTTTCAGGCGCGCGCGCTCCATGGCCGCTGCGATGATGGCGCGCTTGCGTTCTTTCTCCGCCAGTTCTTCGGGCGTGTTGGCTGCGTCGGCGGTCACTTCCTTCATCTTGGCCACGGCCTTTGCCGCCAGGCGCGCGTCGTTCTCGTCGCGTTCGCGCTGCAGGCGCACGGTGCGAAAATCGTGGCGCTCGCGGGCCGCGTCGGCCTGTTCCTGCGGCCAGGCGTCCCAGCCGGTGCGCTCGCCCGTCACCGGCATCATGGAAATGCAGTCGACCGGGCAGGGCGCCACGCACAGGTCGCAGCCGGTGCACAGGCTCGGCAGGATGGTGTGCATCTGCTTGGCCGCACCCAGGATGGCGTCCACCGGGCAGGCCTGGATGCACAGCGTGCAGCCGATGCACAGCGCTTCGTCGATGAAGGCCACCGGGCGCGGACGCTCGATGCCGTTGACCGGATTGATGGGGATGGCGGGCCGGCCCGTCAGCCTGGATAGGCGCGCCACGCCTTCCATGCCGCCCGGCGGGCACTGGTTGATCCCGGCGCTGCCCTCGGCCATGGCTTCGGCGTAGGGACGGCAGCCGGCATACCCGCACTTGGTACACTGGGTTTGCGGGAGGAGGTCTTCAAGCTGGTCGGCGAGGCTTTTGGTCACGGGGCGTCATGCTGCGAAAACCACCATTATAGTCGCCGCGCAGGCGAAAAAAATGCCGCGAACAGGTCGCGGCATTTTTGGGGATCATCCGTGTTTGCGGATGAATTCGCCAATCTTCGGACAGATCTGCTCGCGCCAGCGGCGGCCCGAGAAGATGCCGTAGTGGCCGGCGCCAGGCGCCACGAAGTCTTGCTGCATGTCGGCAGGAATGCCGGAACACAGGTCGTGCGCGGCCTGGGTCTGGCCGGCGCCCGAAATGTCGTCAAGCTCGCCTTCGACCGTGAACAGCGCCACCGTGGTGATGTCTTGCGGACGCACCAGCTTGCCGCCGACCATCCAGGTGCCCTTCGGCAGGCTGAATTCCTGGAACACGGTCTTGATGGTGTCGAGGTAGTATTCGGCCGGCATGTCCAGCACGGCGTTGTATTCGTCGTAGAACTTGCGGTGGCCTTCCGCCGGCTCGTCGTCACCGGTGACCAGGTGCATATAGAACTCGCGGTGGCTCTGCGCGTGGCGGCCGGGATTCATGGCGATGAAGCCGGCGTGCTGCAGGAAGCCCGGATACACGCGGCGCCCGTAGCCGGGATAGTTGCCCGGCACCGAATAGATGACGGTGTTTTCGAACCAGGAGAATTGCTTTTCCACGGCCAGGTCATTGACCGCGGTCGGCGAACGGCGCGGATCGATCGGGCCGCCCATCATGGTCATGGTCTTGGGCAGCTTGCTGTCCTTGGCGCTGGCCATCAGCGAAATGGCCGCCAGCACCGGCACCGTCGGCTGGCACACGGAAATAACATGCAGATCGGGTGCGAGCAGGCGAATGAAATCCTGCACATAGTAGATATAGTCGTCCAGGTGGAAGGCGCCTTCGGCCAGCGACACCATGCGCGCATCGGTCCAGTCGGTGATATACACGTCGTGGTTGGGCAGCAAGCCGCGCACGGTATCGCGCAGCAGGGTGGCGTGGTGGCCCGACAGGGGCGCGACCAGCAGCACCTTGGGATTGTCCAGCTTGGCCAGCTGCTTGTCGCTCAAGTCCTTCTTGAAGTGCAGCAGTTTGCAGAAAGGCCGTTCGACGACCGTTCGCTCCATGATGCCGACCGTTTCGCCGTCGATGACGGTCGATTTGATATCGAACTGTGGTTTTTCATAGTCTTTGCCGAGGCGGTACATCAGCTCGTAGCCCGCAGCGATACGCTGGGCGAACGGCGTGTGCGCCAGGGGCGAGACCGGATTCGAGAATAATTTGGATGAGGCATCGGCCCACTGCATCAGCGGGGTCAGGAATGAGCGTTGCATCTCGTGCAATTGGTAAAGCATACATATTCCTTCAGAATAAACTGGCGTCTGCAATCGTTTGCAGGGAGCGCTGATTAATTATAGGCTATTTGGGAAGCGCATTTGCAATTTACCGTGCCTATTGGAAATTCAACAATCCTGTAAATTCCGTGTAAGCAAAACATGATCGATACACAGTTTTAACACAAAATGCTGCACTGCGTTCGTGGCCTGCCGAACACGCAACAAAAATGCCCCGGCGGAGCGGGGCATTCTGTTGCGTGCGAGTTACTGAACGATGTCAGTCGAAGACCGGGCTTTCGACGCCGAGGATCTTGTGCAGCTTGGGCGACGTGGTCGTGTACTGCATGTGGATCTTCTTGTCGGGGAAGATATATGGCGCAGCGCCGAAGGCGGCCAGCGCGGCTTCGTGGAAGCCCGACAGGATCAGCTTTTTCTTGCCCGGGTAGGTATTGATGTCGCCCACGGCGAAAATGCCCGGCACATTGGTTTCGAACTTTTCCGTGTTCTGGACCTTGAGCTGGCGGCGCTCGATATCGAGGCCCCATTCGGCGATCGGGCCCAGTTTCGGCGACAGGCCGAAGAACACCAGCAGCATGTCGAGCGGGACGCGGCGGGTCACGCCGTCGGCGCCGGTGACCTTCACTTCGGCCAGCTTGCCATCCTTTTCGTCGAAGCCGGTGACCTGGCCGATGATCAGCTGCATTTCATGGGCGTCGCACAGGGCTTTCATCTTGGCCACCGAGGCCGGCGCGGCGCGGAAGTCTTCGCGGCGGTGCAGCAGGATGACTGATTCGGCCTTGCCGACAAAGTTCAGGGCCCAGTCCAGGGCCGAGTCGCCGCCGCCGCAGATGACCAGGTTCTTGCCTTCGAAGATGGCAGGATCCTTGACGCGGTAATGCAGCTGCGAACCGTCGAAGGCGTCGATGCCGTCCACCTTGATGGTGCGCGCCTGGAAGGAGCCCACGCCGGCGGCGATGAAAATGGTCTTGGTGATGAAGCGGGTGCCGGTCGACGTTTCCACGTTGAAGCGGCCGTCTTCGCGGCGTTGCACGAGCGTCACTTCCTGGCCCAGGTGGAAGGTCGGCTCGAACGGCGCGATCTGCTTGAGCAGGTTGTCGGTCAGTTCCTGGCCGGTGCACACGGGCACGGCAGGAATGTCGTAAATCGGCTTGTCCGGATACAGTTCCACGCACTGGCCACCCACCGCCGGCAGGGAATCGATGACGTGGGCCTTGATTTCAAGGAGACCCAGTTCGAATACCTGGAACAGTCCGACCGGGCCCGCGCCGATGATCACGGCATCGGTATCGATGGCGCCGGCAAAGGTACTGTTGGCAGCGACGCTGCCTGCTTCGTGGTTGGCGGTGATAGTCATGCGATTACTTCCTGTGGATAATGAAGGGTACTGCGATGGCGCGTAGTGTGCCACGCCCGGCGCGATCGTGCTGGCGCCGGCCGTTTCCGGAAAGGGGCGGCGGAACTAGCGGACCAGCTGGTCGAGCTTGTTCTTGACGTCTTTCCACTGCTCCGCTTCAGGCAGGGCAGGCTTGGTCTTGGTGATCGACGGCCAGTTGCGCGCCAGTTCAACGTTGATCTTGATGAATTGCTGCTGGTCGGCCGGCACGTCTTCCTCGGCGTAAATCGCGTTGACGGGGCATTCGGCCACACAGACGGCGCAATCGATGCACTCGTCAGGGTCGATGGTCAGAAAGTTCGGGCCTTCCCGGAAACAATCTACCGGGCATACATCAACGCAATCGGTATAACGACAGCTGATGCACGATTCGGTGACAACGTGGGTCATAACAGTCCTATCAATGAAGGGGTGCTGCGTGTCTGCGGCCCGAAAACGTGGCCGCTAAGCTAAGCAAAGCACTGTATTTTAAGGCAATTCGCTTATTCCCACAAATCAGGCTTATACACAATACACATAAGCAAATGCGGGGGTTCAAGGCGATGTTGCCGTTTTTTTATGCAAAAAATCCCTCAACTGCTCGCGCGCAGCTCGCTGATCAGGAGTTGCCACGGCGCCGAGGCGCTGCTGCCGTCTTCGGTAAACGCCAGCTTGCGCTCGCCGTTGGCATCGTGGATGAGCAGTTCCCAGCGCTGCAGGTCGGCGCCGACCGGCGGCGGGGGCGGCGCGGCGTCCAGGCTGTGCAGCAGGTCTTCGATGGCCTTGCCGTTGCAGGCGCAGCTGGTGTCGACGGCATAGCGTTCCGGCTGCCCGCTGTAGCCGCCGCTGCATGTGGCTGAAATTTTCATGGGGGATCCTCCGGCGCGGCTGCGCCATGGCGGCCGTGGTCGGCGCACCACTTGGCCAGCGCCTGCAATTCCACGTCCAGCAAGCGTTCGACATCATGATACTCCGCCAGGTTCATGGTGCCGCAGCAGGCGCGCCGGTCCTGCAGGGCGCCCGGCGGATCCTGCACCCCCGGCGCCAGTTCCAGCCCCGGCTGGTAATCCTGGTCCAGCGGCACCGGCGACTCGACCACTTCGCGCACGGCGAAACGGTTGCGGATGGCGTTGAGCCAGGCGCCCGGCTTGCCGTCGGCGGCGGCCAGGCGCAGCATGGCATTGACCACGTCGGCATAGCTGGCGGCCACGTCCGGCGCGGCGATCATGGCGCGCAGCACCAGGCCGCGCAGATAGTCGCCGACCCGGTGCAGCACGGCGGCGTCGTCGGCCAGGGCCGGATCGCGTTCGAAGGCGAACAGGTCGGCCAGGATGTCGTACACGGCGCCGGTAAACACTTGCGAAATGGCGTGCACCTCGCCGCCCGCCTCGGACAGGGTGATGTCGTTGTCGGCATTGCGCAAACCGTTGGCGCGCCCCAGCGCCAGGCCGAACTGCTCGGCGATATCGGCCAGGAAGGTCTTGTCGTGCAATTGGGCCCGGGTCTGGCCGATCACCGCTTCGCACTGGTCCAGCTGCGACAGGGCCAGGAAAATGGCGGTCAGGTCGCCGAAGGCTTCGTGCAGGCCGCCCGTCTGCGGCGGATTGTCGGCCAGCAGCCAGTCCGGTTTCAGGCCGTCGAGCACGGCATGGCCGGCTTCGTGCGACACGATGTCGAAGGAGCGGCAGGTGTAGACCCGTTCGGCCTGGCCGCTGGGGATGAAGTCGCCGAACTTCAAACAGCCCTGGGAACGGCTGTAGAAGGCATTCATCACGTTCGGCAAGCCGTAGGGGAAGACCTCGATCGGTTCCACGTCGACGCTGTTGTTCCAGGCCCAGGGCAGGGGCGAGTCATGCTCGCTGCCGGCCAGCGCGCGCTGGTACATGGTCAGGGTCTGGCGCACCACGGCGTAGGTGTGGACCGCGTCGAACTGGGGCGTATCGGGGGTGGTGACGAAGTCGCCGAAGGCATTCGGGCTGACCGGCGCGATGCCGGGCTGGCCATGCCGGATGCGGGCGTCGCGCGGGCCCGTCAGGATCAGGCCGGGCAGGAAAGCCTTGCGCGTGCCGATCTCGCTGACCGAGGGGTCCTGCTTCCACATCAGCACGCGCGCGCCCAGGGCCGTGGTCGACGCGCCCGGGTCGGCGCCCAGGCGCTTGCGCGGCGGCCCCGGTTCGAGCACCAGCGCCGCGGCCTTGCGGTGCCGGCGGTACGGCGCGCTGGGGGTGGGCACGAAGCTGACCGGGGCGTGGCGGTGGTCGACGCAATCTGAGTCGGGCGGGAAACGGTTTTCCATGGTGCGCTCTCCACTGGGCTGCCCGTGTCGCTTCGGGCCTAGCGGAAATAGTGGCGCGCCGCGTCACCGTGGCGTTTGATACAGATCAATAGATCGCGCTACAGCAGGAACAGGAAAAGCATGGCCACGATCGTGGGGGGCAGGGCGCCCAGCAGCAAGGCGCCTACCCCGGCCGCCTCATCCCGGAAGCCGGCGCGCAGCAGGGCCACGCCGGCCGGGTTGGGGGCGTTGGCGATCACGGTCAGGCCGGCGTGGCGGGGGAGGCGGACGGCCAGTCGGGGGAACGACCTGGCAGCGAAGGCATGCGCCAGCGCGAGGGCAAACATGAGCGCGGCGATCAACTGAACACTGGTCATGTGTGCATGACAGGGGGCAGAGGGGGTATCATTGCCCAAAAACACGGAGAACGCACTATGGCAGACATCAGCATCGTACAAGAGCACGCACTGACACCGAAGAAAGCGCGCGAAGCGGCCCAGAAAGTGGCCGACACCATTGCCGACGAATACGGCCTGGAATGCGAATGGGAAGGGGACGTGCTGTACTTCGAACGCAATGGCGTGCAGGGTTCGCTGACGCTGGAAAAGAAGAAGGCAGAAATGTTCATCCGCCTCGGTTTCCTGATGAGCGCGTTCGCATCGACCATCGAGGCCAAGGTGGCCGAAAACATGAAGAAGGTATTCGGCGCCGCCTGACAGCAAACCGGAGCACACCGAAGCAAACCGGGGTCAGACCTCGAGCGAGAAACATTACTCGCT
>JAZKBE010000016.1:14339-93570 GCA_040388805.1 Pseudomonadota bacterium
GACCCCGGTTTGCCTGAACGAACTTAGCCCTTCAGTTCTTCGATCAGGTCCACATACTGCTGCATGGCGTCGTCCTTGGATGTGCCCTTCAGGCCATCCCAGGCATCGAACTTGGCGCGCCCGACCATGTCGGTGAAGCCGGGACGCTTGCCGTCCACGTCGCCCGCCGAGGCTTGCTTGTACAGGGCGTAGATCTTCAGCAGGGTCATGTTGTCCGGACGCTCCGGCAGGTTCTTGGAATCGGCGAGGGCCTGGTCGAACTGTTCTTGCAAACTCATAAAATCTCCTTGGGGCTAATAATGGTTGCTCGGATATTGTCGCTAGAGTAATGTGCCTAGAATCTTAGCGCAACATTAACGACAATGCGCGGGATAATAGTCGAATCGCTGTTCATTAGAGGAGATGCTCCATGTTGTCGAAAGCGCTGTCCGCATTTAGCCGCAAAAAGATGTCTACTGTCGATACCGCCTGGCTAAGGATGGATTCTGATGGCAACCTGATGATGATCGTCGGCGTATCGATGCTGAGCAAACCGGTCAGCGTCGACGGCCTCAAGCATGCGCTGGAAACCCGCTTCCTGGTCTACAGCCGCTTCCGCAGCCGGGTCGTCACCGACATGTCCGGCTCCTGGTGGCAGGAGCAGGAAGTCGACCTGGACGACCATGTCATCCACACCAGGCTCGCGTCCAACAAGGACCATGCCAGCAACAAGCCGGCCCTGCAGCAGCTGGTCGGCAAGCTGTCGCAGCAAGCGCTCGACCCTGAAAAGCCGCTGTGGCAGATGCACCTGGTCGACAATTGCCGCGGCGAGGACGGCAAGCTGCGCCAGGCCCTGATCATCCGCATCCACCATTGCATCGCCGACGGCGTGGCCCTGGTGGGCGTGTTCATGTCGATGTTCGACAAGACCCCCGACGCGGTCGAAGTCACCCCGACCCCGCGCGCCGCTGCGTCGGCTGCCGCCGCGGCCGAAGAAAATCCATGGGAACAGATCATGCTGCCGGTGACGGCCGCCTCGATCAAGGCGATCGACCTGTCCTCGTCCATGTTCATCAAGTCGCTCGCCATGATGACCGACCTCGACAAGCTGCCCAGCCAGATCTCCAGCCTGGGCCACACGGCCGGCCAGCTGGCCTACGATGCGGTCAAGCTGAGCACGATGGAAGAAGACAGCCACACCCGCCTCAAGGGCAAGCCGAACGGCAAGAAGCATGTGTCCTGGAGCGAACCGCTGCCGCTGGCCGAGGTCAAGGCCATCGGCAAGGCTTACGGTTGCTCGGTCAACGATGTGCTGATGGCCAGCGTGGCCGGCGCCATCCGTTCCTACCTGCGCGCCAAGGGCGACGCCGTGGCCCGCGACTGCGACGTGCGCGTCATGGTGCCGGTCAACCTGCGCAAGGCCAGCCGCCAGCAAAAGCTGGGCAATGCCTTCGGCCTGGTGCCGCTGGTGCTGCCGGTGGGGCTGGAAGATCCGATGGCGCGCCTGTTCGAAGTGCGCCACCGCATGAATGAACTCAAGGGCAGCTACACCGCGCTGGTGGCGATGTCGGTGCTGGGTGTGCTGGGCGCGACGCCCAAGCAGGTCCAGAACGAGATCCAGAATTATTTCGCGCGCAAGGCCACCGCGGTGATGAGCAATGTGCCGGGACCGCAGGCGCCGCTGTTCCTGGCGGGCAGCCAGCTCGACCAATGCATGTTCTGGGTGCCGCAGTCGGGCGACATCGGCATCGGGGTATCGATCCTGAGCTACAACGGCGGGGTTCAGTTCGGCATCGTGACGGACGACGCGCTGGTGCAGGATCCGGACAATATCATCAAGCGCTTCGCGCCCGAATTCGAAAAACTGGTGATGATCGCCCTGATGGACGAATGGGAATAAGGCTCAGTCTTTTTCCGCTGCTTGTTTCTCTTCTTTCGCTTTCTCTTCTTTCGCCTTCTTTTCTTCTTCGCTGTCGCGGAAAGGGTAGGTCGCGACATTGACCGCGCCTTTTCCTACCGCGACCGTGCCCTTGGCCACCGCCACGCCAGTGCCGACCACGACACTGGTGACGGCAATGACGGCGCAGCCTGGCAGCATGGCCAGCGCCAGCAGCAGGGCCGCGCCGGCCTTCATTCAGACCGCCAGCAGTTCGACGTCGAAAATGAGGGTCGCGTTCGGCGGAATCACGCCGCCCGCGCCACGCGCGCCGTAGCCCAGGGCCGCCGGAATGGTCAGGCGGCGCGCGCCACCGATTTTCATGCCTTGTACGCCTTCGTCCCAGCCGCGGATGACCTGGCCTGCGCCCAGCGAGAAGCGGAACGGGTCGTTGCGGTCCTTGCTCGAATCGAATTTGGCGCCCGTGCTGCCGTCGTCGTTGCGCAGCCAGCCGGTGTAGTGCACGGTGACGTGCTGGCCGGCCTGGGCTTCGGCGCCGTCGCCGACGGTGGTGTCTTCGTACTGGAGGCCGGAATCGGTGGTGATCGTGGTCATGATGTTCCTTGCGTAATGGGGGGTAATCGAGAATTGTAGTGCATGACGTGTCAAAGCGCTATGATGCTTCGACTTTCCATTCACCGCCGACCATGATCCCCACTTCCGCCCGCCCCGTCCTCACCGCCTACGGACGCGCACTGTCTTCCCAGCTCAGCCCGAAGATGCTGTTCCTGTCCGCGATTCCCTTCGTGCTCTCGCTGCTGCTGTGGAGCGGCGTGCTGTACGCCGGCCTGCAGCCGCTGATCGATTATATCGGCACCCTGTTCGCCGCCCACGATGGCTACAAGCTGAGCAACAGCGTGCTGGGCGGGATCGGCATGGGCTTCCTCAAGGCCATCGTGGTGCCCATGCTGGCCATGCTCCTGCTGCTGCCGCTGATGATCCTGACCTCGCTCGCGTTCATGGGGGTGGCCGCCATGCCGGCCATCGGCAGGCATGTGGGCGCGCGCCAGTTCCCCGGGCTCGAGAAAAAGCAGGGCGGCAGCTTCCTCGGCAGCGTCAAGACCAACCTCACCGGTTTCCTGATCTTCATTCCGCTGTGGATCGCCACGCTGCCGTTGTTCATGCTGGGCCCGCTGGCGATCGCGGCCCAGGTGCTGCTGTGGGGCTGGCTGACCGCGCGCGTGATGTCCTACGACGCGCTGGCCGAACACGCCAGCGCCGACGAACGCGCGCAGCTGCTGCGCGCCCACCAGCGCGGCCTGCTCGTGATCGGCATGGTCTCGGGCGCGGCCGGGGCCTTGCCCGGCATCGCGTGGATAGGCGGGACCGTGTTCTCGGTGGTGCTGTTTCCCTTCCTGGCCGTCATCTCGGTCTGGCTGTACGTGCTGATCTTTATCTTCACCGGCCTGTGGTTCCAGTACTACTGCCTGCAGGCGCTGGAGGACCTGCGCGCGGGCGCCGGCGCGAAGGATATGACCGCTGCATGACACGATTCGTGGCCCCGCTTTCGGGTGGCGCACTGAGCCGTTGTTTTTTTGCGAAAAACAAACGACGGGATCAACTTTTCTTGAACACGGCATCGTGCCACCCTCGTCGATGTGGTGGAATGGTAGTCACGCGTGCACTGGAATCCCAGAGTGAGGTTCCAGTGCCAATTTGTTTAAACAGAACGATACGATTGCATACCCGATCACTCGGACAGACCCCTTGCACTGATGGCGAAGGTTGATGCGGTGATTGCAGTTACGATTGATTCAGACCGGTTGAGCCATCATGGAAAGTAATCGTCGATTTCGGCGGCCCCGCATTGTCGTACGCGCAGTTCGCAAACTGCGCGCCCGTGCGGCGTCAATGAAACCATCCCGCGACCGCGGCAATTATCCGCATCCCCACCTGTCGCTGGTGCCGGACGCCGTGCCCGAGGCCGCGCCCGCGCCGGCCGACGACACCCCGGCCGAAGCACCCACGCCGCCGAAAAAACGCAGCCGCATCAAGCCGGCGCTGCTGCTGTTGCTGCTCATGTTCATGTCCATCGCGCTCTTCTGGGCCTGGCAGGAATCGCGCACGTCCAGCATGCAGGCCAAGTTCTTCGCGCGCATGGCCAAGAAGATCAGCTACAAGGTCGAAAAAGGCCCGAGCAATGCCATCCGCTTCCCGTCCGACAGCCCCTACGACGAACGGCTGGGCTATGCCAACTTGCCCGACTACCTCACCAAGCTCAAAACGCGCGACTACCTGATCGATGCGCAAGCGCGCATCTCGCCCAAGATGATCGAGCTGGCCGACATGGGCCTGTTCGCCACCTACCGCGAAAAAACCAAGGTCGGCCTGGAAATCCTCGATTGCCGCAGCAATCCCATGTTCACGGTGCGCTACCCGGAGCGCTACTACGCCACCTTCAACGAAGCGCCCGCGCTGCTGGTCAAGAGCCTGCTGTTCATCGAAAACCGCGAATTGCTCGATCCCAAGCACCCCAAGCGCAATCCCGCCGTCGAATGGGACCGCTTCAGCAAGGCCGTGCTCGACAAGGCCCTGAATGTGTTTTCCGGCGAGGACAAGCGTTCCGCCGGCGGCAGCACCCTGGCCACCCAGATCGAAAAATACCGCCACTCGCCGGATGGGCGCACCAGCTCGCTGACCGAAAAGCTGGTGCAAATGGCCTCGGCCACGCTGCGCGCCTACCAGTATGGCGAAGACACCACCGCCGCGCGGCGCCAGATCGTGATCGATTACCTCAATACGGTGCCGCTGTCGGCCAAGTCCGGCTACGGCGAAGTGAACGGCATCGGCGACGGCATGTGGGTCTGGTACGGGCGCGATTTCGCCTCCATGAACCAGGCGCTGGGGGGCAAGCTCGATTCGCCGCAGGCGGCGCTGGCCTACAAGCAAGCCCTGTCGCTGATGATCGCGCAGCGCCGCCCGGCCCACTACCTGGGCGCCGGCGACGCCGACCTGGAAGAGCTGACCAATGTCCACCTGCGCGTGCTGGCCCAGTCGGGCGTGATCACGCCCCGGCTGCGCGACGCCGCGCTGCGCCTGAAGCTCAAGCCGTCCAAGGCGTCGGGCGTCATCGCGCCGGCCGCCAATACCTTCGTCACGCGCAAGGCCGCCAACGCCGTGCGTACCCACCTGGGCGGGCTGCTGGGCGACGGCCGCCTGTACAACCTGGACCGGCTCGACCTGTCGGTGGTCAGCACCCTCGACGCCGACGCCCAGAAGGCCATCACGGCCGTGCTGCGCGAGCTGCACAATGCCGACGCCGCCAAGGCCGCGGGCCTGACCGGCAAGGGCATGCTGGGCAATGGCGATCCGGCCAAGGTGGTGTACAGCTTCACGCTCATGGAGCGGGGCGAAAACGTCAACTACCTGCGGGTGCAGACCGACAATTACGACCAGCCGCTCGACATCAACGAAGGCGCCAAGCTCGACCTGGGCTCCACCGCCAAGCTGCGCACCCTGGTCACCTACATGGACATCGTCGACCAGCTGCACCAGCGCTTCTCCGTCATGGAAGCCGGCGAACTGAAGAGTACCGTGGTCGACCCCAAGGACCGCCTGTCGCAGTGGGCCATCGAATACTTCGCCACGCTGCCGAAAAACGGCGACCGCGGCCTGCCCGCCATGCTGGAAGCGGCCATCGAGCGCAAGTATTCGGCCAATCCCGGCGAAGCCTTCTTCACCGGCGGCGGCTTGCACACCTTCGGCAATTTCAACAAGCTCGACAACCTGAAGATCATGAGCGTGCGCGCCGCGCTGCGCGCCTCGAACAACCTGGTGTTCGTGCGCCTGATGCGCGACGTGGTGCGCTACTACATGTTCCAGCTGCCCGGTTCCTCGGCCGCGCTGCTGGCCGACTCGGACGATCCGCGCCGCGCCGAATACCTGTCGCGCTTCGCCGACCGCGAAGGGCGCGAATTCCTGGGCCGCTTCTACGGCAAGTACAAGAACAAGACCGCGGCCGAAGCGGAAAAAGTCTTGCTGGCCAGCCTGCGCCCGACGCCGGTGCGCCTGGCCACCGTGCACCGGACCATCGCCCCGAACGCCACCCTGGCCCAGTTCGGCGCCTTCCTGCGCGAGAACCTGCCCTCGACCAATGAAGTGCCGGACGACCGCCTGGCGCGCATGTACGAGCAATATTCGGCCGCCAATATGTCGCTGGCCGACCGCGGCTACCTGGCCACCATCCACCCGCTCGAATTGTGGCTGGTGGGCTACCTGCGCACCCACCAGGGCGCCGGTTTCTCGGAAGCGGCGGGGGCCAGCACGCGCGAACGCCAGGAAGTCTATTCCTGGCTGTTCAATACGCACCGCAAGCATGCCCAGGACAGGCGCATCGCCGGCCTGCTGGAAGTGGAAGCCTTCCTGAAGATCCACGCGCAGTGGAAAAAAATGGGCTACCCCTTCGATTCGCTGGTGCCCTCGTATGCGACCACGCTGGGCGCATCGGCCGACCGTCCGGCGTCCCTGGCTGAAATGATGGGCATCATCATCAACGGCGGCATGCGCAAGCCGGTCGAACGGATCGATTCCCTGCACTTCGCCAAGGCCACGCCGTACGAAACCCTGGTCAAGCATGGCAAGGCGGCCACGGGCGAGCAGATTTTGTCGCCGGAAGTGGCGCGCATGGTGGCCGATGCGATCCGCGGCGTGGTGTCCGACGGTACCGCCAAGCGGGTCAAGACGGCGTTCGCCATGAAGGATGGCACCATCATCGCCGTGGGCGGCAAGACCGGCACCGGCGACCAGCGCTTCGAAGTCTATGCGGCCGGCGGGCGCCTGATCGAATCGCGCTATGTGAACCGTTCGGCCACCTTCGTCTTCAACATCGGTGAACGCTTCTTCGGCAGCATGACCGCGTATGTGCACGGACCCGATTCGGCCAATTACGACTTCACCAGCGCCCTGCCGGTGCAATTGCTGGCGGTGCTGGCGCCGTCGCTGATGCCGATGATCGAACCGCCCACGGACAATACCGTCAAGGCTTGCGTCCGCTAAGGCTTGCATGTTTCATGGTTTGTTGGCATCGTAGCAAACCATGAAACCTCTCCAACGCGCCATGTCCAATATCCGGAAGTTCACCGAGTTCTCGTTCAGGGACCTGGTCGCTGCCGCCGGTCCCACCGTCGCCGTCATCGCCTCGCTGTGCGCGCTGGCCTACCTGCTGGTCGATCCGGCGCCGCCGCGCAAGGTCCTGCTTGCCACCGGCCAGGAAAACAGTGCCTACGAAGAGTTCGGCAAGAAATACGCTGCCGCGCTCGGCAAGCACAACATCACGGTCAGCACCGTGCGTTCGCTCGGCTCGCAGGACAATCTGCAGCGCCTCAATGAGGGCAAGGTCGACATCGCTTTCGTGCAAAGCGGCTCGACCGAGGAAGCCGAAGCCCAGCGCAAGGGCCTGGTCTCGCTGGGCAGCCTGTTCACCGAACCGGTCTGGCTGTTCCTGCGCGATAGCACCAAGGTCGGCAAGATCACGGAACTGAAGGGCTTGAAAATCAACCTGGGGCCGGAAGGGACGGGCGTGCCCAAGCTGTTCCGGCAAATCCTCGACCTGAACGGGGTGGATCCGGCCGGGCTGACCATCGGCGCGCTGGAAAACACGCCGGCCACGGTGGAGTTGCTGGAAGGGCGCATCGACGGCCTGGTGTTCTCGTCCGGCCCGGACGCGCTGCTGGTGCAGATGCTGCTGCAAACGCCGGGCATCAAGCTGTTCGATTTCAGCCAGGCCGAAGCCTACACGCGGCGCCTGCCCTTCGTGTCGCACGTGGTGCTCCCGCGCGGGATCGTGGACGTGGGACGCGACTTGCCGGCCCAGGACTATCATTTGATCGCGCCCACCGCCACCCTGGTGGCGCGCGAAGACTTGCATCCGGCGCTGATCGATTTGTTCGTGCAGGCGGCCGGGCAGATCCACGGCGGGACAGGCTGGTTCCAGCAGCAGGGCCAGTTTCCGTCGGCGCGCTACACCGAGATCCCGGTGGCGCGCGAAGCGGCCAAGTTCTACAAGGATGGCCCGCCGCTGCTGCAGCGCTACATGAGCTTCTGGCTGGCCAATTTCTTCGACCGCATGTGGGTTGTCGTGGTGGCGCTGGCCGCGCTGCTCATTCCCCTGTCGAAGGTGGTGCCGCCGCTGTACGTGTGGCGCATCCGTTCGCGCGTGTACCGCTGGTATGGCCAGCTGCGCACGGTGGAGCAGGAACTCGAGGGCGCGCAAGGCAAGCCCGAAGTCTATGAAGGCTTGCTCAAGCGCCTGGACGAAATCGAGGAACTGGTGAACCAGATCTCGATTCCGCTGGCCTTCGCCGATGGCCTGTACGGGCTGCGCAGCCACATCAATTTCGTGCGCAACCGCGTCAAGAACGCGATGCCTGCCTGACCTCGATTATCAAGGTAAAGTCAGGCGCCCACCCACGGCAAGCCCGCCTTGCACCAGCCGCCCACGGTCTTGCGATGGCCGTCGGCGTCCTTGTCGCCTTCGAAGCCTTCCAGGATGTCGTAGCTGTTGGCGTAGCCATGCTCGGTGGCCACCTTGGCCGCGTGGCGCGAACGCACGCCGGAGCGGCACAGGAACAGCAGCACGTCGTCCTTGGCCGCCAGCGCTTCGAGTTGCTGCGCGAATTCCGGATTCGGCACGCCGCCCGGCCAGGTGCTCCACTGCACCGCGCCATGCTGGCCGGCCGGCAAGGCAACCTGGCCCACCCAGGCGCGTTCCGCATTGGTGCGCACATCGATCAGCTTGACGTTCGGATGGTTGACCACCAGGTCGAAGGCTTCGGCCGGTGTCACCGCGCCCGCATATGGTTCGCCCGGGGCGCGCGTGCGCGCCTTGGCCAGGGTTTGCTCAAGTATGTTCATGGCATGTCCAATGTGAAAAATTCGGTTTATGATATCTGTCCTGCACCAAGGGGTCGCATTTTTCCCATTTGAGTGCAATACGCACCATAACGGTGCAATATATTGTCTTTGCACCGCTTTGGTGCCGGCTTGATGACGCGCAATATCGATGTCAAAACTGGAACAAGCAATTTTAAGATCAATTGCCAGCACATTCAACGCAGCTTTCGGCATTTGCGCAGGATAATTGTGCTGGCATGGAAACTGCTATAGTCCCCTTGAGTTTTGTCGCAGGGTCGGCAATCTAATTTAAATTAGGAGAAACACGCATGGCAATGACAGCTGCAGAAGTCCTGAAAATGGTAAAAGACAACGAAGTCAAATTCGTTGATTTCCGCTTCGCCGACACCCGTGGTAAAGAGCAGCACGTGACCGTGCCTGTCTCCCACTTCGACCTCGACAAGTTCGAGTCGGGCCACGCCTTCGACGGTTCGTCGATCGCCGGCTGGAAGGGTATTGAAGCGTCCGACATGCTGCTGATGCCAGATCCGAACACCGCGAACATCGATCCGTTCATGGAAGAGACGACCCTGTTCATGCAGTGCGACGTCATCGAGCCATCGGACGGCAAGGGTTACGACCGCGATCCGCGCTCCATCGCCAAGCGCGCTGAAGCCTACCTGAAATCGACCGGCATCGGCGACACCGCCTTCTTCGGTCCGGAACCGGAATTCTTCATCTTCGACAGCGTGCGCTGGAAGATCGACATGTCGGGCTGCTTCGTCAAGATCGATTCGGACGAATCGTCGTGGGCGACCGATGCCAAGACCGAAGGCGGCAACAGCGGCCACCGTCCTACCGTCAAGGGCGGCTACTTCCCGGTGCCACCAGTGGACTCGTTCCAGGACATGCGTTCGGAAATGTGCCTGATCCTCGAAGCCATGGGCATCCCGGTCGAAGTGCACCACCACGAAGTGGCCGGCGCCGGCCAGAATGAAATCGGCACCAAGTTCTCGACCCTGGTCGAGCGCGCCGACTGGACCCAGAACCTGAAATACGTGGTCTGGAACGTGGCCCACAGCTACGGCAAGACCGCCACCTTCATGCCGAAACCTATCGTTGGCGACAACGGTTCGGGCATGCACGTGCACCAGTCGATCTGGAAAGACGGCAAGAACCTGTTCGCCGGCGACGGCTATGCAGGCCTGTCGGAAGATGCGCTGTTCTACATCGGCGGCATCATCAAGCACGCCAAGGCACTGAACGCGATCACCAACCCGGGCACCAACTCGTACAAGCGCCTGGTTCCCGGCTACGAAGCACCGGTCAAGCTGGCGTATTCGGCACGCAACCGTTCGGCCTCGATCCGCATTCCGCACGTTGCCAATCCAAAGGGCCGCCGTATCGAAACCCGTTTCCCGGATCCACTGGCCAACGTTTACCTGTGCTTCGCCGCGCTGCTGATGGCCGGCCTGGACGGTATCGCCAACAAGATCCACCCGGGCGAAGCGGCATCGAAAGACCTGTACCACCTGCCGCCTGAAGAAGACGCGCTGATCCCGACGGTGTGCTCCTCGCTCGAAGAAGCGCTGGACAACCTGAACAAGGACCGCGAGTTCCTGACCCGCGGCGGCGTCTTCAGCGATTCCATGATCGATGCCTACATCGACCTGAAAATGCAGGACGTGCAGCGCATGCGCATGACCACGCACCCTGTCGAATTCGACATGTACTATTCGCTGTAATTGCCAAGCTGTCAGCACCTGTTATGGTGCCGACATCGAAAGTGGTAGCGGCTTGTAAAAAACGCGAGGATAGCTCATGCTTTCCTCGCGTTTTTCATTGGATGTTGTATATTCGGGTTGAACTTACTACTGCACGGCAATTCCGTGGATCAAAGCTGATGGAGATGACAATCACACGCCCCCGTTTTTTCGCCCCGCGCCTGGCCGCAGCATTGCTGTGCGGCGTCATGGGGCAGGCCGAAGCACGGTCCGACGGCAGCATCTTCCTGTGTGTCGATGCCAACGGCAAGCGCGAACTGACCGACACCATGAAGCCGGGCTGCCGCCTGCTGGCCGTGCCCGGTTCGATCCCGGCCCCGGCCCCGCGCAAGGCCAGCGGCGCTGCCGGCGGCAGCACGCGCACCACGGCGCCGGCCCCGGCCGATTTCCCGAAAGTCGATACCTCCCAGCAGCGCGTGCGCGACAGCGAGCGGCGCGACATCCTGAACGAAGAGTTGCGCGCCGAAGAGCGCCGCCTGGCCGAGCTGCGCCGCGAATTCAATAACGGCGAGCCGGAACGCCAGGGCGGCGAACGCAATTTCGCGAAATACCAGGAGCGCGTCGAGCAGATGCGCTCGAGTATCAAACGCGGCGAAGCCAATATCGAAGCACTCAACCGCGAAATATCGACCATCAAATGAGTCCTGCGCCGGAACCGCGCGCCGACCTGGCCGCGCTTGACCTGCTGGCGTCCGCCGTCCTGCTGGTCGACACCGACGGCTTGATCACCTTCGCCAATGCGGCCGCCGAAAACCTGCTGGAAAGCTCGGCCCGGGCCCTGCAGCGCCAGCATCTCGATGCCTTGTTTACCAATGCCGACGAAATCGACAAGCTGTGCGCGCAAGCCCTGGCCCACAAGTTCGCCGACCTGCGCCAGGACCTGGCGCTCGAACGCACCGGGCGCGAACCGCTCCATGTGCACCTGATCGTCAGCGCCATGGGCGAAGCAGGGGTGGTGATCGAACTGCGCGAAAACGTGCAGCAGCTTAAGCTCGACCGCGAAGAGCGCATGCTCGACCAGACCCAGGTCAACAAGGAACTGGTGCGCAACCTGGCCCATGAAATCAAGAATCCTCTGGGCGGCATCCGCGGCGCGGCCCAGCTGCTCGAAATGGAATTGCCGGCCCTGCACCTGACGGCCCTGCGCGAATATACCCAGGTCATCATCAAGGAAGCGGACCGCCTGCAAACCCTGGTCGACCGCTTGCTGGCGCCGCACCGGCGGCCCCATATCGTGGGCGACGTCAATATCCACGAAGTATGCGAGCGGGTGCGCAGCCTGATCCTGGCCGAATTCCCCAGCGGCCTGACCATCCGCCGCGACTACGATGCCTCTATCCCCGAATTCCGGGGCGACAAGGAACAGCTGATCCAGACCGTCCTCAATATTGCCCACAACGCGGCCCAGGCCTTGTCCGAACGGATCGCCAAGGGCGACGCCGAGCTCGTTTTCAAGACCCGGGTAGGGCGCCAGGTCACCCTGGCCAAGGTCCGTTACGGGCTGGCATTAGACTTGCATATCATTGACAATGGACCGGGCATTTCGCCGCAGATCCGCGACCGCATCTTCTATCCCCTGGTATCGGGAAGGGAAGGCGGCAGCGGACTTGGGCTGACACTGGCGCAAACCTTCGTGCAACAGCACCTGGGTGTGATCGAGTGCGAAAGCCGGCCTGGATTGACGGATTTCCGGATTCTGCTGCCCTTGCCATAAGCGAGGCGCGACCCCGGGATCCTGATCCCACCAATTGTTATCCATATTGCGGGGAAACGCGAATACATGAAACCAATCTGGATAGTCGATGACGACGCCTCCATCCGCTGGGTGCTGGAAAAAGCCCTGGCGCGCGAGAACCTGGCCACCAAGAGCTTCTCCAACGTCCGCGACGCCATGGCCGCGCTCGAATTCGAGACGCCGCAAGTGCTGGTCTCGGACATCCGCATGCCGGGCGAATCGGGGCTGGACTTGCTGCAGACCGTCAAGACCAAGTATCCCGGCCTGCCGGTCATCATCATCACCGCCTTTTCCGACCTCGATTCGGCCGTCGCCGCCTTCCAGGGCGGCGCCTTCGAATACCTGGCCAAGCCTTTCGATATCGACAAGGCCGTCGAGCTGATCCGCCGCGCGCTGGAGGAAAGCCTGCGCGAGACCAGCGTCGAAGCGGGCCCCACCGATACCCCGGAAATCCTGGGCCAGGCGCCGGCCATGCAGGAAGTGTTCCGCGCCATCGGCCGCCTGTCGCAGTCAAACGTGACGGTGCTCATCACGGGCGAGTCCGGTACCGGCAAGGAACTGGTGGCACGCGCGCTGCACAAGCACAGCCCGCGCGCGCAGCAACCCTTCATTGCCTTGAACACGGCGGCGATCCCGAAGGACTTGCTCGAGTCCGAACTGTTCGGCCACGAGCGCGGCGCCTTCACCGGCGCGCAGACCACGCGGCGCGGGCGCTTCGAGCAAGCCGAGAACGGCACCCTGTTCCTCGATGAAATCGGCGACATGCCCTTCGACCTGCAGACCCGCTTGCTGCGCGTGCTGTCGGACGGCCACTTCTACCGGGTCGGCGGCCACCAGCCGATGAAGGCCAATGTGCGCGTGATCACGGCCACCCACCAGAACCTGGAACAGCGCGTGCGCGACGGCCTGTTCCGCGAAGACTTGTACCACCGCCTGAACGTGATCCGTTTGCGCCTGCCCAGTTTGAGGGAGCGGCGCGAGGATATCCCCATCCTGGTGCGCCACTTTTTGGTGCAAAGCGCCAAGCAGCTGGGCGTCGAGACCAAGCGCATGAGCGAGCAGGCGATGGCTTTCCTGGCCTCGCTCGATTTGCCGGGCAATGTGCGCCAGCTGGAAAACCTGTGCAACTGGATCACCGTGATGGCGCCGGGCCAGACGGTGGAAGTGAAGGACATGCCGCTGGAACTGACCCAGGGCCAGGAGGGCGGCGGTGAGGCGGCCGCCATCGAGCATGGCGTGACCCAGCTCGCCCACAGCGCGCCGCCGGCAGGCGCCACGATGGCGGCGCTGGGCGGCGCGGGCGGCTGGATCGGCCTGCTGGAATTGCAGGCGGCCAGCATGCTGTCGGCCGGGCAGTCCGACGTGATGGACGTGCTGGGGCGGCAGTTCGAGTCGGCCCTGATCAAGACCGCGCTCAAGCACACCCATGGCCGCAAGAACGATGCGGCCGTGCGCCTGGGGATAGGGCGCAACACCATCACGCGCAAGATCGCCGAGCTGGGCATCGACGGCGCCAAGGACGAATAGAGGTTTGCGCACCGGGTGGTGTAAGCTGGCGCCTGCGCCGCCCGGCGTGTATTCAACGGACCCCTCATGCTGATCAATTGCGTCGCCTACCAGGAAGGCAAAAAACTCTCCGACATTACCGTTGAGGCGATCAGCGACTACATCCAGATTCCCGGCTGCTTCGTCTGGGTGGCCCTGCGCGAACCGGCGCCGGACGAGCTGACCGTCATGCAGGAAGAATTCGGCCTGCACGAACTGGCGGTCGAAGATGCCCAGCGCGGCCACCAGCGCCCCAAGATCGAGGAATACGGCGATTCGCTGTTCGTGGTGGTGCGCACGGTCGAACTCGACGGTGAAGAGCTGCATGTGGGCGAGCTGGATATTTTTGTCGCCGACAATTACGTGCTCTCGGTGCGCAACAACGTCAACCGCGGCTTCCTGGGCGTGCGCGCGCGCGCCGAACGCGAACCGCAACTGCTGTCCAAGGGTTCCTCCTTTGTGCTGTACGCCCTGATGGATGCCGTGGTCGACCGCTACTTCCCGGTGGTCGACATGCTTGAATCGGAGCTGGAAAAAATCGAGGACCGGATCTTCATCGCGGGCTCGCAGCGCGACAATATCGAACGGCTGTACGAACTCAAACGCAAGGTGCTGGTGCTGCGCCACGCGGTCGCGCCCATGCTCGACGCGGTGGGCAAGCTGCACGGGGGCAGGGTGCCCGGTTTTTGCTGGGATACCCAGGAATACTTCCGCGACGTGCACGATCACTTGCAGAGGATTAACGGCGCGCTCGACACCATCCGCGACACCATCGGCACCGCGATCCAGGTCAACCTGTCGATGGTGGCCATCGACGAAGGCGAAGTCAACAAGCGGCTGGCCGCCTGGGCCGCGATTTTCGCGGTGGTGACGGCCTTCGCCGGCATCTATGGCATGAACTTCGATCACATGCCCGAACTGCGCTGGCGCTACGGCTATCCGATCGCGCTCGGCGGCATGGCGGTCGTGGCCGGCTACCTGTATTACCGCTTCAAGAAATCGGGTTGGCTATAGACAGGGCCACCGCTTCGGCCACCTTGATGCCGTCCACCGCGGCCGACAGGATGCCGCCCGCATAGCCGGCGCCTTCGCCGGCCGGGAACAGGCCGCGCGTGTTCAGGCTTTGCAGGTCGCCGTCGTTGCGCTTGATGCGGATCGGCGACGAGGTGCGCGTTTCCACGCCAGTGAGCAGGGCATCGGCCTGGTAGTAACCCTTGATTTGCTTGTCGAAGGCCGGGAAGGCTTCGCGCATGGCCGTGATCGCATACTCGGGCAAGGCCGTGGCCAGGTCGGTCAGGCGCACCGCCGGTTTGAGCGAGGGGATCACCGAACCGAGCGCGGTCGAGGCGCGGCCCTGCACGAAGTCGCCCATCAGCTGGCCCGGCGCATCGTAGTTGCCGCCGCCCAGGGCGAACGCGCCTTCTTCCAGCCTGCGCTGGAGCGCGATGCCGGCCAGCGGATGGCCCGGATAATCGGCCGGCGTGATGCCCACCACGATGGCGCTGTTGGCGTTGCGTTCATTGCGCGAATACTGGCTCATGCCGTTGGTGACCACGCGCCCCGGCTCGGACGCGGCCGAGACCACGGTGCCGCCCGGGCACATGCAAAAGCTGTACACCGAACGGCCATTGCTGGCGTGATGCACCAGCTTGTAGTCGGCCGCGCCCAGGATCTTGTTGCCGGCGTTGGGGCCGAAACGGCAGACGTCGATCAGCGATTGCGGATGCTCGACCCGGAAGCCGATCGAAAACGGTTTCGCTTCGACGTAGACGCCGCGCGCATGCAGCATTTCGAAGGTGTCGCGCGCGCTGTGGCCGATGGCCAGCACCACGTGGCGGCTGGCGATGTGTTCGCCGTTGGCCAGCACCACGCCGCGGATCTGGCGCGCCGCGCCTTCGCCTTCCACCTCGATGTCCACCACCTTGCTGGAAAAGCGGTATTCGCCGCCCAGGGCGATGATGTTTTCGCGCATCTGCTCGACCATCTTGACCAGGCGGAAGGTGCCGATGTGCGGCTTGCTGACGTACATGATTTCCTCGGGCGCGCCAGCCTTGACGAATTCGGTCAGGACCTTGCGGCCGTAGTGCTTGGGATCCTTGATCTGGCTGTACAGTTTGCCGTCCGAAAAGGTGCCGGCGCCGCCTTCGCCAAATTGCACATTCGATTCCGGATTGAGTTCGCGGCGGCGCCAGAAGCCGAAGGTGTCGACGGTGCGCTCGCGCACCACCTTGCCCCGTTCCAGGATCAGCGGACGCAAGCCCATCTGGGCCAGGATCAGGGCCACGAACAGGCCGCAGGGGCCGGTGCCGATGACGATGGGGCGTTCGCCCGACTCGAAACCCTGGGATTGCGCGCCGCCGGCGACGAACTTGTAGCCGGTGTCGGGGGCGGGCATCACGTGGGCATCGTGGCGCAGGCGCGCCAGCACGGCCGCTTCGTCGACCAGGTCGACGTCGAGCGCGTAAATGAGCACGATGGCGCTGCGCTTGCGGGCATCGTAGCTGCGCTTGAAGACGGTATACGAACGCAGCTCCGCGGGCGTGATCCCCAGGCGCGCCAGGATGGCGGCGGGCAGGGCGTTTTCATCGTGGTCCAGCGGGAGTTTTACTTCGTTCAATCGCAACATGATGGTCAATCCGGGCCGGGCAAAGGCGCTATTTTACGTCACCGGACTTGCCCGGGGCGATTCCCACTCGCTCGGGCCGGAAAAAGCAATGAAATCTTGCATATGTTGTATATACGTAAAAGCTGACTCACAGTTATTGACACTAGTCAATGCATTATGTTTACATGACGTGCCCACGCCTTTATGCATATTAAGCAACATGGATGTGGGTATAACGCTTACCAAGCGGTCCGGCGGGCTGCTGCGCTCACCATCGCCAAAACAAGGGCGATGGACGACAGGCAGCCCATTTACGTGATCTTGTAGTTCGAAAAATAAATATATACAAAGGGTATTTGACAATGATGACAGAAACCGTTTTATCGCGTTCGCTGCGCCTGATGTTTGCCAGTGGCGCCGCTGTTGGCCTGAGCTTGTGTGGAGCGTCAGCCATTGCCCAAGAGGCCGCAGCCGAGCAGGTCATCCAGCGTGTGGAAATTACCGGTTCGTCGATCAAGCGCATCAATGCTGAAGGCGGGCTTCCTGTCCAGACCCTGACGCGCGCGCAGATCGAACAGAGCGGCGTCACCAGCACGGCCGACCTGGTCGCCGCGCTGCCCGCCATGCAGGGTTTCATCACCTCGTCCGCTTCCGTCAACGGCGGCGGCAGCGGCACCCAGACGGCGTCCATCCACGCCATCGGTACCGCCTACACCCTGGTGCTGCTCAATGGCCGCCGCATGGCGCCGTTCGGCACCGGCAGCGCGGTCAACCTGGCCAGCATTCCCCTGGCTGCCATCGAACGCGTCGAGATCCTGACCGACGGCGCGTCGACCCTGTATGGCTCGGATGCGATTGCCGGCGTCATCAACTTCATTCTCAAGAAGAACCAGAAAGACCTGGTCCTGGAAGCGACCATGAATTCGCCGCAGGAAAAGGGCGGCAAGAGCAGCAACTTCTCGGTGTCCAAGGGCTTCGGCGATCTCGATACCGACGGCTTCAATGTCATGCTGTCGTACAGCCACGACGTGCAAAAGCAGCTGAACGCGAAAGACCGCGAATTCGGCAAGTCGGGCGTGAAGAAATTCAGCCACAACGGCCAGCAGTTCGCCATTTTCCAAACCTCGATCAACTCTACCCCGGCCAACGTGGAAGTCGTCGCTGACGGCGGCAACATCGATGAAGTGCTGAACTATGACCTGGCGAAAAACGGTTCGTGCTCGCAGCCTGGTACCTTCGTGCGCGGCGGCGTCTGCCGTTTCGATTACGCGTCCACCGTGCAGCTGCTGCCTGAACTGAAGCGCGACAGCGTGTTCGGTTCGGCCAACTTCAAGCTGGGTGAAAACACCACCATGTTCTCCGAACTGGTGCTGACCAAGTTCAGCAACCAGGCGCGCTACGCGCCTGCGGCCCAGCCACTGACCATCTTCACCAGCCCCAATGGCGTGCGTACCGCGAACCCGGCTTACATCGGCGCCTACAACAGTTCCATCGCTCCCTTGCTGCAAAGCACGGTCGGCGTGAATCCGGCGATCGTGGAAGAAGCCTATATGTACTACCGCGGCCTGGATGCGGGCGGCCGTGAAGACAAGTACTCCACCGACGCAGCGCACTTCGTGCTGGGCGTGAACAGCAAGTTCATGGGCTGGGATGTGAACGGGGCTTACACCCACTCGCAGAACAAGCAGAAGGATACGGCGGTCGGCGGCTACATGAGCGCCAACAAGTTCGAGGAACTGGTACGCACCGGCGCCTACAATCCCTTCATTCCGTCGACCGGCGCGGCCGCCGCGCTGGCGCCGGCCGTCATCCGTGACGTGCTCCTGGTGACCAAGTCGAAACTCGATATTTTCAGCGCCGGCGCATCGACCGAGCTGTTCGCCATGGGCGGCGGCAATGCCTCCCTGGGCCTCGGCGGCGACTTCACCAAACAGCGCTTCACCGATTCGCCTTCGGCCCTGCTGCAAGGTCCTGGTCCGCAACTGCCTGGCTTTACCGACACCATCATCGGTGGCGGCACCGGCTCGCAAGCGCTGGACGCATCGCGCAACAACTGGGGTGGCTTCGCCGAATTGCTGATGCCAATCAGCAAGACCCTGGAAGCGACCGCCGCTGTCCGTTACGATAGTTTCGATGCCGTCGACAAGAAAAACGTCAGCTACAACACCGCTGGCGTAGCCAGCCGTCCGGGCGAAGTCGGCAACGACATGTCCAAGGCGACCTACAAGGTCAATGCCCGCTGGACGCCGGTCTCGACCGTGCTGGTGCGCGCTTCCTACGGCACGGGCTTCAAGGCGCCGACGATGAACAACATCGCCGACCCGCTGAAGAACTTCGGTTCCTCGAACTTCTTCGCCTGCCCGGTATTCCCGGTCGGCGATCCGCGCCGCGCCCTGTGCCGTCCGGGTTCGTCCGAATATAATCTGTTGACGGAAGGTAACCCTGCCACGGGCGCCGCCGGCCTGCGTCCTGAAACCTCGAAGCAGTACTCCTTCGGTTTCCGCGTCGAGCCGATCGCGTCCGTGTCGGTGGGCCTGGACCTGTGGGATGTCAAGCTGAAGGACCAGATCCAGACGCTGTCGCAGAACCAGATCTTCAACACCCCTGCGCTGGCCCTGCAATGGATCGCGCCTTACTACGATCCTATCCAGAAGAGCAATGTGCTGGCGGCACGCCTGTCGCCCTTGAACCTGGCCAGCTCGCATTATTCGGGTATCGACTGGGATGCAACCTGGAAAGTGGGCAAATTCGGTTTCGGCGCGCTGACCGCGAACTGGACCGGTACCTACATGATGAAGGCGGACCAGGACGTACCGGGCACGGGCACGACCGAGAAGAGCGTTGGACGCTTCAACTCGTACAACGACGTCATCTTCCGCGTCATCTCGCGCGCGGTGGTCACGCTCAAGTCGTCCGACACCATGGTCAACTCGCTGACCATGAGCTACCGTTCGGGCTACCATGACATGGTTCTGACCGCCGGTGACGCGGCCATCCGCGTCGTCAACGCCGACGGCACCTATGGCGCCCTGGCCAGCATGACGCGCGACGTCGATTCCTACATGACTTTCGACTGGCAGATGAAGTACAAGATGAGCAAGAACTTCACCCTGACCGGTGGCGTGAAGAACCTGCTCGACGAAGATCCGCCTGTCTCGATCCGCAATGCGGGCGGCGGCAACCACGTGGGCTACGATGGACGCTACACCGATCCATTGGGCCGTACGTTCTACCTGACCGCCAACTACAAGTTCTGATTTTGTAGTCAGCATCCGAAACCCCCATCTGCCTGCGTGCGGATGGGGGTTTTTTCACGCCCGTTGACCTTGCCCGGTGGCGCGGCCATACTGTCGACCGTCCCGAATTCACTTAGCTAGGCATCATCATGGAAAAGCAAACCGACATCCGCCAGGCAGTCTGGAGCCGTTACTGGTCGCATGGCGTGGGCCATTCCTGCGGCGGCAGCTATGGCAGCAGCTACGAGGGCGCCCTGGCCGCCTGGTGGCGCGCCGCCTTCGCCACCCTGGCGCCCGGCGCGCGCGTGCTCGACATCGCCACCGGCAACGGGGCGCTGCCGCGACTGCTGCTCGATTTCGACCAGGCCGGCACCCTGTCCTGCGACGCGGTCGACCTGGCCACGCTGGCGCCGGCCTGGTTCGCCGGCCTGGCGCCGGAGCGCGCCGCCCGGCTGCGCTTCCATGGCAAGCAGGCGGCCGAGGCATTGCCTTTCCCTGACGGCAACTTCGACCTCGTGATGAGCCAGTACGGCCTGGAATACACCGACCTGGCGCGCACCGTGCCGGAAATCCTGCGCGTCCTGGCGCCCGGGGGCAGGATACGCCTGCTGACCCACCACGCGGATGCGCGCCCGGTGGTGCTGGCCGCGACCGAACTCGACCATATGGCCTGGATGGCACTGCCGGGCGGCTTGCTCGAGACCGCCACGGCTCTGCTCGAACCCTTGTCGCGCGCCGCCACCGAAGCGGGCAGGGCGACGCTGGAACATGACCAGGCGGCGATCGCGCTGCGCACCCGTTTTAATCAGTTGCAACCGGAAGTTACCCAATTGGCGAGTAAAAGTAATTGTCCCGACGTGCTGGTCGAAACCCGCCAGGCAATCGGGGCAATCATTAATCTGGCCTTAAATCAGGGATATTCTTTGGCCGCCGAATCGATGCAGAAACTGCGCCTTGATTTAACAGACGCGAAAGTACGCTTGCAGGAATTGCGCGACTATGCGCTCGACCAGGCCGGCGTCGAAGCCCTGTGCGCGGCGCTGGCCCGGGGTGCCGTAAAAGCCGAGTTCGCGCCTATACAGGACCAGTCCGAATTGATGGGCTGGATCGTCGCGATTGATCGCGCATAAGCGCGCATCTCCCGTCATCACGGGCGCCTTTGCGCGCCGCTTCCACACCGCTTTGCGCGCCGACTGTTGTTTTTTGGTGCGCGGATTGTCACGCGAGCGAAATAAACATTAGTTATTCAAGTCGGCAAAAATGCAACACTTGTTTCGCAAGGTGCTTGCGATTGCTTGAAGCCTCATGCAATACTCCCCGCTGCCGTTGAGTTAGCTTTTTTGAACTTACAAGACACAGTCACCGTTCGTTGCAATGCCGCGACCGGTGACCAGCAGGTGATTCGAGTAAGGGTTTGGAGGTGCCTGCAAAACGCGCAAACTTTCAGGGAATTTCTACTTCGCGCTCACGAAGCGTCGTCGTGGTTTTGGGGGAAGACCCCTATAATAAAGGAGTAATTATGTTCAAGAAGTCCAAAGTCTGCACAGCCCTCATGCTGGCATTTGGTGGCAGCGTCGGCTTGACCGTAGCACCAGCAGTATTCGCGCAAGAAGCTGCTGCTAACGCAGCCCCGATCGAGCGCGTCGAAGTGACCGGTTCGCGTATCAAGCGCGCCGACATCGAAGGCGCACTGCCAGTTACGGTGATCAACCGTGCTGAACTTGAAGCCAGTGGCTCGACCACCGTTGCTGAATTCATGCGTACCACGACGTTCTCGTCGTCCGGTAACTTCCGTCCACAATCGGGTTCGTCGGCGCAGTCGTTCGCCGGTATCGACCTGCGTGGTCTGGGTTCGGATCGTACCCTGGTGCTGCTCGATGGCCGTCGTCTGCCAAAAGCTCCTAACGTCGGCGATTCCGTCGACTTGAACACCGTTCCAATGGCTGCAGTTGAGCGCATCGAGATCCTGACCGATGGCGCATCCGCAGTGTACGGCTCCGACGCTATCGGCGGCGTGGTCAACATCATTACCCGTAAAGATTTCGAAGGCCTGGCAGCTGTCGTTGGCTACACCAAGCCAAAGAACGAAGGCGGCGAGAAGCGTGAAGCGTCCGTCATCCTGGGCGTGCAGGGCGAAAAAGGCCGTCTGATCATGGGCGCGTCGAAGACCGGCCGTGCCATGGTCTACACCCGTGACCGGCCTTGGGGCCAGCTGCAGGGCGTGTCGAGCTTCGGTAACAACTACCGTCACCCGACCCGCGGCTTCGAGTCGCTGGGCTTCCTGGGCACCACCACCCCGAACGACATGACGCTGGCCGCCAATGGTTGCCGTGACCCTAACTTTTACGTCGCTGGCCGTACCTGCTCGTACAACTTCAACGCTGTTGCAGCGGACGAAGCACAGATCGATAGCCAGGCATTCTTCGCCCGTGGCGAAACCCAGCTGTCGAACGACTGGAAAGCCTACGTCGCATCGTCGGCAACGAACACCACCTCGTTCGGTCGTTACGCTCCTACCCCAGCCCAGCTGACGGTGCGCGCCAACACCCCGAACAACCCGACCTCGTCGAACATCACCGTGCGTCACCGTACCGCTGCTGCCGGTAACCGCGACACCAACACCGACGCATGGCTGTCGAACGTTGCTGCCGGCTTCCAGGGCAAGCTGACCTCGAACATCGAACTGGACGTTGGCGCAAGCTACACCCGTTCGACCTACAAGGAACTGGGCCGCAACTACATCGTCCGTCCTATCCTTGAGCAGTACGTCAATGACGGTACCTACGACCTGCGCAACCCGAACGCCAACGATCCTGCCATCCTGTCGGCAATCAAGGCGACCATCGGCCGCGACGGTTACTACAAGCAGAAGGACTTCTACGCAATTGGCACCGTGTATGACCTGTTCCAACTGCCAGGCGGCGGCGTTTCGCTGCTGGCGTCGGTTGAGCGTCGTAACGAAGCCTTCGGCGACATCTACGATTCGCTGTCCGAAGGTGGCGTGATCGAAGGTTCGGCTGGTAACTCGGCAGCAGGTACCCGTACCGTGAGCGGTGCAGCAGTTGAAATGGTGATGCCAATCACCAAGACCCTGGAAGCTTCGCTGGCTGGCCGTTTCGACAAATACAGCGACTACGGCAATGATTTCTCGCCTAAAGCGTCGATCCGCTGGCAGCCGATGAAGACCCTGACCGTGCGTTCGTCGTACGGCCAAGGCTTCCGCGCGCCATCGCTGCCGCAGCTGAACCAGAAAGAATCGTTCTCGGCTGAGTCGGTCATCGACCCACGTACCTGTATCGCTTTCGGCGGCCCATCGACCGGTCCTGACGCCACCAACTGCAACGTTGGCCGTCAAGTTCAGGTCGATTCGTACACCGCAGCAAACGGCGCTCTGAAGTCCGAGCAGTCGACCCAGTGGTCGCTGGGCGCGGTGTGGGACGCGACGTCCTTCCTGTCCCTGAAGGCTGACTATGCAAACATCGAGATCGACAATAAGTTGACCCTGATCGGCGCACAGGACCTGATCGACCGTTCGAACGGCGTTGACCCACGCGCAGTTCCTGCCGGCCTGTACGTGCAGCGTGACGCACAGGGCGCGATTCTGCGCGTTCAGCAAGGCTTCGCGAACGAAGGCACTCTGAAAGCCGAGTACCTGGACATGAGCGCGCAGGTCAAGTGGAAATCGGCTGGCCTCGGCTCGTTCGACCACGAACTGCGTTACTCGAACACGCTGAGCTATGACGATTCGGGTAGCCAGGTTCGCGGTCTGCTGGGTCTGCCACGCTATCGCGCCACGCTGAACAACGGCTGGAAACTGGGTGCGTTCGCTGTGAACCTCAACACCAACGTCATCGGCGAAAACGGTGTTGAAGCTGGCCGTACCGCAGCACGTTACATCACCCACGATCTGCAAGGTACCTGGAATACCCCGTTCAAGGGCAAAGTCATCTTCGGCGCCCTGAACGTTGGCAACAAGATGCCTGAGCTGGTCGCTTTCAGCGGTCGTAACTTCAACTTCAACCTGTACGATTCGTATGGCCGTCAAGTCTACGTTCGTCTGGAACAGAAGTTCTAATCTACTTACTTCGGTAAGCTAGACCGGGAGGGGGACTTGTGCCCCCTCCTTTTTTTTGCTGTCGCATTTGTATGTATGTATGCGGAAAACATAAGCGAGACAATATAATGAAACTTACCCAATTCCTGCGCCGCCCGATGGCGCTGCTGATGGTGGCGGCCGCCTGCGCGGCGCCTGGCGCGCCCGCGCTGGCGCTCAGCGCCGCAGCGCCACTGCCGGTCGAAGCCTTCTTCAAGAAGCCGGCCATGATGTCCCCGACCCTGTCGCCGAACGGCAAGCGCATCGCCATGCTGGTCCCGACCCAGGGCGGCCGCATGGGCGTAGCCATCGCCGATGTCGGCACGCCCGATAAATTCAAGGGCATCGCCCAGTTCGAAGATGCCGATGTGCGTTCGGTCAGCTGGGTCAACGACGAGCGTCTGGTGTTCGATGCGACCGACTTCCAGGCTACCGTTGGCGACCAGCTTGGCAGCGGACTGTATGCCGTGAATGCCGACGGCAGCGATTTCCTGTGGCTGATCGAGCGCACCGGCAATTACCGCGTCTCGGGCAATCCGGTCAAACGCCCGCTGGCGAACCGCTACCAGTTCGTCAGCCCGATCCGCGACGGATCCGACGACGTCATGGTGCGCCGCCTGATTCCGACCCAGCAGGGCTCTCCGGCCTCCACGATGATGATGCGCCTCAATACCAGAGCGATGACGGTCAAGAGCATCTATACCGGCACCATGCCGGAAGGCGTACAGGATTGGATCCTGGACCGCGAGCTGCAGCCGCGCGTGGTCACCTCGACCGATGGCAAGCGCTTGAACGTGGTGCACTGGCGCGAAGCCGGCAGCAACACTTGGACCGAACTGTTCCGCTACGACGCGGTGGAAGACATTACCCCCACCACGCCGGTGGCGGTCGGCCCTGACGGCCAGATGTATGTCCGGGCCCTCAATCCGGACAGCGCCGACGGCACGATGGCGCTGTACAGCTTCGACCTGAAGGCCAAGAAAGTCGAAGGCAAGCCTATCCTCAATCTGCCGGGTTTCGATTTCGATGGCCGCATGATTTTCGACACCACCACCAAGCAATTGCTGGGAGTGAGCTACAACCAGGAAACCGATGGCGTGATGTGGTTCGACAAGGGCATGCGCACGACCCAGGAAACGATCGACAAGCTGCTGCCGAACACCAACAACTACTTCAACTGCAGTAGCTGCAATGCGACGCGCCACCTGATCGTGACCGCGACCTCGGATATCCAGGCGCCGATTCATTTCCTGTTCGATAAACAGACCAGCAAGCTGTCGCTGCTGGGCCAATCCTATCCATGGCTGCAATCGACCGCGATGGCCGGTACCCAGGACTTCCAGCGCATCAAGGCGCGCGATGGCATGAGCATTCCGATTTACATCACCAAGCCGAAAGGCAAGGGTCCGTTCCCGACCGTGATGCTGGTGCACGGCGGCCCTTATGTGCGCGGCAATGAGTGGGGCTTCAATCCGGCCACCCAGTTCCTCGCATCGCGCGGCTATCTGGTCATCGAGCCGGAATTTCGCGGCAGCACCGGCTACGGCAGCAAACTGTTCAAGGCGGGCTGGAAGCAATGGGGCCTGGGCATGCAAGACGACGTGACCGATGCCACCAAGTGGGCGATCGCGCAGGGCCTGGCCGATCCGAAACGGATCGCCATCGCCGGCGCCAGCTACGGCGGCTATGCCACCATGATGGGCCTGGCCAAGGAGCCGGAGCTGTACAAGGCCGGCATCAACTGGGTCGGCGTGACCGACATCGAAATGATGTACACGATCGGTTGGAGCGACTTCATGGATGCGGACAATCCATGGATGAAATACGGCATGCCGCGCATGATCGGCGATCCGAAGACCGATGGCGCGCAACTGAGCGCGACCTCGCCGCTGCAGCAAGCGGCCCGTATCAAGCAACCGGTGCTGATGGCCTATGGCGAGGAAGACTACCGCGTACCTATGCCGCACGGCACCAAGATGCGCGATGCCCTGAAGGCGAACGGCAATAACGATGTGGAATTCGTCACCTATCCGGGCGAAGGCCACAACTGGATGCTGACCAAGAACCACGTCGACTTCTGGACGCGCGTGGAACGCTTCCTGGCAAGGACCCTGAAATAAGGCAGGTCCGGCACTACTAATAAGAAGGGGGGGGGGCAGCGATGTCCCCCTTTTTTTCGCCTTGTTATTCATGCAATCTTCCTGTAGCGTGGCGTGTCATCCATTCGAGGCGGCGTCGACCACATGAAAAAGCTGTACCTTCTTGCACTGACGTGCTGCGCCGCCTGTTCAATCGATCCACCGGAAGCGGGCGAAGCATTCATCTCTAGCGGGACGTCCCGACAAATGGCGCATCAAGTCGTGGGCATTGTCACCGGCACCGCACTGCCTCCGCGCGATAAACCAGAACAAGCAAAAGCCATTGATGCGCTCATGCGCGTCGTGGACGTGCCGGAGACGTCCATCCGTTCCGACCGGCTTTATGACGGCATTGATGCGCTCCTGGCCACGATAGACGCTGACGGCCATTCATTCCTGGTGCGGCCGGCAAGCCGCGGGACAGCGCCGTCCGCGAACGCGGCAGTGGCGAAGGGGGCAAGTGCGATGGCAGCCGGAACATCGGTGCGCATCACGGGATCCGCGCACGGCAAGGTGCTGCATTGGACGCCACCGGCGATCCAGGAAACTGGGGGCGAGGCAGTTGCCTCCTACGTCAAAAAGATGCGGGACGATATCTTGCGCGAACCGGCATGGGAAACTGCCTGTGCCCTGGTCATTGATTTGAGCCGGCAAACCGGTGGCAACTCCAATCCACCGCTTCAGGCGATGGACGCGCTATTTAGCCCGGCAAATCAATCCTATTTGGTCGACAACAAGGGGAAGCGCATTCCGCTTTTCAATGTGTTCGCACGGGTAAGTTCGGGCGATGCCGCGCACGATCCTCTCACGCGTTTTTCCGGCCTGCCGCTCGCTGTCGTGGTGGGCGAGCAGACAAGCAGTGCCGGCGAAATGCTGCTGGTCGCTTTGCTCGGAGAAACGGCGAGGGTGCGGACTTTCGGCTGGAAGTCGGGCGGGCAAACGACGGTGAACATGAGTTATCCGTTGCAAGATGGATCGACCCTGGTGGTCTCCGAACATCGCTATGCTGTCGCCGACGATGCACCGTTCAAGGGCGGGATCGTGCCCGTCGACGGTGCCGGGCAAGGAGACGGTCTCGAAGACGTCGTCCAGAAAGCTGCCGCGTGGAGCGCGCGGCAGTCCCGCCTGTGTCAAAGCAATGGCAGCGACAGCGAGAGGAAAACCGCGCAAAAATTGGGCAAGTAAGGCTGGCCCTTCGCGACGAATAAGAAAGACGGTAGGGATGTCCTCTTTTCTACGACTTGTTTTTTGTGCAATCCTCCTGTAACGTGGTGTTTCATTTCATTTAACTAAGACTCAACGCCGATGACACCCACCACCTTCCTGCGCGTGCTGCTGCTGGGCGCCGCAGCCGCGCTGGCGCTCCCCGTCACTGCCGCCGATCCGCTGCCGGCCGAACTGTTTTTCCGCAATCCCGCGCTGCGCTCGCCGACGCTGTCGCCGAACGGCAAAAAGATCGCCGTGCTGGTGCCCGCCGGCAATGGCCGCATCGGCCTGGCGGTCGCCGACACCGCGACACCGGACAAATTCAAGGGGATCGCGCAGTTCGACGACGCCGACATCGGTTCGGTCACCTGGATCAATGACGAGCGCATGGTGTTCGACCTGACCGACGAGCAAGCTGCGGCCGATGACCAGCTCGGCAGCGGCCTGTATGCGGTGGACGCCGACGGCAGCGATTTCAACTGGCTGATCCAGCGTACCTGGAATTACAGCGGACCGAACCACTTGATCATGCGGGCCCTGGGGGCCAATCACCGCTTGTTCATGATCCCGCTCGACGGGTCGGACGATGTACTGCTCAAGCGCTGGAAATATGCGCGCGACGACCAGCCGCCCGTGTCGGAAGTCATGCGCCTCAATACCCGCAGCGGCGGCACGCGCCATTTGTACCCCGGCAGCGTGCCGGAAGGCGCCTCCGGCTGGCTGCTCGACCGCCAACTGCGCCCGCGCGTGGTCATGGCCAACACCGGCAAGAGAGATATGATCGTCTGGTGGCGCGAAGCGGACGGCAAGGAGTGGACCGAGCTGTTCCGCTACAGCGTCGCGGACCAGCGCAACGCAGCCCTGCCGGTCACCATCGACCGTGATGGCCAGCTGTATGTCTCGGCCTGGAATCCCGACAGCAGCGATGGGACCAGCGCGCTGTTCCGCTACGACACCAAGCAGAAAAAGATCGACGGCAAGGCCATCGTCAGCCTGCCCGGTTTCGACTTCGTGGGTGGCGCCGTCTACGACGATGTGAGCAAGGAAATGCTGGGCGTGAGCTACTTGCAGGAGGCGCGCGGCACGCTCTGGTTCAACAAGCGCATGCGCGCCGTCCAGGAAACGATCGACAAGCTGCTCCCCGCCACCAATAACGAACTCGATTGCTCCGCCTGCACCAGCGCGCGCTACATGGTGGTCAGCGCCAGTTCCGACATCCAGGCGCCGGTTTTCTTCCTGTTCGACAACGAGACGAACAAGCTGTCGCCGCTGGGCTACTCACGTCCCTGGCTGCCGTCGACGGCCATGGCGACCGGGGATTTCCAGCGCATCAAGGCGCGCGACGGCCTGACGATTCCTGTCTATATCACCAAGCCTAAGGGCAAGGGGCCGTTCCCGACCGTGGTTTTGGTGCACGGCGGACCGTTCATCCGCGTCAATCAGTGGGGCTTCAATGCGGAGACTCAGTTCCTTGCGTCGCGCGGCTATGCGGTCATTGAGCCGGAATTTCGCGGCACCACCGGCTATGGCAGCAAGCTGTTCCGTGCTGGCTGGAAGCAATGGGGCCTGGCCATGCAGGACGATATTACTGACGCTACCAAATGGGCGATCGCCCAGGGCCTGGCCGATCCCGAGCGCATCGCCATCGCCGGCGCCAGCTACGGCGGCTACGCCACCATGATGGGCTTGCTCAGGGAGCCTGAGCTGTACAAGGCCGGGGTGAACTGGGTGGGCGTGACCGACATCGAATTGATGTACTCGATCGGCTGGAGCGACTTCATGGATGCCGACAATCCCTGGGTGAAATACGGCATGCCGCGCATGATCGGCCACCCGAAGACGGACGCCGCCCAGCTGGCCGCCACCTCGCCCCTGCAGCAGGCGGCCCGCATCAAGCGCCCGGTGCTGATGGCTTACGGTGAGGAAGACATGCGCGTGCCCCTGCCGCACGGCACCAAGATGCGCAATGCCCTCATTGCCAGCGGCAACAAGAACGTCGAGTGGGTCCAGTACAAATCGGAAGGCCACGGTTTCTACCTGACCAAGAATAATGTGGATTTCTGGACTCGCGTGGAACGCTTCCTCGACAAGCACGTCAAACAATAAGCCTTACATGCCGCCCCACAGCGCACCGAGCGCTGCCACGGCGGCGATTCCCGCCGTTTCGGTGCGCAGGATGCGCGGCCCCATGGTCAGGGCCAGGGCCCCGCGCGCGATTGCCGCGTCTTCTTCCTGCACGGTAAAGCCGCCTTCCGGGCCGATCATCAGCGACAGGGCTTGCGGCGGCTGGTGGCGCGCCCAGGCCGGCAGCGACTGGCTGCCGCGCGGCGACAGCAGTATGCGCTTGTGCATGTCCTGCTGGCTGATCCAGCGCTGGAAATCGTCGACCGGGGCCAGCCGCGCCAGGCGGTTGCGCCCGCTTTGCTCGGAGGCGGCCTCGATCACGCCCTGCCAGTGGGCCTGCTTTTTCTGTTCCCTTTCGGCCGACAGGCGCACCACGCAGCGCTGGGCGGCCAGCGGCTGGATGGCCGCCACGCCCATTTCCACGGCTTTTTCGATGATCCAGTCCATCTTGGACGCTTCCGGCAAAGCCTGGGCCAGGGTGATTTCGTAGGGTAATTCGACATCGCGGGCGACGAAGGCTTTCACCAGCACCGTGGCGCTGCGCTTGTCGACGCTGGCCAGCTCGGCCAGGTATTCGCCGCCATCGCCATTGAACAGCGCCAGCGCGGCGCCCGGCTGCAGGCGCAGCACGTGGACATGGTGGGCCAGGGCCTCGGGCAGGGCGACGAGTTCGCCCGCGGCGAGCGGCTGGGGGCAGTAGAAACGGGGCATGGGGTCCTGTTGCAAGGAGGGAAATCAGGGCTCCATTTTAATTCCCAGCCTGTTGGTCTGGTAAAATACTTGGCTTGGCTCTTCATGCACCACGCTGCACGCCTGACCGCATTCCCAATCCACGACTCTAGCTACCGACCATGACACCTACGCTTCCCACCACTCAGATGGCCAATGCGATCCGCGCACTGGCAATGGACGCCGTCCAGCAGGCCAATTCCGGCCACCCAGGCATGCCGATGGGCATGGCCGAGATCGCCGTCGCGCTGTGGGCCGGTCATTACAAGCACAATCCGGCCAATCCGAAGTGGAGCAACCGCGACCGTTTCCTGCTGTCGAACGGCCATGGTTCCATGTTGCACTATGCGCTGCTGCACCTGTCCGGCTACGCCCTGACCATGGACGATATCCGCGCCTTCCGCCAGATGCATTCGAAGACCCCGGGCCACCCGGAAGTCGATGTCACGCCGGGCGTGGAAACGACCACCGGCCCGCTGGGCCAGGGCATCGCCAACGCGGTCGGCATGGCCCTGTCGGAATACCTGCTGGCGGCCGAATTCAACAAGCCCGGTTTCGACGTGGTCGATCACTACACCTACGCTTTCCTGGGCGATGGCTGCCTGATGGAAGGCATTTCGCACGAAGTGTGCGCCCTGGCCGGCACCCTGCGCCTGTCCAAGCTGATCGCCCTGTACGACGACAATGGCATTTCCATCGACGGCAAGGTCGAAGGCTGGTTCACCGACGACACCCCGGCCCGCTTCGAATCCTATGGCTGGAACGTGATCCGCGCGGTCGACGGCCATGACGTGGCCGCGGTCGACGCCGCCATCGCGCAAGCCAAGCTGGCCGACAAGCCGACCCTGATCTGCTGCAAGACCATCATCGGCAAGGGTTCGCCCAACCTGCAGGGCGGCGACAAGGTGCACGGCGCCGCGCTGGGCGACAAGGAAGTCGCTGCCGTGCGCGAGCACCTGCAGTGGAGCTCGGTACCGTTCGAGATCCCGGCCGACGTCTACGCCGCCTGGGATGCCAAGGCGCAGGGCGCCGCCGCCGAGGCCGCCTGGAATGCCAACTTCGCCGCCTACCGCGCCGAGTTCCCGCAACTGGCCGCCGAACTGGAACGCCGCATGCAGGGCGACCTGCCGGCCAATTTCGACGCCGTGCTGGCCGCCGCCATCGCGTCCTGCGTGGAGAAGAAAGAAACCATCGCCACCCGCAAGGCCAGCCAGAACGCGATCCAGGCGCTGGCGCCTGCCTTGCCTGAATTCCTGGGCGGTTCGGCCGACCTGACGGGATCGAACCTGACCAACTGGAAAGAGTGCGTGGCCCTGCGTTCGGGCAAGCCGGGCAACCACATCAACTATGGCGTGCGCGAATTCGGCATGAGCGCGATCATGAACGGCGTGGCCCTGCATGGCGGCTTCATCCCCTTCGGCGCCACCTTCCTGACCTTCTCCGACTACAGCCGCAACGCGCTGCGCATGGCCGCGCTGATGAAGCTGCGTTCGATCTTCGTGTTCACACACGATTCGATCGGCCTGGGCGAAGACGGCCCGACCCACCAGTCGGTCGAGCACGTTTCCTCGCTGCGCCTGATCCCCAACCTGGACAACTGGCGTCCGTGCGACACGGTCGAGTCCGCCGCCGCCTGGGGCGCCGCCGTGCGCCGCAAGAACGGCCCGTCGACCCTGATCTTCTCGCGCCAGAACCTGCCGTACATGGAACGCACGGACGTCCAGATCGCCGACATCGCCAAGGGCGGCTATGTGCTGCGCGATGCCGCCGATGCGAAAGCCATCCTGATCGCCACCGGTTCGGAAATCGAACTGGCGGTCAAGGCTGCGGACGCGCTGGCCACTGAAGGAATTGCTGTGCGCGTGGTGTCGATGCCTTCGACCGACGTGTTCGACCGCCAGGACGCCGCCTACAAGGCGAGCGTGCTTACGCGCGGCATGCCTCGGGTAGCCATCGAGGCGGGTGTGACCGATTTTTGGTATAAATACGTCGGTCTCGAAGGTGCGGTGGTCGGTATCGACACCTTCGGCGAATCGGCGCCGGCGCCGGTGCTGTTCAAGCATTTCGGCTTCACGGTCGAGAACGTGGTTGCCAAAGTCAAATCCGTATTAGCGTAAATCTGCCTTCCCTTTTTTCTTATAATCAGGAGCAATAGAATGACGATCAAAGTTGCAATCAACGGTTATGGCCGCATCGGCCGGAATGTCCTGCGTGCTTTCTACGAAGGCGGCAAGAAACACGACATCCAGATCGTGGCCATCAACGACCTGGGCGATGCCAAGTCGAATGCCCACCTGACCCGCTATGATACGGCGCACGGCAAGTTCCCGGGCACCGTGACGGTCGAAGGCGACAACATGATCGTCAATGGCGATCCGATCCGCGTATTCGCGCAGCGCAACCCGGCTGAAATTCCATGGGGCGAACTGGGCGTGGACGTGGTGCTCGAGTGCACCGGTTTCTTCACCACCAAGGAAAAAGCCTCGGCCCACCTGAAGGGCGGCGCCAAGAAAGTCATCATCTCGGCACCGGGCGGCAAGGACGTGGACGCGACCATCGTGTTCGGCGTCAACCAGGACGTGCTCAAAGCGTCCGACACCGTGATCTCGAACGCCTCCTGCACCACCAACTGCCTGGCACCGCTGGTCAAGCCGCTGAACGACGCGATTGGCGTCGAAAGCGGCCTGATGACGACCGTTCACGCCTACACTAACGACCAGGTGCTGTCGGACGTGATGCATGAAGACTTGCGCCGCGCCCGTTCGGCCACCATGAGCATGATCCCGACCAAGACCGGCGCTGCCGCCGCGGTCGGCCTGGTGCTGCCTGAACTCAATGGCAAGCTGGACGGTTTCGCGATCCGCGTGCCGACCATCAATGTCTCGCTGGTCGACCTGACCTTCATCGCCAAGCGCGATACCACGGTCGATGAAGTCAATGCCCTGATGAAGGCGGCCTCGGAAGGCGCCATGAAGGAAGTGCTGACATACCAGACCGAACCGCTGGTATCGATCGACTTCAACCACAATCCTGCATCGTCGAACTTCGACTCGACCCTGACCAAGGTCTCCGGCCGCCTGGTCAAGGTATCGTCGTGGTACGACAATGAGTGGGGTTTCTCGAACCGCATGCTCGACACCACCGTCGCCCTCATGAACGCCAAGTAATTTCAGGCTTCCTCTGCGAAAAACGCCCTACGGGGCGTTTTTTTTCGTCCATCGCGCGCAGATTGCTGATCTTTTGGTCAACAATATTTCGTTCTGTATAAATACCGCAAATCGCGCCATGCAAGGGTAAAAACAACAGAGTGCAAAAGATTAAATGTGGTTAATCACAAATTGTTTGATTTGAATAAAGGTTCATGCGAAATTTGCAAATCCGTCTTGATATGCATGCATATCTTGCGGCTATAAAACTACAACGTGAATCAATCGGTATTTTTACAAAAAATATCTCATCGGGAGTGAACTTGAACAAACAACTAGTCCTCAAACGCAGTGTCATCGCGGTCGCGCTGACATTGGCGACCTCGCACGTCGTCATGGCGCAAAATGCAGCCACACCTGCACCTGCCGCAACCCCGACCGTCTACGTGACCGGGTCGAACCTGAAGCGCTCGGACCGCGAAGGCACGTCGCCAGTCCAGACGCTGACCGCCAAGGATATCAAGGACAGCGGCGCGGCCTCCGTCATGGAACTGCTGCGCGAGATCCCATCGATGGGGTCGGACAATAACCTGGATGTCAATGACGGCGGCTTTTCCCGCGGCGCCGCGACGGCCTCGCTGCGCGGCCTGTCGTCGACTTCGACCCTGATCCTGCTGAATGGCCGCCGCATTGCACCTGCAGCCTATGCCGACCCGAACACCGGCAACTCGACCCTCTATGACCTGAACAGCATTCCGCTGTCCGCGCTCGAGCGCGTTGAAATCCTGAAGGATGGCGCCTCGGCAGTGTATGGATCCGATGCGATCGGTGGCGTGATCAATTTCATTACCAAATCGAACTACAACGGCGCTGAATTGTCGGCCCGCGCCAGCACCAATGATGACGGTCAATTCGGCCGCAAGGGCGTCACCGCCGTGTTCGGCATGGGCGACCTGGAAGAGAAGGGCTGGAGTTTTTTCGTCACGGGCGACCTCAACGACCGGGCCCGTACCGCACGTACCGATGTGCGTGACATCGAATACAACACCTACTCGGTCCTGAACGGCCGATTTGCAACGCCTTACGGCAGCACGGTATCGGCACGTCCGCAGTTCTTCCGCGAAAGCTCTCCAGGCAGCCGCAACTTCGCTGTCACCCGCACCACGATGGCTGACCGCTTGCGGGTGCCGACCGACTGCCCGGTCTCCGAACAGCTGGTCGGTTCCGCCGCCATGGCGTTTACCCCGACCAGCGTGTACTTCGGCCGCACCTTTTGTAATTTCAATACCAACCAGTTCCTGGAAGGCCAGGGCGCAGGCAAGGATGGCAGCGTCCTGAGTGTCGCCAAACTGAAACTGGGCAAGAACACGACCGCGTTCGCCGAGTTCGCTTTCAGCCGCTCCGAGCGCAGCTACACGGCAGCACCGATCACCCTGGGCCAGACCCAGGTCACCAACTTCACCTCATCCGCCGTCGGCACCCCATTCCAGGCCATCCTGGAAATCGGCCATCCGGACAATCCCTTCCCGACGGCCCGTGCCTCGGTCGCCTACCGTTTTGAAAATCTCAAGGCAGGCAATACCGTGGTCAACGAGAATACGCGGCTGCTGCTTGGGGCCCAAGGCACGATCGGTAGCTGGGATTGGGACAGCGGTTTGCTGTGGAACGAATCGGCCAAGGACGACACCTTCCGTGGTCGCCTCTACTTGCCAACCTTGCGCAAGCTGAACACCGGTACTAGCCTGGCAGCCCTGGCTGCTGATCCCACCATTGGCCGCGATGTGACGAACACCGGCGCGTCGACACTGATGACGTTTGACGTCAAGGCATCTACCAAGATCGGCAATCTTCCCGGCGGTAAAATCGGCCTTGCGATCGGCGGCCAGTTCATGCGCGATTCCCTCAAGCTCGATCCGGATGCCGACCTGGCAGCAGGCAGAATCTATGGCCTCGCCAATTCGATCATCGACGGTGAACGCGACAATAAGTCGGTTTTCGTGGAAACCAGCGTTCCCTTCCTGAAATCGTTCGAAATGAATTTCGCGGGCCGCTACGACAAATACGATGGCCTGAAGGGCAACTTCGTACCGAAGGTGGGCGCCAAGTGGACCGTCACGAGCGGCTTTGTGGCCCGTATGTCGTATGGCGAAGGTTTCCGCGTGCCTGCCTTGAACCAGGTGACCCCTGGCGGTTCGCAATTCTTCCTGACAGGAATTGACGATCCGAAACGTTGTGAGCTGGACGGACGCACGCCGAAGCCTGGTGCCACCGAAGTCGATTGCAACAAGTCCGCCGCTGGTACCGGGGGCGCCAATCCTCTCCTGGTACCTGAAAAGTCGAGGGGCTTGACGATGGGTGTCATCTGGTCGCCAAACAGCAATTTCGACATTCTGCTCGACTACTTCAAAATCCGTAAGGAAAATGAAGTGGCGCTAGCGAGCACCGCACAGGCGCTCAAGGAAGAAGACCAGTTCCCGGATAACGTGGTGCGCGATACCAACCCGGTCAACTTTATCCTTGATGCACAAGGTCGTCCAATTCCTGGCACCGGTCCCTTGTTGATGGTCAAGCGCCCATGGATCAACCAGGGCGCTACCCAGGTGTCGGGTTTCGACCTCGAAATGCGCTATCGAATCAAGTTGGGCGACATGGGTACCTTGTCCACCAAATTGAACACGACTTACCTGGACGAATATCTGCTGGCCGAGCTTCCTGGCCGCGTGGAAAACAACGTTGCCGGTGGCCGTGCCGGTATTTGGGATTGGCAGCTCAATTCGGGCATCGACAATCCGCGCTGGAAAACGCAGATATCGGCAGCCTGGAACTACGGCGTGCATAACTTCAGCGCTAATCTGAACTATGTTGGCAAGCTGTCGCTGCTGCGCGTCGTTGATGCCGATATCACCTATGCGCAGCCGTTCTGCCACTACGGCGTGGCCAAGACGACCGATGGCGCAGCCGACCGCAATCTGAGCATCCCACTGTACGAAGCGTACTTCCCTGAGTGCGCCGTCAACAGCTGGACTACGGTTGGCGCGGGCTACAGCTATAACGGCTTCAAGAACCTGTCGCTTAACTTCAACATCCGCAATCTGCTGGACAAGAAGGCGCCTTACGATCCAGGTTATGCCACAACCGGCTACAACTCGGACCTGCATAACGGTTATGGCCGCTACTTCTCGGTCAGCGCCCGTTACAAGTTCTGATCCCCTTCAGAGCCTGCCAAAAAACCCGGCCCCGGCCGGGTTTTTTCATGCAAAGATCGCTTCCCACAGCTTGACCACGTTGGCGCTGTGGAGCGTCACCTGGGCCGGGTCGAGCCGCGCATTGTCCTGCCCTTGCAGGCGCAGCTGGTGCTGCAGGCGGCGCATGGCGCGGTAGGCGTCGCCCACGGCCAGGCCCAGCGCCGCGTCGACCAGTCCCAGCTCCCCGCAGATGCGCAGCAGCGCGATATTGCCCAGGTTGCCCGTCAGCGCGGGAGTGTGCGGCGCATGGCGCAGCACCAGGTATTGCACGATGAATTCGATATCGATCATGCCGCCCGCGTCCTGCTTCAGGTCGAACAGGGCGCTCTTGCTCGGATGGGCCTCGCGCATCTTCTGGCGCATCTTCAGCACTTCGGCCTTCAAGGCATCGGCATCGCGCTCCTTGCGCAGCACCCGTTCGCGGATCGCTTCGAAGCGCGCGCCGATGGCGGCGTCGCCGGCGCAAAAGCGCGCCCGCGTGAGCGCCTGGTGCTCCCAGATCCAGGCCGAATTGTCCTGGTAGCGCTCAAAAGCGGACAGGGACGAGACCAGCATGCCGGAGGCGCCGTCAGGGCGCAGCGCGGTATCGATGTCGAACAGGATGCCGGCCGAGGTGTGCGCCGTCATCCAGGTAATGAAACGCTGGGCCAGCTTGGCGTAGTTGCCCGGCGCTTCCTGGTCCTCGTCGTCGAACAGGAAGATCACGTCCAGGTCGGACACATAGCCCAGTTCCTTGCCGCCCAGCTTGCCGTACGCGATCACGGCAAAGCGCGGCACCTCGCGGTGGCGCGAGGCGATCGTGTTCCAGGCCGCGTTGATGGTGGCCGCGACGATGGTGTCGGCCAGGGCCGACAGGTAGTCGGCCAGCTTTTCCACCGACAGGTCGCCGGCCAGGTCCTGGGCCAGCAGGCGGAACAGCTGCGCATGGTGCGCTTCGCGCAGGATGTCCATCTGGCGTTCGGTGTCGCCCTGGGCTTCGTCCAGCTGGCCGCGCAGCTCGGCCGCCAGCGCGGCGCAGTCGGGCGCGGCATTGCGCACCCGGTCGTCGAGCAGTTCGTCGAGCACGATCGGGTGCTTGGTGAGGAAGGTGGCGGCCCAGCCGCTGGCATACATCATGCGGATCACGCGTTCGAGCGTGTGCGGGTATTCGGTCAGCAGCGACAGGTAGGCCGAGCGGCGCGCGATGGCTTCGAAGAAGTCCAGCAGGCGGCCCAGGGTGGCGCTGGGGCTGCCCACGGCGCTGCCGGACGCGGTCTTGGCGATCAGGGGCAGGGCGGCGTTGACCAGGGCCAGCAATCGCGTGCGCGACGCTTCGGGCAGCGATTGCAGGCGCGGGCTTTGCCAGGTTGTCATCAGGCGCTGGGCCGCCGCCGCCGGGTTGTCGAAGCCCAGGCCGGCCAGGCGCGCCTGGATCGCCTCAAGGTTGTCGAGGTCCGCATTGTCGCCCGACGAATGGGGATCGACATTGTCACCATTGGCGCCATTGGCGCCCTTGTCGGCGAAGATGGCATCGAACTGGCCGGCCACGAAGCGCCGCTCCGCTTCCAGCCGGCCGAGCAGGGTGGCCACGTCGGGCAAGCCCATCATGCGCGCGATGGTGGCGCGGTCGGCGTCGCTGGCGGGCAGGGTGTGGGTCTGGGCGTCGTCGAGGTATTGCAGGCGGTGTTCCAGGTTGCGCAGGAAGCTGTACGAGGCCAGCAAGCGTTCCACCGTTTCCGGGGTGAGCAAGTCCTTGTCGGCCAGCACGCGCAGGGTGGCGCGGGTGGAGCGCTCGCGCAGGGTGGCGTCGCGCCCGCCGCGGATCAGCTGGAATACCTGGGCCAGGAATTCGATTTCGCGGATCCCGCCGCGGCCCAGCTTGACGTTGTTGCTGCGGTCCGGATGCAGCCTTTCCTGGCGGTCGACCTCGGCCCGGATCTGGCCGTGCATGTTGCGGATCGCATCGATGACGCCGAAGTCCAGGTAGCGCCGGTACACGAAGGGGCGCACGATGGCGTCCAGGGCGGCGATGTCTGCGGCGGTGCCGGTCACGGCGCGCGCCTTGACCCAGGCATAGCGTTCCCATTCGCGGCCCTGGACGATCAGGTATTCCTCGACCATGTTCAGGCTGGCCACCAGCGGGCCCGAGGCGCCGTTCGGGCGCAGCGCCATGTCGACCCGGAAAGTGAAGCCGTCCTCGATGATTTCGGACAGGGCGGCGATCAGCTTCTTGCCCAGGCGCGTGAAAAATTCATGGTTCGACAGCTGGCGCTGGCCGGCCTCGGCCAGCAGGGTGTCGCCATCTTCCGGATACACGAAGATCAGGTCGATGTCGGACGAGACATTCAGTTCGCCGCCGCCCTGCTTGCCCATGGCCAGCACCAGCATGTGCTGGGGCAGGCCCGATTCGTAGCCCATGGGCACGCCATGGCTGGCGCACAGTTCCTCCATCAGGGCCGCCAGCTGGGTCTGGATGGCGAAGTCGGCGAAGCGGGTCATCGCTTCCACCACTTCGGCCAGATCGGCCTGGCCATCGAGGTCGCGGCGGATCAGGCCGCACACCAGCAGGTTGCGCAGGCGCCGCATGGCGCGCGCCAGGGGCAGGCCGCTGGCGCCCTCGCGCGCCAGCGCCGCGCCCAGGTCGAGCCTGGACAGGGGCGCCCGGCACAAGGCGTCGAGCGCCGCGCGCCGTCCCGGATCGGCCGCCAGCCAGCGTTGGTAAAAGCGCGATGCCGAAGTCAGGGATGCAGTTGTCATGGGGCGCACTGGGTTGGTTGTCATTGATCCGATGGTAAGTCAGGGCGCGCCATTCCGGCAAGCCTTGTGCGGCACCCGGCAATTGACAGCGCGAAAGGCCGGGCAGATACTGTCTCGATCGTCTTCCCCGGGTGCATCATGTGCATGGCGCTGATCCGAATGGCAATGCTTGCGCTCCTGCTGGCCATAGGGGGAAGCGCTCGCGCGGGCGCACTGAAGGTGGCCGTCAACACCGACAAACCGCCTTTCGCCTTCCGGGAGGCGGACGGCAGCCTGGGCGGAATCGAGGTCGACCTGCTGCGGACCGTGCTGGCGCGCTGCGGCGAGCTGGCCGAACTGGTGCCGACCTCCAAGACCAGGCTGCTGGTCGAGCTGAAGGCAGGGCGGGTGCAGGCGGCCATGTCGGTACGGGGCAGGGATGATGGCGCCATGTATTTCTCCGATCCCATGGCCTATTTTGAAAATGTCGCCGTCACGCGCAAGAGCAGCCAGATCACCCTGGCCGGACTGGCGGACCTGGATCGCCACCAATTTGTGATCTGGCATGGTGGCTGGGCCGACCTGGGACCGGCGTTTGCGGCCAGGTACCAGCCCGGAAGCGACGGCAAGTTTCCTTCCAACTACTTCCAGGCAAGCAACCAGGTGGCCCAGGCCCGCATTTTCTGGGCACGCAGGGTGGATGTGATGGTGGTCGACAGGAACATTTTCGACTGGCTGCGGCGCAAGCTCGCCGCCGACGGCGTGGACGTGTCCGACGAACTGGTATTCCACAGCATTGTGCGCGAGCGCACGGGGTTCTCGACCGCCTTCGCCAGCCGTGCGCTGCGCGACTGTTTCAACCAGCAATTGCGGGTGCTGCGCGACGATGGCAGCTACCAGCGCATCGTGGACAAATACAAGTGGCAGCCTTAGCTATTGTGCGCTCAGGCGGGGGGCTGGATGGGGTAGAATTGGGCCGGCTGGCGGCGACACTGTTGCATACGCTCACTTATTGACGATTCCTCCGATGGCGAGCTCCTTTTATTAGCTTATTGATGCACAACCCAGAACAATCCGCCGAACCGGTGCACGTGCCTCTCGCGCAGCGCTGGCGGCGGGTCAGTGCCGCCTATCGCGTGTGCAATCTTGCCACACACCATGTGCTGGGCTTTACGCTCAAGCTGGCGTTGCTGGTCTACTTTTTGTTCGCCATCATTTTCCTGTTCCTGCGCTACGCGGTGCTGCCCAATATCGATTATTACAAGGGCGATATCGAAAAGCTGGCCAGCCGCGCCATCGGCAACCAGGTGGCCATCACCCGCATCTATGCCTCCTGGAAAGGCCTGAGCCCGAACCTGTTCCTGGGCGACGTGATCCTGCGCGACAAACAGGGGCGCCAGGTGCTGACCCTGCCGAGCGTGTCGGCCACGCTGTCCTGGTGGAGCGTGGTGGCTGCCGAGCCGCGCTTCCATTCGCTGGAAATCATCCGCCCCGACCTGGACGTGCGGCGCGATGCCCGGGGGCAGCTGATGGTGGCCGGGATCCGGCTCGACAACTCGCCCCAGGCCGACGGCAAGGGCGCCGACTGGGTGTTCCGCCAGCGCGAAGTGATCGTGCGCGAAGGGAAGATCCGCTGGACCGACGAATTGCGCGGCGCCCCCGAACTCGACCTCGACCAGGTTGGCGTGCTGCTGCGCAACCGCTGGGACCATCACCGGATCGCCGTGCGCGCCACCCCGCCCGCCACCCTGTCGGGGCCGGTCGACCTGCGCGCCGATTTCACCCATCCCCGCTTCGCGGCCCGGGTGTCGGACATGGCCCAGTGGCGCGGCGAACTGTTCGCCGACGTGCGCAATACCGACCTGGCGGCCTGGAAACCCTATCTCGACTACCCCTTCGAAATCAGCCAGGGCAAGGGGTCGGTGCGCGCCTGGATCGGCCTGAACCACGCCAAGCTGGTCAGCTTCACGGCCGACCTGGGCCTGTCCGGGGTGGCGGCGCGCCTGGGCCGCGACCTGCCGCCGCTGGCGCTGGCGAGCGTGCGCGGCCGCATTTCGGCCAGCGAAACCTTCCCGGACGGCGCCAACCGCGGCGAACTGGCCTTCGGCGCGCGCGGCCACACCCTGGCGCTGACCGATTTCGCCCTGACCACGGCCGACGGCCTGACGCTGGCGCCCACCAGCGCGGCCGAAGCCTATGCGCCGGCCAATGCCGGCATGCCCGAACAGTTTCACGTGAGCGCGCGCCAGCTCGACCTGGCCACCCTGGCCCGCCTGGCCGGCCAGCTGCCCCTGGCGCCATCGCTGCGCGCGATGCTGGCCGACTACGCCCCGCGCGGCGTGCTGTCCGACTTTTCCGCCAACTGGAGCGGGCGCTACCCGGCCATCGGCAGCTACCGCATCCGCGGCAAGCTGGCCGGCCTGTCCATCCGGCCCCAGGCGCACATCCCTGGTTTCGACAAGCTGTCGGGCAGCATCGATGCCCATGAAAAGGGCGGGGTGCTGGCCCTCGACTCGCCCGGCCTGGTGCTCCAGATGCCGGCCTGGTTCGCCGATCCGGCCATGCCCTTCGACCAGCTGGCCATGAAGGCGCGCTGGTCCTTCCTGGGCAAGGACCAGTTGCAGCTGCAGCTGGAAAGCCTGAACCTGAGCCAGGGCAAGCTCAGGGCCTCGCTGACCGGCAAGCACCAGGTGGCGCTGGGCGGCCAGGCCCGCGGGCCCGGCACGACCGACTTGCACGGCACCTTCAGCGGCTTTGCCGTCCACGAGATCGGGCGTTTCCTGCCGCTGCAAACCGCGCCCGAGCTGCATGCCTGGCTGACCGGCGCGCTGGAAGCGGGCACCGTGCACGACGCCAGCGTCCGCCTGCGCGGCGACCTGGCGCAATTTCCCTTCAAGGGCGAGAGCGCCCAGGAACGCGCCCGGGGCGAATTCCGGATCGCCGGCCGCATCGAAAACGGGCGCCTGAATTATTCGCCCGGCCACCTGTCGGCCGACGGCAAGGGGCCGCTGTGGCCGCAGGCCGACGCCATCAACGGCAGCTTCGCCTTCGACCGCGCGCGCATGGAAATCCGGGGTGAGACCGCGCGCACCGCCGGCGTGGCGCTGGCAGGCGTGAAGGCCGTCATCGCCGACCTGTCGGTGCACGACAAGCTGCTCGAGATCGAGGGCACGGCCAACGGCGCCATGCAGGAATTCCTGCGCTATGTGATCCTGAGCCCCGTGAACGGCTGGATCGGCCACTTCACCGAACCCACCCGCGCCAGCGGCAATGCGAAGCTGCACCTGAAGCTGCAACTGCCGCTGGCCCGGCTGCGCGAATCGAAGGTGCAGGGCGTGCTGTCCCTGATGAGCAACGACGTGGTCCTGTTCCCCGAACTGCCGCCTATCCAGGCCGCCATCGGCAAGCTCGAATTCAATGAGCATGGCATCAACCTGAATGGCGTGGGCGCCAGCTTCCTGGGCGGGCCGCTGGCCCTGACCGGCGGCACCCAGCGCGACAACACCGTCCTGATCCGGATGGCGGGCGCCATCACGGCCGAAGGAATACGCAAGCAGTACGCGGCGCCGGCCATGGCGCCCATCACCGGCCGCGTCAATGGCGCGGCCCGCTATGCCGGCACGATCACGGTGCGCGAAGGCCAGGCCCAGGTCACGGTCGATTCCACCCTGGCCGGGCTGGGCCTCGACTTCCCGGCGCCGCTGGCCAAGGCGGCGGCCGACGCCCTGCCCCTGCACTTCACCTCGAGCACGCTGCCGGCAACGGCCGAGCCTGGCGTGCAGCGCGACGATATCCGGATCAGCCTGGGCAGCAATATCGCGGCGCGTTACCTGCGCCAGAAGCATCCGGGCGGCAGCTGGAAAGTGCTCAGCGGCGGGGCCGGCGTGAACGTGCCCGCGCCCGAGGTCGAGGAGGGCATGATGATCAACGTCAACCTCAAGACCCTGAACGTGGACCAGTGGGTCCAGATCGGCAAGAGCATCACCGGCGCCCAGGCGGCCGGGCCGGCCGCGGCCGACAACGACGGCGCCTACCTGGCCCAGTACATCGTGCCGGACGTGATGGCGGCCCGCGCCACCGAACTGATCATTGGCGAGCGCAAGCTCGACAACGTGGTGGTGGGCGCTTCGCACCAGCAGCAGACCTGGCAGGCCAGCATCGATTCGAAGCAGGCATCGGGCCACGTGACCTGGGACGAAGGCGCCGGCGGCCATGGCCTGGGCAAGGTCACGGCGCGCCTGGCCTCGCTGATCATTCCCGAATCGTCGGCGGCCGACGTCAAGGACTTGCTCGACGGCGGCAAGAGCGTGGCCGCCACCATCCCCGCGCTCGACATCGTGGCCGACCAGTTCGAACTGTTCGACAAGCAGCTCGGCCGCCTGGACCTGGTGGCCAACAACAGCACCACGGCCGCCGGGCGCGAATGGCGCATCAACCGCCTGATGCTGTCCAATACCGACGGCACCTTGCGCAGTTCCGGCAAGTACGTCACGCGCGAGGGCGTGAGCACCACCAGCATCAATTTCGTGCTCGACATCGACGACGCCGGCAAGCTGCTGGACCGCTTCGGCTTCCCCGAAACCCTGCGCCGCGGCAAGGGCCGCCTGTCCGGCGACATCGCCTGGAACGGGGTGCCGTATTCGCTCGACATTCCCACCCTGTCGGGCAAGATCGACCTGAACGTGGCCTCCGGCCAGTTCCTCAAGCAGGACCCGGGCGCGGCCAAGCTGCTGGGCGTGCTCAGCCTGCAGATGCTGCCGCGCATCCTGAAACTCGATTTCCACGATGTGTTTTCGGAAGGCCTGGCCTTCGACGGCATCACCGCGAGCGCCCTCATTCAGCGCGGCGTGGCGCGCACCGACAACCTGCGCATGCATGGCGTGGCGGCCACGGTGCTGATGGATGGCACGGCCGACATCGCCAACGAATCGACCAATCTGCACGTGGTGGTGATCCCCGAATTCAACCTGGGCACCGGCCCGCTGGTGTATGCGCTGGCGGTCAATCCGGTGATCGGGCTGGGCAGCTTCCTGGCGCAGCTGTTCCTGCGCGCGCCGATGATGCGCGCGCTGACCTACGAAATGCAGGTGACCGGTCCGTGGAAGGCGCCGGTCATCACCAAACTGGCGGGCGCGCGCGCACAGGCCGCGCTGGACGCCGAAGCGACGAAAGCGAAGACACCATGACGACAGTGGCCGCGGTACAAATGATCAGCACGCCGGACGTGGCGGACAATATCGCCAGGGCGCGCGTCCTGGTGGAACAAGCGGCGGCGCGCGGCGCGCGCCTGGTGGCGCTGCCCGAATACTGGCCCATCATGGGCATGAAGGACAGCGACAAGGTGGCCCACGCCGAGCAGCCCGGGAGCGGCCCGATCCAGGATTTCATGGCGGAAGCGGCCGCCACCCACAAGGTGTGGCTGATCGGCGGCACGCTGCCCCTGGTGTCGCCCGACGCCGGCAAGGTGATGAACACCACGCTGGTCTACAACCCGGAAGGGGAGAGCGTGGGCCGCTACGACAAGATCCACCTGTTCGGCTTTACCCGGGGCGCCGAAACCTACGACGAAGCGCGCACCATCGTGCCGGGCCAAGCGGTGACGGTGTTCGACACCCCGTTCGGCCGCGTGGGCCTGGCCGTGTGCTACGACCTGCGCTTCCCGGAACTGTTTCGCGCCATGGGCGACTGCACCCTGATGGTGGTCACGGCCGCCTTCACCCATGTCACCGGCCTGGCGCACTGGGAAGTGCTGCTGCGCGCGCGCGCCATCGAAAACCAGTGCTATGTGCTGGCTTCGGCCCAGGGCGGGGTGCATGCCAACGGCCGCCGCACCTTCGGCCACAGCATGCTGGTCGACCCCTGGGGCGAGGTCAAGGCCGTGCTGGCCGAAGGCGAGGGCGTGATCGATGGCGTGATCGATCCCCTGTTCCTGGCGGGCGTGCGCGAAAGCTTGCCTGCTCTCAAGCATCGGCGGATGTGAGCCTACCCAATAATGTGGATATGGCACAATGCCATGTCACCCTCTGAAAGACCGCAAAATGAAGCCCTTCGAACCGAATCTCTCTTCCCTGGCCGTCGCGCGCGATGTGCTGCTCACGCCCTTTGGCCTGGATGAAGGCAAACTGCTGGGTACGCTGGGTACCATGTTCACGCACAAGGTCGATTACGCCGACCTGTATTTCCAGTTCACCAAGAGCGAAGGCTGGAGCCTGGAAGAAGGCATCGTCAAGACCGGCAGCTTTTCGATCGACCAGGGCGTGGGCGTGCGCGCCATTTCCGGCGACAAGACCGCCTTTTCGTATTCCGATGAAATCTCCGAGCGGGCCCTGCTCGACGCGGCCGCCGCCACGCGCACCATCGCGCGCGCGGGCTCCGGCAAGATCAAGGTGGCGTCGCGCATGACCGAAGTGGGCGGGCGTTCGCTGTACCTGCCCAACGACCCGCTGGCGTCGCTGGACGCGACCGCCAAGGTCAAGCTGCTCGAGCGCGTGGAAAAAATGGCGCGCAAGAAGGACCCGCGCGTGGTGCAAGTGATGGCGGGCCTGGCCGGCGAATACGACGTGGTGCTGGTGGTGCGCAGCGACGGCGTGCTGGCGGCCGACATCCGGCCGCTGGTGCGGGTCTCGGTGACGGTGATCGTCGAACAGAATGGCCGCCGCGAAATGGGCTCGTCCGGTGGCGGCGGACGCTACAACTATGGCTACTTCAGCGATGAAGTGCTGGACAAATACGCGACCGAAGCGGTCAAGGCGGCCACGGTCAACCTCGATGCGCGTCCGGCGCCGGCAGGTCCCATGACCATCGTGCTCGGACCGGGCTGGCCCGGCGTGCTGCTGCACGAAGCGATCGGCCACGGCCTCGAAGGCGACTTCAACCGCAAGGGTTCCTCGGCTTTCTCGGGACGCATCGGCGAACGCGTGGCGGCCAAGGGCGTGACCGTGGTCGACGACGGCACCCTGCAGGACCGCCGCGGCTCGCTCAATATGGATGACGAGGGCAACCCGACCCAGTGCACCACGCTGATCGAAGACGGCATCCTGAAAGGCTATATCCAGGACACCATGAACGCGCGCCTGATGAAGATGCCGGTGACGGGCAATGCGCGGCGCGAATCGTTCGCCCACCTGCCGATGCCGCGCATGACCAATACCTACATGCTGGGCGGCGACAAGGACCCGGAAGAAATCCTGGCCTCGGTCAAGAATGGCTTGTATGCGGTCAATTTCGGCGGCGGCCAGGTCGACATCACCAACGGCAAGTTCGTGTTCTCGGCCAGCGAAGCCTACATGATCGAAAACGGCAAGGTGACTTACCCGGTCAAGGGCGCCACCCTGATCGGCAACGGTCCTGACGTGCTGAACCGCGTATCGATGATCGGCAACGACATGCGCCTCGATTCGGGCGTGGGCGTGTGCGGCAAGGAAGGCCAGAGCGTGCCGGTGGGCGTGGGCCAGCCGACACTGCGCATCGAAGACGTGACGGTGGGCGGCACCGCGTAGCGCCAATCCGGCCCGCCGTCAGGCGCGTTTCTTTTCTTCTTCGGCCGGGATGGATTTCAATCCCGCGCTGCGGAAAATAATCTCCCGCATTTTCTCCAGCTTCGGATGGACCACCGGCACCGTCAGCATGGTGCTGGCGATCGCCATCAGCAGCAGGGCCGTGAAGGTTTCGCTGGTGATGATCTGCTTGTCGAGCAGGATGTTGGCGAAGATGATCATGATCAGGGCCTTGGTCTGCAGCAGCCAGCCGATGATGCTCGCTTCGCCCTTTTCCCATTTCAGTACCTTGCCGGCCAGGTGCACGCCGGCCAGCTTGCCGGCCACCGAGGCCACCAGCAGCACGGCCGCCACGACAAACACGGCGGCGCCGCCCATGGCCCAGTTGGTACGCAGGCCGGTGCTCAGGAAGAACACGGGCATGATGACCATGAGAACGTGGTGGCGCATCAAGTCCATTTTTTCCTGGTCAAACCAGTGGGCATCCATGACGGCGCCGGCCAGGAAGGCGCCGACCATGAAGTGCAGGCCGGCCCAGTCCGCGCCCAGGGAGCACACTGCCAGCCAGATCAGGGAAACATACCAGCGGTCGCTTTCCTTGAGCCAGACCATCAGGCGGCGGAAGAGCACCGTCGACAGGGCAAACACGGCCAGGAAGCCGGCCTGGCGGCCGACCCGGTCCCAGTCCAGCAGGATCAGCGCGAGCACGCCCCAGATGGCGATGTCGTCCAGGCTGGCGTAGCGCAGGATGCGCTGGCCGATCGGACGGCGCAGGATGTCGAGTTTTTCCATCAGCAGGATCAGGATCGGCAAGGCGGTGACCGCGCACGCCATGCCGACACCGAGCACGAATTGCCAGCTCAGCGCCTTGGGGCCGATCCAGCCCGCGTAGCCCAGCATGCCCAGGCCAGCCAGGCAGCCGAAGACCAGCGGGGTGCCCAGCGCAAGGCCGGCGGTGATGCTGCTTTCGCGCCGGTGTTCCCACGCTTTTTTCAGGTCCAGCTCGATGCCGGCAATCATGACGAACACCATGACGGCCCACCAGGCGATCCCGTTGAGCGCCAGGATGACCTGGGGATTGAACACGAATTTGTAGTAATCCGGAAAAATTGCACCCATTACGCCGGGCCCCAGCAGGATGCCGCAAATGATCTGGACCACCACCAGCGGTGCGTAATAGTCGGTTTTTCCCAGTCGCCAGATGAGAAATGGCACGCTGAAGATCAAGGTCATGGCAATGAGGAAAATTTCCGTGGTATTCATCCGTGCGCCTTCTGCTGGGGATTGATGTAGTAAATTTACATTTCTGAGATCCTATCGTCATTTTTTCGTCAACGCAAGCATTACGTAACGTTATGATTGCGAATCAAAACTTGTACGTCGCCCTGACGTAGAAGGTCCGCCCCAGCGGGTCCGTGAAGCGCGGATCGTAGCCCTGCTGGAAGGTGGTGGCCTGGTTGGTATACGGCGGATCTTCATCGAGCAGGTTCTTCACGCCTGCCGTGATCTCGACCCGCCTGATGCCCGTATAGGTGCCGGCCAGCGACCAGGTCGAATAATTGTCGACCCGCTGTTCGAATGCCGGCGCCACCCCGTTCTGGTCGTCGTAGCCGGACAGGTAGCGGTTCGCCAGCGTCAGCGACCATGGCGCACTGTTCCAGCCCAGCGTGGCGTTGTGGCGCCAGCGGAATACCGGCGTGGCGTCGGCATAGCGCCCGGCGTTGTTGGTGAAGGGGCCGTCGCGCTCGTTCTAGTAATCGTATTTGTCGACGAAAGTGCCGTCGATGCCGACCGTGAAATTACCCCAGGGATTGCGCGGCAGGCGCCACAGCAGGCTCAGGTCGATCCCGCGCGTCTTGACTTCGCCCAGGTTGGTGGTGGTGGCCTGGATGTATTCGAGCCGCGTGCCGGCCGCGTTGTACACGAACAGGCTGCGGTACTTGGCGAAGTCGCGGAAGATGGTTTGCTCGCCCAGCGCGGCGATCGAGTCTTCCAGCTTGATGTCCCAGAAGTCGGCCGACAGGGTGATGTCGCGCGTCGGTTCGAGCACCACGCCGACCGAATAGCTGCGCGATTTTTCCGGCTGCACCGCCGTGTTGCCGCCCTGGCGGATGTGCTGCTGCTGGTCGCACACGATGCTGCTGTTGGCGCCCGGCGCCGGCACGTCGTTCGGGCAGAGCAGGGGATCGTTGTAGGGCTCGGCGGTATTGGTGACCGTTTGCGGGCCGTACAGGTCGTACAGCGTGGGCACCCGGAAGCCTTCGTTGTAGGAGCCGCGCACCAGCACCGCGCGGGTGGGTTGCCAGCGCAGGCCGACCTTGGGATTGAAGTCGCCGCCGACGTCGGTGTAGTAATCGTAGCGCCCGGCCAGGTTGAGTTCCAGATCCTTGACCACCGGTATGTTGAGCTCGCTGAATAGGGCGCGGATGGTGCGGCTGCCGCGCTGGTCCTGGGCGTCGGCGAAACCGGAGCTCGATGCCTGGCCCGCCAGCGCGCGGTCGACCGTGTAGGTGGCCTTGTCGTGCCGCAGTTCGGCGCCGATCGCAAAGCCCATCTCGCCGGCCGGCATGGTGTAGATGTCGCGGCTGGCCTTGAAGTCGAGCGCCGAGCTGTTGATCTTCGCCTTCAGGAATTCACCGAGCAGCAGGGAATCCTGCAGGAAGGCCGTGCCCGCCGCGGTCTGGTCGCCGAAAGGGTTCAGGATGCCGGCGCCCACGCCTTCGATCATGCGTTCGTCGATCACGTAGCCGCCGGTAAATGCGCTGCGCGCGCGCCCCACCGAATAGGTGAGCCCGGTGTTGTAGTCCCAGCCCATGGCATTGCCTTCCATGCCGGCGAGCAGGCGGTCGGACAGGCTGACGTCGAAGGTCTTGCGCTGGCCGGTGACCAGCGGGCGCCAGCTGATGTCGAGATCCTGGGTGGAGACGCCTGCCACGGTCGGCGTGATGCCGCGCCCGGGATAGAAGGGGCTGGCCACGGTCATGGTCAGGCCGATGCCGGCCAGTGGCGGCGGCGCCACCCGCGCTTCATTGGTGCTGCGCGTGTGCATGTATTCGATGCTGCCGGTGTGCTCGCTGCCGAGTTTCGCGGTGAAGCGGCCGAGGAAGGATTCCTGCTTGGTCTCGGGGATATTGTCGACGAACTGGCTGAAGTCGAAGCGGCAGGTGGGCGATGCCGGGTTGGTGTTGGGCACGGACGCGGGCGGCCTGCAGCCACTGGAAAAATAGGGATTGGCCGACATGCCGGCGCCGCCCGGCGTGAGGCTGGGCGCGAAAAAATTGGCGGGGAAGGGCGTGCCGCTGGTCTGGAACACGCCGCGCGAGGGGATCACGCCGGTGCGCGAGAAGTCGCGGTCGGTCGATTTCAGGGCCGACTGGCGATGGTAGTCGAGCACGGCCAGCAGGTTCCAGCCGTCGGTGTTCAGGTCGCCCCAGCCGCCCGTGAAATTGACGCGCTGTTCGTCGCCGCCCGTGTCCTGCGGCACGAAAGCTTCGAGCGTGATGCCCATGCCCTTGTACGAGCGCTTGGTGATGAAGTTGACCACGCCGCCGATGGCGTCGGTGCCGTAGATGGCCGAGGCGCCGTCGCGCAGCACTTCCACCCGGTCGAGCGCGGCCACGGGAATGATGTTCAGGTCGACCGTGTCGGCGAAGAAGGGATGGTTGGCCAGGCGCCGTCCGTTGAGCAGCACCAGGGTCTTGTCGCCGCCCAGGCCGCGCAGGTCGGCCACCGAGCGCCCGCCGGTGCCAAGGCCCACCGACTGGCTCGAACTTTGCGAAGTCTGGTTCATGGGGATGGTGCTGAGCACTTCCTGGGCGGTGGCCAGGCCTTGCTTGGCGAAGTCTTCGGCGCGGATGGACGTGATGGGCAGCGAGGTTTGCGCGGCCAGGCGCTTGATGGAGGAACCGGTGATTTCGACGCGGGTGATGGGCGCGCCAGTGTCCTGCGCCAGCGCCGGCAGCGCGGCCAGCGCCGCGCACATTGTCGACGATGCGGCGAACAGGCGGCGCAGGGTTCGTGAAACAGTTTTTTCGATCATGTCATGCTCCAGGTAGGTAAAAGTCGGGCTTGAGGTGCGAGTCTTGCACCGGCTCCGTCGATTCGACTGATCCTGATCAACGGTGACTGGCATCGCTTCTGGTTTGTCGGAAGGCCGCAACTCGGCGGTTTTTCGGGGGCTTGCCAAGCGTTATGATTTCTGTGCTATAGTCGTTGCAACACTTACGGATCCCCAGCATGCACAACGTCGTTTTCTTTACCTGCTACTTTTACTTTAGCCATTCCAGCCCCAAGGCGGTGGAGTAGCGGCAGGTTCACGTAGCAAGAACGAGATCCAGCAAATTCCTAAAAAACCGCCAGCGATGGCGGTTTTTTTTTAGCCCATTCAATTTGATTGCTTACCTAAACGGAGAACACCATGCCACGTACCGATGACTTGCGCATTCGCGAAATGAAGGAACTCACGCCGCCCTCGCACCTGATCCGCGAGTTTGCCTGCGGCGAGGGGGCGGAGCAGACCGCGGCCAACGCGCGCGTGGCACTGCACCGCATCCTGCATGGCCAGAACGACCGCCTGATGGTGGTCATCGGCCCCTGTTCGATCCACGACACCCGCGCGGCCATGGAATATGCGCGCCGCCTGGCCGAGCAGCGCGTGCGCTTCGCGGGCGAGCTGGAAATCGTCATGCGGGTGTATTTCGAGAAGCCGCGCACCACCGTCGGCTGGAAGGGCTTGATCAACGACCCGTATATGGACAACAGCTTCCGCATCAACGACGGCTTGCGCATGGCGCGCGAACTGCTGCGCGACATCAACGAACTGGGCCTGCCGGCCGGCACCGAATTCCTGGACGTGATCAGTCCCCAGTACATTGCCGACCTGATCAGCTGGGGCGCGATCGGCGCCCGCACCACCGAGTCGCAGGTGCACCGCGAACTGGCGTCCGGCCTGTCGTGCCCGGTCGGCTTCAAGAACGGGACCGACGGCAATATCAAGATCGCGGTGGAAGCGATCAAGGCGGCCTCGCAGCCGCACCATTTCCTGTCGGTGACCAAGGGCGGCCACTCGGCTATCGTGTCGACCAATGGCAATGAGGATTGCCACATCATCCTGCGCGGCGGCAAGGCGCCCAATTATGATGCCGCCAGCGTGGAACAGGCTTGCCAGCAGATCGCCGCGCAAGGGCTGGCCTCGCGCCTGATGATCGACGCCTCGCACGCGAACAGTTCCAAGAAGCCGGAGAACCAGATTCCCGTGTGCGCCGATATCGCGGCGCAAGTGGCGGCCGGCGACGACCGCATCGTGGGGGTGATGATTGAATCGCACCTGGTGGCGGGGCGCCAGGACCTGGTGCCGGGCAAGGAGCTGGTGTACGGCCAGTCGGTGACCGATGGCTGCATCGACTGGGACAGCAGCGTGCAGGTGCTCGAAGGGTTGGCGGCGGCGGTGCGCCAGCGGCGCTTGAAGCAGGACTAAGAAAAAAGGCCCCGAGGGGCCTTTTTTTATTGCACGTCGTTTAGAACGTGTAGCTGGCGCGCACGAACACGGCGCGCCCGGTCGGGTCGGTGTAGCGGGCGTCGTAGCCTTGCTGGAACATCAGGCTTTGCACCGTCGACGGCGGTTCCTTGTCGAGGATGTTTTTCACGCCGGCCATCAGGACCAGGCCCTTGATGCCTTCATGGCTGGCGGTGAGGTTCCACAGCCCGTACGAACCGACATCACGGGTGCCGCCCTGGTCGCGGTAGCCGGTCTTGTAGGTCTGGCTCAGGTTGGCGCCCCAGGGGCCCGATTTCCAGCCCAGCGACATGGTGTGCTGCCAGCGGAATTTCACGTAGGTGTCGGCGAAGTTGCCGACGTTTTCGGTGAACACGCCGTCACGCTCGTTCTGGTACTTGTAGCTGTGCAGCCAGGTGCCGTCCATGGTGAAGGTCAGGCCGCCCAGGCTGGACTTCGGCAAGCGCCATACCAGGCTCAGGTCGATACCGTCGCTCTTGACTTCGCCCAGGTTGTTCTTGAAGTTTTCAATCGCGAACGGCGAGCCGTCCGGATTGCGCAGGAACAGGGCACTGTATTTCGCGTAGTTGCCGTAGATGGTAGCTTCCGGCAAGGCATCGATCTTGTCCTTCAGATGGATGTTCCAGTAGTCGGCCGCCAGCGTGACCGATTGCACCGGCTCGAACACGGCGCCGAAGGAGAAGGACTTCGATTTTTCCGGCTTCAGGTTGGCATTGCCGCCCTGCAGCTTGAACTGTTGCAAGTCGCAGTCGCGCAGCGGATTGGTGATCGGATTGCTCGACGGTACGCCGTTCGGGCACAGGATCGGGTCGTTGTAGGCATTGCTGGTGTCGTTCTTCGACGGCGGCGCGTTCTTTTCGAACAGGGTAGGCGCGCGGAAGCCGGTGCTGGCCGAGCCGCGCAGCAGCAGTGCCGTGCTTGGCTGGTAGCGGATGCCGATCTTCGGATTGGTGGTGTTGCCGACGTCGCTGTAGCGGTCGAAACGGCCGGCCAGCTGGACTTCGAGCTCTTTTGTCACCGGCATCACCAGTTCGCCGAAGAAGGCCTGGATATTGCGCGAACCGGCGGTCGACAGGGAGCCCGACAGCCCGGAACTCGATGCCTGCGCCGCGATCGTGCGGTTGACAAAGAAGTCTGCCGTTTCACGGCGCAGTTCGGCGCCGAAGGCCACCGCCGCCTGGCCGCCGGCCATGGCGAACACGTCGCGGCTGGCCTTGAAGTCGAAGCCGGTGTTTTTCACTTCGGCGCTTTGCACTTCGCCGCGCAGGGCGGTGCTGGCAAGGTAGCTGCGCCCGGCTGCGTTCTGCAGTCCGAACGGATTCAGGATGCCGTTGGCGACGCCGGCCGCGAACGATGCGTCCTGCACATAGCCGCCGACGAAGTCTTCCGACGATTTGCTGATCGAGTAGGAAATGCCGCCCTTGTAATCCCAGCCGCCCATCATGGCGCCTTCCATGCTCAGCACCAGGCGGTCGGCTTCGCCGCGCGAATCGATGGTGCGCTGGCCCGCTTCCGTCGGACGCCAGTTGACCGACAGCGTCTGGCCGCTGGCGCCGGCCGGGTAGTAAGGGCTGGTGTTTGGCAGCAACAGGCCGGTCTGCGGCGGCGGCGCGGTGCGCGAGGTCACGTCGTTCTGTGCGTGCAGGAATTCGGCGCTGGCCAGGTGGCCGTCGCCGATTTTCATGGCGCCCTTCAGGAACACCGCAATGCGCTTCTGGTCGGGCGTGTTGTCGATCTGGCGGGTGTAATCCTGGCGGCAGGTGTTGTTGCCGCCGATCGGCAGCGAGAACGGCGGCAGGCAGCCGCTGGCGCGGCCGGGATTGCCGGTGGTATTGGTGCCCGGATCAAAATAATTGCCCGGGAAGGTGGTGCCGCTGGTGCCGTCCAGGCCGCGCACAGGATCGTAGCCGGTCGACGAATACCAGCGCTGCTGCGAGCCGATCGACTGTTGCTTGTGGTAGTCGATCACGCCGAAAATATTGTAGCCATCGGTGTCGAGCTTGCCGAAACCGGAGGACAGGTTGGCGCGCTCTTCGTCGCCGCCTTCCAGCCGTGGGCGCAGTGCTTCGACCGCGATGGTGGTGCTGTTGACCGAGCGCTTGGTGATGAAGTTGATCACGCCGCCGATGGCGTCGGTACCGTAGATGGCCGACGCGCCGTCGCGCAGGACTTCAACGCGGTCGAGCGCGCTGATGGGAATCATGTTCAGGTCGACGCTGGCGCCATCGTAGGGATGGTTGGCAAGGCGCCGGCCGTTGAGCAGCACCAGGGTCTTGTCGCCGCCCAGGCCGCGCAAGTCGGCGCTGGCCATGCCGCCGGTGGGCAAGCCGCTGTAGTTGCCGCCCACGGAGTTGCCGGCGCCCATGCCGGACTGGTTGGCCGGGATGCGCGACAAGGCTTCCTGCACATTGGTCACGCCGGCCTTGATGAATTCATCGGCCTTGATGACCGACAGGGGATTGGCGGTTTCGGCTTGCAAGCGCTTGATCGACGATCCGGTGATCTCGACCCGCTGCATGGGAGCATCCTGGGCGAAGGCTGGGATGGCCAGCACGGCGCCCGTCGCAAACATGGCTTGCAGGGACATGGCTAAAACGGTTGGTTTCATTTCTCTTGGCTCCGGCGTGAAAAACGCAATGGAAGCATTGGTGTATGTCGAGTGTCAATTGTGCAAGGTTGCCTCGTAAGAAAAACAGTCTGTTTACTAATAAACTGTTGTTTTATTCGACAAAAGTTGATTTACGCCACTTAATGTATGCACATTCAGTCGATATGCATAATTTTCGAAATTTGCGCTCCGGCTGGCCGCAAGGCCATGGAAATGCGCTATCGTTACGCCATGAATTTTCCTCGATGCAAACAACTGGCGCTCGCCGGCCTGGTCGGCGTGCTGGCCATCCTGCCTGCCGGCGCGGCCGGGCCCTTGAAAACCCTGCGCTATATTTTCCCGGCGGCGGAAACCGGCTTCGATCCGGCCGTCGCCCGCGACCTGTACACGGGCCACGTGACGCAGGCCATTTTCGAGACCTTGTATTCCTACGACTACCTGGCGCGGCCGGTGCTGCTGGTGCCGCATGCGGCCAGCGGACTGCCCGAGGTATCGAACGATGGCAAGACCTACACCATCCGCCTGAAGAAGGGCCAGACCTTCACGCCCGACCCCGCCTTCAAGGGCAAGCGGCGCGAACTGACCATGGCCGACTACGTGTATTCGTGGAAGCGCCTGTTCGACCCCAAGCTGGCCTCGCCGCACAGCTGGCTGTTCGAAGGCAAGGTGGTGGGCCTGGACCAGCTGGCCGCGGACGCGAAAAAAACAGGCAAGTTTGACTACGACAAAGCGGTGGCGGGGCTGGAACTGGTGGACCCGTACACGCTGCGCATCCACCTGACCCAGACCGATTTTAATTTGGGCATGATCCTGGCGCACGAACCGACGGTGGCGCTGGCGCGCGAGGTGGTGGAAAAGTACGGCGACATCAACGGCGCCGTGCACGGCAACCCGGTGGGCACGGGCCACTACAAGCTGGGCCAGTGGGTGCGCGGCAACCGCATCGTCCTGGAGAAAAACACGGACCACCACGCCGAGACCTGGGACTTCAAGGGCAACGGCACGCCGGACGACCAGCGCATCATCGCGCAAATGAAGGGCAAGACGATACCCCAGATCGACCGCATCGACATCCGCGTGATGGTGGAAGACCAGTCGCGCTGGCTGTCGTTCCAGAGCGGCGGCGTGGATCTGTTCTGGCTGGACGGGCCGCTGGCGCCGAAGGCCATCCTGAACGGCAAGCTGCGTCCCGAACTGGCCGCGAAAGGCGTGCAGCTGTCGCGCCAGATCGACCCTGAAATCACTTACTACTACTGGAATATGCAGGACCCCGTGGTGGGCGGCTTCAGCAAGGAGAAGATCGCGCTGCGGCGCGCCATCGCCATGGCGCACAACGTGGACGAGGAAATCAGCATTGTCTGGAATGGCCAGGCGCAGCGCGTGGACTACCCGATACCGCCAGGCGTGGTCGGTCACGACCCGGCCTACAGGAGCATCCTGCAGTACGATCCGGCGCTGGCCAACAAGCTGCTCGACCGCTTCGGCTACAAGAAGGGCAAGGATGGCTGGCGCACGCTCCCGGACGGCAAGCCGCTGGTGATTACCTATACGTCGCGCAATGAGGCCAGCGGCGTGCTGATGGCCGAAGTATGGCGCAAGACCTACAACGCGCTCGGCATCCGCATGGAGAATAATCGCATGATCTTCAGCGACCTGCTGCAGGCGGAAAAGCTGTGCAAGGTCCAGAGCCGCAATTACCAGTGGATGGCCGACTACCCGGATGGCGACAACTTCATGCAGCTCCATTACGGGCCGAACGTCAACCAGAACAACGCCGCCTGCTTTGCTGATCCCGAAGTGGACAAGCTGTATGCGCAAAGCCAGAAGATGCCGGCCGGCCCCGAGCGCGATGTGCTGTATCACCGCATTGCGCGCCGCATCGAAGTGACGGGCGCGGCGCGCATGGCGTATTCGCGTTTCCGCAACATGCTGGCGCAGCCCGCGGTACTGGGCTACACCAAGCACCCCATCCTGCACCAGGAATGGGCTTACATCGACATCGACCCGTCGAAATAGAAAGCGACCATGTTTGCATATATCCTGCGGCGCCTGTGGCAGATGCTGCCCACGATGGCCGGCGTGGTCCTGCTGGTGTTCCTGCTGTTTAACTGGGTGGGCGGCGACCCGGCCTATATTTTGGCCGGCAAGATGGCCAACGCCGACGAGATCGAGAATATCCGGCGCCAGCTCGGCACCGACCAGCCTTACTACGTGCAGCTGTGGATCTTCATCAAGCAGATCGTCACCTTCGATTTCGGCAATGCCTGGAGCACCGGCGAAGCGGTATCGTCCATCATCTCGAGCAGGCTGGGACCGTCCCTGACGGTGCTCATTCCGCTGACGATCCTGGAGACTTTCTTCGGTATCGCGCTGGCGCTGGCGATCGCCTTCGTGCGCGGATCGCTCACCGACCGCGGCGTCATGATCGCCTGCACGGTGGGCATGTCGATCAGCATCCTGGTGTACATCATCGTGTTCCAGTACTTCTTCGCATACAAGATGGGCCTGTTCCCGGTGCAGGGCTGGGGCGACGGCTTTGCCGAAAACCTGCTGCGCTACGCCACGTTGCCTATCCTGATCGGCCTGGCCGTGTCGATCGCGCCCACGCTGCGCCTGTACCGCAGCTTCGTGCTCGACGAAGTGAACCAGGACTATGTACGCACCGCGCGCGCCAAGGGCCTGGGCGAGCGCCGCATCATGTGGGTGCACGTGCTGCGCAACGCCGCCATCCCCATCATCACGCACGTCATGGCCAACCTGCCGGCGCTGCTGATCGGCGCCTTCCTGCTTGAACGCTTCTTCGGCATTCCCGGCATCGGGCGCGAAGTGATCCTGGCGGTCGAGCGCAGCGACTTCCCGGTGATCAAGGCGATCACGGTGTACGTGGCCGCCGCCACCATGATTTTCAACCTGCTGACCGACCTGCTGTACCAGGCTGTCGATCCGCGCGTCCAGTTGAAATAGGCCAGCGCATGAACAATCATCCAAGTTCGCCCGGCCTGTGGGCGCTCGCCTGGCGCCGCCTGCGCGGCGACAAGGTGGCCATGGTGTCGCTGGCCGTCGTGGCGCTGTTCCTCGCGATGCTGGTGCTGTCGAAAAGCGGCGTGATCGTGGCCGACTGGGAAGACGAAGTGGCTGTCAACTATGCGCCGCCATCGTTCGCGGGCGGGCAGGGCGGCCTGCAGGCGCCAGAAGCGGCGGCAGTGCGCGAAGCGACGCCGGTGAACGAATTCGATCCCCTGGCCGACGATATCCGCGCCATCCAGGCGGAGCTGGGACGCAGCGTCGCCGCCGACATGTATGGCGTCGAAGATCCCCTGGCGGCCGACCTGGCCGCGCTGGGGACGTCGACATCGGCCGTCGCGGTGGCCAAGCGCGCCACACTGCCGTTCGGGGCCGACAAATGGGGCCATGACGTCATCAAGAAGACCATCAAGGGCGCCGAGACATCGATCGTGGTGGGGCTGGTGGCGGCCTTGCTGGCGGTGTCGCTGGGGACCCTGTTCGGCGCCTTCTCGGGGTATTTTGGCGGCATGGTCGACGACCTGTTCAACTGGTTCTACAGCATCTTCACCTCGATTCCGTCGATCCTGATGATCCTGACCGTGGCCGCCGTGCTGCAGCAAAAGGGCGTGACGACCATCGTGCTGATCCTGGGCCTGACCGGATGGACCGGGCCGTACCGCCTGATCCGCGCCGAATACATGAAGCACAAGGCGCGCGAATACGTGATGGCCGCCGACGCGATCGGCGCCTCGCACTGGCGCAAGATGTTCTCGCATATCTTCCCCAACGTGAGCCACGTGGCGCTGGTGCAGATGTCGATTCTGGTGGTGGGCTTCATCAAGGCCGAAGTGATCCTGTCCTTCCTGGGCTTTGGCGTGCCGGTGGGCGTGGTCTCGTGGGGCAGCATGCTCAACGAAGCGCAGAACGAACTTATCCTGGGCAAGTGGTGGCAGCTGACGGCGGCCGCCACGGCGATGGCGGTGCTGGTGACGGCATTCTCCCTGTTCACCGATGCGCTGCGCGACGCGCTCGATCCGAAACTGAAATAGGAACCGCATATGCTTCTTCAAGTACGCAATCTGCGGGTGCGCTTCAGGCTCGACAAGACCACCACCTTCGAAGCACTGAAGGGCGTGTCCTTCGACGTGCCGGCCAATGCCACGGTGGCGCTGGTGGGCGAATCGGGCAGCGGCAAGTCGGTCAGTTCGCTGGCCGTCATGGGGCTGCTGCCGGCACAGAACACCTTGATCGATCCTGTCAGCAGCATCCTGTTCGAAGGGCGCGAACTGCTGGCGCTGGACGGGGGCGCGCGGCGCGCCCTGTGCGGCAAGGAGATCGCCATGATCTTCCAGGAACCGATGTCGTCGCTCAATCCCGTGTTCACGGTGGGCTTCCAGATCGGGGAAGTGCTGCGCCAGCACATGGGCATGAGCGGCAAGCAGGCGCGCGCGCGGACGCTGGCGCTGCTCGATGAAGTCGGCATTCCCGACCCGGCGAAAAAGATCGACGCCTATCCTGGCCAGATGTCTGGCGGCCAGCAGCAGCGGGTGATGATCGCCATGGCGATCGCATGCGAACCGAAGCTGCTCATTGCCGACGAACCGACGACGGCGCTGGACGTGACGATCCAGAAGCAGATCATGGACCTGATCGCGGCGCTGCAGAAGAAGCATGCCATGTCGGTGCTGTTCATCACGCACGACCTGGCGCTGGTGGGCGACATTGCCGACCACGTGATCGTGATGCGGCATGGCGAAGTGAAGGAGCAGGGCACGGCGGCGCAGGTGCTCACGCAACCGGCACACGCCTACACCAAAGCACTGCTGCATTGCCGTCCCAGGCTGGACGAGCGGCCGATCCGGCTGCCTGTCATCGACGACCACATGAGCGGCGTGGTCGTCACCGGCCAGCGTACACGCGGCTATGTGGAAGGCGAAGCGCCGGTGCTGGTCGTGAAAAACCTGAGCAAGAGTTTTTACCTGCGTGAAGGCTTGTTCGGCAAGCGTGAATTCAAGGCCGTGAAGGACGTGTCGTTCACTCTCCCGCGCGGCAAGACGCTGGGCGTGGTGGGTGAATCGGGATCGGGCAAGACCACGGTGGGCCTGACGCTGCTGCGGCTGCACCAGGCCACAGGCGGCACGGCCATGTTCGAAGGGAAGGACCTGATCGCGATGCCCGGGCGCGAGTACATGGCCTACAAGCGGCGCATCCAGATCATCTTCCAGAACCCGTACGCATCGCTGAACCCGCGCTTCACGGTGGGGCAGATTTTAATGGAACCGATGCGCATCCACAGGATAGGCGCGAACGACCGCGAACGGACGGCGATGGCGATGGAGCTGCTGGAAAAAGTGGGGCTGCCGGCGCAAGCCTTCCACCGCTACCCGCACGAATTCTCAGGCGGCCAGCGCCAACGCATCGCGATCGCGCGCTGCCTGACGATGAAGCCCGAGATCCTGGTGTGCGACGAATCGGTATCGGCGCTGGACGTGTCGGTGCAGGCGCAGGTGCTGAACCTGCTGCAGGACCTGCAGGACGAATACGGCATGAGCTACATCTTCATCTCGCACGACCTGTCGGTGGTGAAGTACATGGCCGACCAGGTGATGGTGATGCACCAGGGCAGCGTGGTCGAAATGGCCGATTCGGACGAACTGTACCGCAATCCGCAGCACGCCTACACCAGGGCGCTGCTGGGCGCCATCCCAGGCCAGCCCTGATCTTCATTCATTCATTCTTTCTTTCTGCCAGGGGACTGTCCCAGTTTTACAGGAAATACTTTCCTGTAAAACTGGGACAGTCCCCTGGCAAGAGGAAATAGGTAGCGCTTGGCAGTACCCCAGGGGCCGCCTGCCGCTACGTCGGCCGGCGGCGTTGTCTCGCGCGGCCGGAGGCGGCATCCTGTGCGTCCACTGACTTCTCCGGCAATCCCATGAATTTCTCGCTCCCTCGTTCTTCCTTGCTGCTTGCCGGCGTCCTGCTTGCGGTCACAGGTCTTTGCTTCGCCGCCGCCAGCGAGCATGGCAATCTTCGCCCGCCATACAGGCAGCTCGTGCCGCTGCAGCTTGCCGGCGGACTGGCCCTGGTCGACCTCAATCCGCGTACCGCCGGTCCGGCGTGGCGCGAAGTCGATGTGCATGCTGCCGATGGCGCGTCGTCCACGCTGCGCGTGAGCGTGGCGCATGGCGTCAGGGCCATGTATGCGTTTCCGGGCGAGGAGTTCTATGCCAACGTCAAGGTGGAAACCAGCGTGGACGGGCAGTTCGCCCAGGACCGCAAGAACGTCCTGGCCGCAATGGACTCGCTGACTGCCATGATGAAGGAAAAAAGTGCAGGGTCGCCGCGCCCCGACGGGCTGGACGTGATCGAAGATGGCAAGGGCGCGCACCGCGGCATCGAGTATCACTTCTCGCTATTGAATACCGTGCATGGGAAGGGCATGGTCGTGTTCTTCCTGCCCGAGCAGCGCGTGATCATCACTGCCTATCTGCTGGGCCGCAAGCCGACTGGCGACGGCTCCGTCAACGAGACGCGCCGCTTGCAGCGCGCCTTCGTGCACGGCTATATCGACGCCATCGCCGTCCCTGGCCCAGCCTGATTTTCTTGCCTCCCTACAGGGGACTGTCCCAGTTTTGCAGGAAATATTTCCTGTAAAACTGGGACAGTCCCCTGTCAAAAGGAAAGAGTTTCTAGTTGGTCGATGCTTCGATCAGCTCCACCGCAAAATCGCCGTAGCTCGCGCATTCGAGCCGGTCCGGCGTGTGCGTCCAGGTGATGTAGGTGCTGTCGACGAAGCTGCCGCGGATGCGGTTGGTCGCGAAGTTGTAGGTGCCCGTCAGCGTCATGCTCCCGCCGCTTGAATACACGCCGTTGCCGATCGGGTCGTGCGCCGCTTCGACCAGCGTCATCGTCACGCCGCCATCCTTGAACAGGTAGCTTCCCGTGTAGTTGTCGCCGGACGTGGTGGTCAGCTGCGCCGTGCCCGCGACGGGATTGAGCTTGACCCGCGCCGGAGCCGGCAAGACGGCGCCCAGCGGAACCGGCGGCGCGCAGGCGATCAGCGCGCCACTGCCACTGTGCGACACCGGCGTGGCGGTCTCGGTACGCGCCACCGTCATGAGCAGGGTGGCGTCGTTATCGGTCATCACGGTTGCGGTCATGTATTCGATCGCGGCGGTCAGGCGCACGGTGAAGGCGGCCAGGTCGGCTTCGCTATTGAGCGTGGCCAGCATGTCGCGCGCGATCCGGTTGGCCGGCAGGCCGCTGTAGTTGGCGCGGTAGATGTCGTTGACCAGCGCCGCCGTGAACCGGGTCGCGCCGCGCGTTTTCAGGTCGACCAGGGTTGCGTCATTGCCCTGGGCGCCGGTCATGATGGCGATGGCGGCGCCGCTGCGGCTGAGGGTGCCGTTGGCCAGCGCGGCCATCCAGAAGTCGCGCCCCGGCACGTCCGGCGCGCGGTTGAACAGATTCAGGTAAATCGCGTTGACGACGCTGGCATCGTCGCCCGGGTACAGCGCCGCCGATTCGCCGCTCTGGCTGAAGACGTCGACCAGGCCACGCAGCCGCGCATCGCTGGCGTAGCGCGCCGAGATGGCGGCAATGCCGGCAGGCGCATCCATGTTCGAGAGCATCGCCGAGAACCATTCCAGTCCTCCCGGGTCGGCCGGCCGACCGAAATAGGCGATATACATTTGCTGCACCGCCGGCCGGTAGTTCGCGGCCGGCACGGCGCTCACTTGCGCGCTTTGCGCCTGCGCGGGCACATCGGCAGTTTGCCGGGAACCGCCGCACGCTGCCAGCACCAGCGCGGCAAGCAGTCCGATCAAGCGAAGCGGCGCGCCTGCGCTCTTGGTGGGGTTCATGTGCATTCCTCTTGTGTCGGACATGGATGTCATTGAATGCTAGCTTTTTATCATTATTTCAGTCGCACAAGAGGAAGGCCGGGGCCTGAAGGCCCGCCGTTTTTGCGCTAAGATGAAGGGATGCCCAATCTTATCGACCTGTTGCAGCTCTACGGTGTGTTCATCGTGTTCGCCATCGTGCTGGTGGAGCAGGGCGGCATGCCGATTCCCGCCTTTCCGGTGTTGATCGCGGCCGGCGCGCTGTCCGCGAGCGGCGCCATCAGCTGGCCCGCCTGCCTGGCCGTGGCGGTGCTCGCCTGCCTGATGGCCGACTATTTCTGGTTCAAGGCCGGCCGTTTCTACGGCACCCGCATCCTGCGCCTGCTGTGCAAAATTTCCCTGTCGCCCGATTCCTGCGTCAGCCAGACCGAAGACAAGTTCAGCCGCTATGGGCCGAAGTCGCTGCTGCTGTCGAAGTTCATTCCGGGGTTTAACGTGATCGCTTCGCCGATGTCGGGCGCGCTCGGTGTCGGTACGCCGCGTTTCATTGCCTTCAGCATGGGCGGCAGCCTGCTGTGGGCCGGCACCGGCATCGCGCTGGGCGCCTATTTCCACAAGAGCGTCGACGCGCTGCTGGCGCTGCTGGCCACCATGGGCACCACGGCGCTGCTGGTGATCCTGTCGCTGCTGGCGCTGTTCGTCCTGTTCAAGTATGTCGAGCGGCGCCGTTTCCACCGGGCCGTGGAAGTCGAACGCATCAGCATGGCCGAATTCGTGCACCTGTTGGCCCTGGGCCATGAACCGCTGCTGATCGATGCCCGCAGCAAGACCGCCCAGCAGCTCGAAGCGGCCATTCCGGGCGCGCTGCTGTTCGACGCCAGCGACGCCGCCGTTTTCATGGCCGGCCTCGACAAGGATCGCCACATCGTGGTCTATTGCAGCTGCCCCAACGATGTCACCGCGGCCCAGGTGGCGAAACAGTTCCTGGCCAACGGTTTTCACCGCGCGCGCCCGCTGCAGGGCGGCCTGGATGCCTGGAATACCCACCACGAAAATACTGAACACCGCGAGCCGGTTACTTCAGCCTGACTACATTTTGTAAAATGAGCGCGAGAGCGTAGCAGAACTACGTCACTCTCTGAATGGGTAGCGCTATCATTTTGGTTTTTATTCGGAAATGTACCTAAACTACAAAGAATGCTTGCACCTGTACCCACAAATCCATTAAGCTTGGCATGTTCACAAACGAATAGCCGCCATGACCGTACAGCTTGCTTCTGCGCCCGCCCTGCATTCCACCGCTCCCTATGAGGACGGCCCGCGCCTGCTGGCCGACATCGGTGGCACCAATGCGCGCTTTGCGCTGGAGGTGGCGTCCGGCAAGGTGGAGCTGATCGAGGTGCTGCCTTGCGCCGATTACGCCACCCTGGCCCACGCGCTGAAGTCTTACCTGGCTTGCCATAAAGTGGTGGCGGCCCTGCATGGCCGCCCGCTGCGCCACGCCGGCATTGCCATCGCCAACCCCATCACGGGCGACCTGGTACGCATGACCAACCACCACTGGGAATTTTCCATTGAAGCCATGCGCGTCGAGTGCGGCTTTGAAACCCTGGTCGTGGCCAACGATTTCACCGCCCTGGCGCGCGCCTTGCCGCACCTGGCGCCGGACCAGAGGGTGCAGATTGGCGGCGGCGCGGCCGTGCCGAACACGCCGCTGGGCCTGGTTGGCGCGGGCACCGGCCTGGGCGTTTCCGGCCTGATCCCCTGCGGCGTGCACTGGACCGCGCTGCTGAGCGAAGGCGGGCATGTGACGTTTTCGCCGGCCAATGAAACCGAAATCGACATCCTGCAGTTCGCCTGGCGCTTGTTCGACCATGTATCGGCCGAACGCTTCCTGTCCGGCGACGGCATCGAACTGCTGCACCGCGCGCTGTCGCACCGCGCCGGTCAGTCGGACGGCGGACTCGATGCGCCTGAAATCTCGCGCCGCGCACTGGCGGGCGAATGCCCGATCTGCGACCTGACCATCGAAACCTTCTGTGGCATGCTGGGCACCGTGGCCGGCAACCTGGCCATCACGCTGGGCGCGCAGGGCGGCATCTATATAGGCGGGGGCATCGTTCCGCGCCTGGGTGAGCGCTTTGCCCGTTCCAAGTTCCGCGCCCGTTTCGAGCAGAAAGGCCGCTTCGTGCACTACCTGGCGGCGGTGCCAACGTACGTCATCACGGCGCAATATCCGGCATTTCTGGGTGTTTCCGCCATCCTCGCGGAAAAACTCGACCAGTAAGCCACGGGTCGCGCGCAAGCCGCTTTTGTCCTCTCCGCGGTTTTATCCTGTACAATGAACCCAGTTGACTTGAAGTGCGTGAGCGGAGCATTGTCTTCCCGCGCAGTGATTTGCCAGCTTTTCGCTTGAAAATCAACGGTTTAGGCCCGCCAGGTGTGCGGGCAACCGGGTGGACGGGTTCATATCCCGCCACAGTACCATCCCGCCCAGCGCGCATCGTCCCGGGCGACGGATTCCAGTTTCAACGTTTTTATTCGCGGATCGGCGTCATTCGATGACGGTCGCTGCCATTCGTTGATTGGTTTTTATTGCATTATCCGCTCAGACATCGCTATGAATACTGATGAGGCCAAGAGAGTCCTCGAAACTGCATTGCTGTGCGCGCGCGAGCCGATGTCGATTCACGGCATGAAAAAACTGTTCGTCAATGTCGACGACAATGGCCGTCCGATGGGCGTGGGCGTGGGCGCCGACACCATCAAGATCATGCTCGAAGAGTTGCGCCACGACTGGAAAGACCGCGGCATCGAAGTGATCAGCCTGGCGAGCGGCTGGCGCTTCCAGAGCCGCCCCGAAATGAAGCAGTACCTGGACCGCCTGAGCCCGGAGAAGCCGCAGAAATATTCGCGCGCCACGCTCGAGACCCTGGCCATCATTGCGTACCGCCAGCCCGTCACGCGCGGCGACATCGAGGAAATCCGCGGCGTCGCGGTCAACTCGCAAACCATCAAGATGCTGGAAGACCGCGGCTGGGTCGACGTGATCGGCCACCGCGAAGTGATTGGGCGTCCGGCCCTGCTGGGCACGACCAGGCAGTTCCTGGACGACCTGGGTTTGAGTTCGCTGTCCCAGCTGCCGCCTTTGCAGCAAATCAGCGACATGCAAAGCGGCGCCGAAATGGAAGCGCTCGAAGCGGCCTTGCAGGAAAATTTTGATAAAGCGGCGGCCCCGGTGGCCGCCAACGACGACGGTGCGGGTAGCAGTGAGCTGGCACCGGCCGAACCTGAAGCAGCCAGCCCCGAAGCTTCACCTGTTGAAGTACTCATTCACGACCCTGCGCCAGAAATAACGGTTGACGCTGCGCCAGGTCAGCACAACCAAGAAACGAACGATGAATCCAACTAATCCAAATGAGACCAGCGCCCCTGATGTAGCGGGCAACGACGCAGCGCCGGCCAAGCCGAAGCGCCGCACCAAGGCACAGATCGAAGCCGATGCCGCAGCCGGCATCGACGCGCCAAAGCCGAAACGCGCCGCCGCCAAGAAGGTCGACGTCGCGCAAACCGAGGGCGAGGCCCCGGTCAAGGCCGCGCCGAAGCCGCGCGCAAAGAAAGTGGCGGTCGACGCCGCAGCGCCGGCTCCTGTGGTCCAGGCCGAAGCTGCGCCAGCACCAGCGGCACCAGCAGCACCGGCGGCCGAAGGCGAAGCAGCGCCGCGCCCCGAGCGTGGTCCGCGCGTGCCGCGTGGCCCGCGCCAGATGCGCGAACTGCGCGGCCAGCGCGAAGCACGCAAGCAGATGGAGCGTCCCGAGGGCGAACAGCCGGCCGTTGTGGCCGCCGAAGGCGCCGAGCCAGCCGTCCGTCCGGAACGCGGTCCGCGTCCGGAGCGCACCGCCGAGCAGCGCAACCGCCCCAAAAAGAATAAAAAAGGCAATCCAGGCCTGCAGCACCATAAAAAGCACCACCGTAACGACGCCGACGAGGCATTCTCGTATGTCACCTCCGAAGCCTTCGACGCCAACGACGGCGGCCGTGCGACCCCGCAGAAAGCTGCACGCCGCGACCTGACGTCCGACGACGACGCGCCAAAGCTGCACAAGGTGCTGGCCGAAGCCGGCCTCGGTTCGCGCCGCGACATGGAAGACCTGATCGTCGCCGGCCGCGTGTCGGTCAATGGCGAGCCGGCCCACATCGGCCAGCGCATCCTGCCGACCGATGCCGTGCGCATCAACGGCAAGCTGATTCACCGCAAAGTGTCCAGCAAGCCGCCGCGCGTACTGGTGTACCACAAGCCGGCCGGCGAAATCGTCAGCCACGACGATCCGGAAGGCCGTCCTTCGGTATTCGACCGCCTGCCGACCATGAAGGCCGGCAAATGGCTGGCCGTCGGCCGCCTCGACTTCAATACCGAAGGCTTGCTGCTGTTTACCACCTCGGGTGACCTGGCCAACCGCCTGATGCACCCGCGTTACAACATCGACCGCGAATACGCCGTGCGTACCCTGGGCGAGCTGGAAGAAGGCATGCGCCAGAAGCTGCTGGCCGGCGTGGAACTGGAAGATGGCCCGGCCAGCTTTACCAAGATCGCCGATGGCGGCGGCGAAGGCATCAACAAGTGGTACCGCGTGGTGATTGGCGAAGGCCGCAACCGCGAAGTGCGCCGCATGTTCGAAGCGATCGGCCTGACCGTGTCGCGCCTGATCCGTACCCGCTACGGCGCCATGACCCTGCCCAGCAACCTGAAACGCGGCCGCTGGGACGAAATGGAAGAAAACACCGTGCGCGACCTGATGTCCGCCTTCGGTGTCGAGAAAAAAGGCGCCGGCAACGACGCGCGCGGCCCGAAAGGCCGCAGTGGCGAGCCGAAAGTGCGCAGCGACGAAGACAAGCGCTCCGACGGCAACCGCATCGACCGCGTCGACGCCAACCGCAATGCCGATCCGTTTGGACCGGCAACCGGCCGCGGCATGGGCCGTGGCGCCCGTCCGCAGGGGCAGGGGCGTGGTCCGATGGGCGGCGGCGGCATGGGTGGGCGTCCGCAAGGCGCCCGTCCGCAGGGTGACGGCCAGCCTCGCGGCGATGGACAGCCTCGCGGCGACGGCCAGCCGCGCGGCCAGGGTCGTCCAGGCGGCAAGGGCGCCGATGGCGCACCGCGCGGTCCGCGCCAGCCTGATCCGCTGCAAACCACCTTTGGTTTTGGAAATGCAGGCGGCAGCCGCCGTCCGCAGGGCCCGCAAGGTCCGCGCAGCGCCGACCACGGCCTGCCGCGCCGCGGCCGCCGCGGTTAAGGGGTTCTGACGGGCAACACTTTGATTTTTAAGTGTTGTTTGCCTATAAATCAGCTTCGCCGCGATTGCGGTGGAGTCGATAACAGGTTATAATCTGCAGCCTGATAAAGTTATGAGCAGCCTGAGTCTGCTGCTAACGCATCATCTGGCTGGGAATATAAGAAGATGGGCACTTGCCCATTTTTTTTTTGCTAAATCGTTTTTGGAGAAGTGTTTGCAGCAGTTTGAATTAATCGCCAAGACAGTCAGTGGCCTGGGCTACGAGCTCGTTGAAGTCGAACGGGGCGAGCGCGGGATCTTGCGCGTATATATCGATTTCACTGCTGCCGACGCGGCCGAAAAAGGCCCCATCACGGTGGAAGACTGCGCGACCGTCAGTCACCAGCTGTCGCACGTGCTGACGGTGGAAAACGTCAACTACGAGCGCCTGGAAATCTCGTCGCCGGGGCTCGATCGCCCGGTGCGCACCTTGTCCGACTTTGCCCGCTTCGCAGGTTGCGAGTGCAGCGTCAAGCTCAAGGTGGCTATGCCCGGTACCGCGAACCGGAAAACCTTCACGGGAATCTTGCAAGCCCCGGAAGGCGACAATATCGCATTGGAATTTGAAAGTAAGGATGGTCCGGCGCTGTTGGAGTTTACGCTCGCCGACTTGGATAAGGCACGCCTGGTGCCGCAAGTGGATTTTAAGGGACGCAAAGCATGAGCCGCGAAGTTTTGTTATTGGTTGACGCGCTGGCGCGCGAAAAAAATGTCGATAAAGATGTCGTCTTCGGGGCGCTCGAATTCGCACTCGCGCAAGCGACGAAGAAGCGTTATGAAGGCGAGGTCGACATTCGCGTTTCGATCGACCGCGAGTCGGGCGAGTTCGAGTCCTTCCGTCGCTGGCACGTGGTTCCCGACGAAGCCGGCCTGCAACTGCCGGACCAGGAAATCCTCCATTTCGAAGCCAAGGAAAACATCCCCGACATCGAAGTCGACGAATACATTGAAGAACCGATCGAGTCCGTCGAATTCGGCCGCCGCTTCGCCCAGGACACCAAACAGGTAGTCCTGCAGCGCGTGCGTGACGCCGAGCGCGAACAGATCCTGGTCGACTTCCTCGAGCGCGGCGACTCGCTCGTGACCGGCACCATCAAGCGCATGGAACGCGGCGACGCGATCGTCGAATCGGGCAAGATCGAAGCGCGCCTCCCGCGCGACCAGATGATCCCGAAAGAGAACCTGCGTATCGGCGACCGTGTCCGTGCCTACATCCTGCGTATCGACCGCAATATGCGTGGCCCGCAAGTGATCCTGTCGCGCACCGCGCCGGAATTCATCATGAAGCTGTTCGAACTCGAAGTACCGGAGATCGAGCAAGGCCTGCTGGAGATCAAATCGGCGGCGCGTGACGCTGGCGTGCGCGCCAAGATCGCCGTCTACACGGCCGACAAGCGCATCGACCCTATCGGCACCTGCGTCGGCATGCGCGGTTCGCGCGTGCAGGCCGTGACCGGTGAACTCGGTGGCGAACGCGTCGACATCGTGCTGTGGTCGGACGACCCTGCGCAGTTCGTGATTGGCGCACTGGCTCCGGCCAATGTGTCCTCGATCATGGTCGACGAAGAAAAGCATGCAATGGACGTCGTGGTCGACGAAGAAAACCTGGCCATCGCGATCGGCCGTTCGGGCCAGAACGTGCGCCTGGCCGCCGAGCTGACCGGCTGGAAGATCAACATCATGACGGCCGAAGAATCGGAAAACAAATCGGCGCAGGAAACTGCGGCGGTGCGTGCCCTGTTCATGGAAAAGCTGGACGTCGACCAGGAAGTGGCCGACATCCTGGTGGAAGAAGGATTCGCCAGCCTGGAAGAAATCGCCTACGTGCCGATTTCCGAAATGCTGGACATCGAATCGTTCGACGAAGATACCGTCAACGAACTGCGTACCCGTGCCCGTGACGCGCTGGTGACCGAGGCGATCGCTTCGGAAGAAGGCCTGGAAGGCATGGACGAGCAGCTGGTGAACCTGGAAGGCATGGACCGCACCGTTGCGGGCAAGCTGGGCCTGGCCGGCATCAAGAACGTTGATGCATTCGCAGCGCTGGCTTACGACGAATTTGGCGCCATCCTGGCCTTGTCGTCCGAGCGTGCACGTGAACTGATCAAAAATGAATTTAATGATGTGACCGACGACGAGATGAAGCTGGTCGACTCAAAGTACGACGACCGCGCCAAGGCGCTGCAGGCGAAAGCCTGGAGCCTGGCAGAAGTGGCCAAGGCTTAATTTGAGTATCTTTATCATCTGTCGCGACACAAAGAAAAGAGGACTGAATGGCGAGTAACAACGTAGCCCAATTTGCCACCGAACTGAAGATGCCTGCAGATTTGCTGCTGACGCAGCTGCGTTCTGCCGGCGTCGAGAAAAGTTCGACGTCAGATCCATTGTCGAAAGATGATAAGGATAAGTTGTTGAACCACCTGCGCAAGACCCACGGGTCTACCACGGACGGCGAGAAGAAGAAAATCACGCTGACGCGCAAGGAAACGACTGAGATCAAGCAGGCTGACGCCTCCGGTAAATCGCGCACCATCCAGGTAGCGGTCAAGAAAGTGCGCACCTTCGTGCAGCGCGACGAACCTGTTGCGGCACCGGCGCCTGCCGCCCCAAGCGCACCGGTCATCGACGCCGCCGAAGTGGCGCGCCGTGAGGAAGAAGCACGCCGCCAGGCAGAGCTGATCGCTCGCCAGGAAGCGGACCTGCGTGAAAAGCAGGAACGCCTGGCCAAGCTCGACGCCGAGAAGGAAGCCCAGGCCAAGCAGGCCGATCTTGATGCCAAGCGTGAAGCCGATGCCGAAGCCAAGCGCGCAGCAGCAGCTGCCGCCACCGCCGGTGTCGCCGCTTCCGACGAAAGCAAGAAAGCCGCTGCCGACGAAGCCAAGAAAAAAGCTGCCGCTGCCGCCAAGGAAGCTTTTGACCGCGCCGAAGCGAACGACAAGGCCCGCAAGGCCGTGGCCGACGAAGTGGCCCAGATCAAGGCCATGATGAATGCGCCGCGCCGCGCGATCAAGGCTCCCGAGCCAGTCGCGCCACCCGTTGCCGCCATCAAGGCCAAGTCGCCTGAAGGCACGCTGCACAAGCCTGCCGATAAAAAGCCGGGCGAGAAAAAGGACGAGAAAAAGCCGCTGACCGCCGACAAGAAGTCGATCAAGTCCGCGAACGTTTCCTCGACCTGGTCGGACGACGCCAAAAAACGCGGTGCACCTGGCGGCGGCATCAAGCCACGCGGGAACACCGGTTCGACGGGCGGGCGTGACGGCTGGCGCGGTGGCGCCAAAGGTGGCCGTCGCAATTCGCATAGCGACGACCGCGAAACCAATTTCCAGGCGCCGACGGAAGCTGTCATCAAGGACGTTCACGTCCCCGAGACCATCACCGTCGCCGAACTGGCGCACAAGATGTCCGTCAAGGCATCCGAAGTGATCAAGCAGCTCATGAAGCTGGGCCAGATGTGCACCATTAACCAGGTGCTGGACCAGGAAACGGCCATGATTCTGGTCGAAGAGATGGGCCACAAGGCATTCGCGGCCGAACAGGACGATCCGGAAGCCATTCTGGCCGACCAGGGTGAGCACGCTCACTTCGAATCGAAGCCGCGCGCACCGGTCGTTACCGTCATGGGTCACGTCGACCATGGTAAAACGTCGCTGCTCGATTACATCCGCCGCGCCAAGGTTGCGTCGGGCGAAGCTGGTGGCATTACGCAGCACATTGGCGCATACCACGTCGATACGCCACGCGGCATGATCACCTTCCTCGATACGCCGGGCCACGAAGCGTTTACCGCCATGCGTGCCCGCGGTGCGAAAGCAACCGACATCGTCATCCTGGTCGTTGCAGCCGACGACGGCGTGATGCCGCAGACGAAGGAAGCAATCGCCCACGCCAAGGCAGCAGGTGTGCCGCTGGTGGTCGCGATCAACAAGATCGACAAGCCGGGTTCCAACCTTGACCGCGTCAAGCAGGAACTGGTTGCCGAGCAGGTCGTGCCTGAAGAATACGGTGGCGAATCGCCATTCGTGCCAGTGTCGGCAAAAACCGGCGAAGGCATCGACGCGCTGCTGGAACAGGTACTGCTGCAAGCCGAAGTGCTGGAACTGTCCGCACCGATCGACGCACCGGCCCGTGGCCTGGTCGTTGAAGGTCGTCTCGACAAGGGCCGCGGTCCTGTTGCAACGATCCTGGTGCAGTCGGGTACCCTGAAGCGCGGCGACGTGATCCTGGCTGGTTCCTCGTATGGCCGCGTGCGCGCCATGCTGGACGAAAACGGCAAGGCGATCAGCGAAGCCGGTCCATCGATTCCGGTCGAGATCCAGGGCCTGACCGAAGTGCCGGTAGCCGGTGAAGAAGTCATGGTCATGGCTGACGAGCGCAAGGCGCGTGAAATCGGATTGTTCCGTCAAGGTAAATTCCGCGACGTCAAACTGGCGCGCCAGCAGGCGGCAAAACTGGAGAACATGTTCGAGAACATGGGCGAAGGCGAAGTCAAGAACCTGCCGGTCATCATCAAGACCGACGTACAGGGTTCGCAGGAAGCGCTGGTTGGCTCGCTGCAGAAACTGTCGACGTCGGAAGTGCGGGTACAGGTTGTACACGCCGCCGTTGGTGGCATTACCGAGTCGGACGTCAACCTTGCAGTCGCATCGAAAGCGGTCATCATCGGCTTCAACGCCCGTGCCGACGCCCAGGCGCGCAAGCTGGCAGAGTCGAACGGCGTGGACATCCGCTACTACAACATCATTTACGATGCGATCGACGAGATCAAGGCAGCGTTGTCGGGCATGCTGGCGCCGGAGAAGCGCGAGCACATCACCGGTGCTGTCGAAATTCGCCAGGTTATCCTGGTCTCGAAAGTCGGCGCGATTGCCGGTTGCCTGGTCACCGATGGTGTGGTCAAGCGTTCGTCGTCGGTACGCCTGCTGCGCAACAACATCGTGGTGTGGACTGGCGAGATCGATTCGCTCAAGCGCTTCAAGGACGACGCGAAAGATGTACGCGCCGGTCTGGAGTGCGGCCTGTCGCTCAAGAACTACAACGATATCGAAGTCGGCGACGTCCTCGAAGTGTTCGAAGTTCAAGAGATCGCCCGTACGCTGTAATAATAGGGGCGGAATGCGCCGCGCCTCCGAACAGGGGTCAGGTCCCAAAGTACCGGGACCAGACCCCTGTTCGGGGGCGCAGCATTTTCAGGAATGCCCGCTTGCAAGCGGGCATCGCTACACGGGGGCTCGCATGCGAGCCAATTCCCCGTTTCGCCCCCTCGTTTTTTAAAGAGTAGAATAAATCATGGCAAAACATAGCAAAACCATCCCCGCCCGCGGTCTGCGCGTGGCCGACCAGATCCAGCGCGACCTGGCCGAAATCGTTGCGTACGGGTTGAAAGATCCGCGCATCGGGATGATCACCATTACCGAAGTGCAGATCACGCCGGACTACGCGCACGCGAAGGTGTTCTTCACCATGTTCAAGGACGACAAGGAGTCGATCAAGAATACGGTGGACGGACTTGGCGCGGCTGCGGGCTTCATCCGCAACCAGCTGGGCAAGCGCCTGCACATCCACACGCTGCCGATGCTGCACTTCGTGCACGACACCTCGACCTCGCGCGGCATGGAAATGTCGCTGCTGATCGACCAGGCCAATGCTACCCGCGCGGCCGACGCCGAGCCGGACGAAAAGCCGGAAGCAGCCGAAGACTAAAAACACACATCGTCCTCGCGCTGGCGGGAACGACGGCGGGGAAAAAATGAAACAGAACCACCCTAAACGAGTCCGCGACCTGGTCGACGGCGTCCTGCTGCTCGACAAACCAGTCGGCCTGTCGTCCAACGACGCCCTGATCAAAGCCAAGCGCTTCATGAACGCGAAAAAAGCGGGCCACACCGGCACGCTTGACCCGTTCGCGACCGGCCTGCTGCCGCTTTGCTTCGGCGAGGCGACCAAGTTCTCGCAAGACCTGCTGGAAGCGGACAAGACCTACGAGACCACGGTCCACCTGGGTATCACCACCAACACGGGCGACACCGAAGGCGAAGCAATCGACACGCGCGACGTCGACGTGACGGTCGAACAGATCGAAGCCGTGCTGGCCCAGTTCCGCGGCCCCATCATGCAGGTGCCGCCGATGTACTCCGCGCTCAAGCGCGACGGCAAGGCCTACTACGAGTACGCACGCGAAGGCATCACGCTCGAACGCGAAGCGCGTCCCGTCACGATCCTGAAGCTGGAATTCATGTCGTACGAGATGCCGTTCCTGAAGCTGCTGGTCACCTGCAGCAAGGGCACCTACATCCGCGTGCTGGGCGAAGACATCGGCAATGCGCTCGGCTGCGGCGCCCACCTGAACGCGCTGCGGCGCATCCAGGTCGGTCCGCTGACGGTCGACGGCATGGTGACGCTGGAGGACATCGGCGCGCATCCGAATCCGCTTGAACTGCTGGCGCCCGTCGATGCGCTGCTCTCGAGCTTTCCTTCGCTGGCCCTGACCGACGAACTGGCGCGCCGCTTCCTGCAAGGCCAGCGCCTGGCGCTGGGTAAGGAAGAGGGCCTGGCCTTGCCGGAACAGGGCAGGGTGCGCGTGTATCACGGCGACAAGCTGCTCGGCACCGGCATCCTGCAGGAGTACGCAATCCTGGCGCCTGAACGGCTGATCGCCACCGCGCACTAAGCCACCATGGCGCTCCGGATCTCCCGCATCCTGCACGCCGGCTATGTCTTTGGCTGCGACGGGGTCGACATCGCGTTCGACCCCATCTTCGAAAATCCCTTCAGCCGCAACTGCCACGCGTTTCCGGATGTGCGTTTCGACCACGCCCGGATCCGCGAGCACAAGTTTGCGGCCGTCTTCATCTCCCATTACCACGACGACCACTGTTCCTTCGACAGCCTGGACTTGCTGGACCGCGCCACGCCCATCTACATGTACTGCCTGTTCGACGAAATGTTCGACATGCTGCGCGAACTGGGCTTCAGCAATGTGCAGCAGCTGCGCACCAACGTCCCGGTCACGGTGGGCCCGTTCTCGGTGACGCCGCGCGAAGCGCTCGATGCCGACGTCGACGCGATTTTCCAGATTCGCGCGGCGGGAATGAATGTGCTCAACGTGGTCGATGCGTGGATCGCGCCCGATGTGGTGAGCGCGCTGGCCGCGGACGGCCCGTGGGACATGGTGCTGTGGCCTTTCCAGACCATGCGCGAAATCGCCGTGCTGTCGCCATCGCGGGCCGACAATGGCGGGCCCGCACTGCCGGAAGAATTCATCGAACAGCTCAGGGAACTCAATCCCCGCTACGTGGTGCCCAGTTCCTGCCAGTTCGTGCAGGAGCCATGGTCGTGGTACAACCATGCGATGTTCCCGATCACGTATGCGCAGTTCCAGCGCGACGTGGAGGCAGGGCTGCCGGATGCGCGCGTGCTGCGCCTCAATCCTTCGGTGTCGGTCATGCTCGATGCGCAAGGACTCAGGTTCACCGACCCGCTGGCGTGGGTAGCGCCGGTTGGCGAACAGGACGTCGACTTCGACTACCTGCCCGGGATGGCGGCGCCGCCTACATCGGAGATCGCGCGCCATTTTCCCGCCCTGAGCGAATCCGAAGCCATGCGTGTGCTGGCCTGGTGCCATGACGGCATGCTGGAAAAATACCGCGCGATGGAACTGCCCGAAGAGAGCTACTTCGAAGAGCCCAGGCTGTGGCGCCTGTCGGTCTACGACCACACGGGCGCGGCCATCGACTTCCATTACTGCATCTGCGGCGACACCATCGCAGCGGCGCAGGCGGGACCGGCATCATGGCTGACCGAAGTGCCTGCGGCGAAAATCTTCGCCGCCCTGGAGCGCGGCGAGTCGCTCACGTCGATGTACGTGCGCGTGAGCCCTGGCGACGACAGTGCCGACGTCGTGGACGACCCGCTGATCCGCTGCCTGTTCAACGAGGTGTTCGGCGCCTACCAGGCGGCCCAGCTCAAGCGCTTGAAGGTCGTTGACGGATCGACTTGATCATGAGATAACCTTGCTTTTTTCGGAACGAGGAACCTCATGTCATTTTCCATTCCCGGCCGCGGCCTGATCTTCGCATTCGCCGCCGCACTGCCTTTCGCGGCCTGGGCGCAACTGACCCCTGACACCGAAAAAGCGATCGACGCGATCGTTGGCAAACAGCTTGCCGCGACGGGCGAGCCGAGCGTGTCGATCGCGGTCGCCAAGGATGGCAAGCTGGCTTACGCACGGGCCTACGGCAATGCGCAGCTGAATCCTAACCTGCCTGCCACGCCGCAGATGCGCTACAAGATCGGTTCGATCACCAAGCAGTTCGTGGCTGCGGGCATGCTGCTGCTGGTCGAGGATGGGAAACTTAGCCTGGACGACAAGGTGGCGCGCTTCTTCCCGCAGTTGAGCGGCGCGCGCGATATCACCTTGCGCCAGCTGTTGAACCACACTGCCGGCTACGTCGATTACTATCCGCTCGATATCCAGCCTGCCGCGATGAACAAGCCGGTCACGGCCGACGCCATCATGAACACCTACGGCAAACGGCCGCTGGAATTCAAACCGGGCACGCGCTGGGACTACAGCAATACCAATTACGTGGTCGCCGGCCGCATCATCGAAAAGGCGAGCGGCATGTCGCTGGAGAAGTTCATGCGCACGCGCATCGCGGCCAAGCTGGGGCTGGACTCGGTGGTCGATGTCGACCATGTGAAGTGGAGCGCGGCCGACGCTGCAGGCTACGAGCGCAACGCCGCCGGCCCATTGCGCCAGGTGAAGTCCGAAGCCAAGGGCTGGGCCTTCGCGGCCGGCCACTACGCCATGACCGCCAGCGACCTGGCGCGCTGGGACCTGGCCCTGATGTACAACAAGCTGCTGTCGGAAGGCTCGCGCGAAGCGCTGACCGAAAGCGTGGTGGTGCCGGGCGCGCCGGAAACCAATTACGGCCTGGGCATCGGCGTGGAGACGCTGGAAGGCGGGCGCCTGAAATGGAGCCATGCGGGCGGCGTCAGCGGCTACATTTCGCAGAACGCCGTGTATCCGAACGAGGGCATCGCGATCGTGGTGCTGACCAATACCAGCGACTTGCGCTTCGGCGCAAACATTGCGGCCGAGATTGAAACCCTGCTGCTGCCGCCTATCGTGGTGGCGGCGCCGGAGCCGGCCGCAGCGGGCCCGGCGGAAGCCCCGCCTGCGCCGCCCAAGCTGGACGCGGCTGCCCAGCGCGACATGGCGCGCGCGCGCGCCGTGTACGCCCAGCTGCAGGCCGGCAAACCGGACCGCACGCAGATGACGCCCGACCTGAGCGGCTGGTTCAGCAAGGACGTGGTGGCCGACTATGCCGCTTCGCTGGCGAAGCTGGGGGAGATCGTGTCGCTGGACCAGGTGCATGCGGAAGCCAAGCGCGGCATGGTGTACCGGATTTACCGCGTGAAAGCCAAGGGCGGCGACATGACCTTGGTCAGTTATTTCACGCCGGCGGGCAAGCTGGCCCAGTACACCGTGTATCCGAAGGCAGGCCAGTAGGGGCGGCGTTCAATATCAGGGACCGGAATGTGGCGAAAAAAGCAGCAAGCTATTGAATTGTCACGCCTTTTTTAAGGTGCTGCGACGCAATATCACGCTTGGGCGTGCTATACTAGTCGGTTCCTGATTTAAGCAACACCCGTACACCTTCGTACACCACGTACATTTCCGTTCCTTACGACCATGTCAAATTCTAAACGCGCAATTCGCAACATCGCTATCATCGCCCACGTTGACCACGGCAAGACCACGCTCGTGGACAAGCTGCTGCGCCAGTCCGGTACCTTCCGTGAAAACCAGCAGGTCGAGACCCGCGTGATGGATTCGAACGACCTTGAAAAAGAGCGCGGCATTACCATTCTGTCGAAGAACTGCGCGGTCGAGTACGAAGGCACCCACATCAACATCGTCGACACCCCGGGCCACGCCGACTTCGGCGGCGAAGTCGAGCGCGTCCTGTCGATGGTCGACTCGGTTCTGCTGCTGGTCGATGCCCAGGAAGGCCCGATGCCACAGACCCGCTTCGTCACGCGCAAGGCGCTGGCGCTGGGCCTGAAGCCTATCGTCGTGGTCAACAAGATCGACCGTCCGGGCGCACGCGCCGAATGGGCGATCAACCAGACCTTCGAACTGTTCGACAAGCTCGGCGCGACCGACGAACAGCTGGACTTCCCTGTTGTGTACGCATCGGCACTGAACGGTTACGCCAGCCTGGACGCGGAAGCCCGCGAAGGCGACATGACCCCGCTGTTCGAAGCCATCCTCAAGCACGTACCTGTGCGTGACGACAATCCGGACGGCCCGCTGCAGATGCAAGTGACCTCGCTGGATTACTCCTCGTACGTGGGCAAGATCGGCATTGGCCGTATCTCGCGCGGCCGCATCAAGTCCGGCCAGGACGTCATCGTCATGAACGGTCCTGATTCGACCCCGATCAAGGGCCGCATCAACCAGGTACTCAATTTCAAGGGCCTCGAGCGCGTGCTGGTTGACGAAGCTGTCGCCGGCGACATCGTGCTGATCAACGGTATCGACGAAATCGGCATCGGTTCGACCATCTGCCAGCCGGACACGCCTGACGCGCTGGAAATGCTGACCGTCGACGAGCCGACCCTGACCATGAACTTCATGGTCAACAACTCGCCACTGGCCGGCCGCGAAGGCAAGTTTGTCACCAGCCGCCAGCTGCGCGACCGCCTGGACCGCGAACTGAAGGCCAACGTGGCACTGCGCGTAGCACCAACCGACGACGACACGATTTTCGAAGTCTCGGGCCGCGGCGAACTGCACCTGACCATCCTGATCGAAAACATGCGCCGCGAAGGCTTCGAGCTGGCCGTATCGCGTCCGCGCGTGGTCTTCAAAATGGTCGATGGCGTGCGCCACGAGCCGTTCGAGCAACTGTCGGTCGACGTGGAAGAAGCCAACCAGGGCGGCGTCATGGAAGAACTGGGCCGCCGTCGTGGCGACCTGCAGAACATGGAATCGGATGGCAAGGGCCGTGTTCGCCTCGAGTACAAGATTCCAGCGCGTGGCCTGATCGGCTTCCAGGGCGAATTCATGACCCTGACCCGCGGCACCGGCCTGATGAGCCACGTGTTCGACGAGTACGCACCGGTCGACAACACCAAGGGTGAAATGGCTGGCCGCCGCAACGGCGTGCTGATCTCGCAGGACGACGGCGCTGCCGTGGCCTACGCGATCTGGAAACTGCAGGATCGCGGCCGCATGTTCGTGGTCCACAACGACCCGGTGTACGAAGGCATGATCATCGGCATCCACTCGCGCGACAACGACCTGGTCGTCAACCCGATCAAGGGCAAGCAGCTGACCAACGTGCGTTCGTCGGGTACCGACGAAGCAGTGCGCCTGGT
>JAZKBE010000017.1:0-110007 GCA_040388805.1 Pseudomonadota bacterium
CCCACGACAACAGGAATCACAATCCTGGACTCTACCAACTGAGCTACAGCCACCATCGTTCTGCATTTTTGTCCCGATGCTTCCGAGACAGCTAGCGATTATACAAACTTCTGGCGCAACTGGCAAATCAAAATGCTAGTTTGCCGCCAAACCACTGTTTTTCCACGGGAGCTGAACTTCCCGTACTGGCGGCGCCAGCCCCAGCAAACTGGCAAATCCCACCGCCAGGGCCGTTTCGCTGGCACTGGTAAAACCTTCCAGGCGCGCCGCGCCGCTGCCCTTGTTCTCCAGGCCGGCCGCCGCCAGCAGGCGCGCCAGCTGGCGTGCCACGGCTTCGCCGGTGTCGATCAGCACCACCTGGCGCGTGGTGGTCCGGGCGATGATGCCTTCGATGGCAGATTGCACGAAAGGATAATGTGTGCAGCCCAGCACCAGCGTATCGGCGCCCTGGTCCAGCAGCGGGGCGATGTAACGGGTGAGCATGGCTGTCGTGTCCGCCGAATCCAGTTCGCCCAGCTCGATCTGTTCCACCAGCCCCGTGCAAGCCTGCAGCAGGAATTGCGCCTGGGTCGTGCTGCTGATCTGTTCACGCAAGGACAGGAATTTTTCTCCGGACAGCGTGACGGCAGTGGCCATGACGGCCACCTTGCCATTGCGCGTAGCGGCCGCAGCCGGCTTGAGGCCGGGCTCCACGCCCACGATCGGCATGTCGGGATAGTTTGACCGCAGCAGCTTGATGGCAGCCACGGTGGCCGTATTGCAAGCGACCACCAGCGCCTTGGCGCCCTGGTCGATCAGGAAACGCGCCACGGCCAGCGACCGTTCGGCCACCACGGATTCCGGCTTGTCGCCGTAGGGCGCAAAACCGGAGTCGGCGAAGTAGATCAGGTGTTCCTGCGGCAGCTGCGCCCGGATGTGGCGCAGCACCGACAGCCCGCCCACGCCGGAGTCGAACACACCGATCGGGGCATCAGCGGGGGACAGGCTCATCAGGCGGTAACGATAGGAATGTTCAGGGCTTCGATCTTTGCTGCCCATTCCTTCGGCCCGGTGTTGTGGACCGAGGTACCGTTGGAGTCAACCGCCACCGTGACCGGCATGTCGACCACGTCGAACTCGTAGATTGCTTCCATGCCCATGTCGTGGAAGCCGAGCACCTTGGCGCTCTTGATGGCCTTGGACACCAGGTAGGCGGCGCCGCCAACGGCCATCAGGTAGGCCGACTTGTGCTTCTGGATAGATTCGATGGCGGCAGGACCGCGTTCGGCCTTGCCGATCATGGCGATCAGGCCGGTCTTTTCCAGCATCATGTCGGTGAACTTGTCCATGCGCGTGGCGGTGGTCGGGCCTGCCGGGCCGACGGCTTCGTCGCGCACCGGATCGACCGGGCCCACGTAGTAGATGACGCGGTTGGTGAAGTCGACCGGCAAGGATTCGCCCTTGGCCAGCATGTCCTGGATGCGCTTGTGGGCTGCGTCGCGGCCGGTGAGCATTTTACCGTTCAGCAGCAGGGTCTGGCCCGGCGTCCACGAAGCGACTTCTTCCTTGGTGAGCGTGTTCAGGTCGACGCGGCGCGATTTTTCGGTGTCCGCGGCCCAGGTGACGTCTGGCCAGGTCGACAGGGCAGGCGGTTCCATGTAGGCAGGGCCGGAGCCGTCGAGCACGAAGTGGCCGTGACGGGTTGCCGCGCAATTCGGAATCATGGCCACCGGCTTGGATGCCGCGTGGGTAGGATGCATCATGATCTTGACGTCCAGCACCGTGGTCAGGCCGCCCAGGCCCTGGGCGCCGATGCCCAGCGCATTGATGCGGTCGCACAGTTCGATGCGCAGCTCTTCGGTCTTGTTTTGCGGGCCGCGCTGTTTGAGTTCGTACATGTCGATGTCGTCCATCAGCACTTCCTTGGCCATCAACATCGCTTTTTCAGCGGTGCCGCCAATGCCGATGCCCAGCATGCCGGGCGGACACCAGCCGGCGCCCATCAGCGGAACGGTTTTCATGACCCAGTCGATGAGCGAATCGGAAGGGTTGAGCATGACGAACTTGGTCTTGTTTTCCGAGCCGCCGCCCTTGGCCGCGACCTTGACGTCGACCGTGTTGCCTTCGACCAGTTCCATGTGGACCACGGCTGGCGTGTTGTCCTTGGTGTTCTTGCGTTCGAATTGCGGGTCGGCCACGATGGAAGCGCGCAGCTTGTTGTCGTCAAAGTTATAGGCGCGGCGCACGCCTTCGTTGACGGCGTCGGTGACGGTGCCGGTGAAGCCTTCAAAGCGCACGCCCATGCCGATTTTCAAGAACACGTTGACGATGCCGGTGTCCTGGCAGATAGGACGCTTGCCTTCGGCGCACATGCGCGAGTTGGTCAGGATCTGGGCGATGGCGTCTTTTGCTGCCGGGCTTTGCTCGGCGTCGTAGGCGCGTGCCAGGTGCTGGATGTAATCGGCCGGATGGTAATAGCTGATGTACTGCAGGGCTGCGGCGACCGATTCGATCAGGTCTGCTTGCTTGATGACTGTCATGGCGTTCTCGGGGAGTTAGTGTTTTTTCGACTGGTTCTGGGTGCCGATCATGATGCGGTCGGTGTAGGCAATGGCCAGCGCCGAGAACAGGAACACCATGTGAATACCAGTTTGTGCGAGCAAGACTTTTTCGTCGTACGCGCTTGCATTGATGAAGGTCTTGAGCAGGTGGATCGACGAGATGCCGATGATGGCCATGGCCAGCTTGGTTTTGAGCACGGACGCGTTCACGTGCGACAGCCATTCCGGCTGGTCCGGATGGCCTTCCAGGTGCATGCGCGAAACGAAGGTCTCGTAGCCGCCCACGATGACCATGATCAGCAGGTTCGAGATCATGACCACGTCGATCAGGCCCAGCACGACGAGCATGATGGTCGCTTCGGTCAGCTTGGTTTTCGGAACGGCTGCAACTGCCTGGACGCTGGACTGGACCGGCGTAGCGACAGCTTCGAGAATGTGTTTCATCGCGGCTTCATTGCCGAGCACGGCGCCGATCAGGTCGATCAGTTCAACCCAGAAATGGAAAACATAGACGCACTGCGCCAGGATCAGGCCCAAATACAGCGGCAACTGCAGCCAGCGGCTCATGAAAATGAGGTTGTTCAGGGGAGTCAGCTTGCGGTGGGTGCTTGGTGCGAGAGGATCGATCATTGATGAATAGCTCCAAAAGTAAGGCGAAAATTTCGATGCGTCATTTTACCCGAGCTTTGCCACCCGGCGGATGAGCAGCCCGGGGAAGGCAAAGTTTGATCTGGCGCAAGCCACAAACCCGGATCGCGATTCATTGGTAAAATCGACAAGATTTCCCTGGCTAACCCGCGAACGTGATGCTGTACTATCTGAATGATCAGCTTGATGTTTTTACACTGTAAGGGGACAGTAAGCGACAGCCGTTATCGTGTTAACAAAATTATTACATTGATGGAGATAAGCATGTCGAGCAAGGAAACGAATCAGGAAAATCACGGCTTGCAGGAAAACCGTGTGTTCATGCCCCCGCAGAAGTTTACTGCCGAGGCCGCTATTTCTGGCATGGATGCCTACAACAAGCTGTGCGCGGAAGCCGAAAGCGACTATGAAGGCTTCTGGGCGCGCCTGGCGCGGGAGAACCTGGACTGGCACAAGCCGTTCACGTCCACGCTGGACGAATCGGATGCGCCGTTCTACAAGTGGTTCGGCGACGGCGAGCTGAACGTGTCGTACAACTGCCTTGACCGCAACCTGAAGAACGGCAACGCGCAAAAGACCGCCATCATTTTCGAAGCCGACGACGGCGCCGTCACGCGCGTCACTTACCAGGAGCTGTACGAGCGCACCTGCAAGTTTGCCAACGGATTGAAGTCACGCGGCATCAAGAAGGGCGACCGCGTCATCATTTACATGTCGATGTCGATTGAAGGTGTGGCCGCCATGCAAGCCTGCGCCCGTATCGGCGCCACGCACTCGGTGGTCTTTGGCGGGTTTTCGGCCAAGTCGCTGCAGGAACGCATCATTGACGCCGGCGCTGTGGCCGTCATCACCGCCGACGAACAACTGCGCGGCGGCAAGCAACTGCCACTGAAAACCATCGTCGACGAAGCGCTGGCGCTGGGCGGCTGCGACACCATCAAGGACGTGATCGTCTACAAGCGTACCGGCGGCAACATTCCATTCACGCCAGGGCGCGATACCTGGCTGCACGACCTGGTCGACGGCCAGGCGGCTGAATGCGAACCGGAATGGGTGAGCGCCGAGCACCCGCTGTTTATCTTGTACACGTCCGGCTCCACCGGCACCCCGAAAGGCGTGCAGCATTCGAGCGGCGGCTACCTGCTGTGGGCGGCGCTGACCATGAAGTGGACCTTCGACATCAAGCCGACCGACGTGTTCTGGTGCACCGCCGACATTGGCTGGGTAACCGGGCACAGCTACATCGCCTACGGCCCGCTGGCAGTGGGCGCGACCGAAATCGTCTTCGAAGGTATCCCGACCTTCCCGAACGCCGGCCGTTTCTGGGAGACCATCGCCAAGCACAAGGCCACCATTTTTTACACGGCGCCAACGGCGATCCGGTCGCTGATCAAGGCGGCCGACGTGAACCCGGACGTGCATCCGAAGCATTACGACCTGTCGAGCCTGCGTCTGCTGGGTTCGGTTGGCGAGCCGATCAATCCGGAAGCCTGGATGTGGTACTACAAAAACATCGGCCGCGAAAACTGCCCGATTGTGGATACCTTCTGGCAAACCGAAACAGGCGGCCACATGATTACCCCGTTGCCGGGCGCCACGCCCATGGTGCCGGGTTCGTGCACTCTGCCGCTGCCGGGCATCATGACGGCGATTGTGGATGAGGCCGGTGTTGACGTACCGAACGGGCAGGGCGGTATTCTGGTCGTCAAGCGTCCATGGCCGTCGATGATCCGCACCATCTGGAACAATCCTGAGCGTTTCAAGACCAGCTACTTCCCGGCTGAACTGGGCGGGACGATGTACCTGGCGGGCGATGGCGCGATTCGCAACAAGGAAACGGGCTATTTCACCATTACCGGGCGCATTGATGACGTGCTGAACGTGTCGGGCCACCGCATGGGCACGATGGAGATTGAATCGGCGCTGGTGGCGAACCCGATCGTGGCGGAAGCGGCGGTGGTGGGCAAGCCGGACGACACGACCGGTGAATCGATCTGCGCGTTTGTGGTGCTGAAGCAGGCACGGCCGACTGGCGATGAAGCCAAGCGGATTGCGCTGGAGCTGCGCAACTGGGTGGCGAAAGAGATCGGTCCGATTGCCAAGCCGAAGGAGATTCGTTTCGGTGACAACCTGCCAAAGACGCGTTCGGGCAAGATCATGCGTCGTCTGCTGCGCGTGCTGGCGAAAGGCGAGGCCATTACCCAGGATGTATCGACGCTGGAAAATCCGGCTATCCTGGAGCAATTGAAGGAAGCGATCTAACCGTCGTTCCCGTGCCCCCACTCGTCGTTCCCGCGCAGGCGGGAATCCTTACCCCCTCAGATTAGTGTGGGAAGCTGAGGGACTTACGGCGATGTGGCGGGCGGTCTGCCAAAAATTTCTGGTAGTCTGCACGATCTCTGCTATACTATGCGGCTTCGTGAAAGCGAAGAAGTATTGCAGGAGAGATGGATGAGTGGTTGAAGTCGCACGCCTGGAAAGCGTGTATAGGTTCATAGCCTATCCGGGGTTCGAATCCCCGTCTCTCCGCCAAGCTTATTCCGATTCAAAACACATGGTTTTGAGACGAATCAAACGTGAGAAGCCACCGGAAGGTGGCTTTTTGCGTTGCTTTTCAGCATCACTGAGATTCTTCGTCGAATTTTCAGATCAGTTCGGGCTAATGACTGCAATTTGTCCGAAATGTGTATATACTTAACGGACACGAGGCCCGCATGTCCGATCCCAAGCCAACTTCCTCCCTGAAATCGACGCTGATGAAACGCATCGGCCAAGCGCCAGCGGCCAAGGTATGGACGCCGGTGGATTTTCTTGACTTAGGCACTCGAGATGCTGTGGACAAGACGCTGCAGCGAATGGTCAGCAGCAAGGAATTGCGTCGTATAGACCGCGGGTTGTACGATCAGCCCAGAATGAACGCGCTTACTGGCCAAGCCACAGCGCCCGACTACTTGAGCGTGATCGATGCCGTCGGCCGTCGCGACCAGGTACGCGTGTTGATCGATGGCATGACAGCGGCAAATGATCTTGGGCTGACCAATGCGGTGCCCGGCCAAGTCATGGTTCATACGGACGGCCGCTTGCGTCCCATCAAGCTGGGAGAGCTAACGCTACAGTTCAAGTTGACCGCGCCTAGCAAACTCTACTGGGCCGGTCGCCCGGCGATGCGCGTAGTCCAGGCCTTGTACTGGTTGCGAGATGGACTGAAAGACACGGCGCAATCCGATCTGGATGCAATGCAAGCCAAGCTTGTCCGCTTGCTGAAGGACCCCAAGCAGGGGCAGCCCCTTCGCGAGGATCTCCAATCAGGATTGCATACGGTGCCGGCATGGATGCAGCGCCAAATTCGTGAGCTGCTTGCGCTGTCCGACAAACCACCCGTCATGGCAGGGCATTTATGAATGTCAATTTCTATCGCATCATCGAGGCATCGCAGATCGAACGGCGCGGCCTGTTTCTGGCGACAGCCAATCGGCTCGGCACGCCACTGCAAAACGTGGAAAAGGATTTCTGGGTATGTTATGGGCTGGACCTGCTGTTCAACGGCCGTGATGCGGGAGAGCCGCGCTTGCTATTCAAAGGGGGGACGTCGCTGTCGAAGGCGTACGGCTTGATTTCCCGATTTTCCGAAGACATCGATATCACGGTATTTCGTGAGGACATTGGACAGAATGTCGAGATCGGCGACTTGGAAGGACTCTCTGGCAAGCAGCAGCGCATGCGGCTCGACGCCATCAAGCAGGCATGCCGCACCTATGTCCAGGAACAATTGAAGGATCGTCTGAATGGGCAAATCGAGGCCCACTTCCGCGCGGCGCACCTTGCTTTTGTGACGGCGCCGGTGGTCCATGATCATGATGATCCTGACCAGCAGACTCTGTTGCTACATTATCCCTCTGTCATTCCTGGTGCCGACGACTATGTGAAGCCCTCGGTAAAAATCGAAGCTGGAGCGAGGTCGGCGCTAGACCCGCATCGCTCGACCACCATCGAACCCTACGTCGCGGGCGACATGGCGGATTCGAATTTCATCGTGCAAGGTGTGGTCACAATCGACGCCGAACGCACGCTCTGGGACAAGATCGTGATCTTGCATGGCCTGCGTCGCTGGCATGACAGTCGCGGCGCACTGCGCCAGAATGGCCATCGCATCTCGCGCCATTACTATGATATCCATAAGCTGATCCACTCCGATCTGGGGCAGGGAGCTTTGTCTGATCGTGCGCTCGCAGCCGATTGCACGCGCCACGCCCTAATGTTCTTCAACAGTCCGGATCTGGACTTGCGGCACGCTCAGCCTGGCTCGTACAGGATCATGCCGGCACCGGAAATGGTTGACGCACTAAAGCGTGACTATCAAGCGATGGCTGGAATGATCTTTGGCGAAGTCCCCAATTTTATGGAAATATTGGAAACCGTTCGCGAGCTTGAGCTCGTGATCAATGCTAAGGCATAAAATGAATAAAAACATGACAAACCATGAACCGGACCCATGCCACTCCGCGCTGACCCAGATCGCGACAAGAGACGGCAAGAGCGTCTCAATCGAAATCTACAGTGACGGCGATGGATGCTGGCTGCTGGAGGTGATCGACGAGCACGGCAATTCTACCGTATGGGATCTACCGTTCGACAGCGAGCAAGATGCCCTCGATGCTGCACTTGAAACGATCGAAACCGAGGGAATTGACGCCCTGATCGGCGAACCTGGCACTCACCCGGCGGCACAGCAATTCATTGGCCTGCTGTCGGCATCCGAGTACGAGGAACTCGACGACTTCTTGGCCAGCCCTGCCCTTGCGGCAAGCTCGATGGATGTCGCCACCCTCGAAGGCTTCCTGACCTCGGTCGCCATCGGACCGCGACTTGTCCCGCCCTCAGCGTGGCTACCCTGGGTATGGGACAGCGAAGCAGGTGAAATCGAACCCGAGTTCGACAGCCAGGAACAGGCAAGCCATATCCTGTCACTTCTCATGGGCCTGTACAACGCTGTGCTTGACGCTTTCGCCACGCATCCAGAATCATTTCAGCCGGTGTTTCACGCCGGTGCTCAGTACGGCGCCACTGCATGGTGCGAGGGCTTCCTGCTCGGCTTCATGTTCGATACCGAAGCCTGGAGCCTGCTACTTGTTGGACAGCCAACATTGTTCACCCCTTTCATGCGCCTGGGAAGTGAGGAAGGCCGGGACCTTAGCGACAAGGCGTCCGATGCGCAATTGTGGGCGGACGCCATTGAACCCGCGCTGCTGCACATCCATTCGTTTTGGCTTGCGCGCCGCCCCGTTGGTCCATCCGGCGCGGCTTACCCCGGGCAAGGGATCGGCACGACGCTGGTGCGCGCGGCCCCGAAGATTGGGCGCAACGATTCTTGCCCCTGCGGCAGCGGAAAGAAATTCAAGAAGTGCTGCGGCGCGGGCGCTACTCCGTCAGACCTGCATTGACAGGACAACGAGGATGAACAAGTTCATTTGCCAGGAATGCGACGCCGTCACGGCAGGCCACGATATTGTCCACTTTGGTTCGGACGGCGACACGTATCGAGACCTGTGCACCGCCTGTTTTAATACCGAGATGGCCGCGCGCTCCGGCTTGCATCAGTTCAAGAACGTCCGTCTCGAACCGGTAAGCTTTGCTGATTGCGACGGGGCGATGCATGAATTTCATTTTCGCACCCGCCTGCTCGGTGATATCCTGTCGCTCGAAGCGTTCGAGCTAATCGCTGGCGCGCCGGCGGGCTACCAGTTCCAGTCGGTAGGTCAGGCGGAAGAAGAATTGTTCGGTCTCTTGGGACGCTTGATCCAGAAGATACGGCGCACGCTCTGCGTCAAGCACATCGCCGACGAACCGGGACTGCGCGGTCACCAAATTGTCGATATGATCGTGCGCGGCCGCGTCGAGTGGGATGAAGCGCAGGACGGACGAATGCCACAAGTGCTCGTCGACGGTCGATCGTTTACCTGGGAAGAACTCGGGGAAATGCTGATGGCCTTCGAAGGCTGGCAATTCAAACTTGAAATGTTCGATCCGAGCGATGAGGTTTGATTCAGGGCGCCTCCGTCACTGTGCCTGCTGGCGCACGCTCAAGGCATGCATGGACGGCAAGATCATGTTCTCGTTGCGCGACACGGCGATCATAGCTGTTCCTGTTTTTTGTGGCGACCAGGCTATAGGGGCGGCCGTCCTTGCTGAGTGCCACATCTAGATCGCAGCTGCTTTGCCGGATCATCGCTTCGACATGCCGCCTCTGCGGTTCCGCCGCCTTGTAGGCCCACTGCCCGCGCTCGGCATCGGCCAGGAACCGCCCCAGCTCGGCGCAAGTCTTGCAGCGGCAAGCGATCGTGCATGGGCGCGTCAGATCGGACGGCGGCGCCAGCGGTTCGGAGATTCTGGTTTGCAGGTGTGAAAGGCAGGACAAACGCAATCGCTCTGCCGCTATGTCGACACGTGAATCCCCACGCGCAGCCAAGGTCAACATGGCGGGAATCAATATCGCATCCATGCCGTAGGAATCCCGATTCGCCAGTATGTGCTCCACGGCGCGCTCGGCGAGCGTCGTATCACCCAGGTAGCCAAGGGCGGTCAGCAAATCCTCGATCAGCGCGGGACAAATCGATGTGGGGCGTTGCCACGGTTCGGATGGCGCTATATCGCTGCGTTCGCCGAGAAGCACATCGACGAAGGTGCACGCCGCGCTTTGCAGCATGGATCGCGTCGTCGCGAGGTGCACATCATCGGCAAGCCGCGCTAGCAGATTGGCGCAAGCCGCAGACAGCATCTGCGCATTCCTGGCGATGATTTGCTCCATGATGCCAGCGGCGCGATCCGGTGCAAGCAAGCTTGCCGCGCGAACCAGGGCATCGTTCTCGGCGCCGTGATAGTAGCCCGACGCGGGTGCCGCAACAAGAAACGCTTCGATACGGTCAAAGTCGTCCAATTTCATCAGGCTGGACAAGAAACTAACGGTGTCATTCGCCATCGCAGGTCCGCAATGACGATGTGTCGCCTGCCAGCGCGCCAGCATCAGCGCGGACAATGTATGTGCGTCGCGCCAGTAAACGGACTGACGGCCTTCGCCGCTGCACTTCCAGCGCTGCGCCAGATCCGCCATGTAAGGTAAGCTCACGTCGAGCCCTGATTGGTCCAGCACTTCCAGCAGACGCGCCTTTGGCCATAGCACGAATGCTGCCCGGCGATAGCTGCGTTCGAAGGAGGCTCCCTCATTCCCTGTGGCTTCATGAAAATGCTGTTCGTCCGGCTCGATGTCGGCAAAGGTGTCCAGCGGACACAGTTCCTCTTCAAGGAAAGGCAGTGTTTGGATCGCCGTATGCGCGCCGTCCGGCCGCCGCCAGTTTGAAAGCGTGAGACTGCTGTCTATCACGTCGATAACTTCGAATTCGCCTGCGTGATCGAGGTCCTCATCGTCTTCATCATCGCTATGCCATCGGCCACGTCCGCGCGGAACATAGCCGTTGTGTTCCGCACTGCCGCTTTCCTCAATTTCTAATAGGGCAAGGTGCAATTCCACCTCTGCTGCCGTGGCAGCGGAGATGAGTGCGGTCGCTGCGGCAGCATCAGCATTCTTCAAAGCGGAAAACGCCAGTTCGGCTGGCGTATAGGCGTGCTCCAGAGGGATGACAAGTTTTTCTGCCGAGTCGCTGGCAATGCTGCGCTTGGCATCGACCCATTGCCGCAGCAAGGCGGTGAGGCGTTCTGTCTGCGCATCATCGTCGGGCAGGGGCGGCGGTGCGCCGCCGGTCTTGCGCACCAAATTGTAGATGAGTGCAAGTCGATTTCCCGAAGTAACCGGCTGCACCTCATGAACACAATCAGCATAGAACGCGGCATACGCGATGTCGGTCGGTACTGCGCTAGCGAGGTCAAGTCTCACTTCGCGCCCCTTGTGGCGGACAATCAGTTCGCCGCCACGGCATTCTGATGGCAGCACGAGCACCAGGGTGGCAAACATGCCGACGCATTTCTCGGTGTCGCGATGTTCGACAAAGAAGCTGCCAGTATCGTAGACGAGCATCTTGTACAACTCGGCGGTCACCGGTTCCTTGACCCCCAAGCCCGCCGCCGCACGCGCAATCACGGTTTCAAGCGTTGCGCACCAAGCGCGTCCCGTGATCCGCACCCGCTCGGCGGGGATTTGCCAGGTCTTGCGTACATTGGTGTCAATCAGTGTTTCCTCGCCCCTGCCGAAAGGCGAGCGAGAGGCAACGGCAATGAGTTGATCGGCCTGGATCGGTAGTAGTGGTAAGGAAATGCGACCGACGCTGTCAACTTCCAGGTTGGGAATCGCGCAGTCCGAAGTGCCGGCGGCGTAGAAATCACCATGGCAAGCCAGGGTTGCCAGAATGTCAGAAAGGTCATCGTTGAGTGTGGACATTGCGCGGTGCATGACTGGGAGAGAGAGAATTGTAGCTGTCCGGCGGGTGCAAGGAAAGCATACACCTCACGCTGGCGGAATTCCTGAAGAGACCGTGGGTTTAACCGTGGGTTTTTGGCGGGAAGTGCAGGGGACATCAAGGGGGCGTTTCATGGGCCGCCGCTTGCGGCAGCGCGCCGGAGGCGTCAGCGCGGAGCGCGAATTTTCTTGTTCAAGTGCAAGGTCCGGTCATGCTTTGCAAAACACCGCACGATGGCGCTCACTAACTGTACGTCTGAACTCGTTAGCGCCGAGCACAAGTATGTTTGTGGATATTGATCCCGACCCTCCAGCCCCTCTCAGCCTCACTTTCATGCCAAAATTTGGCTTAATCATGCTGATATTTGGCATATGATAGCCGACGCCCTATTCACGCCCGCGCAGCAGAAACTGTTGGCCCTGCTCTTTGTCCAAGTCGACAAGGCATTTCATCTAAATGAAATCATGCGTCTGACCGGACTGGGGACCGCCTCGGCACAACGCGAATTGAAGCGGCTCGACGACGCCGGCCTGATCTTGTCCGAACGCGTAGGCAATGCGCGACTGTTTCGTCCCAATCGGAGCAGCCCGGTCTATCCGGAACTGCACGGTCTCATCCAGAAGACCTTCGGCCTGGCGGGCGTGTTGCGTTCTGCACTGCAGCCGATCTCGTCTTCGTTGAGCGTCGCTTTTGTCTATGGTTCAATCGCAAAGGGAGCCGAAACCGCCCAAAGTGATGTGGATCTGATGCTGGTGGGCGAGACCGTCAGTTACGGGGCGCTGTTGGCGGTATTGGCGCCGGCTGAACAAACCCTTGGACGCAAGATCAGTCCAACACCCTATACGCACGCCGAATTCACCAAGCGCTTACAGGAGCAACAGAATTTTCTGACGCGCGTTCTCGAACTTCCGAAGATATTTATCCTTGGAGACAATGATGACCTCAGACGAATTGTCGAATCTGGTAACGATTCGCAAGCTCAAGATGGAGAAGTCCAGTCAACGTGAGTTTGATGGATTAGTGCGCTCGGCCTTCCTTCTCCGGGCGTTCATCATACAAGCCGGTTGGACCCATCGCCCATGAGCACCAAAGTCAAGGATTTCGCCACCGCCGCCAACGTCATTCTGTTGGCCATTGCCGCCATTGGGTCTTTCCTCACACGAGGGGATGATTGCCTGAAAAAAAAGCCCGCGACTTCGTCAGTATTTCGCCTGCGGTCACCGTCAAGACCGGTAAATTTATCTTGGCCGAGACTAGCTCCTGGCTCGGCGGGCAAGCGGCGGCTAAGGATGGCGAACGTTCATTTTGCTTCCTGGTGAAAGGCGAGCGGGCCATCGCCAACGCCATTCTGAGCGGCGGCCGCGCTACCTGCACTTGTCGCATGGAATCGGTCAGGTCAACACATGATGTCTAGGCCGTCTTCAAGCGGAATTCGACTTGAACGGTACGATCTGTTTCAGAAGCCCCTCCAGGCCGCCATACACGTTCAGGTGCTCAATTCTCTCCGTGATTTTTTCAAGCGTCTCAAGCTCCTTCAGACGCAGCGCCACCGGATTGTCTTCCATGACCTTTGCCGTGTTCATCAACGAACGCGTCGCTGCAGTCTCTTCTCTTCGACGAATCACATTGGCTTGCGCTGCTTTCTCCGCCTCGACAACCTTGCCCAAGATCGCCTTAATTTCGCCCGGCAAGATCAAATCCTTGATACCGAGGGACACAATGGAGATACCCTGCGCGGCGGCTTTCTGTTGCATGTAGCCGAGAATTTGCTCGTCGGTTTCGTTCTTATTTTCCAGAAGACCATCAAGCGTCCGACTTCCAATAGCAGCGCGCAAGGCAAACTGAATTTCTTTGTAGATGAAATCCTTGTAGTCGTTCAAACTCGACGTCACCAGGCGTCCATCGACGATCTTATAGCCGGCTGTGACGTTGACCCGCAGTTGGACCTTGTCTTGGGTAAGCATTTCCTGCCCGGTAATTTCGATCACGGTCAGGCGCGTGTCAATCGTCGTCAGCGACAAGCGCTTTCCGCCATGCCAATACGCGTAATAGCCTGGTTGTAGAATCGAATCGTACACGCCGTCGACATGAAACATGCCGATATGTTCGGATGGAACTTCATACGTCGTCACATGGGGCGCCAGGAAACCTGCCACGATCGGCGTGCTGCGCATTGCCAGTGCGATCCGGGCATCGACAACTGTCGGTCCTTCCTTCAGCTCAATCAGTTCAGCCTTAAGGAGTTTGCTCGCCAATACGTGCGTAGCCGACGCAGTCACATGGACCACTTGATCTTTGTCCCACCACACGGCCAGTTGTTTTCCGCCAGTTTCAACCGAAACCAGGTGATCAACCAGGGCAGGGTGCGCACTCTCCAAAATCGATCGGACAATTTCCTTCGATTCGAGTACCTGCGATTGCGGGCAGATCGTCAGCTTGGTCTTTGGCAGCACTTCAAAATACGCATGTCGGCCAGGCGTCAGGTAATTGCAAAACATTTCTTCAACGAAGAGCAAACCGAATGCGCCTGCCGGCACTGACACCTGCTTGATGCACGCGACGGATACGCCGATGGGAAGTCTTGCAACCCAATCATCGGGAACAGTCAAGCCATCGGCGACCTTGGCGCGCAGTACCTCGACTGGTAAATCGTTCTTCCAAACTGCCTGCAGTGAATTCGGCAAAACGACATGTAGCTTTTGCCCGCAAATGATTAGTGCAACCTCATCGACGCCGGTTCGGACGATCTCCAGATGCGAAGCAAGCGCATCTGGTTGTTTATTCACCAGCCATTCCAAGTTCGGCACATTCGCAGGGAAGTCCGACAGGTTGCACACATGAAGTGTCTTGGAGCTTGATAGAAAGTGGCTGCCACTTTCCAGGATCTTTTCGAATCCCGCGCGCGTAGAAAGAATGCCGATTTGACGGTCTTCGATTAATTTTCGTGTGAACATGTGGCTTCTCGATAAAGCCCTCTCGGCGGCCTTCCTCGCATTCTGGCGGACGGTAATATCGGGGCGGCGCTGCCATGTCGTCCCGCATACGCTCGGCAGCGCGGCAATGTCCAGTGAGCAGACATTACTGAGATACCGTTAATACTTTGGGTTGACACACAGAGCCGGCACAGAGTGACTACCGTGCAAAGCCATGACACGTTGTTCCAAGCGAGTCAGCATGATGCTGACTCGGATCGAAACGGGAAATTGGCCACCTCGAGGGATACAACTAAAGTGCGGGAATTACCCCGCCAGAGCCGAATGATTAGTTCGGAATTACATCACTCTACGTGGCGCATAATTCGGGACTCGAACCCGAGAAATGCCAAATGGTGCGGTACACGAACGGGCACCCCGCCGCGCCAGCCTGAACTCACGAGTCAGGGCCGCTGCATTCACTTGACTTAGATCCCACCTTGGAAAACGCCCAGTGAGTATAGCTCAAATGACAACTAGTCTTCCAGATTTTCAAGGGCAGGCAAGTGCTGGTGACATATGTCACCTCGAACTGCTTACGAAGGGCACTGACGCTATTTTGCTGAGCCACGCATACTCGGTTTCATGGAGGAACCTATGTGCGGATTACAAAATACGAAGGCAACGCTGGCAAGACTGGACAATGTCAGCAAGCGATATGGCAACCTGACGGCGCTGGACAACTTGAGCCTGTCGGTGAATGCAGGAGAAATTCTGGCCCTGCTTGGGCCCAACGGCGCGGGAAAGACGACAGCGGTGTCCATGCTGTTAAACCTTGTCGTACCCGATTCGGGCAAGGTCTACCTGTTTGATCGGGCACCGCAAGAACTCGCTGCCCGGCAGCGCATCGGCGTCATGCTGCAAAGCGCGGACTTGCCCGAAACCTTGCGTGTGTCCGAGTTGATCGCCTTAACCCAAAGCTATTACCCCAATAAACGTTCGCTCGCCGAGGTCTGCCACATGGCGGGCATTGCCGATTTGCTGTCGCGCCCCTACGGTAAATTGTCCGGTGGCCAGCAACGGCGCGTTCAGTTTGCTCTGGCAATCTGCGCGAAGGTCGAGATCCTTTTTCTCGACGAACCCACGGTCGGCCTGGATATCGAAGCCCGCGAGGCCATGTGGGCGACCTTGCGCAAGCTGGCGGCGGAAGGCTGCGCCATCGTGCTCACCACGCACTACCTGGAAGAAGCCGAGGCCCTGGCCGACCGCGTCATGGTGATCGCACAGGGCGCGGTGGTGGCCGAAGGCAGCGTGGAAGCAATTCGTTCGCGTGTGTCGCTGCGGCGCATTCGTTGCGTAAGCCAGCTCTCAATCGCCACGGTTCAACAGTGGCGCGATATAGATAGCGTGATCCACGACGGCCAGTACCTGACGATTCAAACGCAGGACGCCGAATCGGTAACGCGCCAGCTACTCAACGCGGACACGTATCTCACACAGCTTGAGATCAAACGTGCCGGACTTGCCGAAGCGTTTATGGAACTAACGAAAGAGAGTGCATGATGACCACCGCTAAACCCGCCATGTCTTCGTCCTACAGCGCCGTGACGGTGTATGTGACGGAAACCCGCCTCGAATTTATTCGCATGTTGCGCATGCCGACGTTTGCATTGCCGGCCTTGATATTTCCCGCCATGTTCTACCTGCTGTTCGGCGTGCTCATGGCCGGGAATAAACCGCAAGTCGGCGCCTACATGCTTGCCACGTACTGCATATTTGGTGTCATGGGACCGGGCCTGTTTGGTTTCGGAGTGAGCGTGGCGCTGGAAAAGGACCGAGGCTGGCTCACCTGGCGGCGCGCGGTGCCTGCACTCCCTGGCGCCTATTTCATTTCAAAGATGGCCATGGCTCTGATTTTCGCCTTCATCATTTTCGTCGAATTGGCTTTGCTCGCAGCTACCTTGGGCGGCGTGCAACTCGCGGCCAGTCAATGGCTGCTATTGATGGCAGTGAGCCTGCTAAGTTCTTTGCCGTTTTGTGCACTGGGCCTGGTCATCGGCATTCTGGTCAATGGGCAGGCGGCACCGGCAATCGTCAACTTCATCTATTTGCCCATGGCCTTCCTGTCTGGCTTGTGGATGCCCATCAGTTTTCTGCCAAAGGTGTTGGGTGACGTTGCACCGATCTGGCCGTCATACCATGCTGCGCAAATTGCGTTAAAGGTCATTGGCGCCGACCTGGGCGCGCCGCTTTGGCTGCATATCGGCTATCTGGCAGTATTCACGCTGGCAATGGTCTGGCTGGCGGTGCGGTTTTGGGCGCGGATGAAGGTTCGGTAAAGGAATCGTAGCTAATGTCCTAAAATGATCGATTCCGGTCCTCCCGCGAGCGGCTGGAAGTACAATACACTATCAGAATGGAGGTCTATACTTCACCATGAAAAGGAAACCTCTAATGAAAGCGTGTCTGATTATGATCGATGTCCAGGAATCGTTCCGCCACCGCCCCCATTTCACCGAAAGCGGAACGGCCGCCTACTTGCAGGCCCAGAATGCCTTGATCGCTGGCTGCGACGAACTCGGCATCCCCATCGTACGGGTCCTGCACACGGACGGCCCGGCCCAGGCAGACAATCCGTTTGCGCTCGAATCTGGCCACGTCGTGCCGATGCGCGGCCTGCGTGAATTCACGCCTGCTGCCAGCTTTCTGAAGCGCCGCCACAGCGCGCTCGTTGGTACAGGACTCGACGTCTGGCTCACCGAACAGGGTATCGGACGCCTGATCATCAGTGGCATCCGCACCGAGCAGTGCTGCGAGACAACGACCCGCCATGCGTCCGACCTGGGCTGGAACATCGACTACGTCACCGACGCCACCCACACCTTCGACATGCTGCAGCCGGACGGCAGCCCCTTGAGCGTGGCCGACATCAAGTCGCGGACGGCCACGGTCCTGAGCGGGCGCTTCGCCACCCTGTGCACGGTCGAACAAGCCTTGGCGCGGGCCGCATGATCGAGGTGCTGTTCCTGCTGCTTCCGGGCAGCCTGATCCTTGATTGGGCCGGTCCGGCCGAGGCCCTGCGCATCGCCAATGAGCTGATGCGCAAGCAGGGTAAGCCGGCGCCGTTTGCGCTGCGCTTTTCCGCGCCAAGTCCAGAAACGACCAGCTCGGTTGGCGTTCGCTTGGCAGGCCTCGAAGCGCTACCCGCATCGCTCGCGCCGCACAGCTGGGTGGTGCTGGTGGGGCAGACCGGTGCGCGCATCGGCATCGACTCGCCGGACACACGGGCGCTGCTCGATTGGCTGCGCCCCTTGCAACTGTCCCCTGGCCGGCTTGAACTGGTCACCATTTGTGCCGGCGCCGTTCTGGCCGCCCATGCCGGCTTGCTGGCTGGGCGCCGCGCAACCACCCATCACCACCACCTCGACGAATTGCAGGGCGTGGCGCCGGCATGTGACGTGGTACGCAATCGCGTGTTCGTGGAAGACAGCCCGGTCTACAGCAGTGCAGGTGTCGCCACCGGCATCGACCTGATCCTGCACCGCATCGACGCCATCTGCGGGCCGGCGCTGGCGGCCCAGGTAGCGCAGACCATGGTGGTGGCGCTGCGGCGTGGCCCGCACGACCCCGAGCTATCGCCCTTTCTCGCCTATCGCAACCATGTGCATCCGGCGCTTCACCGGGTGCAGGACGCCGTGAGTCAGTCGCCCCAGTCGGAATGGTCGGTGTCCGGCATGGCGGCGGTGGCCCACACCTCGCCACGCCACCTGACGCGCTTGTTCCTTGAATACGCGCAGATCGCGCCGCTGCAGTACCTGCGCCGGATCCGGCTGGCCGTGGCCCAGATGGCGCTGGCCTCGGGTGACAGCGTGACTGAGGCAGCGGCGGCGGCCGGCTTCAGTTCGGACACCCAGCTGCGTCGCGCATGGCAGCATTTCGCGGTGCCCGGTACGCCTTCGCGTCCTGTGGGCTAAGGCATACATTTCTTGGCTCAATTGCATTGTTTGCAACATATAATGGGCTTTTTCTCCTGAAGCCCGCCATGTCCCGATTCCTGTTCGCAGTCCTGCTGTTCACAGCCCCATTTGCAAGCGCCGTAGAATGCGCTCCCAAGGGCATCACCGAGATTACAGTCAAGCGTGCCGAAGGCGGCGCGCTGGCCACCTACCGCTTTGGAAAAGCGATTGCCTGCCTCAAGCTGGGCGATCGCGGCGACGTGCGCAAGCTCACCTGGCAGGTGCAGACCGCAGGCGCGACCTTGTCGGAAGATGGCAACGTCGTGCAGTTCGCCGCACCGCGCAAGGACTTCTCGGTCCTGCTGCGCGCTTTCGAACGCGACGGCATGATGGACCGCGTCTATTCACCCGTGATCGCCTTTGGCGACGGCTCGGCGGTGGCGGTGTACACCAGCTACCTGCGCCCGGAAACCCTTGAGCAGGGCATCTTCCTGTCATTCAACGGTTTTGCGCCGACCGCGCCCGCCCGCAAGGTCGGCCCCCAGCGCATCGGCAACGAGCAAACTTACATTATCCTGGGCCAGCCCACGCTGGAACGGCGCGGCAAGGTCGTTGCCGCCATCGACAAGGCGATGCCTGCCTGGCTGCGACGTAACGTCGTGAACAGCATCGCGCAGGGCGAAGTAGCGCTGCGCAGCATCACCCCTTCGCCGCGCCCCCTGGCCTGGTTCATCACCTACACCGACCCCGATGGTGCGCACGCAAACTGGCGCGGCGACACCCTGGACAAGCTGGTTCGCCTCAACTTCATGGGCGCGCCATGGCAACAGGACATGCCGGACATGAAGGCAAGCGTCGACCAGTTCATTCTTCATGAAATGTTCCACACCGTTGGCGCGCCGGCCCTGGATACCAGCCTGCCTGGCGCAATGACGCTGGGGGAGGGTGGCGCCGAAGCGGGCGGCATGGCGATGCGCCGCCGTTTCGCCGCAGGTGCCGGACCTGGCATGGCTGCTGACATCGACAATGCCATTGCCCGTTGCCAGAAGATTTCGGGAAAAACGCTGGCCGAGAAAGAGCAAAAGAGCCAGCACAACACGCCCTACGTGTGCGGCATGGCGCTCCAGTTCATGGTCGCGGCCGCTGCTCGCCAGGACCCGCTCGACATCTGGCAAAGCCTGCTGCGCAAGGCGAAACCGCTCTCGGCAGGCTGGCCGCAATTGCTGGCGGCCGCTGCCGAAAAGGACGATGCAAACAGGGCGGCCCTGGCCGTGCTGGACGACATGACGTCCAGCAAAACCGACTGGGATAGCGGCATCGCCCGACTGGTCGATGCGAAACTCCTGCGCCGCCTTTCCAGCGAGGAACTGGCCGCGCCCTTGCACGGACCGCTCCATGCGAAGGAGGCGATTTTCCACATGCTGACGCAATACTGCAGCCAGCGTCATGGCTTCAACACCCGGCGCCCGGTGTACCCGCTGGATGCGCCGGCCGGGTCGTGCGGCATCGTCCCTGATCAATTCCGGCTGCTTTCCATGAACGGACTGCGCCTCGACGGCGATGCCTACCGCGCTCACCAGGAACTGACGCGCCGCTGCGTGGAGGGCTTGCCCGTGATACTGACGGATGACCAGGGCACCAGCATCGAACTGGCCTGCAAAAAACCGCCCAAGGACATCGTCATCCATACTTTGTTGCCTTGATCTCGCGCTCAATCAATCACGATAAGTCGACCCATATGCCGCGCTTCAACAGCCTCCGTCTATTTGCCCTCCTGACCCTGCTCGGCATCGTTGGCGCTGCCAGCGCGGCCGATCAGCCGGCCAAATGCCGCTACCGCCTGGCGGGCCAGCTGCCGCTGCAGTATCACGGCGGCAGCATGAGCCTGACGATGGAAGGGCAAATCAATCGCACGCCTGCCGTCTTCCTGATGGACACAGGCGCTTCGGACACCTTCCTCACGCGGCTGGGAACCGACAGGCGATCCTTGTGGCTCAACCAGACAATGGGCGCGGTCACCGGGATAGGCGGAATCACCCGGCTGTACCGTGCCCCGATCCGTCATCTTCAGATCGGGCCGATCAATTCGGTCCAGCAAAGCGGCAGCCTGCTGGTCATCGACGAGATGGGGGACCGTCCGGATTTCGATGCCATCGTGGGCAGTGATTTCCTGCTGACGATGGACCTGGAAATCTCGCTGAATGAGAAGCTGGTGAAATTCTTCTCTCCCCAAAATTGCGAGCAGACTTTCCTGGGCTACTGGGACCCCGCGGCGGTCGTCGTTCCCATGCTTTCCCATCCGGACGACGCTCGCCCGATGATGGAAGTGTCGCTCAACGGCATCAAGATGACGGCCTTGATCGACACCGGCGCCAACTTCTCTTCCGTCACCCGCGCGGCAGCCGCGAAAGCCGGCGTCACCCCAACTTCCGCTGGCGTGCGCAGGGCGGGCGAGGCCGTGGGGGTTGGACGCAAGAAAACCAGTTTGCACAACGCAGCTTTCGCGACCTTTTCAGTGGGCGAAGAAACGATCAATAATCCCGTCCTGCAATTGATTGAAAGCGAACACAAACGATTCGACGTGATTCTGGGAACCGACTTCCTGCGCGCCCATCGCGTCCTGCTCGCCGCCAGCCAAAAGGCCGTGTATCTCTCTTATATCGGCGGGCAACCCTTCGGCGTTGCCGATACGAACAACTGGATCGAGAAAGAGGCCACGGCAGGCAATAGCTATGGACAGTTCCGCATGGCCATGGGGGCCTTGCTCAGCGGCGACGCCAAGGCCGATGCTGCCGGCCGCGCATGGCTGAACAAGTCGGCGAGCGCCAACAACCCGCTGGCCCTGCATTACCTGGCGAAAGAGCATGGACGAAGCGGCCGCAGTGCAGAGAGCGTCGCCGCGTATGAAAAACTGATCGCGCTCGACAGCTACGACCTGACGACCCAGCTGGAGCTGTTTGCCATGCGCACCAGGACCGGCAAGGCGGCCGAGGCGAAAACCGCCTTGACGGCCGCGATAGCCCAGTTCAAGTGGCCGCGCTGGCCGGCACCCATCGCCGACTACTATCTCGGCACGAGCACGCTGGACGATGTGCTGCGCCAGGCGCGCAAGGAAAGCGACGTGGCCGTGGCGCGCGTGTGTGAAGTGTATGGGCACGCCCAGGCCATCAAGGATGCCTTGGGGCAGGGGGAGCTTGCCGATGCGCTTGCCGCAAAGGCGAAGGAAAGCTGCACCTGACCGCGCCGGTCAAGGAATCTTGAGCCACTGCGGGCTGGAAGTCGCTGGGGCCCATGTTCATGCCGACGCATCTTCTACGACAGGACTAATGCCCTTACCCGCAGCGACTCTAACGGCATCAACCTTCCCGGCAGATTCAAATTGCCCCCAGAGTTCGCACATGGCGGCCTTGATCCCGGCGACGCTGCTACTGTCTTTTAATGCATGTGTCCGAGTCTCGACTCGTGTGTATACGTCAGACACTGGCCTGCCGCCAAGATCGATAGCGAATTTTCTGCGCTGGAATTCGATGTGAGGAAGTACGGGGCCGACTTCCAGAACGATGGCCAGCTTTGTCGCTTTTAGTTCGAACATGAATTTTACAGGGCAGGAAAACTGCCAACGGGCCGGATCGGCGATCTGGAAACCGGCAATATCCAGCCATGAAGAATGGACGAAATCAATACGGCCAGCGTTTCTCGTGGCCGCCTCGAGTTTCGGATTTTCTGCTTGGAACAGGTTGAACGCCTCGGCCAATACCGGCACGTCACCATGCTGTGTGATGAGGTCGAGTGCGGCCCTGTGACGAGCGTAAATCGTCCTGCACGCCGCAATTAATTCGTCTGAAACCATGACCTTCCTCTCAACCAGTTCTATGTAGTGATTAATGATGAGTGCAATCTCAGTTGCAACGGGTTCTTCGGCAAGGAGCCTTCTGAGCTCGCAAACGATCACGCCATAACTCAGCGATCCCCACTGACTGTCCGCACCCTCGTACCCGTCCGGCGTGAGAAAACAACCGACAAACTTGTGGTCCGGATAGCGCCTTTCGGCCGTCTCCCGGTAACGCTGCAATTGATCGATACCCTCGGTCGCGCGGATCTTGTTTTCAATTGCGAATATCAGCTTCAATTCCGGGATCTGCACTGTAATATCGATGCGATCGCGCTCGCAATAGACCAGGGCATTGCTACAGTCAGAAACGGCGATTGCCAGTCTGGATACGGTCGGATCAATGCAGGTTGATGTGGTGGACAGCAGGATGGCGCGAAGGAATTTGTCGCCCAATCCATGCGCCTCCTCGGGATTGAGCAAGAAGGCGAGGAAGCTGGAGTGGCGGATTTCCTGGGTGGACATCTTGACTGCATCGAAAATATTGAATCGCTTCGCCAGCCGGAATTTGCGTTCGAATGAACCTAGTTCCTCAACGAGCGCGAGTAGTTCCTTTTCTGACTGCATTGCTTGCCTATGGATGTAGGGTTGGTGGTCAATGAAACTCGGGATTGTTCTTCCCTTCACGCATCCGCATTACCCAAGAAAGTAAGCGCTGGAGACGGCATGCGGGTGAATGCAATGTCGTTCTCCGTCCACTCGTTCTCGAGTGCTCGGGTAAAGCAATTCCACGTTTCGCGCCCGTCAGCCGGAATGCGACTGGGGTCCTGGTTTACCGGTACAAACAGCGTAAGGCTCCCATCGTTAGTTTCAGCAAGTACAGCCGTCGCTTCTGCATGCGGGCAATACGCCATCAAAGCCGCAAAGCGCGCCGCAGTCTTCTCCCTGAAATCAAATCGCACATCGCCAGTCGCAGGCCTGACGATATATGTGAGTCCCGCCGCCGGAGCCATGTCGGTGACACCCATCCAATGGAATGCTCCCGACAGAAAAATATACGTCATTGCCATCGGTAGCAAGACGAACGCAAGCGCCGGCGTTCCGTTTGAAGTGAGCGCGACGATGCCAACGACCAAGGGAAGTAAAATTACGCCGAACAGCAGGCTCGCCAGAAGTGCAAGAGGCCCACGCTTTTTGGCGACGACGTTCCAAGCATTATGCTTCCCGCGACCGAGGTGTTTTGCCAGCCAGGTCACTATCAGCCCAATAACACTGCACAAAAGTAGAATCTGGAAAAATCCTGAATTCGTCAGCCCGAAAAAATTCTCGATATTCCGTGTCAGTTCGTTCGGGAGCTGGGTTTCTTTCGGCAGCGTAAAAATTGCCGCCGTGATGGTCGCGATACCGAAGGCCTTTCCAAATGTCGGGAAGATCCATTCTTTCGCAAAAAGCCCGAACCATTCCGGAATTGTGTAATGTTTTAGCACTCGCACTTTCAATAGTTGCCGATGCTTTCATCCTATCACTTGGAAACCGTTTGGGGCGGCCATACCCAAACACAATCAAGGCAACGCCGCAGTCCGGTTTGACATGGGCGCGCGCTCGGGCGGGGTGGCCGGACCGGAACTCAGGCCGGCTTCTGGACGATCGACCAGAACCGCCGCACCAGGTGCTCGAAACATTCCAGCGGCAATTGCTGCAGAGGATGGGGCGCGGCCGGCACGATGGCTGCCGCGTTCATTGCCGGATTCAAGGCGCCGTAGAGCCGCATGACCTCGGCCGCCGGCACCATGGCATCGCGGTCGCCGGCACTGATGAGCAGCGGAACATCGGCCGTGCGGACCATCTCTTCATCCAGGCGCCAGCGGGCGAAATCCTCGATCAGCGACCGGGTAAAGGCCAGCGCCTGGTCCGCGCCCCCCGCCGTATGCGCGGCGGCAAGGGCATCGTAATAGCGCGACGACTTGGCGCGCAGCGCCACCGGGTCGAGCTCCCCCGCGGTCTTGGCGATGGTGGCCTCGTCCCAGTAGAACTTGGTGCCGTAGGTGACGATCGCGTTGACCTTCGCAGGCGCCAGGTGGGCCATCACCAGGCCGACATAGCCTCCCATGCTGTGGCCGACAATATCGACTTTCCGCAGGTCCAGCGCATCGACCAGGGCCAGCACGTCGCGCGCCAGCCGTTGGCAATGCATGGGGCCGCCACTTACCGGGCTGCCACCGTGCGACGGTAAATCGACGACCAGGTGCGACCGTTCGGGGAAGCGCTGCTGCAGACCCGCGAACTGGCCGCGCACGCCAAGCGCGCCATGCAGGAACAGCACAGGCGGCTGCTCGCTGGAAGTCACGGTGAAGTCGTGGGCGATGGCGCCGTCGTCGAGCTTCAATTGCATGGCGGTGCGTCTTTGCTTGCGCGTCCCAGCAGGAAGTAAGTCTGCATCTGTCCCTTTCCCTTCACTTCAATCATGTCGCGCGTTTCAAACAGGAAGCTGTCCGCCAGTTCCGCATGGAAGGCGCTGCTGACGTGGATCCTGCCGGGCTCGCCCGCCGACTCCATCCGGCTGGCCGTGTTGACGGCGTCGCCCCACACGTCGTACAGGAAACGCTTCAGGCCGATCACGCCGGCCACCGTCGGCCCGATATGAATGCCGATGCGCAGCGAAAAGTCGACCCCGTTGCGCCGATTATAGTCGTCGATGGCGCGCATGAATTCAAGCGACAGGTCGGCGATGGCTACGCTGTTGCCTTTGCCAACGACCATGTAGGCGTCGCCGATGGTCTTGATTTTTTCCGCCTGGTATTGGTCGACCAGGGCATCGAAGCGGGAAAAAATCTCGTTCAACACGTACACCAGGGCATCGGGCGGCATCTTGCTGGAAAAGCTGGTGAAGCCCACGATGTCAGCGAACAGAACCGGCATCCGGTCATATTTTTCAGCCTTGACGATATTGTTCCGCTTTAGTTCGTCGGCGATCGAGACAGGCAAGGTGTTGTACAGGATGTCGTCGGCGCGCGCGCGTTCGTAGGCTTCCATGCGCTGGCGGCGGAACAGATCCTGGTTCTGGGCCATCATGAAGCGGTCGATCATGCTCGCCATCACCACCACGACCACCATATTGATGACATCGCCATTGACGAAGAATTCGGGACGCCGCCCGTTCATATACATCGTCACCGCCAGTCCGGCGGCGCTGGCGGAATACAGGTAAATGCGCAGGCGGCCCGGATAGAACATGACGCTGGCCACAACCATCGAGCACATCGCCCATAAGGACAGGTCGCCGGACAGGGCCCACGAAATGTAGCCGAACCAGGTAAACAAGCCCTGGGCGCCGACGATGGCCGCAACGACCACGGTGCGCGGAGCGCGTTCGCCTACGCCGAAACGCAACACGCCCACGAGGCACAGGAAATACGACAACATCGCCGCGTGCCAGAGGATCATCAGGCGCCATTGCAAGTCTTTTTCCCACAGCCCCATTTCGATGACCTGGATGTCGCCCGCCAGGATGGCGGCAAGCAGTACCCACACGCCCACGCGCGCCACCGGTTTCAGCACGGCGAGCGTATTTTTCACCAGCCAGTTTTCGAAATCGGGGCCGTCGAACACGGTGGGCGCGATGTGCGCGCGCGCCTCCAGGATGGCGCTCAGGGAACTGAGTGGTAGTGGCTGCAACGGTGACTGGCCTGTCATGCTTTCCTCCGACTATGATCTGGGGAAAGTATCCGCGCCCCAGGCATTATTGTCAAACTCGCAATTTGATTTGCGAAAAATCAATCAAAGTGATGCTGGGGCACGCCGCGGCAAGCCTTGTGCTTCTGCATCGTCGATCCAGTCGGACAGCGCGAAAGTACGCCTGTCACTGAGCCGTTTCATGCCTTCGTTCCATTCCCATAGCATGCGCAGTCCGATCTCGGCGAATCCCGCGGTGTGCCGGATGTGTTGCATCAACGATGGAACGGTCTGCGCCACAGCACTGCATACGCGGTCGACGAGCACGCGCTGTCGAGCTGGTTCGATGCCCAAATGCTGTTGGAGGTAGCGCCATAGCGCCTTGGGCGCGTCCCAACGCTTGCGGCCATCGAGAAACATTCCAGGTGGGTTGTGCGCATATTGGTCATATGCCAGGATGCTCAGCATGTCGTAGATGGGCGCCACCGCAACGTTGTCGAAGTCATCGTAGAGGAATGCCAGATTTTTGGTGTGGCAATCGGCATTTCCCAGCGCATGGCTCAGTAGCAGCACGACGGCGAGCTGTTCGTTCGCCGCGCGCACGCCAGCGGCCGGCACATAGTCCCTGACGAGACGGGCCACCCGTTCCCATGTGGAGTTGTACTTCTGTTCCGGAGGCAAACCGAGCAGGCTGCAGAAGTCTTCAAAGCCCTTGCGCTTCCCTGTTTCCGCATCGATGTCGAAACGCTCAATGATGAGTACCTGGCCGTCGTCGGAGACGATCGTGCGTGCCGTAGCGACACCCGTGGCAGCCGCCGCTTGCATGCACAGATGCTCGTTGAGCGCCACGAATGGCTGATGTTCCGAACTCGCCTTGACGATGTGCCGTTCGGTGGCAAGTGAGCCTTTGCGAAACAGCGCCTCGGTTTCGGGCGTGAGGAATTTGGGCACCACGCCGGAAACGCCAGATGCCGCATATCTCGCCATCAGTTCAAGGAAGACGCGTGGCGATGAACTACCGTGGAGCAAGGGGCCAAGGTCTTCGATTGCCGCGACCGCGTTTGCCTGGGTACCGGCGCTCACTTGCACCCGTCCGATCAGGTTGTGGCCGACCACCGACAGCAGATCCAGTGGACTGGCGCCCAGGTGCGGCCCAAGCTGTTCCTTCAGCACCGAGAGCAGGAATCCCTCCGGCAAGCTCACCTGAAAGAAGGGATGCAGGGTTGGCCACGTCCAGCTGGGCGTTTGGACCGGCATGGTGAGCGAGACGAAGTCGTCAGGACTGGTGCCAGGCAAATAGGTCAGCTGGTGCTCAAAGCCATCGGCACTCTCCAGAATTGCCACATGCCTGCCATGCACGAAGACATTGAGTTTCATCGGGCGTCAGGCCCGGTGTTGGCAATGCTGCGGCGTTCCTGGAGGACATCACTGAGCGTCGGTCTGCGCGTTGCGGCCTTGAAGTCCAGCTCCATGTCCAGGACTTGCAATAAGCGGAGCAATTTGGTCAGGGAGAAATCGTTACCGCGGCCCGATTCGAAGCGTGATAGCGCTTCTTGTCGCATCCCTACGGCTGCGGCAACCTCGCGCTGGGTCTTGCCGGCATTCTTGCGTAGTACGCGGTAATGCGCGCCAAGATCTGGCAGCGTATGTAGTGAATATGCGTCAAAAGACATAAAGTCCTCCTAATCGTAAAAATTATATCACCAAACGCATAATTTAAAGATATGTGTTTAAACGCATGAAATGCGCATATTTTCTATAAATATACCTCCATTCGCATATTTTTACTGCATCATGCCCAGGCGTCATCATTGCATCGCTTTTCATTTCCAATTGGACAGTGATATTCTTGCGCTCCTACCCGCGTCGTGAAAAAGTGATTTGCATGCAAGCAGTCGAATTGAGCAAGACCAGCGGGCCCGATACGGCTGGCCATGAACGCGCATACTGGCTGTGCCAGCTTGGCGGCTGGGGCAGCCTGACCGTGTTCAACGTCCTGTCGTCGGCTTCGGGCAGCTGGGATGCGGTGCTGCGCTTTGCCCTGGCGAAGACTTTTTGCATGCTGTGCGGCTTTGCCTTGTCACACCGCTGGCGCCTGCATTTGCGCGCGCGCGGCTGGCTTCATGGCAACGGTGCTTTCCCTATCGTGCAAGTCCTCGCCTGGCTTCTGGCCATGGCCCTGGTGCAGACGGGCGTCCTGATATTTTCCGACCAGGTGTTTCGCGACGGACGTTTCCTGACCGAACAGCCAGACGACGTACCGCTCCTCGTGGTTGGCGTGTTCTTCCTGTGGTTCGGCGTGTTCATGGTGTGGACCTTGTGTTACGCGGTCGCCTTGTCGCGCCGCCGCGCGGTCCGTTTCGAACTTGAAAAGCTGGAAATGGAAGTCCATGTCAAGGACGCCGAGCTGCGCGCCCTGCAAGCCCAGGTCAATCCCCATTTCTTCTTCAACAGCCTGAACAGCATACGCGCGCTGATCTACCAGGATACCGAAGCGGCCGCCCGCGCCGTGGGCCAGCTGGCGGGAATGATGCGCCACAGCCTGCACGCGGGCCAGTACCCCACGGTGCGGCTGGCCGACGAAATGACCGCCCTCGATGCCTACCTTGGCATGGAAAAGCTGCGCTTCGACGACCGCCTGCAACTGACGATCGATGTCCCGCCCGACTTCAACGAGGTCGCGATGCCGCCGATGGCCCTGCAGACGCTGGTCGAAAACGCCATCAAGCATGGCGTCGAGCACAGCATGACGGCATGCCAGGTGCACATCAGCGCGCGCCGCCGGGACGACATGGTCGAGGTCAGCGTCGCCAACCAGGGCACGCTGGCCGAAGCGAGCGCATCGACCCGCCTGGGATTCGTCAACACCTCGAAACGGCTGGCGCTACTGTTCGGCCCGCGCGCCAGTTGCACCCTGGCCGCCGAAGACGGCTGGGTCACCGCGCGCATCACTTTGCCACAGGAATTAGCATGAAAGCCTTGATCATCGACGACGAGCGCCTTGCGCGCTACGAGTTGCGGCGGCTGCTGGCGGTCCACCCGGAGGTGGTCGTCATTGGCGAAGCGGGCAATATGCCCGACGGCCTGGCCGCGATCGCGGAACTGCAGCCCGACCTGATTTTCCTCGATGTGCAGATGCCCGGTGGCAGCGGCTTCGACCTGCTGGCCGCGCTCGACGTGACCCCGGCCGTGATCTTCACGACCGCGTTCGACCAGTATGCGATCAAGGCTTTCGACGTCAGCGCGCTCGACTACTTGCTCAAGCCCATAGAACCGCCGCGGCTGGCCCATGCGCTGGCCAAGTACGAGCGCCTGGCCGACGCGCCCAAGGCGCGCCCGCAGGCGTCCGACGGCAAGGTGTTCATCAAGGATGGGGAGCGCTGCTGGTTTGTGGCGCTGGAGCAGATTGTGCTGTTTGAATCGGAAGGCAATTACACGCGCGTCTATTTCGATCACAACCGCCCGTTGCTGCTGCGTTCGCTCAACCAGCTCGAAGCCAAGCTCGATCCGGAAAACTTCATGCGGGTGAGCCGGCGCCAGATCGTCAACCTCAAGTTCGTGGTCGATATTGCGCCGGGGCCGGCGGGAGCCATGGTCATGACGCTCAAGGATGAGATCAAGGTGCCCATGTCGCGCCGCCGTGCCGCCGAGTTCAAGCAAACCAACCGCCTGTAAACGTCGGGGTCAATTCGCAACCGTCACTTTCTTGCGGTTGTCGCCCGCCACACGGTCGATCAGCAGGTTGTATGGATCGACGCCGGCTTCGACCGGCTTGTCGGCCACCGTGACCGTCAAGCTCGACTCGCCTGCCTTCAGCGCATACTTCTGGCGGTGCAAGACCCGTTCGCCACCCGCGAAGATGGCCACGTCGACCAGCTCGTCGTACTTGCGCGCACTTTCCTTGCCCTTGCCATCGGCTTCCAGCTTGGCCAGCGACAGCTTGACCGTGACATCCCACCTGCCATCGGCGCGCTGGCGGGTGGTCGACTCGAGCACGCGGTTGTCGTAAATAACGATCCGCTCGAACAAGTCCGTGATCAGTTCCTGCTTGTCCTGTCCTGCCTCGGCGCGTATGAACTTGAGCAAGTCGAGACTGGTCGCATACGGCGCGCTCTGGTAACGCTGCGCGTCCAGGAAGTTCTTCAGCGCGCGGTTAAGCGCCGCTTCGCCGATCTCTTCCCGCAGGCGGTAGAAGGCCAGGCTGCCTTTGCGGTACTGCAAGTAGATCTGCCCTTCAACGCGCAACAGCGGCAGTTCCCCGACCAGTTCCTTGCCACGGCCGGCCAGGTACTGGTCCATGTCCCAGCGCAGGATATGGCGTACTTTCTCGGCGCCAAATTCCTTCTCGAGCGCCATCAGTGCCGAATATTCCGCCAGCGATTCGGTGATCATGGCGCTGCCCTGGACGTTGGCGGCAATGACCTGGTCGCCCCACCACTGGTGCGCCACTTCGTGGGCCGTGACGTAGAACACGTGGTCGACGCTGTCCGGCTTGCGCATGTCGGAGACGAAGCCGAGCGACTCGGAAAACGGCACCGTGCCCGGGAAGCTGCGTGCGAAGGCCTGGTACAGCGGGGTCTCGAGAATGCGCACATGCTTGTGCGGATACGGACCGAAGTTTGCCGTGTTGTAGTCCAGCGCGCGCTGCGTGCCTTTGATCATGCTGTCGATATTCCAGGCGTGCTTCTTGTCGTAGTAGACCTCGATGGCCACGCCGTTCCAGTCGGCCTTCTTCACTTCCCACGTGCCCGACTGATACGAGAAGAAGGGCAGGATAGGCTTGTCCATCTTGTAGCGGAAATAATTGCGGCCATCTTTTTCCCAGCGCTGTTCCAGCTGCCCCGGGGCGAACGCGGTCTGGCCGGCACTGGTCGAGACCGTCGTTTCGAAGTCGATCAGGTCGCCGTCAAAGCCGAACAGTTTCCAGAAATTGCTGTAGTGCGCCTGCTGGTCTTCCAGCTTGGGCATGCGATGCGGCTCGCCCAGGCCGCGCTTGCGGCGTTCGTTGCGGTCGTCGATTTCACGCGCCTGCACATAGCCCAGGGTAGGGAAGAAGTTTTCCGACGCGAACATGGTGCCGTTGTGGTTGACGGTGTCGGGCGCGCCGCTATTGGTAAAGCCCGGATTGCGCACCTGCACCGTGAAGTCGAAGGCCAGCGTGGCGCCTGGCGCGAGCGGCTCGGCCAGTTGCAGGACCTTGAAGCCGAAGCGCTTGTCGTCGCTGACCACGGTATGCGGCGGCAGCTGGTCGATGGTGGTCTCGGCGCTGATGTCGGTCTGTACCCGCAGCGTGGCCAGCGCGGCTGAGGTCTTGTTCTTGAGCAGGTAACGGCCCTTGATGGTGACGCGGCGCTCGGCCGGGAAGATGTCGACATTGGCGCGCACGCTCGTCAGGCTCGGTTGCGGCAGGCCGAGTGTTTTGCGGTACAGCTTTTCGTAGTCGGCCTGGGCGTCAAGCACGGCGTCCGGGGATTGGTAGTTGTTCAGGACATTGGTGTTGTAATGGATCCAGGCGCCCGTACCGCCCCATGCCGCCAGGCTCAGTGCCAGGGCCAGGCCGGCCTTGCCGCGCAAATTACGCATGGCCGACGCCAGGCGCGCCACGCCGTCCAGCGCCAGGCCGCGCTGCCAGAATGCTTGCGCCACGATCAGCAGCGCCACGCAGGACAGTGCCCAGTACAGTGCGAACCACGACCAGCCCGTCAGGAAATGGCCATAGCCGTTCAGGTCGGAGTAGGTCAGGGTGGGCAGCGCGGCAAAGCTGTACAGCTTGTGGTCCAGGTCCATGCCGGTCAGCACGGTGTTCGACAGGAACAGGGCGATCGCCAGGCCATAGCCGATATATTTATTGTTGGTGATGGTCTGCAGCGACAGGATGGCCAGCGCCATCAGAATGAAATAGACGGCGTTGATCAGTGTGCCTTGCAGGTAGAGCATGCCTTCGACGGACGCGCCGCCCTGTACCAGCTGGATCACCAGCGCGGCGCCCACGCCGGCAAACAGGAAAGCGAAGATCACCGCCACCAGCGCCGCGGCCTTGGCCATCAGGGGTACCCAGTTCGGCACCGGCAATGCATCGCCGACGTCGCTGATCTTGACTTGCCGTTCCTTGAAGATCAGTTCGCCGCTGTAGAAAATGAGCACGATCACGAGCATCGAATTGATGCCGCCGGCCAGCTCTTCGATCAGCAGCCGGGTGAGCGGGTAGGGCGCGCTGTCGAAGCGCATGCCGCCGATGGCGAAGTTGGCCACAAAATTGGCTATCGCCAGCAGCAACATGACCAGGAAAGGCATGCTCTTGATGACACCCTTGGCATCGAAACACAGCACGGCCCACCATTGCGACCAGGCGGTCGACGCGCTGAAACGGGGCGCGATGCGGCGCACGCTGAAGGCCGCCGGCGCACTGGCAACGGCGACAGTTTTGCGCGCATTGCCGAACCAGCCACGGCCGGTGCCGGTGCGCTGCGGCTTGAACAGGATGACGGTGGCGGCAAACATGCCCAGCGCGATCATGGTCCAGATGACGCGGTTCATCAACAGCAGGCCGGACAGGGACGGCAGGGCCGTGTTCGATTCGGCGCTGGTGTAGTAGCGGGTCGCCTGCTTGAGCGCGCGCACGCCGAAGGGGTCGAGCAGCACGGCCATCGAGGCGTTGCCGCCTTCGCTGCCAAGCGCGCCGGCAACCGACCACATCACCATGAAGGCCAGCACGCCCACGTACACCAGGATCATGGAGCGCGTGGTGGCCGCCAGCATCATCAGCAGCGCGGCGACGAACAGCAGGTTGGGCACGACAAACACGCAGAAGCTCCATGCGTAGGAATACAGGGAAAACGCGCCAAGGCGGGCCGGGTCGATCGAGGGCATGTTCGCGCCCAGCATCATGGCCAGCGTGATCAGGGCAAAGATCGCCAGGCAAGCCAGGAAGCCGGCGAAGAAGCGGCCGAACAGGTATTCGAGCTTGCGCATGGGTGTGGCGAACAGCATGTCGGCGATGCCCACTTCCTTGTCGCGCAATACGGCCCCGGCGATGAAGACGGTCACCAGGAACATGGCGATGATGGACAGGATGCTCAGCTGGTTGGCGATGACGACGGGTGCGTTCATGTGCACGTTGCCGATGGCGCCGCCGATGCGGAAGGAGTCGTTGCTGGCGCTCATGAAGGCCATTACCGACAAGGCCAGCGCGGTCAGCCAGAGTAGTGGCTGGCGCAACTGGTAGCGGAGGTCAAAACGTAAAAATTCTTGCCACATGATCGTTTCCTCAGGCTGCGAGTTGGGCGGGCTGCGTGGAGCGCAGTTGCAGGAAATAGACGTCTTCGAGGTCCGGTTCGACCATCACGAAGCCGTCATCGGGTTGGGAGTGCGCATGCACATTGATTTGCGGCTTGCCGGCCACCAGGCGGGTCGACAGCACCGTGAAGTTGCGCTGGTAGGCGGGCAGTTCGGCATCGCTGACGCTGCGGCGCCATACCTGGCTCTTCAGGCGGTCGATGGCCGCTTGCGGCGCGCCTTCGATCAGCACCTTGCCCTTGCTGATCATGGCCATGCGCGGGCACAGGTCGGTGACGTCGTCGACGATATGGGTCGACAGGATCACGACCACCTGTTCGCCTATGCGCGCCAGCAGGTTCAGGAAGCGGTTGCGTTCGTCCGGGTCCAGGCCGGCGGTCGGTTCATCGACAATGACCAGTTTGGGAGCACCAAGCAGGGCCTGGGCGATGCCGAAGCGCTGGCGCATGCCGCCCGAATAGCTGCCCACGCCGCGCTTGCGCGCTTCCCACAGGTTGGTCTGGTGCAGCAAGCCTTCGACCATTTCCTTGCGTTCGCCGCGCTGGGTGATGCCTTTCAGGATGGCGAAATGGTTCAGCAGGTCCAGCGCGCTGACCTTGGGATAGACGCCGAAGTCCTGCGGCAGGTAGCCGAGCTGGCGACGCAAGCCTTGCTTGTCGGCCAGCACGTCGACGCCGTTGAAGTGGATGCTGCCGCTGTCCGGATCCTGCAAAGTGGCAATGGTGCGCATCAGCGAGGACTTGCCGGCGCCGTTAGGGCCGAGCAAGCCGAACAGGCCGGTCGGAATTTCCAGGCTGATGTCGTTGGTGGCGTGGACGCCGTTCGCGTAAGTCTTGTTCAGGTGCTTGATCGATAGCATGTCGTTCTCTCCGGAAGGTCATTCGGGTGGCTGGGGGCCACTTCATGAAGCCAGAGTAAAGGCGCGGGCATGCCGGGGGAATGGCGGAAAAACGAGTGGTCGACTGGACTTGATGAGCGGTAAAAAAGCGGGATGAGCGGCAGGGCGGCCTGCGGTCCCGCACAGGCGCGCGGCCTGGTTCTGCGTCGTGCGAGGGGGGTGCTTACAGCGAACCTTGTCTTGGTGGGGCGGAACTATTGCCCGCAAGCGGCGTCACCTTAAAAAGGCGGCGAGCGTCCTGCAGCAGGCTGTCGCCAGGCTGGACTGCTGGGCAATGGACAAGCTGCGGGACGCATCCACCTGTTTGCTCCACAGCAACGCGTTGGACGATGCGTCAAACATACGCAAGCTGACCCGGATCGTCTGGCAATCGGCCCGCAAGCTACCTTCAAGGCGGTAATTGTTCCGCTCTTGCGCCGGGAGCGCGTCGGCGCCCAGCTGATGCAGGCGATGGCGCAATTCTTCATTGACGCCGCGATTGAAGCTTTCAACGTCGGTGTCGACTCCTAAATAGGACAGGGGCATGAAGGCGATCTGCCGCACGCCGGCGGCGCGGCTGTTCTTGCATACCGAAGGCACGTAACTGCGCAGGGGAATCGCAATGCGCAAGGCGTTGCCGTGCCCGTCGGACGCGTAATAGTCCGCCAGCTTCTGGCGCAGGCGGCCTACCTGGACCCGCACGATGGGGTCTTCGGCGGTGGAATAGACGGCGGCATCGCGCTTGAAAACGGTCAGTCCGATTGCGTACTCCTGCAATTCGCGCAGGGCGCCTGTCAAGAAACTGTCAACAATATGCGCCAGCAGGCGCCGGTTGCGCGGCGCATTGCAGAATCCGGCACTGGCCAGGACCCGGTAAAGTTCGGCGCGGATTTCGTGGGCGGGCGCTGGTGCGGCGCTGTCGTCGAGATCGGGCTTAGGCAATTGATGGACGTTGATGGTATGCTCCTTTTGCTTGCATATTATTCAATTTTTCAATTCAGTCACTGTAGGGCAAAAGTGACAAGATTCGCCTTCTGGAAACCTTCCGGTTTATAAGGTATTGTTTTATATGGAAAAAAAAGAAGCCGCGATGCCCTCAATCAAGCGCGGAAATTTCCAGTTGGGCGAATGGCTGATCGCCCCGGCCAGCAATTCAGTCAGCGGCCCGGCCGGACGGCGCCAGCTGGAGCCGCGTGCGATGGACGTATTGTTGTTCCTATGTCAACTTGACGGCGAGGTCGCTTCCAGTGACGAGATCCTGACGGCATGTTGGGGAAGCACGATGGGCGGCGACAATCCCGTCCACAAAACCATTACCCAGTTGCGCCGGGTGCTCGACGATTCCAGCACGGCTCCCCGCTATATCGAGACGATCAGGAAACGAGGCTACCGCATCGTCGCCGCCGTCCTGTGGGAAGACGAGGCGGTGGCCGAGTCCTGGACCGAGGGTTCGCCGTTTCGCGGCCTGGAAGCGTTCCAGGAACAGCACGCCGCGATCTTTTTCGGGCGGCAGCGCGCGGTCACGCAATTGCTGCAGGTCATGCAGGCACAGGCAAAGGCGGCGTGCGCCATGGTGTTGATCCTGGGCCCTTCGGGTTCGGGCAAGACATCGCTGGTCCGGGCAGGGGTGGTGCCGCGGTTGACAGCGGCGCACCAAGCCTTTCCCGAACTGGCCATCGATGCCCACTTGTTGCTCGATTGCGCCGACATGGGACACGCCAGCGCCATCATGGCCCTGGCCAGCGTGTTGCTGGACGGCCAGGACGCCGCCGGCGGCTCCTGGTTTCCGGGCGACAGCGCCGACTCGCTGGGCCAGCGTCTCCATACCGACCCCGATGCCGTGCTGGCGCAATTGCTGGCAGCGGCGCCCCAGCGCAGCTTGCTGTTTATCGACCGCTTCGAGGCCCTGTTCCGCCTGCCGCAGGTGAGCGAGCGCGAACGGCGGCACTTGCTGGCGGTGCTGGACATGCTGGCCCGGGCCGGCCCCTTCCTGCTTGTTCTTGCTTGCCGCAACGACTTCTACCCCGACCTGGCGGCCTATCCCGAGCTGATGGCGCTCAAGCTGCGCGGCGGGCACTTCGATTTGCTGCCGCCCAGTGTGACCGAGCTGGGCCAGATCATCCGCCAGCCCGCCCGCGCCGCCCAGCTCCAGTTCGGCCATGAGGAAGCCGGCGACGGACGGCTTGACGATGCGCTGTGCGATGCGGCCGCCGGCAGCGCCGACGCTTTGCCGCTGCTGCAATACTGCCTGCAAGAACTCTACCGGCAGCGTAGCGCCAAGGGCGAACTGCTGTTCGATGTCTTTCGCAAGCTGGGGGGCATCGAAGGCGCGATCGGGCGCCGCGCGGAACAGCTGGTGGCCAGTTTGCCGCCGGTATTGATCGAAGCCTTGCCACGCGTACTGTCGCAATTGATTGTGGTGACGGAAGGCGACCTGGCGGTCACCTCCAGGCGCGTTCCCTGGACTGCACTGCACAGCGCGGCGGAAACCGAGCTGGTCAAGGAAATGGTCGAGGCCAGGCTCTTCGTCAGCGACCTGTTCGGCGGCATCCCGGCATTCGGCGTCGTCCACGAAGCCTTGCTGCGCCGCTGGCCGCGGGTGACGGCATGGACCGAGAGCCATCGCCGCACCCTGCAAACGCGCGCCCGTATCAGCCTGCAGGCCGCGCGCTGGGAAGCGGGCGCCAGGCCGCCGGACCTGCTGCTGCCGCCGGGAATCCAGGCCAACCAGGCCGGCGAGCTGTGCCAGGTGCCGGGGTTCATCCTGACGCCGCTTGAAAGGCAATTTATCGCAGCCTCGCAAAAACGCGTGAAAACCCGCGAACGCGTGCGGCTGGCCCTGCTCAGCGTCGTCGTCGGCCTGGCCCTGCTGGCAGGCGGCATGGGGCTGGCGGCGCGCGCCGCCCAGCAGAAGGCAGCGCACCAGCAAGGCCAGGCCGAAGAGTTGATGGGTTTCATGCTCAGTGGCTTCGTCGACAAACTGCGGCCCTTGGGCCGGCTCGATCTGCTCGACAGCATCAGTTCGCGCGCGCTCGCCTATCTGTCGGACAAGGAGGCGCCGTCGCCGACCCCGGGCGCGCTGGCGCAAAGGGCCAAGGCCCTGCAAGTCATCGCCGAGGTCAATATTGCCCGGGCCGACCCGGTGTCGGCCGAGCGGGCCCTGCTTGCCGCGAAAGGCATCCTGCAGAAACAACGCGACAGCGATCCCGCCAGCCGGGCATTGCTCAAGGACCTGGGGGCCAATGCATTCTGGCTGGGCCAGATTTATCTCGACCGCAAAAATTTCGACAAGGCGGCCCTGTACTTCCATGACTATTTGCAGCTGAGCGACGCACTTGCCGCAAGCGACCCCGCCGATGTGGACGCCTGGCTGGAGCAATCCTACGCGCACAGCAACCTGGGGACCGTGTTCCTGAAGCAGGGCGATATCGAACGGGCGGCCAGTGCGTTCCAGCTATCGGTCGCCTTGAAAAGCCGCGTGCTCGGGCGCAAGCCGACGGACGAAAAAGTGGCGGCGGACCTGGCCAACAGCGTCTCCTGGCTGGCGAGCGCCACCGGAAAACTGGGCAAGCTGCAAGAGGCGATGGCCTTGCATGAGCGCGAGCTTGGCCTGATCCAGCCCTTGCGCGAACGCGACGCCAGCAATGCCGTGTGGGGCCACCGCATGGCGTTGGCCTATTCGCGCCGTGGGGAATTGCGCTGGGCCCTGGGGCAGTCCGACCTGGCCAGCGCGGACTTCGGACGCGCCCGGGACCAGATGCTCGCCATTACGCGGCAGGATCCCAGCAACCGCGACTGGCAAATGGATTTGTACAGCGCCGAGTTGAAGTTGCTGGGCTCGCAAGCCCATGCTGGCAGCGTGGACAGGACGGCGGCGGCGCTGCAAACGCTTACCGACAGGCTGGGCGCCTTGGGACGCCTCGAGCCCAGCAAGCTCAGTGTGCAGCGCCTGGTCGCCATGACGCAGCAGCGGCGTGCGACCTTGCGCTTTCCCGGTGTGCGCCACGCACCGGCGCTGCTCGGGCAAGCCCAGGCCACCCTGGAAGGCTTGCTGGTCAAGGCGCCCATGGACCGGCCCATCCGTGTGTCGCTCGCTGAAAATTTCTTGTTGCGGGCAAACCTCGACGCCTTGCAAGGCGACCAGGCCGCGGCCGAGCGTTCCTGCCGCGCGGCGCAAGCGCTGCTGCAGCCGGTGATGGCAGGCAGCCGCGACTTCCGCCTGCTGGCGCCATGGGTCATGGCGCACCTGTGCGTGCGCGAGCCCGCGCGCGTGGCCACGGAACGCGCGGCGCTGGCGACCATGCAATTTCGGGACCCGACTTACCTGGAATATCTTTCCACCCACACCTTTTAAAAAGGAAATTCAATGACACTCGCACGCTCCGTTGTCCCGCAAACCTATATCGTCCAGGTGGAAGCCCTGGCCAAGTCCGGCGGTGGTTTCGATTTTTCCTGTTACCCGGAGAGGGTCTGGGTGGGCGACGGCGCCGCCGTCCTGATTTACCAGCTGGTTGAACCCACGCCTGCCGACGTGGTATTCCTGCTCCCATCGGTTCCGGGCATCGATGACGGCCAGATGAGTACGATTTCCATCAGCCGCAACGGCAAGCTCATGGTCTTTAGCGATATCGACACAAGTTACGCCGACTTCAAGTTCGAGCTCAACGTCGCCGACAAGAGCGGAACCGTATATGCCCACGATCCCGAGGTGATCAACCGCCCGGACACGCTCCAGGTGCAAGGCCAGTCCGCCTGATCCCGCCTGCTCCCGCCGCCCCCCAGGCGGGAGCCAGCCCGGCGCGTTACGTACGCGTTACTTTGCCCTGCGCCGGCGCTACGTCGTGCTACTTAGCGCGGCCCATCGATCAGCCTATTCTGGACTCAGCGGCAAGTTGATTCACCGAACAGCTTGCGCTTCCCGCACGGGACGCCATGGTGGCGTTCGTGCTTAATTCAACATTTCCATTCTAGGAGCAATCATGGGCAATATCGTCTCGGACATCACCTCGGGCATTGATGGGGTAGTCTCAAGTGTTACAAAGGGTATTTCCGATGTCGGCGCCGCAGTGACCGGTTTGACGTCGATCGCGTCGAGCCTCATGAGCGTTGTGCCGGTAGCGGTCATGCTCGATTCGCCAGGTCGCAGGGTGTCGAGCTATACCGTGACGCAGAGCGATGCGAATGACATCAATTCGGCGTTGAGAAGTGCGATGGGCGGCGCTCTCAGTGCAACAAAAAAAATGTTTGCCAGCCAATTCCCCAACTCGAGCCCGGCAGGCTTTGACAATGGCGTTGTCATGTCCTATGTGAGCGGTCAAGGCGTCAGCTGCGTCGTGGCACAAATGACGCAGGACTTCGGGAACTGGGAGATCGACGCGGACACCGACACCATTGCCGGCATGGCGAATACCATCGCCCTGCAAATCAGCTCCCAGGGCGGTTTTGCCGGCACGGCGCAGGGGCATCACAGCATCAATCCAAACCAGCAAATCAACTGGACTGTCGCATATGGCATCTTTGCCACCGGTTCGAATCAGAATGGCCTGGTGTACGCCTATACCGCCAGCCTGGACAGCGGTTTCGGCAACTAGGATGTAGAAGCGCCGGCCAAGGCCGGCGTGACATGCTCATTTCGGGAGGTAAACGTGAAACTGTTCTATATGAACCAAGGCGGGGGCGGTAACTGGGGAGCCATCAAATACAAGGACTACAGCGTGATCATGCTGGCCGAGTCGGATGTGGTGAAGGACGGTTTCACCCTGGCGTGGGATTCCAAGAAAGATTCGGTGCCGGTGATGTCGATCCAGACGGCGAGCGGGCGGATTATCGCCACCCCCAAGGACCTGGATACGACGGCCCAGCATGTCCGGCCGCTGGTGACGTTTACCATCAATGGCGGCGACGCCGTCAGGGTGGTCTTCATGCACTTGAAATCGGCCGACGCCGCCGCGGCCACGCTGGCGCTCAACGCGGCGGTGGACATCGTGCTGGCCAATCAATTCGGCAAGGCCGAGAAGGTGATCTGGATAGGCGATTTCAACCGGGCCAAACCCGACCATCTCAAGGCGACATTCGGCGATATCCAGACGCTCGTCCTGGCAGGCGGGCAGGCGGCGTGGGACCTCGACTGCGCCTACGCCACCGGCGACTGGAAAGGATATACGCTGGCCGCCGCTGTCGTATCGATTGCAGGGGATAACGCCCACGCCGGCCTGGCTGTGGAATACACCAAGGCCTGATGCCAGGCTATTCCCCTGTCGGCGCATGACTCCCGGCGCATGGGAGTCATGCCGCGACATTTACTTGCGCTCGCCGCATTACCGGTCCAGGGTAAACACGGCGCTATCGCCGAATGACAATGCCGCCTCCAGATGATTTGTTCCCGCCTGACGCGCCAGCACGTCGTCGAGGCAGTGCGTGCCTAAACTAACATGCGCTTGGCTCGGCTGCGTGAAGTCCCACAAAACGCCAAAGGAAAAGTCCGTATTTTTCTCATTGCTCACCGCTGCGGCCTGTTGACCCTGTGAGGTTCGGGCTTGCACAGCGAAAGACTCGTGTATTCTTGGTCGGGCGCGTATTTCTGCGGCCATGTCTTCGCTGATCGTGAAGTCGGTTTGCCTGGGTAGCTCTTCATTGGGGAAAAGCTCTTCAATGGTCTTGCCCTGGTCCCAGGCGTCGCATGTCTCGGCCAACGTGACACGCAATACCTGGCCAGGCTGCAGGGAAAGTTCGCCGACCCAGATCAGATGGCCGCATCCGCCTTCGTCATAGTTGCCGCCCATCGCGTGGAGCGAGGCTTTCGGCAAAGTATCGAGCGCGCCATGGACATGAATATTCACGACATCCATGCCAGCCAGGTTGATCGTCGCTACGTGGGCGTCATCGAGCTGAATGGATATGCCTGGCATTTTTGCCCTCTGCTTTGGAGAAGAGACGCATTGTCGCACGCCATCATCTGGCGACGCGTACCAGCGTCGCCCAAAGCGGCACCAGCTACTACGCGCGGTCAATTGCGCAGACGGTGTCTGCATAATTGACAGCGTCAATGCCGGGACAGATTGCGGATCCTGCAAAGTGGCAATGGTGGCTAGGCCTTGTAGCAGTCGGCGTATTTTGGGTTGGCCAATAGCATGCGCTTTCCCTGCATCGCGGCGATGTAGTCATTCAGGAAGAGTCCGAGTTCCGCCTCGAAAATGCCACGGTGTTTAATGATGACTTCACCATCAACGTAAGTCACCAGGTAAGGATGGTAGGGGAGGCGATCTGCTTTTGGAATGAGATACAGCTCTCCTATGTGCAACTTCAGCGCCGAGAGGTCGGTCTTGATCATGGCGCATGCACTTTCGTACATTTTTGAATTCAGCAAATTCATCGCGGCCGGCATCTTGCCATCGTCCTTGAGTTCGAGAGCATGGGTGCGCTGCTCTTTATACTCGCCGAGGGTTGTTTTCCACATCGCCGACTGTTTGTCCTTCAACTGCGCGCGACCTATGGAGGCGATGCTCCTGCCGATCGGAAATAGAACTTGCCTGGCCTTGTCATTTTCCGCTGACAAGACGAGGAACAGAGGCAACTGGCGTGCATCATATTTGAGTTCCTGGCTCAGGCGATTGATGCGTTCAAATTGCAAGGCTTCCAGGGCGGGATTGAGCAACACCACGAGATCGCCAAAACCAAGCAAAGGGGACCCGGTCTCGTGCGGATTAGCGAGTTGCCTGGATTTTTTCTCAATCAGTTCTTGTTCCAGGGTTCCCGCCACAGCCTTCATCAGGACCTGGCCTCCGAAGCTATGTCCGAAGGTCGTCATGCCCATGAAGGGTCTTTTCTGCGTGTCTTGATTCGGAACATTTCGTTGCCGGTAGATATTGTTCATCGTGAGGAGGAATTCACGCAAATCACCCTCGCCGACGCGTTCTGCCGCGGCCTTCCGGCCCCAGAAAGTCAAGTAGTCGAAATAAGAATAGAGTGATTCGCCGCGCCAGCCCACATACACGCTGATGACCTTGATGTCATCCCGTCCCGTCAGTTCCTTGCGCGCCGCTTTGTAAACGCCACCATCGAGTTTCTTGCGCAATGCAAGTACCGAGTTTGAAAAATCGATGGCATTCGCGTCATCGATTTTTGCATTGTGGTGCCAGCCATGAATAAAAAGAACCACGACGGTATTTGAATCGCGCGTTTTTTTCTCGATTTCCTTCAGTACCGACTCGGCGGCGGGGCGGTCCCAAAACTGACCGTAGTCATCAACCTGCACGACATAGTCATCAGGACCCGAAAATTTACCGCCTTGCTGGGAAAAATTCTGGTGTCCATAACTGCATCCCGCCAGGAACAGCACGATGAAAAATGAACCGGAAAGAAAGGCTGCGCGCTTTTTCATGACGTTCCAATCGTGAGGGGATCGAATGGATAGTGTATAGATGACAATGGAATGAATAAGCGCGGAATGTAACCGAAAAATAGAAAAAGCCAACGAGTGACGTTGGCTTGGAACAGGTTGCCGCAAAAGACTCCCATTCGAAGGGAGTCATGCCGCGACATTTACTTGCGCCAGATCGCGGACCGCACCGAATCGCAATACCACCATTTGTACTGGTAGAAGCCTTGCATGGCCAGGGTGTTCGTCTGAATCGCCATCTCGGTCGCATTCATGCCGGCCCTGGCGTACCAGCTCCCCACGCTCGGCACCCATTCCGTGTTGTAGTAGGCGCCGCCGGACGTGCAGGACAGGTTTTCAGGCATCTGGCCCGAGTCGGTCATGTGATTGAACCATCCCTGGAAGGCGGCGCTGGAGATATTGTTGACATACCAGTGGCCGGTCGAACGTGGCGCCCATACCAGGATGGGGCCGGTTGGCAGGGAATTGCCTTTCAAAAGCGTCCATGGTCCGTTGGGCGCCGCGGTTCCTTCGGTGTACGGCGTGGTCTGGCCATGTTCAAATTTCATGGCATAAGGTTCGCTGTTCTTGACCATGTGGACATGGACGTGGGGGCCCGTGGAATTGCCGCTGTTGCCTGCCAGGCCAAGATACTGGCCCTTGGTGATCTTGGCGCCGTTGACGACATGCGCTTCGGCGGGCATCACGCTGCTGCTTGGATTGTCGAAGCGCGTTTTGTTGTTCGGGCAAATGGATGAGGAAATCGAGCCTGGAATCATGTGCGCGTGTTCCGCGTAGACGCCGTCGTCCGTCTTGATCCACACATGGTTGCCACCGACGCTGATATAGAAGTCCAGCACGTCCTGGTCCTTGGTGCCGGCCTTGGCGTTTTCCGGTGCATTGCGCCAGCAATTGACCACGGTGCCCGATACCATGGCATAGACCTTCTTGCCGTAGATGAGGTGGTTGGCATTGACCGTCTTGTCGGCGCCGTCGACAATCAGGCCGCTCCATTTATTGTCGCCGATCGGTCGGACCGCGCCGATATCCTTGCCCAAGCCCTGGTCGGCACCGGTGGCGTGGTCGCCCGTCTTGTAGCGGTGCGTCAGGCCGAGATCGTCGCTTTTCAGCGGGGGACACTGCCGCGGAAGCGGAAGAGACTGCGACGACCGCGAAAAGCGCCGTGCCGAATAATTGTTTTGCAAAAGTCATTTCAAGATTCCTTCGAGTTTTGGAACGGATTCTCCATTCCTTGATGCGGCCTGACGCCAGTACGGTGTTCGAAAAGGCCGGGATATTCAGCGCGGTTTGTGACACCGGCTGCGTTGGAAAGCATCATAGTTGTGCATACCCGCCGTTGTTCTTAAAACTATATTTCCCGAATGCTAAGAAAACCTTGAGTGCGATTTTTTTGGCCCTTTGCATGCAAACCAAGGACAATGGTCACCATCGGTGACTGAACAGGTATGCTGCAAATCATGACAATAGAAATTTCTTCAGAAGCTGGAACCGCAGCGATCGGATCCCTGCAATGCAAAGCGCACAAGCGCAGGCTGTCCGAAGGATGAGAATCCTCGCGCTCATCGCCATTGCAGCCCTTGGCCTCGTGGCGGGGTGTGCCACCCCGGTAGCGCCCGATACGGCGCTGATGACGATCGACGCCACGCGCCTGCCGCCGGCCAATCTCAGCGTGACCATTCCCGGCCTTAGCCAGTGCACCGACAGTGGCGACCGTACTTTGCACCTGAACGCGCAGCAGCCGGTCACGGTGCTGGTGCATGGCTGCTTCAGCTCGGCCGGGCGTTTTCGTGGAATGGCCCAGGTGCTCGCTTTCCATGGCCAGCAGACGGTGTGCTTCAACTATAAGGACCGCGACAGTTTGCTGGTCAGCGCCGCCCAGCTCACGGCATCGCTGGCGCAGCTGGCCAGCCGGCTGGAGAACAAGCACATCACGGTCATCGGCCACAGCCAGGGCGCCCTGGTCGCACGCAAGGCACTATCGGCCAGCACGCTCGATGCCATGGCGGACCAGGATGCGCAGCTGCGCCTGGTAACGGTGTCCGGGCCGTTCGGCGGCATTGCCGCGGCGCGTCATTGCGGCAGCTCGCTGCTGCGGACGCTGTCGCTGGGATTGGTTGGGCAGATCTGCCAGGTGGTCACGGGCGACAAATGGTCGGAGATCAGCGCGACTGCGCCGTTCATCCTCAAGCCAGCTCCGCTGGATCGTCGCGTGAAGGATTTTCTCAAGGTCGAGACCGATGAAAGCGGCAGCTGCCGGCGCATGAGCAATGGCAGTTGCGTGGAATCGGACGCGATTTTCTCCCTCGCAGAGCAGCGCAATCCGGCGCTGGACCGCGATCCGCTGATCAATATCGTGGCGGTGAAGGCAGGCCATGTCGAGATCGTGGGCAACAACCGCGTCGGACCCGCCAAGCTGATCGCAGTACTGCAGGATCACGGCGTGATCAAGCCGACCGAAGCGGAGCGGCTTGAGAAATTTGGTCTTTTGCTCACGCATCTGTATGGCGATACGATGCGATGATTCCCCGAAATCGCGCCTAATTCCCTCGATAGTGCAGCCTGTCGCATGGTGCTCAAACCCGCGGCCGTCCTTCTCTACACTGCGCTGACGAAATCAAACGGGGGAGCGGACTTCATGGAATTCATTTACAAGCCGTGGCTGGCTTTTGGCATGCTGGCCGGCGCGCTGCTACTGGGAGGCGCAGCACATGCTGCGGCGCCGGCCAGCGTTGACGGCCTGGATCGCCAACTGGCCGAATTATTCAAATCGGGTACGGTCCCCGGCGCCTCGGTGGTGCTGATCGAAAACGGCAAGATCGTTTTTGAAAAAGGCTATGGTTACGCCGACGTCGACAGGAAAATTCCAGCCACCGCCCACACTCCGTTTCGGGCCGCCTCCATCGCCAAGGGCTTGACGGCCATCGGGGTCATGGCCCTGGTGGAACGCGGACAGCTGGCGCTGGATACACCGCTGCGCACCATTGCGCCGGAAATCGCTTTCACCAATCCCTGGGAACAAACCGACCCCGTGCGCCTGGTGCACCTGTTGGAGCACACCACCGGCTGGCCCGATATCTCGACCAGGGTCCTGGCAAAAAGCGAGGCTTCCTGGTCCACCTTGCAGGGCATCACTTTCAGCAGCCCGGGCATGAGCAGCCGCTGGCGGCCGGGGATGTTCACGGTCTACAACAACGCCGGCCCCGCCGTGGCCGGCTATGCCATCGAAAAGGTCACGGGCCTTTCCTTCGACGACTACATGCGCACCACCATCCTGGTGCCAATGGGCATGCGCGGCGCCGACTTTGCGCTGACGCCCGCCCTTGCCGGCAGCATGGCCAAAAGTTACGGGTCCGCTGGAGAGCCCACTCCGTACCAGCACATTGTGCTCAAGCCGTCCGGCTCGCTGGTCGTCAGCGCCCATGAACTGGCCCAACTGGCGCGCTTCTATATAGGGAGGGGCAGCGTGGACGGCCGGCAGATCCTGACGCCCGAATCGGTGGCGCGCATCGAGCGCGCCGAATCGAATCTCGGTGCGAAGTTCGGCTTCAGCAACAGCTACGGCCTGGGCAACGTTCCGATTGCCGACAGCGGCGTCACCTTTCGAGGCCACAACGGCAGCATCGATTCCTTCACCTCGGTGCTCGGCTACACCCTGCGCAACGGCTCGGCTTACGTGCTGATGGCCAACGGCGGCGAGGGTGTCGACTTCGCCGGACCGGCCGCCCGCTTGATCCAGGCCTGGCTGACCCGTGGCTTGCCGCTCAATCCAGCGCCGACCGTGCAGCTCAGCGATGCCGCCTTGCAGAAATATGCAGGCTACTATCGTTCCATTACGCCGCCCAGCGACTTGCTGCGGCCCTACGCCGAGGCTTTCGGCCTGTCCCGGGTGGTGGCCGGCAAGGGCAAGCTGATTATTGGCGGCAAGGACTACCTGCCGGCTGGAGAACATGGTTTTCGCCGCTTCGACCGCAGCGAAGCGACCCTGGCTTTCGTCGAGCAGGATGGGCAGGTATTGAAGATCAACGCCACCTCGGCCCAGGAAAAAGTAGCGCTGTGGCACATGATCGGCTTGTGGCTGCTGGGCGCGGTCCTGGTAGCGACCCTGCTGGTGGGCATTGTCATGCTGGTCCCCTGGATCGTCGCGCACCGGCGCGGACGACTGGCAGGCAAGGGCGGCCTCGCCTTGCGCCTGCTGCCCCTGGCCGCCATTGCCGCACTGCTGGCGACGCTGGCGCTGCCTTTGCTGGCCTTCTCGGATTCCGGTGGTACGTCCGTGCAGCAACTGGCCGGCATCGGCCCGTATTCCTTGCTGATCCTGGCATGCAGCGTGCTGTATCCCATGCTGGCAGTGACAGGCGTGGTGATGACGGTACGCAATCGGACCGCCCCGCGCTTGCTGCGTGCCTATGCCGGCCTGTCGTCGCTGGGGCTGGTCAGCCTGGCCGTCTACGCAGCGACAATCGGCTGGCTGCCGCTGCGTACCTGGGCGTTGTAAAACTGTAGCGTCGCCCGGGTTTATTTGGCCGGTGCCGAAGCACGGCGGCGCCGCAAGGCCGCCATGCCGAACGGTCCCGCGCCCAGCAGGCCCAGCGACGCCGGCTCCGGCACTTGCACCTGCGCTTGCGGCGCAGGGTTCACGTTCAGGATGTCGAGCGCCCACAAGCCGTTGCGCCTGACGTCCATTTCATCGATGGACCCGTTGCGGAAATTCTGATATTGCGCATCCTGATAGTAGAAGCCGTCCGCCAGGTTGCCGCTCACGTTGAAATTGTTCCACTGCTGGATGGACGCGGTGTAGGTGCCGGCAACCAGTTCGATGTTGAAGTTGATGTCCCAGCATTGGCGCGTGACGGCGTCGGCGGAAACCTTGCTGCAACCCGCGTCATCCTGTTCGCCGATCAGCACGCCGGCCGAGTTGAACAGCGCCACGATCGGATCGAAGCCCCCGCGTGCGATGGCCTGGCCCGCGGCATTCACGCCGCCGGCATACGACCAGGTACGCAGCCCGACCGTCGACAGTGCGCCGACGGTAAAGTTAATCAGCTGCACACTATTATCATTGGCGAATTGGCCGGTGTAGGACATATTGGTCGCGCTGGCCGGCGACACATAGGCGCACAGGGCCAGGAGGGCGGCAATGGTTTTGAGTTTCATTTTTTATGCTCTTCAAGAAGTAAGTGGCGGAATGTCTGACGCGATGGCCACCAGATGGCGCATCGCGTCCTGTGCTTGCTACGTTTAGTTCAGGCCGCCGCCCTGGCTGGCGGTATTGCTGCCCGACGAGACTGCCATGCCCACATACAGCGTGGTCGCCGTTGCGCTGACGCTGACGCTGGTCGCTTCGGTCCAGGTGAGACCGTCCCGCGACGCTGCCGAATACAGGGCATTGCCGCGGCGCTCGATCCGCACCCACACCGGCAAGGTGGTCGTCGAATAGTCGGACAGCACCGACTTGTTGTCGCCATTAATGGCGCGCCGGATTTCACCCGTGTTGGCGTAGCGCGCGGTCCAGGCATACACGCCGGAGCCCGACAGCGAATCGGTCGCCAGCAAGCCCGCCCGGGCGCCGGTGGAACTGCCGCCTTGCGACGTCAACTTTGCCGTCATGATGAAGTTGCCGGTCAGCGGCATGTACTTGAAGTAGTGGTTGTAGCTGGCCGAGGTCGAGATATTGCCGGCGCCGGTGATGCTGTACACGCCATTGAGGTAGGAACTCGATACCGCTGCGGTCAGCGCCGGGTTCATCAGCTTGACGCCGACACCGGTGTTGCAGACGAACAGGCCGGTGCACACAGGCGCCGTCGCTGGTGGCGGCGGAGGTGGAGGAACCGGATCGACTGGCGGTGGCGGCGGTGGCGGCGGATTGACTGGCGGCACGGGCACGGTGGTCCCCGCGGTGCAGGTGGCGTCCGTGCCCGGATTGTTGACGCGCCCAGCGCCGGCATTGTTTTTTCACGGAAACGCATGCCTGATCGGGCGGCATGGCCGTGTAGCTGTGCGGCTGCAGCCAATTGTTCAGGCGTGGCAAGCCGGTCGCCGTCATCAGCGTGGCCGAGATATCGATGGCGCCGCCTACCCATGGCTGGGAGTCATTGCTCTTGTCGTTGATGTACAGTTCGCTGGAAGCGCGGTAGCTGATGGCGTCGTTGCCACCGGAAATCTTGCCGCCTACGCTGGCTGGCTTCAGGTTCTTGAACAGGTAGTAGTCGTTTTCGGACAGCACGTCCGACTGGTAGCGTGCGTCCAGGCCGCTCGAGAACTTCATGTCGCTGTCGGCAGGTTCGGTATCGCCTTCGACCAGGTTGTTAAAGGTATGCAGCTGGCCGAAGCGGACCAGCGGCATGCGGCCGGCGGTGCCATGCCAGTACATGCCGTTGAAGGTCCCGTGCAGGCGTCCGGCGTCGCTCCAGGCGCGGCCGCTGTCGCCATTTCCGAACGGGGGTGTTATAGCCGTGCTCGGTGAAATAGCTATTCGACAGCGTCACATAGTCGGAGCAGCGCACGATGTCCAGTGCGCCGTCGTGGCGAGTATCGCTGGCCAGCTTGTCGGGCGTGTCGCCGTCGCTGATGGTGATGTGGTCGACCCATACGTTTTGCGAACGCGAAATCGTCACGCCGTCCGCGTAGGCATTGCCGGAATCTTCAGGGTTCACATCCCACGGGGTATCGAAGCCGATGTTGCGGATGATGACGTTGCGGGTCCAGGTGGGGAACAGGTCGCCGTCCTGGCCGGCCGCGATCCATGCCTTGAAGTCGCTTTCGTAGTTGCCGCCCTGGGCGGCAGGACGATCGCCCCCGACCAGCAGTGTGGTGCCGGTGATGCGGGCCGCGCGGCCCTGTGCGTCATTGATGCCGACCAGCGTGGTGTTCGAAGGAATATTGACCGAGCCGCCAAGCTACTGGTCGGTGTAGCTTTCGTATTCCTTGAAGACGGTGTTGTTGGCGCTCATGCGCAGGTCGATGTGGCCGACCACGCGGATGATTTTCGGCGCCAGTCCGGCTTCGCCGATAGTGGCGACCGGTTGCTGGCGGTTGTACACGGGGGACACGTGCTGGGGCGCGGCGTTGCGGCCACCAGTGACAAGCACTTGCTGGTGCGAACTGCCATTGCGCTGCTAGCTGTGCCAGCCCATGGCAGGCGCCACGTCGCATTCGAAGGTGAGGGCGCCATTGGTGGGGTCGGTGGTGGCGAACTGCCAGGCCGGCAGGACCGGGGCAGCGCGGTAATTGGAAGGCGAATGCTTGCCGTTGATCAGCACCGGTGCGCCCGGGCTGCGGGTGCCGTAGGTGCCCAACTGGAGCGGCGTGGTCGCGCCGGTCAGGGTTTGCGCGTCGATCCCGTTCAAGGTCAGCGGGGCAGGCAGCGCCCGATTCGATAGCGGCGAACGTTCTGGCCTGCTGCGGCGCAGCGACGTTGCTGCTGCCTCCACAGGCGCTGAGCATGAGGGCTTTCGATGCCGCAAGGCAGGTGTATTGGGGTTTCATAATCATTTTTCTGTCTCTTAAATGTTTTTTGCACTGCAAAATTGATCAGACCAATTATTATGTGATCGTACCGATAGTTATTTTGGCCGGATCACTTGTCTGAATATGTCGACAATTTTTTGGCGCGTCCAGCACTTTCGTTTTGTGACTTCCCGTGCAATTTCTGTCGATTTTCGAGAAAAAAATGCACCCTCATAGGGAAGGCGAGCGATGCAATTCCGACAGCACTGGCAAATGCAGGGTCCAAGGTATAGACTTTTCTGATGGAAAGTCGTCACGACATCGATCCCGTTCGGCGCGCCCTCACGTTCGGGATGCTGGCAGGCGTGGCCGCGCCGCTGCTGGCGGGACCACGCGAATTGCTGGTGGTGGGCGCCCATTTCGCCCGCGTCTACGAGCGGTCGGACGACAAATACAGCGGCATGGGCCCGGAGATCTTGCGCAGCATTGCGCCGCAGCTGGGCCAGCCCTTGCATTTCGATTTGTTTCCGTGGGCCAGGGCGCAGTCCATGGTGGCGCAGGCGCAAGCCGACTTGCTGGTCGGCCCCTACAAGTCGCCTGAGCGGCTGGCCCTGTTTACGTTTTGCGAGCGGCCCTTCTACGTCGACCAGATGCTGTTCTACGAGCGTGCCAAATCGGGTTTCGAATGGAACGGCGACTATGCATCGCTGCGCGAGAAGCGCGTGGTCGCCATCAACGGCTGGGCCTACGGCGACGAATTCGACGCCGCCCGCGGCATCATGAACATCAGCCTGACCAATTCGGTCGAAAGCGGGCTGGCGATGCTGGCGCATGGACGGGTTGACCTGTTCGCCACCAACCGCCGCAATACGGAGCCTGTCGTGACGCTGCTGGGACTGGAAGGAAAAGTCGTGCCCGTGAGCCGGATCATCGCGCTCCAGCGCGGCTATTTCGCCTTCCCCAAGCGTCCCGAATACGACTACGTGGCCGAGCGTTTCGACCGCGCCTTCAATGCCTTTGTCGATGCGGGCGAACTGCGGCTATTGGGCAGGCGCCTGAATGTCGCGGTGAGCTGATGCCCGTGGTGTAGCATGCGGCTTGCCAGTGTTGCGTCCAGGAGAACCCCATGCAGACTCGTCTTGCCTCATGCAGTTGCGGCCAGCTGACCGCCAGCGTTGTTGGCGATCCCGTACGTATTTCGATCTGCCACTGCCTGGCTTGCCAGCGCCGGACCGGCAGTGCGTTTGGCGAGCAGGCCCGCTATCCGCGCGAAAACGTCGCGGTCTCGGGCGCCTCGACGCAATACGTCCGGGCCGGCGATGAAGGCCCGGGCGCCAGGTTCCACTTTTGTCCTACCTGCGGTGCGACCGTCTACTACGAGCCCGTGGCACTGAGCGGGTTCATCGGCATACCGGTCGGGGCTTTTGCGGACCCCGGCTTTCCCTCCCCACAGGTTTCCGTGTACGAGGGACGCAAGCACCAGTGGATTGTGCCGCCACCTGAAGCCGAACACATACCGTGAACTAAGGCATCATCTCTTCCGGCAGCTCGGCGTCGCACGACGGCGTCACGGTCTGGCACAGGTACTTGACGCCGCCGCTGGTGATGCGGGCCAGCACATGGCCATTCTCGTGGGTGTTGAAAAGGCGGGCGGCCAGGGCCGTCTCGCTCTTCTTGGTGCCATTGCCGCACACCATATCGAAGATCGGCGAGACCTTGTCGGCGTCCTTGTAGGCGGCGACGATATCGCAGCGCGGGTGGCGATGCATGGCATCGATCTTCGCGCTGAACGCGCCGGCATGGGGTGAGGCGGCGTCCAGCCAGCCATTGCCGTTGCTGCCATGGGTGTTGGCGCCGTGGTGCGATGCGATCAGCAGCGTGGCCCCGGTCAGTTCCAGGCCGTGCCTGGCTGCATTGTCGATCGCGCTTTGTTCGGAAATACCTTCAGCGTCGCCAGGAATGATGACGGCATGTTTGCCCAGCGATACCCGCACGATCGCGCTGTCGGCGTTTTTCTTGCTGCTGTAGCTGGCCGGATTGGCCACCTCGGTGGCATTGGCGGTGAGCAGGTCGACCCTGGCCGTGCCGCACTGGAAGCGGCTGTCGTTTGCCTTGAATTCCGCCGCCTTGAAGTAGGTCGCGGGCGACTGGACCTTGCTTGCCCAGGCGTGGAACGCTTTGGTGTAATCGTCCTTCATCCCGCCAAGCATCAGCGTGTTGACCAGGGCCGGGTTCACGCCGTCCTTTTCACGCAGCATGGAAATGTGATCGCGGTGTCCGTGCGACACCAGCACAGTCACGGTGGCGGCGGCCTGGTTCTTCTCGTTGATCCATTGCGTGATCATGTTGTCCGGCGTGGCGCCCAGGCTGTCGCTGCCGCAATCGACCAGGATGTTGCTCTTGCCGTCAGGGCAGGCGATGAAGGTACAGGCGCCCTTGCCGACATTGAGCATCCAGACGTCCATGGTCCTGGCGGGGCGGCTCATGCGCGGCGTTTGCACCGCCCCCATGCCCGATGGCGGTGCAATGGCGGGCGCGGGTGCGGACGTGAATCGGGATACGCAGCCGGACATCAACAGCGCGGCGCAGCTGAGGGGAAGCGCCAGGCGACGCAGGGTGGTGGTCATGTGTGGTTCCTCGGAGCGGACTTGCTTCCATGCCAGGACAGGCAGCATGGCAAGTGTGCGGTGTTATGCGGTCTGAATATTCTCGCATTGTAATATTTGCATATTTGCAACAGATCGGAAGCATCACGGCAGGGGACGTGCCAGCGCGACAGGATAGCTAGCGGTAGTTCGACAGGATCTTCACGATCGCGCCAGTCTCGACCAGGGTATCGATGGCCTTGTCGAATTGCGCCGGCATGATGTCGCTCCCGGCAGCAGCGTGCACTGCGCCTGCCATTGGCATAGCCAGCACGAACAGGAGGGCGTGGCGCACGGCATTTATGGTCGGTGGACGTGATCGGGCTTCCGCATGAGCGATTCTACCGCTTTGCAACGGACAATTCCCGGCCATGAATAAGCCTGTTGCAGCACGCCGCCACGCCTGATCCTCATTGCTTGACGGCTTGCACCACTTCACGCGCTTGCGCATCGGCGTCTGCCTTGGACTCCGCTTCCGTCGCCGCTTTCGCCGCCAGTTCCAGGCCCTCGGCTTTCAAGGCAAGCGGCCGGATCAGGTCCAGGCGCACCGCATACTGCACACCGCTGCGAAAGGCGGTAGCAGCAATCTGGCCGGCATCGTTGATGGCTTGCGGGAACCGGATGTCCCAGCCGCGTGCCGGATCGATCAGCGCATTCAGGCTTTGCATGCGCTTGCCGCGGTACACGAAGCCGGACAGGTGGTTGCTGTTGCCGACCACATGGCCATGATTATTGATGCCGGTTCCTTCGCTGGAACTGTCCTCGGTGCCCGGGCGCCCGTCGATATCGCTCAGGCGGCCGCCGCTGTACAAGAAGGCGTGCCGGTCACGAAAGCCCGTCACCAGCGCCGCGTATCCGGTGCTCTCCCCGCGGTCGTTGATCGCCCTGCCGGCGTTCGGTTCGGTGCCGAAGTCGCCCAGGTCGCGGAACACGCCGCGGCTCCAGTTGAAAGCGCGCAAGGGTTGATCGGGAAATAGCAGCGGCCCCGAAGCGCCGGTGATCTGCTTGTAGTTGTTGAGCGCGTAGGCAAACGTCATCGGATTGTCGAACGGCAGCGAACCGATATCCCGGAACGTGCCGCCAGGCGAACGCAGGAAGCCGTGCGGCCCGGCAAAGGAATCCGGCACCGTACCGTAGGCGGTGATGTAGCCGTCATTGTTGATGTCCGAATAGGTGGTCAGGAATCCGGCATTGACGCCGATGTCGCGCGCCGTGCCCCGGTAGTAGATAAAGCCGCGCTGCTGGCCGGCCGAAGTGAACCAATGCCCGAGCACCTGGCACTTGTCGTTGATGGCCACGGCACTGCTGGCCGTGCCGCGCAGCGCGCCCAGGTCCACCAGGCCCTTGCCCCGGTTCAGGAAAGCGTGGACCGATGTGGTGCTGAAGGGATAGCTGCCGACGACGACGCCGTCTTCGTTGATGTCGGTGGCGCTGCTGTTGGCAGGGGCCACCACCGTGACCCGGTATTCGGGATAGGCCCAGGCCCGATGGGCCGTGCCAAGGCTGAGGAACAGAAGGAACAGGGTAATGCCGTGACGCGCTTGCATACAACCTCCGGAAGTCGAAAAGCCAGGCACGGCGGTCGCCGGCCCCGTCACAAAATCTAACGGGTCACTGCTGGCCTTCCTTGGCGCGGCACAAGGCAAGCCCAGAAGGTGCCGGCCGCCATGACATACGTTATGCTGTTGCTTCCCGCACGGATTCAAACATGACAAAAGAAAAAAATTCGACGTCGCAGGCACGCGTTTCGCGACGATCGCCTCCACCATTGCCGGTATCGACCTCGCCCGAGGATGCCATTGCCAGGAAGCAGGCGCGCGAGCAAAGGGATGCCTTCGTTCGCGGCGTCTCTTCCATCGACGAGATGCGCGCCGCGATACGGCGCGCCGGACAAGCGTTGCCGGTCATTTCCTCCGTGCCGCGCCTGGGCCGGCTCGACGCCGCGGCCTTTCGCCTGCGCGCCGCGGAAGGCTTGCCCTTCCTGATCACCGGCGTGGTCAACCGCTGGCCGCTGGCGGCGCTGACGCCGGAAACGCTGCGCGAACGCTTCAGCCACCTGCAAGTGCGCGCGCGCGTGGGCGACTATATCAACACGGCATTCGCGCCCGACCGCGCCATGCAGGACATGACCATGCTGGAGTACCTGGACCTGGTCGCGGACGGCACCCATGACTTGCCGCCCTACCTGGGCAACCTGGAATTGCGCGAATTAAACAGCATGTGCCACTGGCCCGCCTATTTCGACAAGCTCGGTCCGCCACGCTTCTGGCTCGGGCCCGCAGGCACGGTCACGCCGCTCCATTGCGACTACGACGACAATATTTTTGCGCAAATCTGGGGTACCAAGCGCATCTTCCTGTCGCCGCCGCACCATGATCAATTCCTGTATCCACGCGAGGCGAATGCCATCCTGTTCGGTTCGCCGTTCGACCCGGAAGCGCCGGACTTCGACAAGTTTCCGCTGGCGCGCCAGGCGACCATGATCGAATGCATCGTCAATCCCGGGGACTTGCTGTACGTGCCTGCCGGCTGGTATCACCAGGTGCGTGCGCTGACGTTTTCGCTGTCGTCCAATCGCTGGGCGAGGGCGCTGCCGCTTGCACTGCGGAGATAGGGCACATGGGAAAACAACTGATCGTGTGCCTGGACGGCACCGGCAACCGCTTCAGCGATTGCCCCACCAATGTCGTCAGGATGATCCGCTCGCTGTCACAGGACGATAGCCAGGTCATTTCGTATTACGACCAGGGCGTCGGCACCTTCGGCATGAAGGAAACCCTGTTCGAATGGCAGAAGGTCTTTTCCCGGGTGCTGGGACTGGCCTTTGGCTGGGGCACGCGGCGCCTGGTGGAAGGCGCCTATCATTTCCTGGCGACGAACTATCAAGCCGGCGACGAGATTTACATTTTCGGTTTTTCGCGCGGGGCATATGCCGCGCGCTGCCTGGCTTCGGTGATCAGGGCCGTCGGCCTGGTGCGTGGCCATGAAACCCACCTGTTCGAATACGCCTGGTCGCTCCAGCTCTCGCGCGTCAAGAAAACCGGCAAGCCGGACTTCAAGCTGCTGGCGAAATTCAAGGCCACCTTCGGGCGCCCGGTCACGATCCGCTTTCTCGGGCTGTACGACACCGTCAAATCGACAGGCTGGGTCTACGATCCCGTGGTGGTTCCCTACACGGCGAACAACACCAGCGTGCAGACCGTGCGCCACGCCCTGTCGATCGACGAGCGGCGCTGCTTCTTCCGCCAGAACCAGTGGCGCGCAGCGAACCCGCTGGCCGACGTGAAGGAAGCCTGGTTCGCCGGCGTGCATTCCGATATCGGAGGAGGGTATGCGCCGGAAGAGGCGCAACTGGCCTTGCTCAGCCATCGCTGGATGCTGGGCGAGGCCGTTGCGGCAGGCTTGAAAGTCGATCCGGCGCGTGCGCGCAAGCAAATGGAACCGGTGACGGGCGTGCGCGCGGACTGGGCCGGCAAAATGCATCAATCCCTGACCGGGGCCTGGAACCTGGCGGAATGGACGCCGCAACTGACGTGGGATGCAACGCTGAACCGGCGCCGCTGGCATATCGGCGCCATGCCGCCCTTCGGCAAGCCACGGCCACGCACGATTCCGGAAGCGTCGGCGATGCATCATTCGGTGCGTTCCCGGCTCGATGGGCCGCTCGATTACCGTCCCGTGAACCTGCCTCTCGCCTGGACGGTGATGCAGGATCTTCCGTTTCCATGGGAAAAGCAGGCGAACGCGGGGTAATTTTTGCTTGTGATAATCTGTCGCGAAAATTAATTGATAACGAACATGCAAGCTACTACTCTACAAAAACGCGCGACCATCGACGCGTTCTGGGGCGAACTTTCGCCCTGCGACCATAGTGTGCAGATTTATGAGAGCGACCACGATTTCCTCGACGCGCTCGAAGGCTATGTCGCCGCCGGCATTCGTCACGGCGACGCCATCATCCTGATCGTCACGCCGGCCCATCTGAGCGGACTGGAACGACGTTTGAGCGCCAATGGCTTCAATATCGCGGCCGCAACCGCGCGCGGCCAGTATTTCGCGCTCGATGCGCGCGCCACGCTCGACAAGTTCCTGGTCAATGGCTGGCCCGACGAAAAGCTGTTCAATGAGCTTGTGACCAGGCTGCTGGGCGACGCCCGCCGGCGCTATGCCAATATCCGGGCATTTGGCGAAATGGTCGCCCTGATGTGGGCCGAAGGCCATTGCGGCGCGACGGTGCAACTGGAACATCTCTGGTCGCGCCTGTGTGTCGAGCAAGGCTTTTCCCTGTTCTGCGCCTATCCGAAAGCGGGATTCACCATGCCCGCCATCGATGCCATCGAAAAGGTCTGCGCTGCGCACAGTGCGGTTTTCACCTTGCCACGCGTTCTTGTGACCATCTAGTCTTCGCCTTGCCGGCCTGAGAATTCAATGCCGCTGCATGCACAGCGCTCATCCTTGTTGCACCGTTCTTCTCAAATTCGCTGCGTTGCTTCAAGATGGGTTTGGCAAATCGCCTCACACTGCCAGGTTGCGGTGCCAAAAATCGCAATAAGTCGTGAATCACACGAGAACTTAATCGCATAAAACCCAATCAGCTTGGGTTATGTTACGATGCCAACAGTGCTGAAGATTCTTGGATTGCGCGTGGTCATTTACCCGAATGACCATCGCCCAGCTCATGTGCACATCTTGGGAGATGGTTGCGAGGCCGTGTTCAAACTTCATTGCCCGGATGGGCCTCCTGAACTTAGGGAGAACTACGGTTTTTCGAAAAGGACCTTAGTGAAAATAGCGCAGCAGCTGGCTGTAGAAATTACAGTTCTTTGTATCAAATGGAGGGAATTCATGGAACTTATTGATGAAGACATCGTCGATTCGGCCAACCGTCGCGGAGCCGCCAGGAAGATTGCTTTTCCCGCAGTTGTAGCCGTGCGTTACGACCAACGCATTGAACGGATCGTGATCTCGCTTGACTCAGGCCTGGACTTGGCTTTCTCACCTTCCATTGTGCAAGGCTTCGAAGGCGCGCAGCCGGCGGACCTTGATACTGCCGAGATTAGCCCGTCGGGTTTGGGCGTCCATTTCCCTAAAATCGATGCAGACCTTTACATCCCTGCTTTGATCGAGGGATTCCTGGGGTCCAAGCGCTGGATGGCTGCCCAAAATGGCAAAGCCGGCGGGAAGGCAGCAACGCCCGCCAAGCGATTGGCGGCGCGTGAAAACGGCAAGCTAGGCGGCCGGCCGAAAAAAAATACGGTTGCGGCTGGATAGTTCTATTTTGCCAGTCGGTACCGCTGTTCCCGGTACAGCAGCGAAGGCAGGATCACATGCGCCATTGCCTTGTCGACCTGCGCTTGCGCGGGCGCGATCGCGCTCACGTTCATGACGCCGCTTGCCGCATTGTAGTTGCCCGTCACGGCCGTCTGGCCCGGCCGCAAGATCGTGGCCGACGTCCCTTCCAGCCAGGCAAAGTAATTATCGAACTGGATCAGTGCGCGGCCCGGGGTCTCGCTATCCTTTGCCAGGTCGCGGCCTATCATCGGGTGTTCGCTCGACACGCCCATGAGCGACAGCAAGGTCGGACCAAGGTCGATCTGGCTGGCAATGGTGGTGATGCGTTTGGGCTGGATGTCGGCGCCAAGGATCAATCCGGGGATGTGAAACTTCTTGATCGGCACCAGGCTGTTGCCGTACACCCGGTTGTCATGGTCGGCCACGATCAGGAAGACGGTATCTTTCCAATAGGCCTGCTTCCTGGCTGCGCTGATGAATTTCCCCAGCGCGTAATCGGCGTACTTGACCGCGTTGTTGACGGTCTGCTTGCTGCTATCGTGCAGGGTGATCTTCCCGTCCGGGAATTCAAACGGTTCGTGATTCGATGAACTGAAAATGAGGCTGAAGAAGGGCTTCTTTTCGGCATGCAGCTGATCGAGCCGTTCCAGCGCCTTGTCGAACAAGTCTTCGTCGGATGCGCCCCAGCTGCCTTCGAACTTGGGCTTCATGGTGCTGCGGTCCACGATATTCTGGAAGCCGTTGCCGGTAAAGAAGCCGCGCATATTGTCGAAGTGGGCTTCGCCGCCGTACACGAATTCAGTCTGGTAACCCTGCTTGCCCAGGCCCAGCGCCAGGGTGTAAAAGTTGTTCTGCGCCAGCGACAGTTTGACCACGCTGCGAGCCGGGGTCGGCGCGTATCCTGCCACCACCGCTTCAATGCCGCGCACCGACCGCGTGCCGGTGGCGTACAGCTGTTCGAACCACCAACCTTCGTGCTTCAGTTTTTCCAGTTCCGGCGTCACCGGCAGGCCGCCCAGGGATTCGACAAAGGTCGCGCCCAGGCTTTCTTCCAGCACGATGACCAGGTTCAAGGGCTTGTCGCGCGCGACCGCAGCCGCCTGCCGGTGCAGGGTCGGCAGGTCGGTAAAATTGAACTGGTAGCCGCTCAGCCAGGGCGCCGACGTGACTTCGGCCAGGACTTTCGCACGCGGCATAGCGCCGTAAATTTCCGAGGAATTGGCTTCCTTGCGCATGGAATTGATGGCGTCGAAAACCGACCAGGCCGAATTGATCACCAGCGAATTGACCATCGCGTCGCCGGTAATGGCAAACATGGCGGTATTGGCGGGGCGGTGCGCCGTCGTGGAACGGATCTGGAAAAAGACGACGATGAAAATCAGTGGCCAGGTCAGCAGCAGGCGCTTGCTCGACCAGCTTGCCGTATTTTTCGACGCGGTTCTCAGCAGGTGGAACAGGGCCAGGCCGATGATGATGGAAAACGTCACACCCAACACCAGGGCAATGCGAAAGCCATTCCACAGCGTGGCGAATACTTCCTTGGGATGCGAAAGATATTCGACAAACAGCCGGTTGGGGCGTACGTCGAATTGCATGATGAATTGCGGCGACGCCAGCTCGATAAAGACGATCAGCACCAGCGCAATAGTGGCCCAGGCCGCTGTGCCGGCATGCCACATCCGTGCTGAAACCTTGTGTGCGAAGAAGGGCGCCAATAGCAGGGGCAGGGCAATGCAATAGCCCAGCAGGATCAGGTCCGCCCGAACGCCCTGGACCAGGATGGACCCCAGCATGCCGGTGGCGTCGACGCGATCCCACTGCCACGCGATGAGGGCGATACGAGAAACGGAGAGAATGGCAAGGCCGATCAGCACCAGCTGGAACAGGCTGGCGTACGGGCCTGTCCACATGGTTATTCTGGCGAGAAACGATGCGAAATTGCGTGGATGACTTGATGCGCGCGTTACTAAGATGCCCATATATTTACGTCTATCTTGCTCAGTGGGGTTGGCGATCAGGCGGGCATTGTAGTCGTCCTGGCGTTAAGATTTCGTTAAAGGGAGGCAATACATGAGCGCGAATTGCACGGCCTCGTCCGATGAGCGACACTGTCACGCCATCTTCACTCTTGAAAGTTGAACATGTCCGAACAAATGAACAAGGCACGCCATTTCCGCTCGCTGCATGTGCCGGGCAAGCCGCTGGTACTGGTCAATTGCTGGGATGTGGGCAGCGCGCAAGCCATTGCCGTCGCCGGCTCGCCCGCCATCGCCACGGCCAGTTGGGCAGTAGCTGCGGCCAATGGCTATGCCGACGGCGAGCAAATTCCCTTCGAGCTCGTCGTCGGCAATCTTGCACGAATTGCGCGGGCGGTGGACGTGCCGGTCACGGTGGATTTGGAAACCGGCTACGGCAGCACGCCGGACGCGGTGGCCGCGACGATCGAACACGCCATCCGGGCTGGCACGGTCGGCTGCAACCTGGAAGATGGCGACCTGCAGGGCGGCTTGCGCCCGGCAGCCGAGCACGCCACCCGCGTGAAGTCAGCGCGCGCCGCCGCGGACCGCCTGGAAATCCCATTCTTTATCAACGCCCGCACTGACACATTCCTGAACAGCAAGCCGGCCACCCACGATGCCGCCATGGTGGGGGCCGCCGTCGAGCGGGCGCACGTGTACGCCGAGGCGGGCGCGGATTGTCTGTTCGTGCCCGGCCTGAACGAGCCCGGTCTCATCGAACAGCTGGTGCGCGCATCACCCTTGTCAGTGAACCTCATGGCCGGCGACGCGATGCCGCCCCTGTCCGTGCTGTGCGCGCTTGGCGTGGCCCGGCTCAGCCATGGGCCACGCGCCTACCTGCAAATGATGGGCAAGCTCACCGAACATGCCCGGGCCGCGCTACAAGCCTGACACGCCAGGCCCGGCGGACGGATATTTCTGGAACGGCGGCGTCGCTTCCAGGCGCTGCGACAGCGCGGCCAGGCCGGGATAATTGGCGGCCGGCACCAGCGGCGCCAGCATCGACTGCACGAATTCCCAGACCACCGCCGTGGTGACGGCCGCCTGCTGGCCGGCATCGGCAAACACGTCCGGCCTGGACTGTACTTCCTGCTCCAGTGCGGCGTAGGCGGCCAGCATCTGGCCGGTCACGCGCTCCATCCACGGTTCGTGCTGCGCCGCCTTCGGCCGCAAGTTGCGTTCGTACACAATTTGCACGCTCTTTTCGCAGGCCGCCAGCGCCACGCTGACGGCGCGAAACGCCTGCAGCAGAGGCGCCGCTTCCGTGGGCCACAGCGCGCGGCTATGACTTGCTTCGAGATACTGCAGGATCAGGGACGAGTCCATGAGCACGGTATCGTCGTCGCACACCAGCGTCGGCGCCTTGACGACAGGATTGATCGCCCGGAACTGCTCGAAGGTACTGAACACGGAAACCGACTCGTGCTGGAAGGGGAGGCCAAGCAGGTCGAGGGAAATCGCAACGCGTCGGACATAGGGCGAGTCGAGCATACCGATCAAGCGCATGGGAGCCTTTCTGACAGGGTGGGGAAGCGGCTTTCAACTCTACCCGATTCATGGAAATGCTGCCGGACTCGGCCTTACAATAGGCTGTGCGACATACGACGGGGCAAACATGGATGCAAACGCAGGGCTGGCATTTGAAACCAGCGAGCAGCTGGAGCAATGGCTCAAGGCCAATCACGATTCCCAGCGAGAATTGTGGGTGCGCATGTACAAAAAGGGTTCGGGAACGCCCAGCGTCGACTGGACCGACTGCGTGATCGCCTGCATCGCCTGGGGCTGGATCGACGGCCAGCACAAGTCGCTCGACGAAGTGTCCTTCCTGCAGCGGATAACGCCGCGCCGCCGCGGCCGCGAAACGGTTCTACGCCACCCTGGACCGGCGCAACTGTTCGCCATTTACTACCGCATTTACACGGCGAAGCGCGCGCAAACGAAGCAGAAGCGCATCGCCGACATTATCGCGATGCTGGCCCTGGGCCAAGCTTTTCATTAACAGGCGGGCGATTAATGATATATTGCATGTAAAACATGGAAAGGATTCCACATGGGATTCACGCAAATTCGCGATGTCGTGATTGTTGGCGGCGGCACCGCCGGCTGGATGACGGCTGCCGCCCTGTCGGCGCTGCTGCCTGCGCATTACCGCTACACCCTGGTCGAATCGGACCAGATCGGCACCATCGGCGTGGGCGAAGCATCGATTCCCTACCTGCGCGACTTCAATAACGCGCTCGGCATCGACGAAGACGACTTCCTGTGCCGTACCGGCGGCACCTTCAAGCTTGGTATCGAATTCGTGGACTGGGCAGCGATCGGCCACAGCTATTTTCACGGTTTCGGCAAGATAGGCCAGGACACGCCGCGCGCGGCTTTCCACCATTACTGGCTCAAGCTGGCGCAGCAGGGCGGGGCGCCGCCGCTGGAACAGCTCTCGCTCAATGCGCTGGCCGCACGCGAGGGCAAGTTTCTGCGGCCCCAGGCCGACATGGCCGGCTCGCCCCTGGCCGACGTCAACTACGCCTTCCAGTTCGACGCCGGCTTGTACGCGCAATACCTGCGCGAACTGGCCGAGGCGCGCGGCGTGCGCCGCGTGGAAGGCAGGATCGTCGACGTCGGCCTGCGCGGCGGCGACGGTTTCATCGACACGCTGCGCCTGGAAAACGGCACGGCCATCGCCGGCGACCTGTTCATCGACTGCTCCGGCCTGGCCGCGCTCCTGATCGGCAAATCGCTGGACACCGGTTTCGAGGACTGGAGCCGCTGGCTGCCTTGCGATCGCGCCATCGCCGTTCCCAGCGCTTCAAGCGGCCCCACCGCCCCTTACACCCGGGCCAGCGCGCGCAGCGCCGGCTGGCAATGGCGCATTCCCTTGCAGCACAGGGTCGGCAACGGCTACGTCTACGCCAGCGCCTTCATCGACGCGGCCGGCGCCGAAGCCGAGCTGCTGGGCCGGCTCGACGGCGCCCCGCTTGCCGCGCCGCGCCACCTGCGCTTCGCGCCCGGCAGGCGCCGGCAAGCCTGGTCGCGCAACTGCGTGGCCATCGGGCTGGCGGCCGGCTTCCTGGAGCCGCTCGAATCGACCAGCATCCACCTGGTGCAAACGGCGCTGCGCCGCCTGGTCGAATTTTTCCCGGACGGCCAATTCTGCCAGCCGGACATGGACGCCTTCAACCGCCAGACCGCCAGCGAATATGACGAGATCCGCGACTTCCTGGTCTTGCACTACAAGGCCACCAGCCGCAGCGACACGCCGTTCTGGGACTATTGCCGCACCATGGACGTGCCCGCCACCCTGGCCGAGCGGATCGCGCTGTTCGAAAGCCGCGGCCGCATCGCGACCACCAGCGAAGACTTGTTCGGCGACACCAACTGGCTGCAAGTGATGGCCGGCCAGGGCCTGCGGCCGCGCGGCTACCACCCGGCGGTCGACCAGCGCAGCACCGAGGACATCGCCCGCTTCATCGGCAATATTGAACAGGTGGTGGACAAATGCACCGGCGTGATGCCGCTGCACGACGACTTCATTGCCGCCCATTGCGCGGCCAAACTGCGATAGAAAGGCAAGGATGAGAACCATACCTACACTGGCATGCGCATGCGCGCTGCTGGCGCTGTCTCCGGCGGCCATGGCGGCCGGCGCCAGGGTGGACGCCTGGATCACCAGCGGCGACCAGAAGCTGCTGCTGGCGCCGTCCGCGCCCGCCCATTTCGGCAAGGGCAAGCTGGCCGCCACGGTCATCGAAGTCGATCCCGCGCAGCGCTACCAGCCCATCACCGGTTTCGGCGCCTCCATTACAGATGCCTCGGCCCACCTGATTGCCGAACGCATGAACCCGGCCCAGCGCGCCAGCCTGATGCAGGAATTGTTCGGGCGGGGCGAGGGCGGCATCGGCCTGTCGTTCACGCGGCTGACCATAGGCGCGTCCGATTTTTCGCGCGACCATTACAGTTTCAATGACATGCCGCCCGGCCAGGCCGATCCCTTGCTGCGGCAGTTTTCCATCGCGCCCAACCGCGCCGACGTGCTGCCCGTGGTAAAGCAGGCGCTGCAGATCAATCCCGCCCTGAAAGTGATGGCCTCGCCCTGGAGCGCGCCCGGCTGGATGAAGACCGGCGACAGCCTGATCCAGGGCAAGCTCAAGCCGGAAGCCTATGGCGTATTCGCCGAATACCTGAACCGCTATGTGGAAGCCTACCGCGCCGAAGGTGTGCCCATATTCGCGCTGACCTTGCAAAACGAACCGCACTTCGAGCCCAAGGATTATCCGGGCATGCGGGTCGATCCCGATGCGCGCGCGGCCTTCATCGGCGGTCACCTGGGTCCGCTGCTGGCCAGGCGCAATCCCGGCACCCGCTTGTTCGACTGGGACCACAACTGGGACGAACCGGGTTCTCCCGCCGCCGTGCTGGACGACCCGCTGGCCGCGCGCTATGTGGCCGGCGTGGCCTGGCATTGCTATGGCGGCGACATCCGCGTGCAAAGCGCGCTGCGCGACGCCCATCCGGACAAGGAAGTGTGGTTTACCGAATGTTCGGGCGGAGAATGGTCGCCCAAGTGGAGCGAGAACCTGATGTACTTCGCGCGCACCCTGGTCATCGGCGGCACCCGCCACTGGGCGCGCGGGGTGCTGCTGTGGAACCTGGCGCTGGACCAGGATTTCGGACCGCACAAGGGCGGTTGCCGGGATTGCCGCGGCGTGGTCACCATCAACCGCGACACGGGCGCGGTCACGCGCAATGTCGAATACTACGCGCTGGCGCACGCCAGCCGTTTCGTGCGGCCGGGCGCACAGCGCATTGCGTCGACCAGCGGCTACGACGAGCTGGACACGGTGGCCTTCCGCCATGCCGACGACGGTTCCCTGGTGCTGCTGGTGGCCAATGCGGGCAAGGCGCCGCGCGCCTTTTCGGTGCGCCTGCGCGGCAAGGCATTTGCCTACACGCTGCCGGCGTCGAGCGTGGCCACCTTCACCTGGACCGCCCCTTGATCAGGCCATCTGTTCCAGGTAGCGGGTCAGGTGGTCGAAATTGACCGGCTTGGTCATGTGGGTCGTGAAACCGGCCGCCAAGGCTTTTTTCTGCGCCTCGGGAGCGTTGTTGCCGCTGACCGCGATGATAGGAATTTCCCTGGCGCCCGGCATGCGGCGGATGGTGCGCGCCGCCTCGTAGCCGTCCATCCAGGGCATGCCCAGGTCCATGATGATGGCGCTCGGAATGCCGGCGCGCGCCGCATCGCAGGCCGAATAGCCGTCGTGGGCCGCGGTCGTTTCGTAACCTGAAATCTGCAGGAACATCGACATCGTTTCAACCGCATCGCGGTTATCGTCAACGACCAGGATGCGCTTTTCGTGGAAGGTTTGCATGACGGGCTCGCTTTCATTGATTGCAATTTGGAAATCTCAGAATACCCAGTTGCCCCCTCCCTGTATGTTCGATAGCGTACGAAAAACCGCGGAAGACCAAGGTCCCATTCCGCCGCCGGCCGCCGGGTGCGACCGTGCCTGGCATGGCTGCGTAAAATTGCATTGCTAAAAGTGCATTCTCAACCATATAATTACACCACTGCAATCAAAAATTACTAAAAGCAGTTTTCTATCTGACAGTGTCCTCCCAAAAAAATGCGGGGCAATGTAGCAATAACGCGGCCTCCCCCTCGCCGCTGGCGCGCCCGCGCGGTGCGAAGCCCAAGGAGACCTGATGCAAACCAGTACAACCGGCGGCACGGCAAGGCACCAGGTGGAAGCGCATCCATGAGTCGCATGTTGTTCTTGGTGCTAGGCTTGTTGCTCGCGGCACTGCCCGTGGCGCACGCTGCCGCGCCGCTGCACTACCGCTGCGGCCCTGCCAGCGTGGCTGCCGCCATCGCGGGGCCGGAGGGCGGGTGGTTGGCCGTGCCGACGCAAGGCGTGCAGCTGTTGCGCGGCGCCGCGCCCTGCTGGGTCCGCATTGCCATGCCGGCGCGGACGGATGCGGCCGTGTCCTTTGCCGGCAAGCGCATCGCGCTGACGCTGTACGACGCGCGCGGCGTGCTGCTGGCGCAAGCGGACCGCTACGGCAGCCCCCTCAACGCAGTGCAGACGCTGGACCATCTCGTGTTTCCCACGTCGGGCAGCGGCGGCACCGCGTATGCCCGGCTGCTGCTCGACCCGTACTCGGGCTACGACCAGGCGGTCGCCATCGACATGGTCGCGCTGAGCAGCACCCTGGAGCGCGAACGGCGCCAGCGCACCTTCCAGGTGGCCGCCTTCGCGTCCCTGCTGGTCATCACCTTGGTCGCCATGCTGTTCGCGTTTGCCATGCGCAGCCTCAATTACGGCTTGTTCTCGCTGTATGTCCTGTCCATCGCGGCAGTCGTTGCCTTCCGCCTGAACCTGCCGCATGAGCTGGGACGCTCGCCGCAGCTGGCCTGGATCTGGTTTTGCGCGATGTACCCGCTGGCCAATGCCCTGGGCTTGCTGGTCATGGTCAGGCTGGGCCATTTCCACCGCCATTCGCCGCTGGCCGCGCGCGTGCTGCTGGGCATGGCGGCAGCTTTCCTGCTGCTGGCGCCGTTCTGGTATGTCGCGGCCGGCCCCACCGACCAGGTGAACAGCGTGTTGCACGTGGCTTGCCTGCCGGTGCTGTACCTGGCGTGCTGGCGCGGCTGGCGTCGCGGCGACACGGTCTGCCTCCTGATCCTGGTCTCCAGCCTGCCCATCGTGGTGGTCTGGCTGCCCCTCTTCATTGCCGACCTGAGCGGCACGGTGCTGCTGCCCGGTCTGGCCGCCAATGCCGAGTGGCTCGGGCTGGCCTCCGATATCCTGCTGCCCCTGATGTTCCTGGGCTTGCTGGCGCAGCGCACGTTGGCCGTGCGCGAGCAGGCCAGCTACCTCGAACTGAACGATACCGTCACCGGACTGCCCAACCGCGCCGACCTGCAGCGCCTGGAATCGGCGGCGCTGTCGGCCCGGCACGACCTGGTGGTGCTGGTGCCGAACGTCAAGCGCTTCCGGGTCATCAACGAAGCCATGGGCACGCGCATCGGCGACCGGTTGCTCGCGGAGATAGGGCGCCGCCTGCGCCAGATCGGCGCGCTGCACGTGGTGCGCCTGCATGCCGACCAGTTTTGCGTGGTGACCACGGAAGCGCAATGCGACGCGGTGCGCGCCCGCCTCGCCGCGCAGTTCAGCGTGCCGGCCACCGTGAACGGCCAGGTGATCGACCTGAACCTGGCCGTGGGCGCGGCGCGCGAAAGCGAGCTCGCGCTGCCGCCGGGCGGCAGCCCGCGCTCGCCCCTGATCCGCCTGGTGCGCAATGCCGAAATCGCGCTCGACGTGGCGCGCGCCCATTGCCTTGACTGGGTCGAATACGACACCGAACTCGAGTCCGGGCGCCAGAGCGACCTGGGCTTGCTGTCCGAACTGGGGCGCGCCATCGAACGCGAGGAATTCCGGCTCTACCTGCAACCGAAGGTGCGCCTCTACGACGGCGCCGTGGTCAGCGCCGAAGCGCTGGTGCGCTGGCAGCATCCGGCGCGCGGCCTGATCACGCCCGAGCATTTCGTGCCGTTCGCCGAAAAGACCGGCTGCATCCGCATGATCACGCAATGGGTGCTGACCGAGGTCATGGCCCTGGCCGCGCAGCTGCGCGCCAGCGGCAAGCCGGTCCAGATCGCGGTCAACCTGTCGGCGCGCGACCTGGACGATACCGGCCTGCTGGCCCTGCTCACGGGCTTGCTGCAGCGCTTCGGCACCGATCCGGCCGACATCCGCCTCGAACTGACCGAGCACAGCGCCATGGCCGACCCCACGGTCACCATGCAGGTGATGGGCAGCCTGCGCAAGGCCGGCTTCTCGCTGTCGATCGACGACTTCGGCACCGGCTATTCCTCCCTATCCTACCTGCAGAAAATGCCGGTGGCGGAATTAAAAATCGACCGCGCCTTCATCCACCGCGTGCGGCCCGGCCTGGACGGCTTCATCCTGCTGCAGTCGATCGTCGAGCTTGGCCACCGGCTCGGCCTGTCGGTGGTGGCCGAGGGCGTCGAAACGATCGATGAATGGGAAATGCTGCGCGCCCTGCGCTGCGACTATATCCAGGGTTATTTCGCCTCCCCGGCGCTGACCGTTGCCGCATTTGCCCGCTGGCGCGACGCGAATGAGGTGTTCATCGCCGGCAAGAACCGGCGCCAAGAGGAATCCGCCTGATGCTTATTTTCGAAAACGCCGCGACCGAGCCGATGACCATCCTGCTGATCGACGACCAGCCAGACGTCATCAAATTCCTGTCCCTGTTGCTCGATCCGTATGGCCAGATCGTGTTCGCCAAGGATGGCCAGGCGGGCGTGGCGCGCGCCATGAGCCTGGTGCCGGACCTGATCCTGCTCGATATCCAGATGCCCGGGATCGATGGCTTCGAGGTGTGCCGGCAATTGAAAGCGTCGCCCGTCACGGCCGCGATTCCGGTCTTGTTCGTTACCTCCGGCAACGACGAAGCGATGGAAGTGGCGGCGCTCGAGGCCGGCGCGATCGACTTCATCACCAAACCCTTGCGGCCCCAGGTGGTGCGGGCGCGCGTGGCCGCCCACCTGGCCTTGCGGCGCCAGAACGTGGACATGCAAAGGCTGGTCGACCTCGACGGCTTGACGCGCATCTACAATCGGCGCTATTTCGACGCCATGCTCGAGATCGAAACCTCGCGCCACCGGCGTCATGGCGCCATGCTGACGCTGGCCATGATCGACGTCGACCATTTCAAGCGCTACAACGATGCGCTGGGCCACCAGGCCGGCGACGATTGCCTGTGCCAGGTGGCGCGCGCGCTGAAACTGGCCACCCGCCGTCCCGGCGAAACCCTGGCCCGCTACGGCGGCGAGGAATTCGCCGCGATCCTGCCGGGCTGCGGCTACCAGGATGCGGACAGCTATGGCCTGTGGATCACGCGCCAGATCAACGCGCTCAGGATTGTCCATCCGGATTCTCCCACCAGCGGCTTCGTGAGCATCAGCGTCGGGCTGGTGGCCGGCGTGCCGGGCGAGGGCGTGCAGCCGCGCGATTTGCTGCGCGCCGCCGATGCCGCGCTGTACAGCGCCAAGCGCGACGGCCGCAATACCCACCGGCTGGTGGGCGCCGACCAGTCGCCGGCATAAGGGCCCATGCGGCGCGCCTTCTCCCCGTCGCTGCGCGCCAGGATGTCCTGGTCGAGCGCGCTGGTGGTGTTCGCCATGACGTTTTCCGCCTCGCTGATGCACCTGTATTACGCGGAAGAGAAAATGCGGGCCGTGATCGAAGCCCAGCAGATGAGCATGGTCAGCATCGCGGCCGCCCACCTGGACAGTTCGATCGAGGCCAGGCAAGCGGCGCTGCGGGGGCTGGCCGAAAGCCTGCCGCCCGACGCCTTGCGCCAGCCGGCCCTGTTTCGCAGCATGACCACGGCGCGCGGTTCCCTGAGCAGCCAATTCTTTGCCCTGGCCCTGCTCGGCCTCGACGGCAAGATCGTCGCCACCTCGCGCGCGCTGCCGGGCCAGGCCGGGGCGAATGTCGCGAACCGCCTGTATTTCGCGCGCGCCCTCGACAGCGGCAAGCCTGCCATTTCCGAGCCCCTCATCTCCGCCCTGTCGGGGCGCCCGATCGTGCTGCTGGTGCAGCCGGTATTCGGCCCCGGCCCCGGCCCCGGCCGCGCCGTCAGCCACGTGCTGGTGGGCAGCATCGACCTGCAAAGCGCGGTCCTGCTCGAGGAAATCGAGCGCGCCAGGCCGGGCAGGACGGGCTACCTGTACATCACCACGCCGCAAGGCATCCTGGTGAGCCATCCGGACAAGCGGCGCCTGCTGCAGCACGTCGATGCCAGTGCCGACCTGGTGCCGTCCATCCACGCCGCCCGGAAGATGCGCAGCACCGGCTGGACCGTGGCGGTGCGCTTTCCGCGCGCCGAAGCGTTCGCGCCGCTGGTCGAAGCGCGCCATATCGCCATGCTCGGTTCGCTCGTGTTCGCCGTGCTGGGCGCGCTGGCCGGCTGGTTCTGGTCTGGCATGCTGCTGACGCCGTTTTCGCGCCTGCGCCAGACCGTGCTGCGCATCCGCGCCGGCCAGGCCGATTTCGCCATCCTGGACCGCGCCTCGGGCGATGAAGTGTCCGACCTCTCCACGGCCTTCTTCAACGTCATGGCCGAACGTGAAGCGGTGTCGCGCCAGCGCCATGACAGCGAACTGATGATCAGGAATATTCTCGAACGCGCACCGGACGCCGTGGTCAGCATCGACCGCGAGGGGCGCGTGGTCGAATGGAACGCGCAGGCCGAGCGCACCTTCGGCTGGACCCGCGACCAAGCCCTGGGGCGCACCATGGACGAGCTCATTTTTCCGGACGGCGGGCGCAGCGGCATCGATTATTTTTCGCCGGCGGCCAAGCGCATCCGCAGCACCGCCCGCCACCGCGACGGGCACCAGGTCCACCTTGAAATGTCGATCGGCGCCTTGCTGCACGAAAACGAAAAAATCGTCACCGCCTTCCTGCACGACGTGTCCGAACGCCTGGCGCAGGAACGCCAGATCGCCGCCAGCGACCGCCGCGCCCACATGATCGCCGACAGCATGCCGGCCGTGATCGCGTATATCGACAGCGCGCTGCGCTACCGCTTCAGCAACGCCTATTGCCAGGCCATGCTGGGGATCGATCCGGCGGCCATGCTGGGCCGCGGCATGGCCGAGGTGCTGGGGGAGGACCGCTTTGCGGCCCACGCCGCGCAGGCGCAGCTGGCCCTGGCCGGGCAGCGCGTGCACTTCGAGCTCGACATGCCGGGCGAGGCCGGGCAGCGCCACGTGATGGTCGACTACATTCCCGACATCGACGAGCGCGGCGTGGTGCATGGCTTCTACGTCCTGATGATGGATATCAGCGAGCGCAAGCTCGCCGAGCTGCGGGCCGAAGCGGCCAACCGGGCCAAGTCCGATTTCGTGGCCAACATCAGCCACGAGATCCGCACGCCGCTCAATGCGGTGCTGGGTATCTCGCAATTGCTGGAACAGACCCGGCTCAGCCCCGAGCAGGCCGAATACCTGGAATTGATCCAGTCCTCGGGCGGCTCGCTGCTCAATATCCTCAACGACGTGCTCGATTTTTCCAAGGTCGAGGCGGGCAAGATGGAGCTCGAGCATGCCGCCTTCACGCTCGACGAGGTGCTCGACCCGGTGGCGGCGCTGATGGGAATGCAGGCGGGCAAGAGCGGCCTCGAAGTGGCCGTCGGCGTGGGGCCGGAGGTGCCGGCCGCCTTCGTCGGCGACGCCCAGCGCCTGCGCCAGGTGCTCGTCAACCTGGTCGGCAATGCCCTCAAGTTCACCCTGCACGGCCATGTCACCCTGCACGTCGGCGTGGCGCCGGCCCTGGCGCCAGGGCAGCTCATGCTGGCCTTCGTGGTGGAAGACAGCGGCATCGGCATCGCGCCGGACCAGCAGCAGCGCGTGTTTTCCTCGTTCGCCCAGGCCGATACGTCGACCACGCGGCGCTTTGCCGGCACCGGGCTGGGGCTGGCGATCGCCACCACCATCGTGGAATTGATGAATGGAGCGATCTCCCTGTCCAGCGTGCCGGGCAAGGGCAGCCGGTTCACGGTATGCGTGCCCTTGCAGCGGCGCGAGCTGCCCGCCGCGCACCCGCGCGGGACGCGCCCCCTGTGCTTCATTTCCATGCGCCCGGTCACGCGCCGCTTCAGCGCCATGCTGTTCGAGGCGGCCGGGCTCAAGGCCCGCATCCTGAGCCGCCTGGACGAAGTGGACGCGCCCAGCCGCACCCAGCCCGGGCAGGACGATGGCGAGGAAGTGCAGGTGGTCGATATCGCCGCCTTCGGCGGGCGCACCGACGCGGTGCATGCGCTGCTGCGCGAGGACGGGCGGCAGGACGTGTTCATCGTCGCCACGCCGCACGAACGCAATGGCTTCCCCGCCATGGCCGCCCATCCGCGCCTGCACTGGGTGGCCAGCCCGATGACGCCCGCCAGCGTGGCCCGGATCGCCGGCGTGGCGCGCGCGCCGCGTACCCCGGGCCGGCCGCCCACGGCGCCGGCGCCGGCCGGCGGCCAGATCGCGGTCCTGCTGGTGGAAGACAACAAGGTGAACCAGATCGTGGCCGGCGGCATGCTGCGCCAGCTGAACATGCGGGTCGACGTGGCGCCCGACGGCGCCCAGGCGGTGGCCATGCTGGCCTCCGGCGCGGCGCGCTACGACCTGGTCGTGATGGATGTGCAGATGCCCGTCATGGACGGCTTCGAGGCCACCGCCCGGATCCGCGACACGCTCGGGCTGGACGTGCCGGTAGTGGCCATGAGCGCCGGTGTCACCGGGCAAGAGCGGGCGCGCTGCATCGCGGCGGGCATGGATGATTTCATTGCCAAGCCGGTCCAGATGGCCACGCTGCGGGCGGTGATCGCGCGCCAGCTGCGCGCGCGCGGGGTGGCGTTCGATCGGCCGGCGCCGGCCGCGCCGGCCGAACGGTCCGCCTTCGCCGCGCCGGACATTTTCCAGCCGGCCTTCGTCGATGCCATGGGCGAGCGCGCCGACTTGCGCGCGCAAGCCGTGGCGGCCGTGGCGCTGGCCCTGGCCAGGATGCCGCGCGAGATCGCCGACTTGCTGCGCGCCAGCGGCAGCGCCGACCCGGCCGATGCCCTGCGCCGCCTGCATGCCTTGCGCAGCACCACCGGCATCCTTGGCGCTTCGCGCCTGGCGGCGGCATGCCTGGCGCTGGAAACGGCGCTCGGCGGACAGGCCGCGCCGGGCCCGGCCTTGTGCGACGCGGTCGATAGCGAAGCGGCGCGCGTATGCATGGCGGCCGAAGCCTGGCTGGCGCAGCAGGGCGGCCCGGCGGAACAGGATGGCGGCGCCGACCCGTCCCGCTTCGCGGCCGACCGCCAGGCCTTGCTGGCGCTGCTCGAAGCGAGCGATTTCGGCGCCTTCCTGCTGTTCAACAAGCTGCGTTTTTCCTTGGCCCTGGACGCCGAAACCGATATGCTGCGCTTGCAGGATGCCATGGACGAGCTCGATTTTGCCAGCGCCATCGCGCTCCTGCGCCGAACGCCACCAGGCTGACCGCCCAGATGAAAGGAATGACCGACATGCCCGCAACCCGACCCGCAGGCCTGGCCCCCGTGGCCGTGTGGAGCGCGCTCCTGTACGCGGCCTGCCTTGTGCTGCTGACCCTGCTTGCCGGGGCGGCCACGCCCGGCTACAGCCACGCCGCCCAGTTCATCAGCGAACTGGGGGCCCGCGGCGCCCTGCATGAAGCGCCGGTGCGCTTTGCCGGCTTCCTGCCCGCCGGCGTGTTCCTGCTGCTGTACTGCTGCGCGGCCTGGCGCGTGTTGCCGCGCTCGGGCGCGCTCACGCTGGCCATGGCCGGCCTGGCCTTGTATGCGCTTGGCTATCTGGCGGCCGCCGCCATGCCGTGCGACCCGGGCTGCCGTCCGCAGCAACCGAGCCTGTCGCAAGTGATCCACAACGCCCTCGGCCTGGTCGGCTACCTGGCCGCGCCCGGCTTCCTGTTCCTGCTGGGCCACCAGGCCCGCGCCTGGCCGGGCGCCCGCCTGCTGGTGGTGCTGGGTTATGCCGGCGGGGCCATCGCCCTGGCCGGCCTGCTGACGCTGTCGCCCGCGTCGCCGTACGCCGGCCTGAGCCAGCGCGCCATCGAAGGCGCCGTGCTGGCCTGGGTGCTGGCCAGCGCCCGTTTCCTGCGCCGGCGGGCCGGCGCATGATGCTCGCCATGGTCCTGCTGGCCGCGGCGCCGGCCATGGTCATCGTGCGCGAGGAAGACGTGGGCAAGACGGAGCCGCCGCCGCATGGCGCGATCGGCATGTCGACCTCCTACCGCATCAGCGACGCCGTGCCGGCCCCGCGCGTGATGGAATTTCGCAAGCGCGTGCGCGATCCGGGCGCGGCCACCGGCGTGCACCCGATCGACCACGACGAGGTGTATTAGGTCCTGTCCGGGGAGGGCGAAGTGAGCTCGGACGGCGTCACCGGGCGCCTGGAGCCGGGGCCGCTGAAACGGCGGCATTGCACCAAAGGACAATATCAGCGCCTGCCTTTTCGGCTTAAAGTTGCTTCATGAAGCGAGTGTCAAGACGACATTCCTTGCATTGATGACAATCGCCGACGAAAGGCAACCATGCTGACGACTTCACAACTGACTGCAGACGGTGCGCTGGAATTGCTGAGTTTTCGCCTGGGCGCCGAAGAATACGGTGTCGACATCCAGCAGGTGCAGGAGCTGCGCGGCTATACCCCGGTGACCACCATCGCCAATGCGCCGGCCTGCCTGAAGGGCGTGGTCAAGCTGCGCGGCCTGATCGTGCCGATCATCGACCTGCGCATCAAGTTCGACCTGCCCAATCCCAGCTATGATGTGTTCACGGTCGTCATCATCCTCAGTGTCGGCGAATCGAAGATCGGGGTCGTGGTCGACAGCGTGTCGGACGTGATCACGCTCAGCGCCGCCCAGATCAAGCCGGTGCCCGCGCTGGCCGCCGGCGTGGACGGCAGCTACGTGGTCGGCATCGCCGCGCGCCTGGGCAGCAATACCGCCTTTCCGCTCAAGCCGGGCGACAAATCCCTGTCGCCGGAACTGCAGGAAGCGCTGAAAGCCGATCCCCAGCGCGGCACCTACACGACCAGCCGCTCCTTCCTGTCCGATGCCCCGCACACGTTTTCGTACGAGCGCAGCAGCAAGTACGGCTTCTATGTCTGGGTGGGCGAAGCGAATGCGGTGGCGCTGGCCGAATGGCAGCGGCAGGCGTGGGTCATTTCCGCGCTGACAATCGCGTTCGCCGCGCCGCCATCGGCCAGGGGCGCGCGTCCCTGCGCGACGCTCAGGACATTGCCGACATCGGCAGCCTGCGCTACGATTTCGCCAGCAAGACCTGGACCAGCTCCGCCATTCTCGACCGCATCATCGGCATCGGCCCGGACTATCCGCGCGAGCGCCGCCACATGCTGCGCTTCCTCGAACGCAAGGACTGGATCGCCTTGCGCCGCTATGTCAATTCCGCCTTCCTGCGCGCGCTTCCCTTCGAGCACGCGCAGCTGGGCGTGCGCTGCCTGGACGGGCGGCGCCGCTGGCTGCACGTGCGCGGCAAGGTATGCATCGACGCCGACCTGGTCCAGACCTTCGTGTGCAGCGTCCAGGACGTCACCGGACGCAAGCTGGCCGAAAACGAGATCCGGCGCCTGGCCTATTACGACGTGCTGACCGACTTGCCGAACCGGCGCTTGCTGCTCGACCGGCTGGCGGCGGCCATGGCGTCGAGCGCGGAGCGCGGGCGCCAGGGCGCCTTGCTGCTGATCGACCTGGACAATTTCAAGATCCTCGATGACACCCAGGGCCACAACCGCGGCGACCTGCTGCTCAAGGACGTGGCCCGGCGCGTGCAAGCCTGCGTGCGCACCACCGATACCGTGGCCCGCCTGGGCGGCGACGTATTCGTGGTCCTGATCGAAGACCTGTACGGCGACAGCGGCGAAGCGCACCAGCAGGCCGCCGCCATGGGCGAAAAGCTGCGCCTGGCGCTGTCGCTCACCTTCGACCTGGAAGGCTACCAGTACGCCGGCACGCCCAGTATCGGGGTGACGCTGTTCGCCGGCGTCGAACTGTGCACCGACGAATGCAGGCCGCCGTGGCCGCACGGCTGGCGCTGGAAAGCGATTTGCGCCAGGCCATCGTCGAACAGCAATTCCTGCTGCACTACCAGATCCAGGTGGCCGCCGACGGCCGCGTGAAGGGCGCCGAAGCGCTGGTGCGCTGGCGGCATCCGGTGCGCGGCCTGGTGTCGCCGGCCGAATTCATTCCCCTGGCCGAAGCGAGCGGCGCCATTCTCGCGCTGGGCAACTGGGTGCTGCAAACGGCCTGCGCGCAGCTGGCCGTGTGGTCGCGCGACCCCGCCATGGCGTCCCTGAGCCTGGCGGTCAATGTCAGCGCGCGCCAGTTCAACCAGCCAGGGTTCGTCGACCAGGTGCTGGAGGTGCTGGTCGGGACCGGTGCCCATCCGGGCAAGCTCAAGCTGGAATTGACCGAAGGGCTGCTGCTGGAAAATACCGAGGCCGTGATCGCGACCATCAGCGCGCTCAAGCAGGCGGGCGTGGGCTTCTCGCTCGACGACTTCGGCACCGGCTATTCGTCGCTGTCGATCGACCAATCCTTCGTGCGCGATCTGCTGAACGGCAGCAACGATATCGCCATCGTGCGCGCCTGCCTGGCGCTGGCCGGCTGTTTCGCCTATCAAGGCTATTTGTACGGGAAGTCCTTGCCGCTCGAGCGCTTCGAACAATCGGTGCGGCGCCCGGCGCACGCGCGGCAGCAGGAGGCAGCATGAACTGGCATGCAAACCGGACTCGCCTGCGAATCCTGCCGATCAGTCAAGGTTGACGGCAGAACATGCAATAATAGGCTGGAAATCCATCGATCTCGTGAGGCATCATGAAGCGGACATTCCAGCTTGTTTTCGCCATCCTCGTCCTTGGGGGGATCGTGGCGATGGTATTTGTTGCACGGCGCCAGCATGCCATCGACAGCTGCCTTGAGCAAGGCGGGCGCTGGCATCACGAGCAAGCCATGTGCGAAACCGGATAAATCCAGGAGTAAACTTGAAAAAAATCATCGCAGCGTTCGCCGCATTCCTCGTGCTCGGTCCGGCGTTTTCCGCCGACTTGCCGGCCGACACCAAGGCCGCCCTGCAGACGCTGGTCGCGTCCCAGAACATCGACAAGTACTGGCCCGCGATCATCAGCAACGCCGCCGACGGCGGTGTCGGGCAAATCCAGAAAAGCGCCCTGGCTGTCATGGAGCAAAACCGGGCCTTGACGCCCGCCGACCGGGAAATCCTCAAGAAGATCATTGCGGAGACGTCGCCGCAGGTGGCCATCGAGATCAAGGAATTCCAGCAGGGCTTGAATATCGACAAGCTGGTCAGCGACATGGCCGAGAAGATCTATCCCAAGCACTACACCAGGGACGAAATCCTGGAACTTGCCAAGTTCTTCAGAAGCACGGCCTACCAGAAGGTGACCGCGCTGGGCATCGAGATCCGCGACGAGAACAAGCGCACCGGCGAGGACGTCACCGCCCTCTGGAAGAAATACGATGCCCGGCTCACCACGGAAGAGAAAAAAGCCTTCCTGGACTTCAATGAGTCCCCCCTCGGCAAGAAACAGCTGACGGTCGGCCCGAAAGTGGGCGCCGAGAGCCTGGAGTACCTGAAGGCGCGCATCGCCGAGGGCTACGATCCGATCATCACCAGGTACAGTGTGCTGGTGCGTGAAAAGTTCCTCGCGGCGACGAAAGACTAATCCCTTCTTTCAAGGAAGCCTGTTCCCACGAAGACGCGCGCGGCATTGCCACGTTCGCCCTGGTGGTGCTGCAGGCGCCGGTCCGACTTGTGTTTGCCCGCGTCGGCCCTGGCGATGTCGGCCAGCTTGCTCGCCAGGAGCTGGCCGGCGAGCTTCTTGTTGGCGAACTGGCTGCGCTCGGTTTGCACCTTGACCGACAAGCCGGACGCCAGATGGGTCGCGCGGATGGCGCTGTCGGTCTTGTTCACATGCTGGCCGCCAGGGCCGGACGCCCGCGTGGCTTCGTAGCGGATTTCGCCGCCTTCGTCCGCCAATTGGGGCGGGGCGAAGGATGCACCGCTGATGAACCAGTTTTTCCGCTTGTGCAGCTTGCGGTAAGGACTCTGGCATATCCACAGGATGCTGCCGCTCCAGCGCCGGGCCAGTGCCGCGTCGAGGCCGGTGCCGGACGGATCGTCCAGTTCCAGCAGGACCGATGCGCAGGTTCCCGGCGCGGCGCCGTCGACCAATTCGATCACTTCCATGCGCACGCCCTTACTCTTCGCTTCGCTTTCCAGCTGCGCCAGCGCCTTGCTGACCGCCAGGCAGCATTCCAGCGGCCCGGTATTGGCCGATAATTGTAGCCAGATCATGCGCAGCACTCCCCACGTGTTTTGTAGGTGAGCACGGGCTTGCTCCTGGCCACAACCTGGACCAGGCCGGCGCCCAGCAGGCAATCGAGCACGCTGTCCACGTTCTTGTACGCTTGCGGCGCCTCCTCGTAGATCAGGGCGCGGTCGTTGCAGATGACGCGCCCGCCCATGGCCGTGCGGCTCAGCTGTGCGGGCGTGGCGATCCTGACCAGGCGCGCCTTGCAGTCGGTACGCTGCCATTTGCGGCCGGCGCCATGGGCGAGCGAATGCAGGCTGGCCGCGCCGGCGCCGGGAACGGGCGCCAGCAGGTAGCTGTAGTCGTCGCGCGAGCCTGGCAGCATGACCAGGCCCTGGTCGCTTGGCGTGGCGCCCTTGCGGTGCAGCCAGCCATCGCGGCCGTCGACATGTGCCGGCAGCACGGTGTTGTGATGGACCTCCAGCACCTGGACGCCTTCGCAGCGCAGGCGCTGGAAGATGCGCAGCGCGATCAGCCGGCGGTTCAGTTCGGCGAAGCGCAGGGCGGCGTCGTGCCGGGCCAGGTAGTCCTGCGCTTCGGGCGTGGCTTGCGCCAGGCCCGCGTGGCTGAAGGCGTCCACGTGGGCGCGCAGCACGGCTTGGCCCAAGCCACGCGAACCGCTGTGGACCAGCAGTTGCAGGCACTTTGGCGCGATGCCGGCAGCCGCAGCCAGTTCCGCATCGCGCACCTGGTCCATGGCTTGCAGCTCGGCGAAGTGGTTGCCCCGGCCGATCGTGCCCAGCGAACGCAGGTGCGCTTCGTCGAGCCCGGCCGCGTGCAGCGCCGCGCTCAGGCTGTCGATGGCCGCTTGCAGCGCGGGATCGCGGCGCAGGAGCGCATCCCATTCGTCGGCGCCGATGACGTCGTCGAGGCTGGCGAGCTGCTTGTCCATCTTGTCGAGGCGCGCCTTGCCCGCCAGGATATCCGTCTGCCACAGCGCCATGCCGCAGCCGATGTCATTGCCGACCAGTGCCGGGTAAAAACGCCCGACCGAGAAAAATGCCGCGCCCACGGGATAGCCGCGGCCCGGATGCAGGTCGGGCAGGCCGACGACGCGCACCATGCCGTCCAGTTGCGCGGTGGTTTTTGTTTGTTGTACTGCTGCGTCTTCGAGCCAGAGGCGTTCGGACGCGATGATCGAAACCCGATCATCGATGTGTTGAATAAAATTGCCCATACGGTGCCAATCCTGAAAATAAAAGGAGGAATTGGGCGCTGGTGGAAATGCACGGTGGCGGCTATATGCCGCGGCGTGTCAGTGCAGGAAAAGACCAGCCAGACCCAGGAAATACGATGTGATGTTCAGTTGTTGCATGGTCGATCTCCTTTTCTAAAGTGGGTTGGCTTGCTGAGGGAGGCGATAGTAAGTGAATTTTATGGAAAGTACAAGATTTGTCGGCAAACGCGATAATATTGCAACACCGATCCACGGAGGTGAACATGATCAAGAAGGTCCTTTTGCTCGCATGCATGGCACTCGCAGCCGGACAGGCTGCTGCACAAACCCCGGCCGCCGCGCCCGCGCCGAAGTACGATGCCGAACTGGCCAAGTCGCTTGGCGGCGACGGCAACGGCATGCGCCAGTTCGTGCTGGTGATCCTCAAGACCGGGCCGAACAAGGTAAGCGACCCCGAGGCCCGCAAGAAGATGTTCGAAGGGCACATGGCCAACATCAAGCGCCTGGCCGAAGAGAAGAAACTGGCCGTGGCCGGGCCCCTGGATGGGGTCGACGGAAAGCGCGGCCTGTTCGTTTTTGCGACCACGGATATCGAGCTGGCCAAGACCTGGGTGGCGACCGATCCGGTGATCATCAGCGGCGAAATGGTCGCCGAATATCACAAGTTTTACAGTTCCGCGGCACTCATGATGGTGGGTGAGACGCACGACAAGATCATGAAGAAATAGGGGATGGATTTGGCACTTGAATGGACCGATGCGGTCGATGCGATCGACTGGGAAGAACTGTCGGCACTATACCGCGTGGCGCCCCTGGGGGAGAAGCCTGCGGCCAATCTGAAGATCGTGTTTACCAACAGCCGCTATCGCTGCTTCGTGCACGAGGAGGGCCGCATCATCGGCGTTGGCCGCGCGTTGTCCGACGGTATGGATGTTGCGTACATCTGCGATATCGCGGTGCTGCCCGAATTTCAGGGCACGGGGCTGGGCAAGCAGATCGTCAACAAGATGCTCGCGCTGGTGCACGGGCACAAGAAAATCATCCTGTACTCGGTGCCGGGCAAGGAACCGTTTTACCGCAAGTTCGGGTTCAGGCGTATGAAGACGGCCATGGTCATCTTCGAGAACCAGGTGCTGGCGGAGGAACGCGGCTACCTCTATCCCGAGTTGTAGCCAGAGGTAGTTGCAATAATCGGGCCGCGGCCAAGGGAAGTATGGGAGGGCGCCTGGTGCCGCGGACATTATTTGGGTTATACTATTTGTGGGTGCTCACACGTCGTGTGTAGCAGGACAGCGTCGGTCGGGCCGCCACGCGGTTACTGTCCGCCCGTATGAATACACCTGACACCCAAAGCCTTATAGCCATCGCAGCTGATGAAGTAGCTGGCGCCGACGTCATCGGCGCCAAGGCACGATCGCTGCAACAAATGACCGCATTCGGTTTTCGCGTCCCTCCCGCGATTGTTATTCCCACAGGATTTTTTCGACCTTGGTTTGATCTGATCAAGCTCCATCCGTGCTGGGCAGCCTGGCTTGCAGGCCAGAGGGAACAATGGCCGGTCCTGTGCAAAGCCATCAGGAATACAGCATCGACACTCCCGTTTTTCGACGCGCAGCGCTTGGTTTTGGACGAGCTTGCCATGCGCCTGGCGGTGCACGGAACCAGGCAGCGATTTGCTGTCCGCTCCTCTTCCCCGGACGAGGATACGGCAGCCGCTTCATTCGCCGGGCTCTATGAAACCGAGTTGGGCGTTGCCGCAACTGGCGTGGAGGAATCGATACGGCACTGCTTCGCGGCATGTCTGGATTACCGCGTTTTCGCCTACAAGGCAGCGCAAGGTATGGACCTGGACAATCTCGCTATTGCCCTGATCGTGCAATTGCAGATCAACAGCGAGATTGCCGGCGTTGGCTTTTCGATCAATCCCTTGACTAACGACTTCGACGAGTCGGCAATTGATGCAAATTGGGGATTGGGTGAGTCTGTCGTTTCCGGTATGGCCTCACCCGACCACTTCGTAGTCGACAAGACGGACGGCACGGTCATTGAGAGACAGCTCGGGGCGAAACAAATTTCTGTGACCCTTGATGAGGCGACAGGCACGACGATCGGGCAGCATGCCAGGCACGCCGAATATTGTCTGAATGACGGGCAATTGCAAGAACTGAATGCTGCTATTGGCCAGCTTGAGAGCCTGTACGGGCATCCGGTGGACATGGAATGGGCATATGCGAACGGCGAACTGTTCATCCTCCAGGCACGCCCCATTACTGCCTATGTGCCACTCCCTGACGAGATGCTGACGGCCCCCGGCGCCAGGCGCGCGCTGTATATGGACATCGCGCTATCCAAAGGAATGACCATCAACGCCGCCATTTCGCCGATTGGCCTGGACTGGCTTGGTGGCGACATGGCCAACATGCTGAAACACTGCATCGGCAACGTCGCTTTGGATGTGACGTCCCCTGATGGCCTGTTGTATCTTGGGGGAGGGCGAATGTACATGAACCTGTCAAATCTTCTATGGTTCAGCAGTCCTGGCCAATTGGCGAAAGGCAGTGCGGCGACCGATCAGTTGATGGCGAATGTCCTTTCTGGCATCGACGCCAAACGTTATCGTGCGGCGCAACGGCCTGCCTGGATCTGGCCCGCGCTGCGTGTCGTCCCCGGCGCACTCTGGCGTCTGCGTCGGGCGATCTGGCGTGCATTGCGTTCTGTGTTCGCGCCTGAGAGTACGTTTCGCTTGTACCAGCAGGAAAAAAAGGCATTTGATGCAAAGTATTCCCGCTTGTCCGACGACAGTCTGCCGCTGGACGAATTTCAGAGCCGCTACGGGATGCCCGCCATTGCTCACATCATCGAGGTAGACATGCCTGCCTTGGGCATTGGCGTGCTGGCCGTCGGTATGGCACAAATGTTGACGAGTAAGCGTAACAGCGAAGAGGTGGCACTGGCAGAGCAACTCTCGCGGGGTGTCGGCGGCAATCTCGTCGTCGATATGGGTATTCGCATCTTTCGCATGGCGAAGATGCTCGACGCAGCCGCGTTCAATGATCTTGCAAACTTGCGTGCACGGGTCGCGCAACGACAGCTGCCGCCAGATTTCCTGTCAGCCTGGGATGAGTTCATGGTCGATTTCGGGTGCCGTGGGCCGGGCGAAATGGATCTTGCAAACGGCCACTACGCAGATGATCCCATGATGCTGCTGCGCCAGATGTCGTTCATGGCCACCAGCGACGACGCATTCGATCCAGAGGCAAGCCATCGCAGATTGCTGCTCCAGCGGCAACAAGCCTACTTGGCCCTGCTGCAGCGCTTCGGCTGGTTGCGCAGGGCGCTTCTGCGGCGCGCCAACACACTGATGGTTTTGTTCGGCGGCACGCGCGACACGCCCAAGCAGCACAATCTGATGTATCAGCACGCGGCGCGCAAGCGCCTGCTTATCGAGGGCGACAAATTGGTGGCCGCCAAGCGCCTGGATCGATCAGATCAGGTCTTTGACCTGACCGTGGCCGATTTGCTGGCGGCGGACATCGATTCGACACTTGATTTACGCGAACTTGGCAAACTAAGGACGCGCTTCGCCGGAAACTTGAAGACCCATGTTCGCAACTTCCCCGCAGTAATCGATTCACGAGGCCGGATCTTGCGTGCGCCCCGACCGACAGAAAAACCGGGCGAGATCACGGGCATGGCCGTCTCACCTGGTGTCGTGTCCGGTCGTATCAAGCTTTTACACACTGCCCACGAAAAAACGGTCGAGAAAGGTGAGGTCCTTGTCGCGTTCACGACCGACCCGGGCTGGACGCCGCTGTTCATCAATGCGGCAGCCGTGATTCTGGAAGTTGGCGGCGTCTTGCAGCACGGTGCAGTCGTCGCGCGTGAATATGGCAAGCCCTGCGTCGCCGGGATTGCCGACGTCCTCAATCGTTTCGCCGACGGACAGCTTGTTGAAGTTGATGGCACGGCAGGCGTCGTACGTATCATTCCAGAACCGCTGTCTGGATAGCAGGGCGGACAGTATCCAACCGGTCCTTATTGTTTCAAGTCTACGAAAGAGAAAGACAGAATGACAGAAATGAATCTCATTGCCGCGATCTTGTTTGGCTTGGCACTGGTGCACACATTTGCGACCAAAACGTTCGAACGCCTGGCTGACCGCTATCCGAAACACGCCGGCCTGTTTCATTTTTTTGGCGAGGTCGAAGTGGTGTTTGGCCTATGGGCCATGGTCCTGATCATTGCCATGGCGTTTGTCGCTGGCGGAGCCCAGGCAATCGCCTATACCGAGAGCCGTACCTATACGGAGCCACTGTTCGTGTTCGTGATCATGGTCGTGGCGGCGTCCAAGCCTGTGCTCGAGTCCATCCGTGCGCTCATCTCCGCACTGGCGCGCCTGTCTCCGCTGCGTTCGGCCGTGATGAGGGTATGGCTTTGCCTGGCGCTTGTGCCGTTGATCGGTTCGTTCATTACCGAGCCAGCGGCGATGACGCTGGCGGCCCTGATGCTCGGGCCTCAGATCTTTCGACAAGATCAAGGCATGCCCGAATGGCTCAAGTATGGCGCGCTCGGGGTGCTTTTCGTGAACGTATCGATAGGCGGGACGCTCACGTCGTTTGCCGCTCCTCCGGTTCTGATGGTCGCGACCACCTGGAACTGGGATAGTACCTTCATGGCCACCACCTTCGGTTGGAAGGCCGCTCTCGCCGTGCTCGGCAATGCCACAGTGGTGACATACATGCTGAGCCGGCATATTCGGGACGAGCGCGCCGATGCGCCGGCACCTGACCGAATTCCAATGCTCGTCTGCGCGATACACATTGCCTTCCTTGCGGCTGTGGTGGGTTTCGCACACCACCCAGTCATCTTCATGGGTCTGTTCATGTTCTTTATCGGCTTTACCAAGGCTTATGAGAAGTATCAAAATCCCTTGATTCTCAAAGAAGGCCTGTTGGTTGGATTTTTCCTGGCGGGACTGGTCGTGCTTGGGGGAATGCAGCAATGGTGGTTGCAGCCTATTGTCTCGGGACTGGAACCGACGGCGCTATTTTTCGGCGCCACGGCGCTCACCGCCATCACCGACAATGCTGCGCTGACCTACCTGGGCTCTCTCATCTCAGGTATGAGTGACCAGGCCAAGTACATGCTCGTTGCCGGAGCGGTTGCCGGTGGCGGGTTGACGGTGATTGCCAACGCACCAAATCCGGCCGGCGTGGCGCTACTGCGCAATGGCTTTAACGACGAATCAATCGGCGTAGGCGGCCTGCTGCTTGGGGCCCTGCCACCAACCCTGGTGGCCATGCTGGCCCTATTCGTCCTGTAGAGGATTGAGCCATATGAACCAAAGAATTGAAGATCGACGTACCCGAGGACTGCGGCGCATGAATCTGGCAATCAACCGGGGAAGCGGGCAGAATGGGACATGGAGTGTCTTCCTTGGTGGCGGAGGGCGCCCATTGCGCCTCCCATCCCCCTTAGACGGGCGGGAACCCGGATTTGTGACAGCCAGGGTGTTAAACTATGCCCCTTATCTTCAGGAGCTGTACATCATGACGAGCAAAAAACAGGCTCCCGCGAAAAATCCCGCCGAAGCGCCAGCTGGCCGCGCCGGCAATCCCTTCCTCAATGCCGAGTTCTATACCCGCATGCGCGACTACACCGAGCGCGATGCGGCGTTTACCAAGGAATTGAAGGCGATCGCGGAACGCGGCGCCGGCAAACTGAGCACCGATGCGCGCATGGCGCCGTCGTTGGCGCCTCTGCGCGCCGTGCTAAAAAAGGGCTTGAAGCTGCATGAAATGTTCGGCCGTATCGTCCAGGGCGTGGAATCGGGCCTGTGGGAGCCATGGCTGGTCCCGTACGGCATGGAACTGCGTGGCGTGAACTACGCGAAGACCGGCCAGCGCAATGCGCGCATCGCGCTCGATATCAGCCTGGCATGCAAGGCGAACAGCGCGTTCCTGAATGCGGGCATTCCGAACTGGCGCAGCCTGGTGGTGGAAGATTGCGCGCAGGTGCAGATCGAGAAGCCGACCGAGACCACGGGCGCGAAGGCGTACGCGATTTTCTTCCTCGACGCGCCGGAAGAATAATCCCTCACATCGTCCCGCAAGGATGATGTGGTCATTTCCCTAGCAGTTGCAGCGATCGGCGCCACTCTGCGTCCCAGGCATCCAGGAACTCGTGGGCCTTGAAAGCCCGGCTCAGGTGCGATACCGGAACCCGGTACACATCGTTCAGCCCCAGCGCCAGCGTTACCGGATTCCACAAAGCCTTTTTCAGCGTTTGCCGCGCGCTGCCCTTGACCCGGGCGCCTTCGTCTCCGAAGATGCCGCCGGCTTCGGCCAGCGCCTTTTCCAGGTCGAGTTTCACCAGCTTGCCGAATGCCGCCAGCACCTGTTCCCGATTGATGCCATCGCGTGATTCTTTCGCCGCCTCGACCGGTTTTGGTTCGGCCTCGCGCTTGAGCTTCTTGACGAGCTGCTCCAGGTCCTTCTTCTGGAAGCGCAACTCGTGCAGCTCGCGCCGAAAGCCCGGCGCCGGAAGCTGGGCCACGATCTTGTAGGCATCCTTGGTGCGGGTAATCAGCACGTCGCCGCTGCCTGCCGCGAGCCTGGCGGTATCGCCCTCGTAGAAAATGGGCGCGGCATAGCCGCCGTTGGCATCGCCAAACAGGTCGGGATAATTGGCGTCATAGTCGAGCCAGACATAGGGCGTCAGGCCCCGTTCGATGAGCCGCGCGAGCGTCCAGGGTGTCGCATCGTGCTGGCTAAGCCAGGCACATGCTTCTTCCGTGGTGGCGCGAAATGGGAGGTCGGTGATAGTCATGGCTGAACAGGGTATCATCTGTTCGCACAAAAGACCTGAAGGCAGTACGTTGGAACCATTACAGCAAGGATTTCTCCTGACGCGCCATTGGCGCGACACGGCGGCCGGAACCGAAGTCGAGTTCTGGCTGGCGACGGACGACGGTCCTCGCCATGTCCGCCTGCCGGCCCATTCGTCGGTCGCCTTCCTGCCCGAGGAACTGCGCGAACAGGCGGAAAAAGTGCTGGTCGGCGAACGCGGATTCGAACTGCGCCCGCTCGCCCTGCGCGACTTCCACCAGCGCCCGGTGCTGGGCCTGTACTGCGTGCAGTATCGCCAGCTGCAAAAGCTGGCCAAGCGCCTGCGCGAGTACGGCGTCGACGTCTACGAATCCGATATCCGCCCGCCGGAGCGCTACCTGATGGAGCGTTTCATCACCGCACCGGTGTGGTTCGACGGCGCCAGCCACCTGAAGCCCGCGCCCGGCTATCGTCCGCAGCTCAAGCTGGCATCGCTCGATATCGAAACCACGGCGCACGGCGAACTGTATTCGATCGCGATCGAAGGCTGCGGGCAGCGCCAGGTGTACATGCTGGGCCCGAAAAACGGCGGCGACGAAGCGCTCGACTTCGACCTGGAATACTGCGACAGCCACCCGCAGATGCTCGAACGCCTGAACACGTGGATGGCGCAGAACGATCCTGACGCCATCATCGGCTGGAACCTGATCCAGTTCGATTTGCGCGTGCTGCAGAAGCACGCGGAGCGGCACGGCATTCCCCTGCGCCTGGGCCGTGACGGCAGCGCCATGGAGTGGCGCGAGCATGGCGGCAAGCAGCAGCACTTCTTTGCCGCTGCGGCCGGGCGCCTGATCATCGACGGCATCGAAGCGCTGCGCTCCGCGACCTGGAGCTTTGCCTCGTTCAGCCTTGAATTCGTGTCGCAAACGCTGCTGGGCGAAGGCAAGTCGATCGACAATCCCTACCAGCGGATGGCGGAGATCGACCGCCGCTTCGCCGAAGACAAGCCGGCCCTGGCGCGCTACAACCTGGGGGACTGCGAACTGGTCACCCGCATCTTCGCCAAGACCGAGCTGCTGACCTTCCTGCTGGAGCGCGCCAGCGTGACCGGGCTGGCGGCCGACCGCAGCGGCGGATCGGTGGCCGCGTTCGAACACCTGTACATGCCCATGATGCACCGGCAGGGCTATGTGGCGCCGAACCTGGGCGATGTCGAGGGCGAGAACAGCCCTGGCGGCTTCGTGATGGATTCGCGCTCCGGCCTGTACGACTCGGTGCTGGTGCTCGATTACAAAAGCCTGTACCCGTCCATCATCCGCACCTTCCTGATCGACCCGGTCGGGCTGGTGGAAGGCATCAACGAGACGGATGCAGCGAAGGCGGTCGATGGCTTTGTCGGCGCCCGCTTCTCGCGCGAGAAGCACTGCCTGCCCGCGATCGTCAAGCAGATCTGGGAAGGACGCGAGGCGGCCAAGAGGGACCAGAACAAGCCGCTGTCGCAGGCGCTGAAGATCATCATGAATGCCTTCTACGGCGTGCTGGGGTCGAGCGGTTGCCGCTTCTTCGATCCGCGCCTGGCGTCGTCGATCACGATGCGCGGCCACGAGATCATGCACCTCACGCGCAGGCTGATCGAAGAGCAGGGCTATCACGTGATTTACGGCGATACCGATTCGACCTTCGTGTGGCTCAAACACGCGCACAATGAGGAGCAGGCCGGCGAGATTGGACGGGCGCTGGTGGCGCATGTGAACCAGTGGCTGGCGCAGCATATTCGGGACGAGTTCGGGCTGGAAAGCGCGCTGGAGCTGCAGTACGAAACGCACTACCGGCGCTTCCTGATGCCGACCATCCGCGGATCGGAGGAAGGCAGCAAGAAGCGCTATGCCGGCTTGAAGGGCGACGAGATGATCTACAAGGGCCTGGAGACGGTGCGCAGCGACTGGACGCCGCTGGCGCAGCAGTTCCAGCAGGTGCTGTACGAACGCATCTTCAGGGGCGAGCCGTACCAGGAGTATGTGAAGGATTATGTGAACCGCACGCTGGATGGCGAGTTCGACGAGTTGCTGGTGTACCGCAAGCGCTTGCGCCGGCCTTTGGCAGACTATGAGCGCAATGTGCCGCCGCATGTGCGTGCGGCGCGCACGGCCGACGAATACAATCGCCAGCAGGGCAGGCCGCTGCAGTACCAGAACGGAGGATGGATCCGGTATGTGATCACGCTGGCGGGGCCGGAGCCGCTGGAGACGCAGCGTTCACGGATAGACTACGACCACTACCTGACCAGGCAGTTGCAGCCTGTCGCCGACGCGATTCTGCCGTTCGTGAACGATGATTTTTCTGCGCTGACCAGTCGTCAGCAGTCGCTGTTCTGAGTATGCGTGGATTCCGGGTGCACTTTTTTCTGATTGCCAGAGTGTTCTACGAAAAAAAAGAGGAAAGTCACAAGCCCGATGAATATTGGTGCGCCAATTTGAATTTCGTAAGGCATCCCATAACCGTAATGCGTATTCAATAGGAGCCACATGAATCCGCCGTCGATCAGTACGCAAAGCGGAATCAGCACCAAGGCACGGTGCCATTTTTTTGTTACGTCCAGTTTCATCGCACCCTCCACAAAACCATCATCAAGTCGCTATTTTTCACCTCTTCCCGTAGACACTGGCCAGTTCTATTTATCTGGAAACGTCCGGAGTTCTTTTGCTCGCTTTCGGAACAACATCCAGCTCCCTGCGATAAAAATGCAAATTGGGACAAGAATTTTCTCAACGTTAGGCATCCCGTTTCCCAAATTGGTTTCAAATAATAGCCACGCAAGGCCTGTGCATACGATGGTTCCTGGCAGCGCTATCATGAAGGCGTAGTGCCAAGAAGTATTGTCGTCGCTTTTCATTTCAACCTCCCAGTGGAAGCAAGGTCAAGGTGGACGACAGGTCTGGGTAAGTCGTTTCCAAGAGACCATAATATTCATATGGCGCATAGGGAAGTTCCTCCGGCGCTTGAGGGGGAGGTGGGTCCGTCGGGAAAAAATACTCAACGGCTGATTGCAGGCCATCTTGTACTGCGGGAATGGAACCGATGAACTGCCCAATTTCCCGACCAACCAAGTAAGAGGCGCCCAAGCCGCCGAAATATGCTGCATTCACGCCGACCAGGGCCGCGCCAGTGACTGTTCCAGATTCGAGTGCCAGAGCGGCGCCGATGCCGCCACCAAGTGCGGCGCCTGTTGTGAGTATTTGCGTGTCGGTCAATTTGTTTGAATTCGCACTTGGCGTGACGGATGGCTCGGCAGGCATGATCTTCCCCTATGCAATTGACAGTGAAAGTACATCCTGCTGTGTCTGTCTATCGCAAGCTTGAGTGCACGCAAGCGTTCGCGTCTGCAATCCGAATTCCGCGAAGCCAGGCTGCGCACGCACAAGGCGATGAGTTGACTCAGTAGACGAAAAAAATCCCCGCTGAAACTTCCAGCGGGGCTGTGCACGACGCGCGTGCGCTTTACTTCACAACGTTGCCGTCAGCATCGATCTTCACGACCTCGCCCAGCTTCAGGTCCAAATTGCCGGTTTGCCGGAACAGACCCCACTGCGGTCATGTATGCCGGCTAGTCTTTCGGCGCAGGTTTTTCCGGCGGGGTCACCGGTGACACCACTTCCGACAACCATGCCGGTTTCTTGTCGGCGGGCGATTCCGGTAGCGCCCAGGCCGGCTTCTTGCCAGGCGTGTCCAGCCAGTTATGGGGAATATTCTCTCTTGATACCGGCTTGTCCGCTTGCTCTGCCGGGGGCGTGGTTTTCTGCCGGGACACTGTCTGCGAAAACGACATCCTGCGCTGTTCGCCCTTGTTGGCGGCTAAGGGCTTGGCGCGAAGGATCGATGCCCTGACCGCGTCGTCGAATGCGGGATCGCCCGATGAGTTAAGCACGTACATGCCGTAAGCCTGGCCATTTTCATCGAAGAATACTTCGTAGTCCACTTTCAGCGTGCCCGGGTTGGCATTTTTGGACGGTGTGTACTGGATGTCGTCGGCGATGGCCTTGATCATGGCCTGGTCCAGCGGATTGCGTGGCTCGTAGCTTGCTTGCTCCTGCAACTGTGGCGTTGCTGGCCCATCCGGCAGTGCCATGCGGAGCAGGTTGATGGCGACAATAAAGCTGAGCACGTAGACCCATTTCGGGATATCGCGTGCGCCACGCTTGCCCGTACCCAGGGTCGGCTCTGGCGTGTCATCAATGACGAATGCCTGTCCCCTGCGTGCGGCGGGTACGGTCTGGTGCAGGCTGCGCCATTGCTCCACGGCGTCGCCGCTGATCCACATCGACATCAGGTTCGGAAAACGCGACACCATGCGCTCCATGTAGAACATGTCGCGCTTGAGCTGGTCGGTATCGGGCATCACGGCGGCGCGCAGGCGGGTTAGCACCTTGCGCTGGGTGAACAGTTCCGCCTGGTCCTGGACCTCGAACATTTTCAATTCTTCAATCGCACGGTTGACCATGGCGCCGGCATGGCCGAACTGGTGCAGCCGGCGCCTGTCGTTCTCCCAGCGAAAGACCTTCGTCGCGGCCGCGAACAGGGTTTCGTGGCCTGTTTTCCAGCCGCTGGCGAGCAGGTAGACCAGGCGTGCCTCGAAGATGGTGCGGGCGGTGATGTTGAAAAGTTCGTCGTCGTTCAGGCGCTGGTTGATTTCGTCCATCCACAGCGCGACATCCGCACACATGCGTCCCTGGGACAGGACGTCACATGCGGCGCTGAAGCGCTCGAACACGGCGTTGGCCAGGTCATTCGGGTCGACCAGGTCTGCGCCCTGCAGGTCGCCTGGTACGGTGAATTCGGCGGCCGGCGCAGGAGCCGTTTTTTCCAGGCTGACGGGCATGGCCGCATCGGGCGCAGGGTCGTCACCGGCCTCCTGCGCGGCCTGCGCCTTTTCGTACGCCATATGCGCGGCCCAGTTCAGGCCGATTTCATAGGCTTCACGCAGGGCCTGGAAGGTGGCTGGATCCTGTTCCTGGTCGATCAGTTTGAGCAGGCGGGCGTAAGCGCGGCGGATTGCGCGCGCATCGGCATCGAGATCAAGTTCCAGGCGTTCAAGGAAAAATGGCAGCTCGGTCGTCGCGATGTCATCAGTCATCAATTGTACTCATCGGGGCCAGGACAGCTTGTTGTTCGATGTCGTCCAGCACAGACAGAAGGGCTTTCGCGCCCGGCAGGAACTGGCGCGGGTCCTGGGTTTCGAGCAAGCGCTCAAAATGCAGCATCTCGGCGCCCAGTGCTTCGCGTGCTGCGCCGCGCAACTGCTGGTAGACACGTTCGCCGCGTGCCACCAGGGTACGGATCTCAAGCCGTTCGCGCGGGTGAATCTTGAGCACCGACAGCGCGGCGAAGCGCTCGGCGATTTCCTGTTCCGACAGCAAGCCCGGGTTGCCCTCGATGAGAATGGCCTTGGTCTCGCCGGTAGCGGCAATGGTCGCTTCAACCTGCAGCAGGCCGTTCACGTCGTAGGTAAAGCGCAGGTCGACACCGTTGTCGCCGACGGCGCCGCCCGGCAGGTCGACGTGCAGCTGGCCGAGCTTGATATTCTCGGCCGCCATGCGCGCCTCACCCTGGTAGATGTTGAATTCGAGCCCGCGCTGGTCGTCCTGCAAGGGGTAGTAGCGCTTGATGCGGCTGGCCGGCACCACGCAATTGCGCTCGATGATGGGATCGAAATGCCCATACGAAAAGGCGTTGGCGTCAAACTGCAAGCTGGTCTCGACGCCCAGCGAGTAGGGCGACACGTCTGTCATGACCACGTCTTCCAGCGCGGCGCCCTGGCTGCGCAGACCAGCCTGCACGGCCGCGCCGAGCGCGACCACCTGGTCCGGATTGATGTCGCACGACGGCAGACGGCCAAACATGCGCGCCACCATGCGCCGTACCAGCGGCATGCGGGTGGCGCCGCCGGCCAGCACGATGCTGTCCAGTCCGTCCACTGCCATGCCGGCGTCCCGCAGGGCACGTTCGACCGGGTCGCGCAGGCGCCGCAGCAAGCTCGTGCTCCATTTTTCAAACATGGCTTCGCTCAGGTCCATGCTGTAGTCCACGCCGGCTTCGCTGATGCGGATACTTGCCTGTGCCTGTTCGCTCAGGGTGCGTTTGGCCTGCTCGGCCTGGGCGCTGAGGCGCTGCAGGAACCTGGCATCGGTTTTCAGTGCTGCGGGCAGCCCGGCGTGTTCGAAGAAGCGTTCGACCAGACAGGCGACGAAGTCCTCGCCGCCGAGGAAATTGTCGCCGGCCGAGGCGCGCACCTCCATCACGTTGTCGAACAGGTCGAGCACGGAAACGTCGAAGGTGCCGCCACCCAGGTCGAACACCAGGAAGCGCGATTCGCTGTCGCGCTGATGGATGCCGTAGGCCAGCGCGGCAGCGGTTGGTTCATTGAGCAGGCGGTCGACCCGCATGCCGGCCAGTTGGCCTGCGGCGCGCGTGGCTTTGCGCTGGGCGTCGGAGAAATAGGCAGGGACGGTGATGATACATTCAGTGATGGCTTGCCCGAGCGCGGCTTCGGCATCTTCCTTAAGCGCGCGCAGGATCAGTGCCGACAGTTCTTCCGGACGGAAGCTTCGCTGCCCCAGCTTGATGACTTTGTCGCTCCCCATATGGCGCTTGAAGGCGGCGGCACTCATGTCCGGGTGTGTCTGCAGGCGCTCGCGCGCGGCGCGCCCGACCAGGATGCTGCCATCGCCGTCAATGCTGACACAGGAAGGCGTTAGGAGTTCGCCCAGGCCGTTCGGGATCAGGCGGGCGGCGCCGGCCTCCCAGACAGAGATCAGGCTGTTTGTTGTACCGAGGTCGATGCCGACAATCATGAATGTTCCAGGAGAAATAGTTGCCCGGCATCATAACCCAAGAACTAATTTTATTGATTATTTAACAATTTCATGGCGAAAAAAAGCCCCGCTGAAACCGCCAGCGGGGCTGTGCACGATGCGCTTGCGCTTTACTTCACGACGTTGCCGTCAGCATCGATCTTCACGACCTCGCCCAGCTTCAGGTCGCGGATGCCCGTTTCCACCTTGGCCATGTCGCCCACCACAACCCAGATCAGCTGGTTCGGCAGGATAGAGCGTGCCGCGATGGCGTTGGCCTGCTCCGGCGTCATCGACGTCGCCTTCTGGGTGAAGGTGGCGTAGTAGTCTTCCGGCAGCTTGTACTGGAGGATGGTCGCGTAGGCGTTGCTCAGCTGGCCGGCGGTTTCAAAGTTGCCCGGCAAGCCCAGCGTTTCGTTGGCGACCGCGCCTTGCAGTTCGGCCGCGGTGATCGGCTTGGCGCCGGCCACGTTGGCGTATTCCTGCACCAGTTCCTGCAGCGATTCGCGGGTCTTGTCGGTCTGCACCGGCGAGCTGCTGACATACATGCGCTGGCCCACTGCCGCCGGCATGAAGGCACGCACGCCATACGACCAGTGCTTGTCTTCGCGCAGGTTCATATTGATGCGCGAGCTGAAGGTGCCGCCGAAGATGTTGTTCACCAGTTGCAGTGGCACGGCATCGGGCGAATTGCGCGGTGGCGCCAGCTGGGCGCCGTAGATCACGCTTTGCTGCGCGCCCGGACGGTCCATCAGGTACACGATGCGCTTGGCCGGCTGGGCGACGACAGTCAGGTTCTTCTTCGGCACGTCGCCGGCTTTCCAGCCGCCGAAGGCTTTTTCCAGCATCGGCTTGAGTTCGGCCATGGTGGTGTCGCCCACGACCAGCAGGGTCGCGTTGTTCGGCTTGAACCAGGCGCCGTGGTACTTGAGCAAGTCGTCGCGGCTGATCTTGGCGACGGCAGCTTCCGTACCATTGCCGCTCATCGGCATCGAGTACGGGTGGTCCTTGCCGAACAGCAGGCCAGGAATCACGCGCGTCGCCATGGCGTTCGGATTGCTCTTTTCGCGGCCGATGGCTGCCAGGCGATCCTTCTTCAGGCGGTCAAGTTCCTTCTGCGCGAAGGCAGGGTGCAGGATGATGTCCGAGTACACGTCCAGGCCTTTCTGCATGGTGGCCTTGAGCACGTTGAGCTGGATGTTCGCGCCATCGAGATTGCTCGACGCGTTGAAGTTGGCGCCCAGTGCTTCGAACTCTTCGCTGATCTTCAGCGAATCGCGCTTGGCCGTGCCTTCTTCCATCATGCGCAGCGCCAGGCTGGCAACGCCGGTCAATTGCGGCGAGTCCGACGCGTAGCCGCTGTCGACCATCATCGAGAAGTTCACCAGCGGTGCGGCGCGGCGTTCGGCCAGCACCACCTTCAGGCCGTTCGACAGCGTCATGGTCTGCATCGGTGGCAGTTTCAGCGATTCAGGCTTGCCCTGTGCCGGCTCGGCCTTGCGGTCCAGCTTGGCGGTGGTGCTCAGTTTTTCCGGGAAAGGCTTCACTTCCAGGACGAAGTCGCCGTCGCTGAGCCACTGGGCCATCGCCGCCTTGACCTGGGCCGGGGTGACGGCCTTGATCGCTTTCAGGTAATCCTTGTAGCAATCCGGATTGCCGGTGTAGGTCTGGCACTGCGCGAGCAAATCGCTTTTGCCGCCGAAGCCGCCGATGCGCTCGACGATGCGGGTGTAGCGGGCCAGGATGGTGGTCTTGGCCAGTTCCATTTCGGCCGCGGTCGGGCCCGATTTCATGAAGGCGCGCAGTTCTTCGTCGGCGATCGCTTCCATCTTGCGGGTATCGGCGCCCGGACGCGCGGTCAGGGTCATGTCGAACTGGCCGCCGATTTCGGAGCTGTCGTTCGAGGCATTCACGCCGGTGGCCAGCTGGTCCTTGTAGACCAGGCGCTTGTACAGGCGGCTGGTCTTGCCGCCGCCCAGTACCTGCGCCGCGATGTCGAGCAGCGGTTCGGTGGCGGTGTTTGCACCAGGCACGTTCCAGACGCGGTAGATGCGGGTGGCCGGAACGCGGTCTTCGACCGAGGTGCGGTGGGTGCCGGTGCGCTTGGCGATCCATTCGCGGTGCTTGGCGATCGGCGGACCTGCAGGAATCTCGCCGAAGTATTTCTCCACTTTCGCCAGTGCTTCTTCCGGCGAAATGTCGCCGGCCAGCACCAGGGTGGTGTTGTTCGGGCCGTAGTTGGTCTTGAACCATTCCTGCACGTCGCCCATCGAGGCGGCATCGAGGTCCTTCATGGAACCGATCACGGTCCACGAGTAGGGGTGGCCGACCGGATAGGTGTTTTCGACGAGCAGCTGGTACGCCACGCCGTAGGGCGCGTTCTCGCCCTGGCGCTTTTCGTTCTGCACCACGCCGCGCTGCAGGTCCAGGGTTTTCTGGTCGACCGTGCCCAGAAGGTGGCCCATGCGGTCGCTTTCGGCGAACAGGGTGTAGTCCAGCATCGAGGTCGGCACGTTCTGGAAATAGTTGGTGCGGTCGGTATTCGTGGTGCCGTTCAGGTTGGTCGCGCCGATGCGCTCCATGGCCGTGATGTAGGTCTTCTTGAAGTTGTCGCTGCCGCCAAACATCAGGTGTTCGAACAGGTGGGCGAAGCCGGTCTTGCCCGGCTTTTCATTTTTCGAGCCCACGTGGTACCAGGTGTTGATCGCCACCACGGGCGTCTTGCGGTCTTCGTGCACCAGCAGGGTCAGGCCGTTCTTGAGGACGAATTTGGTGTACTTGATGTCGGGGATGGCGATATCCATCTTGGCGGCCGGTTTGACCGGGGCCGTCCCCTGGGCGATGGCGCCGCCCGCGATCAGGGCAAGCGACGCCGCCAGCAGCGTGCGGCGAATTGGCAAGGTCATACTGAATCTCCTGTGTGACGTGCTTGTGGCACGGGGAAAACGTAAGGGTGAAGGCGGGCGCGCAGGATGTGCTGGCCGCACTTGCGAAAGCCCGATCATTCTATTGCTTTCCTGACAGGCAGGGCAGGAAAATCATCCGGCCGGCAGGCCGGTGTCGCATTTTCATTCGTGTATGTATGCGGCCGGGGTAGCAATGCAAAATTTCTGCTGCGCTGCGGCGCAATATTTGTGCTCGTTCCGCTTGAGCGAGATCAAGGCGCGCAACGGTAGCATCCGTACTCTTACTACTCGGCTATGTCTCATTTGAATGTAGTTCCGCACAAGAACAAGGAAGGGAAAGAACAGTGAATGTGATTCCAGAAAACGGCTGCGGCCGGCGCGGGAGCGGCACACGATGAGGCGCTACACCATTACGCTGGGCTCGCCGACGACGTCGGGCGGGCGGGTCATTTCCGCCAGCGCCGACGGCATGATCGACAATGTGGCCATCGCGCTCGAAGGCGACCTGGTGACCTGCCCCGTGTGCAAGACGGCCGGCAAGATCCTGTGCGTCGGCCCCCGCATTCCTGAACTGTGGAACGGCAAGAATGTCGCGCTCGAAAATGATTTGTGCGTGTGCCGCTGCGTTCCCTCGCCGCGCCTGATGCCGGGCCAGAATTTTCGCTGCCAGGTGATCAAGGACACCGGCCGCGCGCTGTCCCATCCGCTCACCGCCACCGTGCCCGCGCGCGGCACGCCCGACCAGGTCTATAGCGACCGCTTCGTGCTGGTCGACGACGAGGAAGGCTATCCGCTGGCCAGGCGCGAATACGCGGTGGTGCGCGCCAGCGGCAAGCTCGAATTCGGCACCTCGGACGCGCAGGGCCATACGCACATGCTGTCGGCCACCGCCGGTTCGGAATGCGTGGAAATCTATGCCCAGGGTCCGCTGGTGGCGGCTACCCTGATCTCGCCGTCGGGCACGGTGCTGCACCATCGCGGCCGCAGGCGCACCACGCTGGCCGCGGAAATGACGGTCAAGGAAGTGCGGGTGCAGCGGCGGGTGTCGGTGATTCAGGCGCCGTTAAAATTGAGCAGCGCGGCGCCGTACGAATTGTCGACGATGCACAGCCACTTGCCGTCGCCGGCGCGCGCGAAAACGTAGTTGGCGTTGCGCGTTTCCATGGTCGGGGCGCCGGTTTTCATGTTGGCCCTGACGTTGGCCTGGGCGATCACGAGCGCCGTGTCGCCCGCTTCGATGACGATCATGTCGCCGGTCGTCATGATCAATGTGTGCTGGTAGTGCTCCGCGAGGGCCACGTAAGCCTTGCGGATTTCCTCCTTGCCGTTGGCGGCGCGGCCCGGCACCACGACGATGGTGGCATCCTCGGTATAAAAGTCGAGCAGGGCGTCGAAGTCTTCGCGGTTGATCGCTTCGTATAGCGCGGCGATCGATGCATTGATTGGGTGTGTTTGCATGGCTGCCCTGGTTTGGTGTGGTCCGGCTGGTGGTAGTGTAGCAGGGGATCGGTTAAGCTTCGGTTCTCTCTCTCTACAAGAATGGACCGGGTGACTTTGAAACGCACCACACTGGCCGCCGCAGGATTCGGCGCACTGGCCCTGGCAGCAGCGGGCGCATGGTTTTTCACGCAGCAGGGCGGCGACTTGCCGGGCAAGGGCGCGCTGGCGAAGATCGCCGGGCCGAAGGCCACGGTGCCCGGCTGGCCGGTCACCATTGCGCACGTCGCGGGCGAGGGCATTGCCGGCTTCGCCGATGGCGCGGGCCGGCAGGCGCGCTTTGCCGATCCGTTCGGACTGGCCCTCGACAAGGCCGGCAATGTGTACATCGCCGACGCCGGCGACAACAACCGCATCCGCAAGATCGCACCCGACGGCACGGTCAGCACGCTGGCCGGCGCCAGCGAAGGCTTCGCCGACGGCAGCGGCAACCTGGCCGCCTTCCATACGCCGTCGGCGATCGCGCTCGACCGCGACGGCAACCTGGTGGTGGCCGATACCGGCAACCACGCCATCCGCAAGGTGACGCCGCAAGGCGTGGTGAGCACCCTGGCCGGCAGCGGCGCGCCCGGCTACGCCGACGGCTCGGGGCGCCAGGCGCAGTTCAACGGGCCGGTGGGCGTGGCCGTGGACAAGGCGGGCAATGTGTTTGTCGCCGATACCTATAACGACCGAATCCGCAAGATCGCGCCCGACGGCGCCGTGACCACGGTGGCCGGCAGCGGCGCGCCGGGCATGCAGGACGGCCCGGCCGCCAGCGCCATGTTCGACACGCCGTCCGGCATCGCCGTCGACGACCACGGCGTCATGTACATCGCCGATACGGGAAACAGCGCCGTGCGCAGGCTGGGCGCCGACGGCATGGTCAGCACCCATGCGGCGCCGGCCGAAGGCGACGACAAGCCGCTGCTGCGCCGGCCCGTCGCACTGGCGCTGGCGCCGGACGGCTGGCTGTACGTGTCCGACATGAGCCGCGGGCGCATCCTGCAGGTGTCGCCGTCCGGGCAACTGCATGGCCTGACCGGCAGCGGCATCGACATCGCCATCGGCGACGACAAGACCGTGCGCCTGGCGCGGCCGGCGGGCCTTGCCCTCGACCGCAGCGGGAATGTGTTCGTGGCCGATGCGGTGCGGCGCATGGTGCGCAAGCTGGCGCAGCGCGAGCCGGGCGCCTTTGCGGCGACCGAGCCGGTGCTGATGGCGGCCCCGCCGCCGCCCAAGCCGGGCAGCTTTCCCTGGCCGTTCGCGCCGCAGTACGGCAAGCACGAGGTGGTGGGCATCGTCGGCGAGGTGCGCGGCAGCTACGACGGCGAAGCGCGCGACCATTTCCACAATGGGCTCGACATCCAGGCCGACATGGGCGAGCCGGTGCTGGCGGTGGCCGCCGAAAAAGTGAGCAGCCCGCTGCCGAACGGCTCCTTCGACAATATCGGCGAAGGACTGGGCGTGGACAGCTTTGCCTACATCCACATGCGGGTGGGGCGCACGATCCGGAACAAGTCGCTCGATCCGGAGCGCTTTGCGCTGCTCCTGAACGCGAAGGGCAAGGCGGAACGGGTGCGGGTGCGGCGCGGTACGCGCTTTGCCGTGGGCGACCCGGTGGGCACCGTGAATCGCATGTTCCATGTGCACCTGATCCAGCGCACGCCGGGCGGCGAAGCCAATCCGCTGGCGCTGCCCTTCCCCGGCCTGGCCGACGCGGTGGTGCCGCGCATCGACGCCATCGAACTGCATGGCCAGGATGGCCGCAAGCTGGCCGGCAAGCCCGGGGAGCGCTTGATGGTGGCGGGCGCGGGCGGTGCGCTGGCGATCGTGGTCGACGCTTACGACCAGACCGACGGCAATGCGGCGCGCCGCAAGCTGGGGCTGTACAAGCTGGGTTACCAGGTGCTGGCGGCCGACGGCACGCCCGTGCCGGGGTACGAGCAGATGCGCATGAACATCGAGTTCAACCAGCTGCCGCCCGACCAGGAGAGCGTGAAGGTGGCGTATGCGGACAAGAGCGGGATCACGGTTTACGGGAACAAGACCACGCGCTTCTTGTACGTGGTGACCAATACCGTGCGCGATGGCGCGGCGAAGGAAGGAAGCTGGGATCCGGTGGCGCTGGCGCCGGGCGACTACACCATCCGGATTCATGCTGCCGATTTCGCGGGCAATGTGGCCGTCGGCGGACGCGATTTGCCGATCACCGTGCAGTAGAGCTCAGCGCGCGTTTTCGAGCGGCCTTGCGTGCAGCTTCAGGACCTCGGGCGGGTAATAGCGCTTGAGGGCCTGCCACCAGGCGCCGGTTTTCACCGATGCCGTCAGCGCCTTCTCGAGCAGCGCGCGGTCGTGGCTGGTGAGCGATTTGCGCGACAGGTAGATGCCGGTCCTGATCCAGGGAAGTTCGTCCAGCGCTTCGGTGCGCAAATTGGCCGCCATGCCTTCGACGCGCGGGTCGCCGAAGGTGGCGCCGATGAAGGCGCTGGCCGGCATGATGGTCACGTCGGCCATGCCGCCGTTGATCAGGCGCGCGATGGTCACCGCGTCCGGTTCCAGGTACAGCCGCCCCTGGCTGGCCAGTGCCTTGGCCAGGGCCTGGTAGGCGTCGCCATAATCGTAACCGCGCACCAGCGCCACGCGCAGTTCGCGCCGTTCCAGCAGTTCGGCGAAATTGCGCACCGGCGCGCGCTCGCTCGCCAGCGAAATGAGGGTGGGGCGCGCTTCGAGCATGGGTACGAACACGCCGGCCTTGTCGCGCCGGTCGACCCGGGTGGCCGCCACCAGCAGGTCGGCGCTGCCGCTTTCGAACATGGTTTCAAGGCGCGCGCGCGGCACCATCGACCACTTGAAGGTGCAGCCGATGCGGGCGCCGATCTGGGACAGCATGTCGGGGATCAGGCCTTGCGCCTCGGCGCCGCTGAAGTAGACCGTCTGCCCGGTCGGCGCGGCCGGCACGATGATGGGGCGGGAACAGCCGGCGCCGGCGCGGGCCGGCAGGTGCAGCGCCGCAGCGCACAGCGCGGCGAGGAGGGGACGGGACAGACCATGTTGCATGGGAACGCTCTTTTCAGGCAAGCAAACCCGTTCGATTCTCACCCATATCGCCTGCGCCGGGGCGAAAAAAATCCCGGACGGGCCGGGATTCCTGGGTATGTTGTTGCCCTGCAACTATGCGGTGGCGAGGTCGAGCTTGATCCGGCCGCCGCGACCCTGGTAGCGCACCACCGACAGGTCGTCGTGGGGAATCGCCGGGCGCCGGGCCGACATCAGGTCGGCCAGCATCTGGGCCGAACCGCAGGACATGGTCCAGCCCAGGGTGCCGTGGCCGGTGTTCAGGAACAGGTTGCCGAACGCGCTGCGGCCGACGATGGGGGTGCCGTCCGGGGTCATCGGGCGCAGGCCGGTCCAGAACGAGGCCTGGGCGGTGTCGCCGGCGCCAGGGAACAGGTCATTGACCACCATTTCCAGGGTGGCGCGGCGGCGCGGATTCAGGCGCAGGTCGAAGCCGGCCAGCTCGGCCATGCCGCCCACGCGGATGCGGTCGTCGAAGCGGGTCACGGCAATCTTGTAGGTTTCATCAAGAATGGTCGAGACCGGCGCCTTGGCGGCGTCGGTGATCGGCACCGTGATCGAGTAACCCTTCATCGGGTAGACGGGAAGGTCGACGATGCCGGCCAGCAGGGTGGTCGAGTGCGCGCCCAGCGCCACCACGTAGCTGTCGGCCTGGACCAGCTCGTCGCCGCAGTGGACGCCCGTGACCTGGTTGCCCGACACGGCCAGGCGGTCGATCGCCACGCCGTAGCGGAACGTGACGCCCAGCGCTTCGGCCATGGCGGCCAGGCGGGTGGTAAACAGCTGGCAGTCGCCGGTTTCATCGTTCGGCAGGCGCAGCGCGCCGACCAGCTTGGCGTTGCCGGCCAGGGCAGGCTCGGCGCTGCCGAGCTGGTCACGGGTCAGCAGTTCGTAGGGCACGCCCGAATCCTGCAGCACCTTGATATCTTTTTCCGCGCTGGCGAATTGCGCTTCGGTGCGGAACAGCTGCATGGTGCCGCGCTGGCGGCTTTCGTAGCTGATGCCGGCCTCGTCGCGCAGGGTCTTGAAGCAGTCGCGGCTGTACTCGGCCAGGCGCACCATGCGTTCCTTGTTGGTGGCGTAGCGCTCGGCCGTGCAGTTGCGCAGCATGTCCCACATCCATTGCAGCTGGAAGGTGGTGCCGTCCGGCGTGATGGACAGCGGCGCGTGGCGCTGCAACATCCATTTCATGGCTTTCAGGGGGATGCCGGGCGCCGCCCACGGCGAGGCGTAGCCGGGCGAAATCTGGCCGGCGTTGGCGAAACTGGTTTCCAGGGCCGGGCCCGGCTGGCGGTCGATCACGGTGACGTCGTGCCCGGCCTTGGCCAGGTAGTACGCACTCGTTACGCCGATGACGCCACTGCCAAGAATCACGACACGCATACCAGTCTCCCGATGAAAGTTGGATATCCAAGAATTTCAGCTATATTATTGGTAAATGACTAGTGTTTGTTCACGTATAAATGCACTTTTTTGGTGGAAAATCATGCGAATTCAAAAAGAATCGACCCGCACGCTGGACAAGCTCGACCGCCACATCCTGCGCATCCTGCAGGAAGAGGGGCGCATCTCGATGAAGGACCTGGGCGAACGGGTGGGGCTGTCGGTGACGCCCTGCATCGAGCGCGTCAAGCGCATGGAGCAGGGCGGGGTCATCAGCGGCTATTACGCCAAGGTCGATCCGGCCGCGCTGGGCGCCAAGCTGCTGGTGTTTGTCGAGATCACGCTGAACCAGAAATCGGCCTCGGCCTTCGAACAGTTCCGGCGCGAAGTGCTGCGCATTCCGGAAGTGCAGGAATGCCACCTGGTGTCGGGCGACTTCGATTACCTGATCAAGGCGCGCATCCACGAGATGGCCGAGTACCGCAAACTGCTGGGCGACATGCTGCTCGAATTGCCGGGCGCGGCGCAGTCGAAAAGCTATGTGGTGATGGAGGAAATCAAGGAAACGCTGGTGCTCGCCACCGGCCCCTGAGCATGCATATGCGCGCGGACTATACAAGTGGCGGCCATCCGCGTTCGCCGCGTTTTTCTGCGCTCCAATCCTTGTTTTCCGCAGTTCGTCGTTTTCCATGGAATTGCAGGCGCGCCTTGCCTACACTGCATGCAGGTCGTCATGCAATGTGAATGCGATGATGACCTCGCCAACCCGTACAACGACACACTGAGAGGAATTATCATGCGCACCCTGACCACCATCGCCCTGATCGCCGCCGCGAGTTTTTCCAGCCTGGCGCTGGCCGCGCCGGCCAATCCCGTCATCCAGTCCGACACCGCATCGGTGAGCGTGACCGGCTCGCGCGCCGCGACCTACAATGTCCCGCAATATGAATTCGACGACTACAACGGCAGCTTCGCCCTGTCGAACGGCAAGCGCCTGACGGTGAGCCATAACAGCACGCGTTTCTTCGCTCAGATCGACAAGAACAAGCGCTTTGAAATTGTCCCGACCGGCCACAAAACCTTCGCCGCCAAGGATAGCGACTTCGAAGTGCGCTACGACGAATTCCGCGACAACCGCGTCAACGACGTGGTGGTGGTGGCGCCGCGCTTCTGATGCTGGCGCCGGCCCGCGCTGACTTTCGTGCAGCGCGGACACGGCGCTCTTTCGACCGTTCGTGCCCTGTTTTCCGCAGTTCATCGGAATTGGCGGCGGCACGGGCGCAAGCTCTCTACACTGGCTTCAGGTCGTCATGCATTGCAAACGCGATGATGGCCTCGACAACCTGAACCCAACCTGAAGAGAACACCATCATGCGACCAACCATCCTCTCCGCCCTGATCGCCGCAGCCAGCCTGGCCGGCCTTGCCCACGCGGCACCGGCGCCCGCGCCCGCCACCCAGATCGACCCGGCTACCGTGAGCATCAGCGCCGCCCGCGGCGCGACCTATGTCATCCCCGAATACGAGCATGACGATTACAACCGCCAGTTCGCGCTGAGCAATGGACAGCGCCTGACGGTCACCACCAGCAACGCGCGCTTCTACGCCCGGATCGACAAGAAGGAGCCTTTCGAAATCGTGCCGACCGGACCGAATACCTTCGTCGGCAAGCACAAGGCATTCGAAGTGCGCCTCGACGATTTCCTGGGCGACCGCGTGCATGACGTGGTCGTGGGCGTGCCTGCCAACTGATGCAATCAAGCCGCGCGCTGCAGCGTGAACACCGCGCGGATGTGGCCTACCGTGGCGCCGGCGATGCTCTTGATTGCCGGTTCGCGGTAGGCCGCGAGCAGGCCGCGCCGGCCTTCGTCAAGCAGGCCCAACTGATCTAGCACGCTGTAGGTGGCGCACGGCAAGGCGCGCATGGCGCCGTCGGCTATCTTGATGGCGATGCCCAGTCCGGCCGATCGGATGCCCAGGGTTTGCACCGCATCGGCACCCACCTTGGCCACCCAGTCGCCGCCGCCGGCCCGCATATAGGCCAGGTCGCTGCGCGCCGTGCCCGACACCAGGTCCGGATGGGCCGTCATGGCGCCAGCCAGATCGCCCATGGCGCCGCCCAGCACCGGATCGGCGCGGCCTTGCGCCAGCCGCGCATACAGGTACGCCAGGCGCGACAGGGGCATGCCGTAGTTTGGCGCGGAACAACCGTCCATGCCCATCGGCATATCGCTCTCCTGCATGCCGGCCGCCATGGCCAGCGTGCGCCGCACTTCCTGCTGCAGCTGGTGGCCGGGATCGACATAGCGCGCGCTGGGCACATCGTGCAGGCGGCACCAGGACAGGAAGCCGCTGTGTTTTCCCGAACAATTGTGATGCAGCTGGTTCCAGCGTCTGTCCTGCGGCACGGGCTGGCCCGTGTGTTCGTAAAAGGTGGGCGCGTGGCAACCGCATGCGAGGTGGCTTTCATCCATGCCGATTTTCGACAGGATCGCTTGCACCGCCTGCACGTGTTTGTCTTCGCCGGAATGGCTGGCGCACAGCATGGCCAGCTCGCCCTGCGACAAGCCCAGCCTGGCCGGCCCGTCCGCCAGCACGAAGGGCAGGGCCTGGAAGGGCTTGAGCGCGGAACGGGTGAAGCTCATTTGGTCGGGATTGCCCGCATACCAGAGCAGCTTGCCCGCGCGGTCGGTCACGGCCACCGATCCCATGTGCACATTTTCCACGGTAAAGCCGCGGTCGGGATAGCCGCGCGTGGTGTCGACCAGGGGAACGCTGTGCATGGGGCATCTTTCGCATCAGGAGAATGGCCATGGTAGCGCGCAGCGAAGTCAGCGTCAAAAGGTGGTGGGCATGCGAACCGTGAGCGAGACGTCGGGCGTGTCGCGCGTGAGGCCGGCGCCGACCGACACATTCAGGCTGCGCCGCTCGCTGATGCGATAGGAATAGCCGAGCAGCAAAGTGCCCAGCTGGGTGCGCACCGAACCGGGCACCGGCAAGCCGCCCTGGCGGGTGCGCGCGATCGAGCTGTGGTCGTAGCCCAGGCTGAGCGAGGCTTTTTCGTTCAAGCCCAGGCCCATGCCGAAATTGAAGCCCAGGATGCCGCCCGGCGCCACCTCGCCCAGGAATTCCTGCTCGCCGTCCAGCACGGTGCGGCTGACATGCTTGCGCCGGATATTGTGCAGGTAGCTGATGCTGCCGAAGAACACGGCCGGGTCGGATGGGAATAGCCAGGTCAGGGCCGGCTGCACCGAATAGAAGCCCGAGCCGGTGGGCAGGTCGAGCGGCAGCCCGGTGCCGCTGGCATTCGGGCCGACGCAGCGGCGCAGGCAGTCGGTGACCACGCTGAAAGGGTCGCGCCCGGTGCGCGACTTGATGCGCAGCGACGCGACGTAGAAGGGGCGGTCGATGGCGCCGTCGTTGAGCTGGTAGCGCAGGCCGACTTCCACGTCGCCCATGCCCTTGCCGCTGGTGGAGAACACGTTTTCGACCGCCGTGCCGGTGAAGATTTCACGGCTGACCGTGGCGTCGGAGCGGTACACATAGGGCACTTTGACGTCGACTTCGAGGCGGTTGGTGATGCCCATGCGCGCACTGAACAGGGCGGTGGTGGTGTTGCGTTTGACCTCGCGCACGTCGACCAGGCCGATCAGCAGGGCGGGAATGACGGTGTAGCCGACCAGGGCCACGCGGTTGCTCGAGGAATAGCCGAATTGCAGGCCGGGCTCGAACACGAACTTGCCGCGCGGGGTGAGCACGCCCGGCTGTTCGAACAGCGGCGCCACTTCGGGCGGACGGCTGTCGCCCGCCGGCGGCGCGCCCACCGCCGGCGCACCCGCCGCTGGCGCACCGGCGCCGCGCTGCGCGGCCAGCGGCGCCGGGCGCAGCGCCGCCAGTTCGCGTTCCAGCGCGGCGATGCGCGCTTCCTGGGTGGCGAGCTGTTCCTGCATCTGCTGCAGCCCGGGGTCGGCGGTGGCCGGCAGCGCGACGAGCGCGGCCAGGGTGGGGACGAGAATGGCTCGCATGCATGCTCCTCAGCGGGGCCCCGCCGCGCGCGCAAGCGCATCGCCCAGGCTGCCCTGAAAGTTGATTGTCTTTAGCAGTTCGCCGCTGTTGACGGACGCGTTGATGATGGTCTGGCTGCGGATGTGCTGGTGGTCCAGCGTGTTCTGGATGATGGTGGCTGGAAGCATGCCATCGCCCAGCGCGCCCAGCACCATGTTGTCACCGCCGTTCTGGACCAGGTTGGGCGCGGACAGTGTCGCGCCCGTTTGCACTGCCTGCCCGGCGCCGGGCGTGCCGATATCGCGCACGGCCAGATGGGTGCGCGCCACCACGTCGCCATTGATGGTCACCAGGCGTTCGATGCCGAGCGACACGTGCAAGCCGCGGATGCCGGTGAAGCCGCCGCGCTGGCGGTCGAGCTCGGCTGCGTGGACGGGCGCCCAGCCGGCATCGAGCGCACGCGCCGTTGCGGGCAGCAGCAGGGGCAGCAGCAGGCACAGCGCGGCAAGCGCGCGTGGAAGAAGGGACATGACGGATTTCCTTAAAAGTCGCCGGGGCCGAATTTGGGCAGGGTCAGGCTGCCCAGGCTGTCGCGGCCGATGGCCTGGGCCAGCGGTGCGGCGGGCGCGGCGCGCCATTCGGCCAGCACATTGAAATGGACGGGGCCGGGATAGCCGTGCACCACGAACAGCAGCTTGCCGACCCGCAGCGCCTCGAAGGCGCTGCGCGGCATGGCGCGCGCGCCGCTGGCCGGGTCGCCCACCAGGATGCGCCCGCCCGCGATGCCCTTGATGACCACGAAATGGTGGTAACCCTTGTCGGCCACCAGCACGATGGCGGGCAGGCCGGCTTCCACCAGTTTCTGCAGCGGCAGTTCGAAGCCGTCGGCGCGAAAGCCGCGCGTGGCCAGGAAGCGCTGCATGTCGAGCAGGGAAAAGCCTTGCTTGCGGATTTTCTGCTGGTCGCCATGCAGGTACATGCTGTCGAATACCGCCCGTTCCGTCACCGGATGCTGGTAGTGGTAAGTCAGCAGGGTGGCCAGGGCCGCCGAACCGCAGCTGAAATCGTATTGCTGGCGCAAGGTGTTGCGAAAGCGGATTTCCTTCAGGCTGGTGGCCGGCAATTGCAGGCGCGCCCCCTGGATCATGGGTAGTTCGAGCGCCGCCGCCTGGTCCAGGCACAGAACGGCGGCCGCGAGGCAGGCTGCGTGCTTCATTGGAGCTGGAGGTTGATGATGGTGGCGTTCTGGATCAGCACGTTGGCGCCGGAATTCTGCACCACGATCGGGATGCCCGCCATGCCGGCAAACGAACCGGCCTGGATGACATTGTTGCCGGTGACGACCTGGGTGGCGCTGTTGCCGCTGACCGTGCCGGCCTGGCTGGTCGTGTTGTTGCCGCCGCGCGCATGGGCCAGCTGCTCGGTGGCGACCGGCTTGCCCAGCGCGGCCGGCGGTGCATCGGCCGCGCCGGCGCACAGGGGGCAGGCCAGCACGGCGAGAAAAATTCGGAATATTCGGAACATCTGGAACATACGGACTCCTTCAAAAAAAACCGGTGCGCCAGCCGCGGACGCACCGGCAAACGGAAACTACTGGCCGCCCAGGGTCAGGTTCGACTGGACGTTGACGCTTTGCTGGACCAGGGAGGCAAAGCCATTGTTCTGGGTGACGGCCATGATGCCGGCGGCCGATTGCCCCACATTGCTCATGCTGTTGGACAGGTCGAAGCTGCCCGTGCTGACCGTGCTGCTGCCGCCGCCCCCGCCCGTGCCCGCCGCCCCGTTGCCGCCCGTGCCGGCGCCGCCCGCGCCACCGGCCGCACCGGCGCCGGCATCGCCTACCGTGGACGCGGCGCCCGCGCCGCCCGTGTTGGTGGCCGCCGCGCCGCCGGCGGCGCCGGCGCCACCGCCTTCGGTGGCCCCTACCGTGGTGTCGCCGGCCGCCGAGGTGGCATTGCCATTGCTGCCGTTGCCGCCCGTGCTGTTGTGTCCGCCAGCGGTCGCATCGCCGCCGCCGCCATCGTCGCCCAGCGCGATGGGAATGCTGTGGCCGCTGGTGCTGGCGCCGCCGTTCGCTTCGTTGAACGAGGTTGCGGTGCCGCCCAGCGCCAGGCCGCCCGAGCCGCCGCTGCCGCCATCACCGCCGTTGCCGCCGGTGGAGGAACCGGCGCTGCCGCCGGCGCCGCCGAAGGCCGTGCCGCCGCTGCCGCCCACGCCGCCGACCGACAGGCCGCCTTCGCCCCCGCGCCCGCCGGCCGCGCCGCTGCCGCCGGCGCCGATGGCGCCATTGCCGCCCATGGCCGCGCCGCCATTGCTGTTGCCGCTGTGCGCGGCCAGGTTGCCGATGCTGTGGATGGTGTTGCCGCTGACCACGCCGGTCAGCTTGCTGCTGGCCGTGGCGGTGGCCGTGTTGAAGGAATTGTTCATGGTCGAGGTGGCGGTCGACGCATTGTTGGCCGCGGCCACGCCCGGGCCCACGCCCAGGGCGTCGCCCATGCTGTTGTTCTGTCCGGTGCTCTTGTCGTTGCCGCTGTCGCTCACTTGCAGGGCGAGCGATTGATCGCTGGCTTTCGGACCGTCGCCGCCCTGGGTGGTCGTAACGGGATCGGCAACTGCGTACGCCGTGAAAGCAAGACTGAGTGCGGCCGCCAGGATAGTTCGTTTCATAAGTGCCCCTTTGCTAGGTTGTGTCGTTGGAATGAAGTCACGGTCTGGTGTTAGCAAGGCGTCCATTGCAAGCTTGGTGCCAGAACGACGGCCGGGCTCGCAAGTCCTTGAATGCAAAGGCCGGGGGCGCTTCCCGCCTGCCGCCAGCGGCGCGCCCGCCACCTGGCCCGTCGCAAACTGTCTCGCGGCCGTGACGCCGGGGTCGCTTGCGGGCCCAGTTGCACTGCTGAGCAGGTGCTGTCTCATCCGTGTGACGCCATCAACCGGCGATGCCGTGCTTGGCCATCTGGCGGTACAGCGTCATGCGCGAGACCGCCAGCTCGCGCGCGGCATGGGTGACGTTGCCGCCGGCGCGCTGCAGGCTGGCCACGATGGCCGCGCGTTCGGCGCCGCTGCGCGATTCGAGCAGGCCGCTGCCCTGCAGGGCAGGCTGGTCCGGTTCCAGGCCGAGGTCGAAGGGCGTGATCAGGCGGCCTTCGGCCAGCACCATGGCGCGCCGGATCCGGTTGATCAGCTCGCGGACATTGCCCGGCCAGTCGTGGGCCCGCAAGGCGCGCAGGGCCGCGCCGCTGAAGCCTTTCAGGCGCGCCGCCTTGTCGGCCGCATACAGGTGGAAGAACTGGTCGGCCAGGATATCGACGTCGTCGCCGCGCTCGCGCAGCGGCGGCACGGTGAGCGGCAGCACATTGAGGCGGTAGTACAAGTCTTCGCGGAACAAGCCCTGGGCCACTGCCTGCTGCAGGTTCACATGCGAGGCGGAAATGACGCGCACGTCGACCGCAATGCTGCGCGTCGAGCCGATGCGGTAGATGGTTTTTTCCTGGAGGAAGCGCAACATATTCGATTGCAAGTCCTTCGGCAGGTCGGCGATTTCATCGAGGAAGATGCTGCCGCCGGCGGCCGACTCGATCAGCCCCGGCTTGTCGCGCGCGGCGCCGGTAAAGGCCCCGCGGGCATGGCCGAACAGTTCGGACTGGATCAGGCCGGGCGGAATGGCGCCGCAATTGATGGGCACGAAGGGGCCGCCGGCGCGCGCCGATTGCGCATGGATGGCCTGGGCCGTGAGTTCCTTGCCGCTGCCGCTTTCACCCCAGATCAGCACCGGCGCATCCGCTTGCGCGACCTTGCGGATGTGCTGGCGCAGGCGGGCAATGGCCGCGCTGTTGCCGCCCAGCGCCATGGGGGCGGGCGGGCGCGGATCGGGCAGGGCGCGCAAGGCGGCCAGGCCGTGCAGGTGGCCCAGGGTGTGGCGCAGGCGCGCCGGATCGAGCGGATCGGTATGATAGTCGCACAGGTGGTCGAGCACCAGTTCGCGCCAGCACGGCAGGGCCAGCGCGCCGGGCGGAAACACGCCTATCCATTGCAGCTGCCAGTGCGCGCGCAGGAACTGGTCGAGCACGGCCGGGCTGGCGCTGGCGGCGGGGTCGAGCAGCAGGCCGGCAAGGCAGGCGCTGCCGCGCAGCAGGCGCGCGGCCTCGCGCAGGCTGGCCGCCTGGAGCAGCGTCCAGTCGGGCTGCAGGATGGCGCAGGCGCCGGCCGCGCGGGCTGGATCGGCGGCAATACACAACAGGGTTCGCGGTGACATCGGCTTTGTGGCGGACTGGAGAATACCGTTTGATCGGCGCTGGCCCTGCCGGGTTCGGTCGTCCCCCTTGATGCAGCCGGGGCCGCCTGAAAATAAACCGCCTGCATGCTAGTGTGGTGAGTTAGAAATTCATTGAATAAATGTTTCCGTAGTCTATGCTGT
>JAZKBE010000018.1:0-2691 GCA_040388805.1 Pseudomonadota bacterium
CGATCAAAACCCTTCGCGAAATGGGCTTACTGTCGAGTTGTGTATAACGAGGTGCGACAAAGGTGGTTTTGTTTCCTTGCATGAGAGACTCGATGCGCGCGGCCATTTCCGGATTGCGTTTGCCGAGCAGCATGCTGCGGGTGAAGCTGGCCATCACGCTGCCACCCTTCACGGCCTCCGGGATCAGCGCGTCGAGTGCCGCCACGTCGCCGGAATTCCATGCCGCGATGGTGGCCTTGGCGCGCCTGAGCGATGTCCCGTCGGCCAGGTCGGCCAGGCTTTCGCGCAGGTAGCGTTCGGCATCGGCATCGCTGAGCGTGTCGAACAGGGACAGCTGGTAATCCGCGCTTTCCAGTTCGGCCACGCGCGTGCCGCGCGATTGCGCGTCGTCCAGGAGGAAAAATTCATTGCCATGGGCCCGCTCGAAGCCGTGGCGTTCGAGCTCCAGGGCCATCAGCATATTGGCGAGCAGCCAGGGTTTCAGGTGGCCGACGCTGGCCAGCGTGATGCCCAGCGCATGCAATGCCGACGTCAGCCTGGCCAAGGTATCGGCGCCGATGTGCTGCGCGACATGGTCGCCCTGGCGGTAGCTGCCATGGCGCGCCAGGGCCTTCTGGAAGGCATCGTCGGCGCGCGTGTCCAGCTCCAGCACCAGCGTATCGGCGTCGGCCAGGGCCTGGCTCACTTCGGGCGCCAGCGGGTAAAAGGATTTGGCGCCCACATGGATGGTGCCGAACAGATAGCCCACCTGGCCGTCGCGGCGCACGCGGAACAAGGCCCCCTGGCGCCTCGCGTCAGCGGGACGGCTGTGTGCGCTTGTCGCGATCGGCAGGAATTCGACGGAGGCGCTATCGACCGCCAGCGCAGCGGGTACCGTGCCACAAAGTAGCAGACCCAGCAGCAGGCCCGTCTTCAGCTTGTTCTTCAACATCAGATATTTCCAACGAACACATCTCAGCGCTCGATACTAAAGCAGGATGTATCCGCGCGGAATATTTCCGATGGAAAAAATGTGGAAGGCCTTGCCAGCCCGGCCGGCGCGTGACGAAAATGCGACGAAGTAGGCAAGACGACAATGGCGCGACTGGCAAGACCGACACTATTTGGCGAGCTCAACCATCACGGCCGTGTACATCTTCAGGTTCAGCATCAATTGCTTGACGGTGATGAACTCATGTTCCGAATGTCCCGAATAGACCTTGCCCGGCATGGTCGGGCCGAAGCTGACCGCGTTCGGGAACAGGCGCGAATTGGTGCCGCCGCCAATCGACAGCGGCTTCGGATGGCGGGCCCCCGTGTAGTGCGAAAACACCGACAGCAGCGTGGGCACATGGGGCGCCGATTGTTGCAGCCAGGGCTCATGGATCTCGATCTTCACGTTCGCCAGCGCCACCCGCCGCGCCTGCCACTGGTCGAGCGCGGCGCGCACTTCGGCCGCCAGCTGTTCGGTGCTCTTGCCTTGCGGCCGGCGCATGTTGATGCTGAGCTCGATTCCTTCTTCCTTCTGCCTGATCACGGTGGGCGCGAAGGTCATCGGTCCCATGAAACCATCGCGGTAGGCGATCTTGCCAAACTTTTCGCCATGAATGCCGGTGCCGATCAACTCGTTCAGGAAATTGACCAGTGAACCGGCCGAGCTCTCCGGCCAGCTGTGCACCGACAAGGCGTCGGCCAGCATGCTGATCGCATTGACGCCATCTTCCGGCTTCGACGAGTGTGCCGACACCCCCAGCGCCTTGATGCTCAGCTGCGCGCCCTGCCAGGAAAAAGTGTAGCGCATGCCCTTCTGTTTCGCGCCGCGCCGTCCGATGCGCGCTGCCAGCGCAGGGGACGCGTTCTCGATGACGGCATGCGCATCTTCCGGAATCTGGCTGCCGAAAAATCCGCCCCCGAAAGCGCTGAGCATGGGCACCTTGCCGCCTGCCTCGGGCGCCACGCGCGGCACGGTCACGGCGATCGTGCCATAGCCTTTTTCCGCAATCACCACCGGATACTCGGCATCGATGGTGATATTGATCTGCGGCGGCACATGGGTTTTCAGGAACTCTTGCAGCGGCCCCCAGTCTGACTCTTCAGCCATATACACATACAGTTCCAGGCGCTTGCCCAAGGCAATGCCCTGGTCCTTGATCGCCTTCATCGCATACATGGCGGTGGCCACCGGCCCCTTGTCATCCTCGGTCCCGCGCCCGACCAGGCGGCCCGGTTCGCTGGTCGCGTCCAGTTCGAAGGGCGACTTCTTCCATTTGGACGGGTCCACCGGCTGGATATCGCCATGGGTAATGATGCCCACGCGTTCCTGCGCCGTGCCCAGTCCGATCACGACCACATAGCCGTGGTCGGTGTAGTCGAGTCCCAGGCGGGCAGCCTCGTCCTTCAGGTAGTGCTTGAAGCCGATGTGCTGCGGATTGCTGGCGAAAGGGATTTCCTTGTCGGCCACGGTGTTGTAGCTGACCATCTTCGCCAGCGTGGCGATCAGGTCCGGGCCATAGGTGGCCGCCGCATGGTCGGCCGCTTTCCTGGCCGCGGGACCGGGTGGCGGCGTGGCGGCGCCGGCGGCAATGCTCAGCATCAGGCTGGCCAGGAACAGGGAGAGGCGCATAGTTGACTCTGCAGAATATTTTGTAGGCAACGAGTCTAGTGTGGTGAGTTAGAAATTCGCAGACAAAATCGTTCGATGCTTGCGAGGAT
>JAZKBE010000019.1:0-106804 GCA_040388805.1 Pseudomonadota bacterium
TGAACGCAGCATTTGATCGCCGTGTCGTGGTCGATGCTATAGGCGGCATGAATGTCGGTTTTCCTGGTCAGTATTTTGACGACGAGACGGGACTTTGGTACAACTGGAATCGTTACTATGACCCAGCTCTCGGCAGGTACCTACAAAGCGATCCGATGGGGTTGGCGGGCGGTACAAATACGTATGCATATGCCAGCGGCAATCCAGTTAGCATGGTCGATCCAACCGGAGAAGTCGGAGTAGTCGGATTCTTCATTGGAGTAGGCGTTGAAGCGGCCACGCAAGCCTACAAGAACTATAAGAATGGATGCGAAATGTTGGCGTTAGAAAACTATAACCTTACGATGATTGCCGCCTCCGGCGTTGTTGGTGCTGTGGCTCCGGGAATGCTCGCCGTAGGTAAAACGGCATGGCAGTCTGGAAATGCGATCAATGTCCTGTCCAAACAGGTCGGTAGAACTGCCGCACGACAAGCGAAGCTTGAAAGCCGCATCTCCACGCACAAGACGGCGATTGTGAGCGTAGTCAGCACGCAAGCGGCATTTCAAGCCGTAAAGGCGGTGGTCGCCGAGAAATCTGATGACGACGAAAAATGCGAATGTAAGGAGTAGTTATGCGCAAACCAAGACGAATCCACATCTATTGCATCGGCGTCGCAATTCTTGGCGGCTTCATCGCCAAATTACAGAAGCTGCTCGACAACGACCCACTTTTCCTCGCGGTCGTGATCGCTTACTGCCTTCTTATTCGACTAATTTCCGAAAAATATGGAAGACCATGAAGGAGAAACAATGAACATGGACAAATGCCCTGATCGGGCTTGTTGACCCGATGCTCGGTAGATATCTGCAGAGCGATCCTATCGGGCTCGACGACGGTGGCGGCATCGCCTTCGCGGTGCTGATGAGCGCATCGCCAGGTTTCTGAAATTCAGTCAGGCGCGCGCGTTCGCATGAGCAGCAGCAAGGCGCTTGAGCTGCGCGCGAAACTCGGCCGGCGTTGCAGCATGCACCTTAAGATGTGCGGTAAAAGCAATGCATCGAGTTGCACGTGAAAGAAGGACTCGAAATGAAGAAAATTTACATCTATTTGATAGGCATTTTCTTCTTTGGGCTGCTGTATCAGATTTCCAAAGTTTGGTTCGATAGTCTCGCTCACTTGGGACTGGCACTGGCATTTGTTATTGCCATCAGGATTATTGCGGAACGTTTTGGAAAGCCCTAGCAGCCTGTCAGACTTGAAGTCGATTTGGAAAACCGTTTCATCAAGCGCATAGTCTATGAGGTAGCCATTGATGTGAACGGTCTTCGGCAATGAGCCCAAGCCGAATTTTTTGCCGCGAGATTGATAGCACTAGTTACGACCGGAACAGCCGCTGCGGCTCAGTATCACATCCCGGCCAGCAGGATCGCGCGCACAGCCTTGTATTCTTCAACCCGGGCAAAGTCACGTTCGGTAGGGTGTTCGATGCGCGACAGGTCCATGTTCTCGGCATTGTCGGCCAGTTTGACTTCACGCGCGAGCGGATTGACGGCGGCGCGTTGCGCAGCTTGCAAACGCGACTCGCCGGGGCGCTTGGTCAGCGCTTCGATGGCGGCAATGACCTGCTGTGGGAAGCCTTCCGCCGCCAGCTGTTGCAGCGTCACGTCGGTGTCTTCGACCACGTCATGCAACACGGCCGCCATGCGCGCGTGTTCGGACTGTAGTCGCAACATGACGCGCAAGGGATGCAGGATATAGGGCTGCCCGGCCTTGTCCAGCTGGGATGCATGCGCTGTTGCTGCAATTGCTATTGCTCGTTCCAGGGTTGCCATGATAAGTCCTTCATTCACTCTGCGTCTTTTTCTTGCTTTCGCGGATTTTGATCTCTTCGACGAGTACCGGATATGCCATGTCGGCAACCTGCGTGATAAAGATGTTTGCTTGCTCGTCATTCAAGCCCGCGCGCATGGTGACAGCCAATGTGCGTGCTTTCATCGTCTTGAAGGCGATATAGTCAGGTTGCACCACACTCTCCTTCTGGCGCTTGTACAGACGCACAGAGAAAAGCGAATAAGCGACATCCTGTGCGACACAGGCCTCGAGCTTCACAAGATGTAGTCCCGGATTGGCGAGATAGCAGCCTTGAATATGCTCGATCGCCGCCTGTTCGCCCTTGTCGAACTGGACATCAAGAACAATCTTGACCACCCTGGCGACGCGCTCTTCCCTGGACTCGCCTGCGGAAACCGGGAGCGACACCAGACTGGCTAGCGCGATGGAAAAGACTGAACTGCGAAATTTCATAGGATTCTGCATGTCCGGAAGGTGGAAGGTTTTTCATCCCATTGTACGCAATGCAGAGATAAATCGCCTCGATGCATCTTTCAAACAAGGCTTGCATCCCCACATGCGCAACAAGCCAAGTGAAAGAAGCCCATGATCCCCCTCTCCGTACTCGACCTCTCCCCCATCGCCGAAGGCAGCGACGCGCGCACGTCCTTCCAGAACTCCCTGGACCTCGCCCGGCATGCCGAACAATGGGGCTACCAGCGCTACTGGATGGCCGAACACCATGGCATGCCCGGCATCGGCAGCGCTGCCACCGCGGTCCTGCTGGCCCATATCGGCGCCGGCACGTCCACCATCCGGATCGGGGCCGGCGGCGTCATGCTGCCGAACCATTCCCCGCTGGTCATCGCCGAACAGTTCGGCACCCTCGAATCGCTGTATCCGGGCCGGATCGACCTGGGCCTGGGCCGCGCGCCCGGATCCGACCAGGCCACCGCCCGTGCGCTGCGGCGCAACCTGGCGTCGGATGCGGAAGCATTCCCGCAAGACGTGGTTGAGCTGATGGACTATTTTTCCGATACCCCAAAGCAATCCGTCCAGGCCGTGCCCGGCAAGGGGCTGAAGGTGCCGCTGTGGATCCTGGGTTCGAGCCAGTTCGGCGCCCAGCTGGCCGCCGCGCTCGGCCTGCCCTACGCCTTCGCATCGCATTTCGCGCCCGGCATGATGATGCAGGCGATCGACCTGTACCGCGCCACCTTCCGGCCGTCGGCGCAGCTGGCCAAGCCGTACGTGATGCTGGGATTTAATGTGTTCGCGGCCGACACGGACGATGAGGCGCAGGTGCTGGCCACGTCCATGCAGCAAGCCTTCGTCAACCTGCGCAGCGGACGCCCCGCGCGCCTGAAGGCGCCGGTGCCGGGCTACCTGGACAGCCTGGGCGCGGGCGAGCGCGCCATGCTCGACCAGGTGCTGTCCTGCTCGGCGATCGGCTCGCCGCAGACGGTGGCGCGCGAACTGCAAGCCTTCGTGGCCCGCACCGGCGCCGACGAACTGATGATCACGTCGCAAATCTTCGACCATGCGGCCCGCCTGCATTCCTATGACATCGCAAGGCAGGCCAACTCAGGACTCTAGAGCACCGCCTGGCGCACGTCCGGCGGCAGGAGCGCGCGCGCGTCGGCCGCCGCCAGGTCAAGCCGCTGGTCGAAGTGCAGGGTGCCATCCTCGTGCACGCTGGCATAGCCGGTTTTCTTGAGGGTGTCGATGAAGGTGCGGAAGATGGCTTTGTCGAAGAATTCGGGCGCATTGAATTCGCGCAGCAGCGACAGGCGCTGCGCATGCAGGTGGCACTGCGATTCGAGTTCGGCCGGGGTCATGCTGCCCGTGCCATGCCGGGTCAGCATGGCCAGCGTAATGAAATAGCGCAGCAGGGTCGGGCGGATCGCCTGCCCCAGCAACAGCATCTGCCCGTGCTCGTCGCTGTTCAATTCCGGCGCCGCGTAACGCTCGCCATCCTTGCGCAGCCATGCCAGTTCCGTCAGCGCGTCCAGGTACCTGTCCATCGCGGCGGCCAGTTCGCGCTCGGGCCAGCGCAGGAACAATTCGGCCGAGAGGAAGGGGTATGCCATCTGCGCCAGGCGGTGCAGGCGCTCGCGGCTCATGGCGCCGTTGTAGGCGACCAGGAAAGTGATCAGCGCCGGCAGCGCGTACAGGTGCAGGACATTGTTGCGCGCATAGGTGAGCAGCACGGCGTCGTCGGGATACAGGTGCAGGATATCGCCCAGCGGATGCCCCTGCCGTTGCAGCAGCTTGATCTGCTCGCAGTAGACTATCATGGCCGCGCCGTCCATGTCGGTCACGACGGTGCGCGCGTCATAGGGCGCCAGCAGCGCCAGCTGGCGGGTGGCGTCGAGCTGGCGTTCGAGCTGGCGCGCATCCATCGCGTGGCGCGGCGTGGCCAGCAGGGCCAGGCTGACCAGGCCCACCGGATGGACCACGGCCGCCGCATTGATGCCGGTCGCGATGGTCCGCATCAGCTGTTCGATGCTGGCGACGAGCCAGGAAGGCCTGCCCTCGGTCGGCCCCGACGTCCGCCAGTCCGGATTGTGCGCGTCCAGGATGGTGGCCAGCCGGATCGGTTCGCCGAAATTGACATGCACCTTGCCGAAATTTTTCTTCAGTTCGCGCACCGTCAGCAGCAGGTCGAGCAGCGATTCCTTCTTCTTCGGACGCCCCATCAGCTCACCGACATAGGTGCGGCCCTCGAACAGCTTTTCGTAGCCGATATAGATCGGCACGAACAGGATGGGCCGCGCGCTGTCGCGCAAATAGCTTTGCACCGTCATGCCCAGCATGCCAGGCATCGGCGCCAGCAGGCGCCCGGTGCGGCTGCGCCCGCCCTCGACGAAGTACTCGATCGAATGGCCCTTGGTGACCATCATGTGCAGGTATTCATTGAACACCGCCGAATACACCTTGTTGCCCTTGAACGAACGGCGCAGAAAGAAGGCGCCGCCGCGCCGCAGCACGCCGCCCACCAGCGGCAGGTTCAGGTTGGCGCCGGCCGCGATGTGCGGCACCATCAGGCCGTGGTTGAACACCAGGTAGGACAGCAGCAGGTAATCGATATGGCTGCGGTGGCTGGGCAGGTAGACGATTTCATGGTCGCTGGCCAGGTTGCTGACGGTGTCGAAATTGGACACTTCCACCCCGTCGTACAGGCGCGTCCACAGCCAGGTGAGAAAGCGCGCCAGGATGCGCACCACCGGGTAGGAATAATCGGCCGCGATTTCCAGCGCATAGGCGCGCGCCTGTTCCTGCGCCTTGTGCAGGGCCTTGACGCTGCCGCCATTGGCTTCGGCCTCGTTGGCGATGGCTTGCTGCACAGGGCTCGAGGCCAGCAGTTCGCTGACCTGGGTGCGGCGGTGCGACAGGTCGGGGCCGATCGCCATTTCGCGCTGGCGCCGGAAGTGCACGCGCAGCACGCGCGCGGCCTTGCGCAGGGCCAGGGCGTCGTCGGCGCTCTCGCCCGTCAGCTCGCGCAGCGACAGCGGTTCCGAAAAGCGCACGAAGGTCTGGCGGCCGTGCAGCACGATCGTGAAAAACTGGCGGAACCTGCCATGCTTGGCCCAGCCGTCCGAAAACAGCAGCTGCCAGAACGAGTCGGCCTTGTCCGGCGCCCTGCCCCACAGGATGGACACCGGCACCAGCTGCACGTCGAAGGCCGGGTTGGCGCGCGCGCGCCCGACCAGCTCTTGCAGCAGCGCGGAATAACCCGGCTTGGCCGCGCCAAACCAGGGCTCGGGCCGCGACAGGAAAAACAGCGAACGGCCGCTCTTCACGCCGTCGGCATGGAAGGCGGCCAGCGCAGGCGGCAAGCCCAGGGCGCGCGCTTCGCGCGAGAGCACCAGCAGGTTCGACACCAGGCGCCGCTGCAGCACGTACACCACCGGCTTGTCCGGGTCTATGCCGAGCGCCGCAACGGACTGCGGCTGGACCTGGGTGCGTACCCATGAATAGAGCAGCTTGCGCCCCAGGTACAGGAAGGGGTTGATCATGTCAGGGGGCGCTGGCGTCGCGCCACTCGACCCGGTTGCGACCGGCGTGCTTGGCCCGGTACAGCTGGCTGTCGACGGCTTCCAGCAGGTCCGCGGCCGATTCCGCATCGCGCGCCAGCATGGTGGCGCCGCCGGCGCTGGCGGTGACCACGGTCGCCACCTTCGATGCCACGTGGGCGACGCCCATCTGCTCGATCGCGCGGCACACGCCGCATACCAGGTGCTGGGCCTGGGCCGCGTAGGTGTCGGGCATCAGGAGCGCCAGTTCTTCGCCGCCGTAGCGCGCCGCCAGGTCGATCGGCCGGCGCATCCAGGTCGAGGCGGTGCGCGCCACCGAACGCAGCACGCGGTCGCCGGCCGGATGGCCGTACTGGTCGTTGTACTGCTTGAAGAAATCGATGTCCAGCAATGCCAGCGAGAGCGGCTGGTCGCTGGTCTGGGCGCGCTTCCATTCGGCCGCATAGACTTCGTCGAAACGGCGCCGGTTGGCCAGTTCGGTCAGGCCGTCGATATTGGCCAGCCGTTCGAGCATGCGGCGCTGGCGCACCACCTGCAGGTGCAGGGCCACGCGCGCCATCACCACGGTGCGGTTGAACGGCTTGGCGATATAGTCGGAGGCACCCAGGTTCAGGCCCACGGCTTCGTCCTCGGGACGGTCCAGGCCCGAAATGAAGATCACCGCGGTGTCTTCGGTGTGTGCCTGCGCGCGCAGGCGGCGCAGCACTTCGTAGCCGTCCATGTCGGGCATGACCACGTCGAGCAGGATCAGGTCGGGGACGTGGCGCGTGGCCAGGTCCAGCGCCTGTTCGCCATTTTTTGCCAGCAGCACCGTGTACTCGGGCTTGAGCAATTCGGCCAGCACCTGGCGGTTGATGGCGTCGTCGTCGGCGATCAGCACTTTTTGCAGCTCGGCGACGTTCATTTGGCCTCCGCCATGTCGATATCGAGGGCGCGCGCCAGCGCGGCCAGTGTCACCAGCGCGGCGCCGTATTCGACATCGTCGATGGCAACGCGAATCTGCGCCAGCATGGCATCATGGCCGGCCTGCGCCAGCACCGCCTGCAATTCGGCCAGTGCATCTTCGGCCTGGGCGTCGTCGGCCTGCAGCAGCGCCTCGAGGCGCCGTACCAGGCGCGCCACTTCCACCGGTGCGCGCCTGGCGCCGGCCTGCGGCGTTTCCACCAGCGCCAGTCCGGCCAGCAAGGTGTCGAGCGCCGCGATCAGGCCCGGCAGCGCCGCCGTGGCCTGCGCCTGTTCGCCGCGGCGCAGCGCCTGTTCCAGCACGCTCGACTGCTCGGACAAGGCGTCGGCGCCCAGGTAGGATGCGCTCGATTTCAAGTTGTGCACCAGGCGCTGCACGGGGGCGAACTCGCCGCCGGCCAGCGCTTCGCGCGCCACCTGCGGGCCCGATCCGTACTCGCGCATGAAGCTGCGCACGCGCCGGTGCAGCTTGGTGCGCTTGCCGTCCACGCCCTTGAGCGCCTTGTCCCAGTCCACACCGTCGATGGGCGGCAGGGGATCGAATGCTTCGTCCGCTGCGCCCGTCGCTGCCGGCAGCGGTGTCGCCACCGGCATCCGCCGGCCGGCCAGGCGCGCCGGGTCTATCCATTTGAGCAGGGTGCGGAACAGATGTTCCGGATCGATCGGTTTCGTGATGTGGTCGTTCATGCCGGCGGCCAGGCTCTGTTCGCGGTCGCCCGCCATCGCGTGCGCCGTCATGGCCACGATCGGAAGGTGGTCGAACTTTGCCAGGGCGCGGATCTGGCGCGTGGCGACCAGGCCGTCGATGCCGGGCATGGCGATATCCATCAGCACCAGGTCGTAGTCGCCGTCGCGCACCATCTGCACCGCTTCGCCGCCATGCACGGCCACGTCGACCTGCAGGCGCGCCACGGCCAGGAAGTCGAGCGCCACTTCGCGGTTGTTGGCATTGTCTTCCACCAGCAGCACGCGCGCGCTGCGCAGCTGTGCCAGGTCGCGTTCGCGGGCGCCGGGGCGGCCGTCGCCCGCGCCCTGCTCCACCAGGTCCGGGCGCAGCACCTGCAGCAGGCTGTGATACAGCAGCGACGGCCCGACCGGCTTGGACAGGAAGCCTTCCGGCTGCGTGAGCGCATCCTTCTGCGATACTTCCTCGCGCGTGCAGGCGCTCACCATCAGGATGGCGGGCGGCGCGGAAAAACGCTCGTCGTCGCGGATCCGCCTGATGGTTTCGATGCCGTCCCAGCCCGGCATCATGAAGTCCATCAGCACCACCTGGTAGGGTTCGCCGGCGTCGACCGCCCTGGCCAGCAGGTCGAGCGCCAGTTCGCCCGAGTTGGCCGAATCGGCGGTGATGCCGAAAGAACCGAGCATCTCGACCAGGGCGTCGGCCGCGGTGGCGCTGTCGTCGACCACCATCACGCGCACCTGGTGCAGCACGGCCATCGGCTGCGCCACGGCGGTCAGCCCCGCATTGCCGATCCCGAAGCGGACCGTGAAGTGGAAGCGGCTGCCCACGCCCGGCGTGCTCGTGACCTTGATGGTGCCGCCCATCAGTTCGACCAGCTGCTTGGAAATGGACAGGCCGAGGCCGGTGCCGCCGTATTTGCGCGAAATCGATCCGTCGGCCTGGCTGAAGGATTGGAACAGCTTCGCCAGCTGTTCCTCGTTCATGCCGATGCCGGTATCGCTGACCGAGAAGCGCAGGGCCAGCGTGTCGCCGCTGCGTTCGACCACCTGGACGGCGACCACGATCTCGCCGCGCTCGGTGAACTTGACGGCGTTGTTGGTCAGGTTGATCAGGATCTGGCCCAGGCGCAGCGGGTCGCCGACCAGGGTGGCGGGCACGGCCCGGTCCACCTTGAACACCACTTCCACCCGCTTGGCGTCGGTCTTCAGTTCGGTCACGCTCGACAGGTGTTCGAATATCTCGCCCAGCTTGAAGGGCACCGATTCGAGCGTCAGCTTGCCGGCCTCGATCTTGGAAAAGTCGAGGATGTCGTTGATCACCCCCAGCAGGTGCTCGCCCGCGCCCTGGATCTTGGTCAGGTAGTTGCGCTGCTTGGCGCTGGGGTCCGTCATCAGCGCCAGCCGGCTCATGCCGATGATGGCATTCATCGGGGTGCGGATTTCATGGCTCATGTTGGCCAGGAAGTCCGACTTCATGCGGGTTGCCGCCTGCGCCCGCAGCATGGCGTTCTGCATCGCCTTGCTGCGCATGCCGAGGATGCGCATGAAGATCAGCATGTCGAAAGTGTTCCCGAACTGGAGCGCGTGCATGGTCCAGAAATTCGCTGCAACGCGGCCGTTGATCACTTCGCTCAGGATGCCGGCCGAGGCGAAGCTGACCGCCCATCCGACCAGGAAGTAGGTGCCCACCGCGTCGCCGCGGCGGGCGCGCATGAAGGCGCCCGGAAGCCCGAGCAGCATCGGCATCAGGCCCAGGGTGCTGACGATCCCCACCAGCACCTTGACGTTGATGATGTCGAGGGCATAGGCAGCGGCGGCCACCACGCACAGGAAGGCGCCCAGTTTCATGAGGCGGCTGAAGGTGCGGTCCAGTCCCGGGCGCGCCAGCGCTTCTTCCACGAACAGGTAGGCGCCGAACGACGACATCAGGGCGAACAGGCCGCCCGCGTGCAGCGTCATGAAGGCATTGTTCTTCCACAGGTATTGGGCGCCCAGGCCGAAGAACTCGACCGAAAACATCATGGTGCCGGCCACCAGCAGCGCGTATTTACCGAACAGCGCTTCGCGCAGGCTGATGGCCTGGGCCAGGCTGTAGATCAGCAGGCAGATGGCAAGGCCGATCAGCATCCCTTGCAGAAGTTGTTCATTGAGCGATGCGGCCAGGAAGGCGGACGGCTTGGACAGCGCGACCGGCAGGATCTTCGAGCCGCGGTTGTCGACCCGGACCAGCAGGTCGTAGGACGCGCCCGGATCGAGGCTGAGCGTCACGGCCGGCGTGCGCCCGCCCATCGCGTCGTGGCTGGGGCGCAGCAGCAGGGTGCCCAGGATGGCCTGGCGTTCCACCTTGCCGCCCCGCGTGACGAACACGTCGACCCGGTGCAGCGCGGCGTAGTCGGCATGCAGCACCCATTTGCCGTCGGAGGACGAGGCCACGGTGACGGGAATGCGCAGCCATGCCACGTCCTTTTGCACGCCCAGCGTGGCACGGGCCGACGTCGGCGCCGCAAATTTGTCGAGCACGGCCAGCACCTGGGGCGCGCTCAGGGCGCCTTCCGGATCGTTCATGAGCGTCACGGCCGGCCAGGCTTGCATGCGCGGCACCGCATCGTCGAGCAGCAGCCCCCCCGCCCTGGCCGGCAGCAGCATGAACAGCAACAGCAGCGCAGGGAGCAGGCGCACCATCATGCCTGCGCTTCCTTGCGCCCGGTCAGGCGCTTCTCGAGCGCGTTCATCCACTTGGGCGCCTTGGGGTCGGCCTGCCAGCTGTTGGTCATGGCGTCGACGCCGCCGAGCAGCTGGGGCGGCAGCTTGAGCGGCCGGGTCTGGTCCATCAGCACCTTGGCCATGAACTGGTAGCCGACGATGCGCGTGACCAGGCGCGAGATGGCAAAGCCCGGAATGAACAGGCGCATCACCGTATCGATGGCGCGGACGACGAGCATGAACAGCGCGAACAGCCAGCGCGAATACCAGGCCACGCGGCCGGCGATGCCGATGTCGGTGGCCGTGGTCTTGCCGCACAGGTAGCGCGTGAGCAGGGTCGGGAACGGCCGGATGGCGCGCATCGGGATCACCGCTTCCATGGTCCGCATCAGGTCGCGGCCCAGCGCCGGACGCGGATCGGGCTCGAACGGTTCGGCGCGGCCGCGCGCCTGGATCTTGTCGAACATGGCTTCGGCCTGCGCCATGGTATCGGGCATCAGCGCGCGCTCGATGCCCAGCACATGGCCCATCACGTTCCAGGTATGCAGGTAAGCTTCCTCGTCGGCGTGGGACAGGCCCAGGCCCAGCTTGCGCAGGCTGCGCAGGAACACATAGCCGAAGGTGAGCAGGGTGTAGCCCAGTTCTTCCTGGCTGCACGGCACGCCATCCTTGGGAATGTCCCAGCCGCGCGCGAACAGGGCCTGGTGCATGCTGGCGGCGCGCCCGGCGGCCATCAGGGGCGGCACCACGCCCAGCCGCACCGCGTGGCAGGGGTCGCCGCGCAGGATCAGGTGGCGGATGGTGGCATGGATCAGGCGCACCTTGAGCACCTGGGCCACGCCGCTGCCGCTGGCCGACGTCAGCCCGCCCTTCATCATGACCGGGAAGATCATGGCGGCGGTGGAGCGGATCCGGTACTCGGTGCGCTCTTCCAGCTGGCCGGCCACGTGCAGCACGGCGGCCAGGTCGGGAATCACATAGCACTCGGGCAGGCTGGAACAGAACAGCAGCGTGCAGGACAGCATGCCGTAGTCGATGAACAGGGTTTCGGCGCGGTCGATTTTGGCAGGGTCGGCCCAGGCCGGCAGCGCCATGGCGCTGCGCACATAGCTTTCCAGCGCCTCGGCGATATGCGGCGCCACGCTCGCATCGGCCTTCCAGGTGGCCAGGAGGCCGTTGGCCTGCCACTGCTCGATCTGGCGGTTGACCACCGCGATGGCCAGCCAGTCGGGATTACCGTCGCTGACGCCCAGGATGGCGGCGATGGTGCCGTCGGCCAGCGGATCGGCCTGCAGGCGGGTCGGATCCATCTCGTTCATGCAAGCGCCTCCGGCAATGCTGTCTCCTTGCGCCAGCGCCACCAGCCGATCAAGGCGCACAGCAGCGGAATGCCCATCGCGAAGAAGGCGATGGTGCGCGTTTCGACGGGGTTACCGAAGCACATCTGGAACACCATGCTGCCGCCATAGATCATCATGGGCAGCAGCACATGCCACTTGGCGATGGCGCGCACCGGACGCGGCCCCTGCTTGCGCAGCGTCATGCGGAAGGCAAAGATGATCACGAAGGAGATGAAGGCCCAGCCGAAGAAACCCTGCAGGGTTTCACCGAACCACCAGCCGTCGGTCTTGGTCATGATCCAGGCCTTGAGCGTGAATACCATGTAGGGATCGGCGCCCAGGTCGTAGGCGGTGACGATCAGGGCCGCGAGCAGGGACATGACCACCGACTGGCCGAGCGGCGGATTGCCGTCGCTGGGCGTTTGCCACACGATCAGGTTGGCGATGACGTAGGCGATGTAGGTCAGGGCGAACCACATCAGCGGAATGATGATGGGAACGTCCCCCAGGGTCGGTCCCAGCACGTCGGTGTAGGTATACGAGCCGAAGAACCAGCCATGCGAGGAACCCATCTGCTCGGCGAACCAGCCCACCGGCAGCGCGATGGCGACGAAGGTGGCGGCGGCGCGCCCGCCCAGCAGGTGGATGGCGCTGCTCCAGCAGCAGGCGAACATGATGACCGAACTGACGATCAGCAGCGTCGTCGTATCGGTCCGCCCGCGCGCTGCGGTCAGCAACAGGAACAGGCCCAGCAAGGCGGAGGTAATCAGCGGCAGGCGATTCGTCATGGTCAGTAGCGGTAGTCGAGGCGCAAGCCCCAGGTTCGTGGATCGCTCGGCACCACCATGCCAAAACTGTCGATGGCGATCGGGCGGACTGTGTTTTCCAGGTTCTTCACGTGGGCATGCACGCTCCAGCGCGACCGGTCGGGGCGGTAGCCCAGGTTGATCTCGCTCTGGGTGCGCGACGGCACGCGGTACTGCAGCAGCTGGCTGGGCACGCTGATGACATAGTCGGCGCTGTAGCGCGAAAACAGGCCCGCCTTGAGCTGGCCGCCAGCCATGCGCACGGTATGGTCGTAGCCGAGCGCCAGGGTGGTGGCCGGCGAGCGGTCCAGCTTGCGGCGCGACCAGGAGCTCAGGCCGTCGGGCGTGTAGGCCGCGTAGTAGGCATCGAGCACGGACAGCGCGTAGCTCAGGCGCCCCGCGGCCGACAGCGCCACCTGGCCTTCGACCTCGATGCCCTTGACCCGGGCCTGGCCCGCATTGGTGGTGGCGAAGCGCGGTGCGCCGCCCACCACCACCACGCCCGACAGCTGCAGGTTGGCGTAGTCGTAGTAGAAGGCGGCGGCGTGCAGGCTGGCGCGCTTGTTCCAGAAACGGGTCTTGAGCCCCGCCTCCAGCGAGCGCACGGTTTCGGGCTGGTAGATCAGCGCGCTGGCCGGCACCGCGATCGATGCCGGGCAGGCCACGCCGTCCACCACCGAGCCGGCCTGGCAGCCGTCGTTGAAGCCGCCGGCCTTGTAGCCGGTCGACGCGGTCGCATACAGCATGCTGCGCGGCGCCAGGTCGTATTCGAGGCCCAGGCGCCAGGTGGCCTTGTGGGTGGCCAGTTCGCCGATATTGGGCAGGCGCAGGTCGGTGGCCGGATTGAAGGCGGCCGCCTGCTGGAAATTGGTGGTGCCGATGCGCTCCTTTTCGTCGTGCGAATAGCGCATGCCGGCCGTGGCGCGCAGGCGCTCGGAGAAGCTGTAGGTCGCCTGCCCGAACAGCGCCTTGCCGACCGACTCGGTCACCTGCGGGAACACGTAGTACGGCACCTGCACCACCAGTTCGAGGTCGCGAAAGCTGTAGTCGGTGTCGGACTTTTCGCCGAACCAGTACAGGCCGGCCTGCGCGTTCCATGGCCCGCCGCCCTTGGTGGCCAGGCGCAGCTCGTGCGAATCCTGCTTGTATTCGCCCTCGAAAGTCTGGCGTACGCCGATCGCGAACCGCGGCGCCAGGCGGTAATAGTAGTTGGCCAGGTAGTCGTGGTCGAAACTGCGGTGCGAGGCCGCGTAGTGCAGGCTTGCCGCGCCCAGGTCCCAATTCAGTTCGGCGCCCAGGCCGGCCGTCCTGCCCCGGCCGTAGCCTTGCGCCAGCGGCGCATTGAACGGGCGGAAGCTGTTGGTCAGGCGCGCATCGGTCGACCCCGCGGTCCACACGGGACTGCCGTCGGCCCCCGCCGCATAGAAATTCCCGACCGGGACGGTGCTGTCGTCGTTGCTGTTCAAGCGGCTGCCGTCGACCCGCAGCAGCAGCGACGCCGACTTGCCGATCGCCAGCCTGGCCGCGATCCGCGCCGAGACGTCGTCACGCTCCAGGCCCAGGGTGTAGGGCGTGCCCTGGTCATTTTTCAGGTAGCTGTCGTGCCGGTTCAGCGACAGCGCCGCACGCACGGCGAGCGCATCGTTCACCGGCACATTGAGCATGGCGCCCAGCTTGCGGCTGGCATGGCTGCCCACTTCCGCGCTGGCGGCGCCTTCCGGCTGCGCGCCCGGCGCATTCGAAATGACGTGGACCACGCCGGCCGTGGTATTGCGGCCGTACAGCGTGCCCTGGGGACCGCGCAGCACTTCCACGCGCGCCAGGTCGAACAGGCTGACATTCTGGATCTGGGGACGGGCAAGGTACACGCCGTCGAGCATGAAGGCGGCCGACGGATCGCCTTTGGCCGTGGTGTCGGCATTCGAGACGGCGCGGATCGTGATCCGCAAGCCGTCCGACGCACCGTCCAGGTGCACATTCGGCAGGCGGGCGCCGATGCCGGCGGCATTGTCGATGGCGGCTTGCTCGAGCTGCGCGCCCGACAGCACCGACATGGCCACCGGGGTTTTCGAATCGACCGACACGCTGCGCTGGGCCGTGACCACCACTTCGGCTATCTGCTCCTGCTCCTGCTCCTGCGCCTGCACCTGCACCAGGCTGGCGCCGAACGCGCACACCAGCGCCACCGGCACCTTCCGCTTCCACAGCCCCGATTGACTCGCCATTGACCCGACCTTTCGCACAATAGTTTCATGTCAACATCTATTTCTAAAAGTCTAACAGGTACGGCGCGGTTCTCCCAGTAGGGGCAGGCCCGGGCCGGGGAAAAAAACCGTCGAGAGTGCACAGCCCCGCGCCGCGCGTCATGACAGCACGTGGCCGGGAGCGGCAAGAAACTCACTTTGCATACAAAAATCATAATAATATTGTCACTTACATTATTCGCGAGGAACGAATGCGCCGTCCCTTTGCCCTGCTGCTGCTACTGGCCGGCAGCGGCAGTCATGCCTTGCCGCCCGCGCCGGACCGGCCGGCACTGATCGAGCGTGCGAAATTGTTCGGAAATGCCGGCAAATCGGGCGGCAGCATCAGCCCCGACGGCAAGTGGCTGTCCTGGATCGCCCCGCAGGGCGGCGTGCCCAATGCGTGGGTGGCGCCGCTGCATGCGCCCGGCCAGGCCCGGCCGGTCAGCGGCGAAAAAGTGCGCCCGATCCGCACCACCTTCTGGGCGCCCGATTCGCGCACGCTGCTGTTCATCAACGACAAGGATGGCGATGAAAACTTCCTGCTGTACGGCGTCAATATCCACACCGGCGAGCAGAGGGCGCTGACCCCGTTCGACAAGACGCGGGTCCAGATCGTCAAGATCAGCCGCCACGTGAAGGACCGCATCCTGGTGGGGATCAACCGGCGCGACCCGCGCTGGCACGATGTGTTCAGCCTGGACCTGGCGAGCGGCAAGCTGACCCTGGTCCAGCACAACGACGGCTATGAAAATTTCGTCGCCGACGAACAGCTCCAGGTGCGCCTGGCCAGGAAGGCGCGCACCGATGGCGGCGTCGACTACTTCGGCGTCGCCGGCGGCGCGGTCGGCGCCACGCCGCTGGTGCGGATCGGCCTGGACGACGCGCTCAGCACCGTCCCGCTGGGCTATGCGAGCGACGGCAAAACCCTGTACTGGAGCGATTCGCGCGGACGCGACACGGCGGCGCTGGTGGCCCAGGACGTGGCGACCGGAAAAATCACCCTCATCGCCAGCGACCGGCGCGCCGACATCAGCGACGCCATGGTCGACCCGGCCAGCGGCAAGGTCCAGGCATACCAGGTGGAGTACCTGAAGCGCGAATACCGGGCCGTGGACCGGCGCGTGCGGGACGACCTGGCCTTCCTGAAACGGGCCGCGCGCGGCGACTTCGAGATCGTCTCGCGTACCGACGCAGACGACAAGTGGATCGTCGCCATCGACCGCGTCACCGCGCCGCCGTCGACCTGGCTGTACGAGCGCGCCGGGAAGACACTGTCGAAACTGTTCGTGATCCGCTCCGAACTGGAAGACGCGCCGCTGGTGCCCATGTTCCCGCGCACGATCACGTCGCGCGACGGCCTGACGCTGGTGTCCTACCTGAGCTTGCCGAAGGAAGCGGACCGCCAGGGCGACGGCAAGCCCGAACGGCCGGCGCCGCTGGTCGTGTACGTACACGGCGGCGCATGGTCGCGCGACTACTACGGCTCGAACAGCGTCCATCAGTGGCTGGCCAACCGCGGCTACGCCGTCCTGTCGGTGAACTTTCGCGGCTCGAGCGGTTTCGGCAAGCGCTTCATCAACGCCGCCAACCTGCAATGGGGCCGCAAGATGCAGGACGACCTGCTCGACGCGGTCGAATGGGCCATCCGCAGCGGCGTGACCACGCGCGACAAGGTGGCCATCATGGGCGGCTCCTACGGCGGCTATGCCACGCTGGCCGGCATGGCCTTCACGCCCGACACCTTTGCCTGCGGCGTCGACATCGTCGGCCCGTCCAACCTGGCGACCCTGCTCGAGACCATCCCGCCCTACTGGGAATCGTTCAAGCAGCAGTTCTACCGCCGCATGGGCGACCCCAACACGCAAGCGGGCCGCGCCCTGCTGCGGGAACGCTCGCCGCTGCACGCCGCCGACAGGATCACGCGTCCGCTCCTGATCGGCCAGGGCGCCAACGACCCGCGCGTGAACGTGCGCGAATCGGACCGGATCGTCGACGCAATGAAGGCCAAGAATATCCCCGTGACCTACGTGGTGTTCCCGGACGAAGGCCACGGCTTCGCGCGCGCGGTCAACAATATCGCCTTCCAGGCGGTCGCCGAAAACTTCCTGGGCCAGTGCCTGGGCGGGCGCGCCGAGCCGATCGGCGGCGCGCTCCAGGAGTCGACGGCGCAGGTCAGGCACGGCGCCCAATTCGCGGCCGGACTGAAGGATGCGCTGGAACGGCGGTAAGTACAGGGCAGGAAAACAGTTAACGCCATCGCGGAAAACATGCATACTCTCCGGTAATATTTTTCCGAGGGGTGTGTGCATGTTCAACTTTCGAGGCCGGCAGTTTCTGCTGATGCTGCTTTCCGCCGCGCTGGCGCAACCGGCGCTGGCGCAAGCGCCACCCTACTCGTCGACCTACGCGGCGCCGCCGACGGCGCCGGTATTGATCCGCAACGCCACCATCCTGACCGGCCACGGCACCCGCCTCGATCAGGCCGAGCTGCTGATCGCCGACGGCAGGATCGCCGCCATCGGCCACAAGCTGGACGTGCCGCCCAATGCCGGCATCATCGACGCCAAGGGCCGCTGGCTCACGCCCGGCATCCTGGACCCGCATTCGCACCTGGGCAATGGCGCCTCGCCCCACGTCTGGGCCATGAGCGACGTCAATGAAATGACCAACCCGACCACGCCCCAGGTGTGGGCCGAGCATGCGGTGTGGCCGCAGGACCCGGGCTTCATGTTCGCGCGCGCCGGCGGCGTGACCTCGCTGCTGATCCTGCCCGGCTCGGGCAACCTGATCGGCGGACGCGGCGTGCTGCTCAAGAACGTCCCCGCCACCACCTACCAGGAAATGAAATTTCCGAATGCGCCGCAAGTGCTGAAAATGGCCTGCGGCGAAAATCCCAAGCGCGTGTACGGCGAACAGAAAAAATCGCCGTCCACCCTGATGGGCAATGTGGCCGGCTACCGCGAAGCCTTCACCAAGGCCATCAACTACCGCGAAAAGCAGCGCGCCTGGGAACGTGAATCGAAGGGCGCGCGCCCCGACCGCGACATCGGCCTGGACACCCTGGTCGACGTCATGGATGGCAAGATCCTGGTGCAGTTCCATTGCTACCGCGCCGACCAGATGGCCACCATGCTCGACATGGCGCGCGAATTCAACTTCAAGATCTTTGCCTTCCACCACGCGGTCGAAGCCTACAAGATCGCGCCGCTGCTCAAGGCCAGCGGCACCTGCGCGGCCATGTGGGCCGACTGGTACGGCTTCAAGATGGAAGCCTTCGACGGCATCCGCGAAAACATCGCCATCGTCGACGCCGCCGGCGCCTGCGCCACGCTGCACTCGGACGACCCGGTCGGCATCCAGCACCTGAACCAGGAAGCTGCCAAGGCCATGGCGGCGGGACGGCGCGCGGGACTGGCGATCGCGCCCGAACGCGCCATCATGTGGCTGACCGCGAATCCGGCCAGGGCGGTGGGCGTGTACGACAAGGTGGGCAGCCTGGAACCGGGCAAGCAGGCCGACGTGGTGCTGTGGAGCCGCGACCCCTTCTCGATCTACGCCAAGGCCGACCTGGTTTTCATCGACGGCGCGCTGCGGCACGACCGCAACCGCCCGCGGCAGGACAGCGATTTCAGCATCGGCACCACCGGGCAACAGGAGCTTCCACGATGAGCCGCCCACCACTTCGCACCCTGCTGGCCATGGCGGCGCTGCTGCTGGCCGCGCCGGCCATGGCAGGCACCATCGCCATCGTCAACGCCACCATTTACACCGCCGACAAGGCCGGCGTGCTGACCGGGGCCACCCTGGTCATGCGCGACGCCCGCATTGTCGCCGTCGGCCGCAACCTGGCCGTGCCGCCCGGCGCCACCGTGATCGACGGCACCGGCAAGATGGTCACGCCGGGCATGTTCGCGCCACTGTCGACGCTGGGCGTGACCGACAGCGAAGGCATGACCGAAGTCAATGACGCGCGCAGTGGCCACAAGCGCTACAGCGCCGCCATCGACATGGCCGACGCCTTCAATCCGCTGTCACTGCGCATTCCCATCGCGCGCGTCGACGGCGTCACGCGCGCCATGCTGGCGCCGGTCGCCGCGCGCGGCGGCACCAGCATCCTGGTGGGTCAGGGCGCCGTCATTTCACTGGGCGGCGGCTCGGACTGGCTGGTCAAGTCCAGGGCCGCCATGTTCGCCGAATTCGGCGAACACGCCGCCACGTTGAACGGCACCCGTGCCGGCACCATGCTGGCGATCCGCGAAGCGTTCGAGGAAGTGCGCACGGCCGGCAAGCCGAACAACGATCCCAAGCTGGACAGCCTGCTCAGCAAGCTCGATATCGCGGCCCTGCGCCCGGTGCTGGCCGGCCAGGTGCCGCTGGTCGTGCACGCCAACCGCGCGTCCGACATCGTGGCCGCCATCAAGCTGGCCAGGCAGTTCAAGCTGCGCCTGGTGATTTCCGGTGCGGCCGAAGGCTGGCTGGTGGCCAGGCAGCTGGCGCAGGCGAATGTGGACGTCATCGTCGATCCCGAACTGCAGCTGCCGGAGGAATTCGAGAGCCTCGCTTCGCGCAGCGACAACGCGAAACTGCTGCATGAAGCCGGCGTCATGGTCACGCTCAGTTCCAGTTCAACCGCCTCGTCCAACGCGCGCAACCTGCGCCAACTGGCCGGCATCGCCGTCAACGGCGGGCTCGATCCGCAGGCGGCGCTGGCGGGCATCACGCTCAATCCGGCGCGCCTGTATGGCGTGGACAAGCAGCTTGGCAGCCTGGCCGCCGGCAAGATGGCGGACGTGGTGATCTGGGACGGCGATCCGTTCGAGCTGTCCAGCTATCCGGTGGCGGTATTCATCGCCGGCGAACGCATGTCCGATACAAACCGCCAGACGGCGCTGCGCGACAAGTACATGCGGATGCACAAACTGAAATAGGCACTAGTGAACTAGCGGGGATATGCGCTCGTGAGCAAACCGAGCATCGAGCGCATCCCGGTCAGGTAGTTCCCCATCCTGAGATTCTCGTCGTAGGCATGCTGGTTGTTGTCGGCATTGACCACGCACACCAGCGCGAACGGCAGCTTGAGCGGCGCCACGATTTCATTGGTAGGCACGGTCCCGCCCATGGCCCTGAGCAGCACCGGCTCGGCCTTGTGCGCCTGCGCCAGCGCCCCTTCCACCCAGCGCCGGATGGGCGCATCCATCGGCTGGCGCGCCGCTTCGGCCGGCGCGTTCACCAGCAGCCTTGCCATCAGGGGATGGCGCGCGCGCTCGTCGTCGGTCGGCTCATGGTCGAGCAGCACATAGCCCTGCTTTTCGATGTGCGTGCGAACCAGAGCCGCCAGATAAGAGCCGCTCGCCTCGACCGTGGTGCGGATATCGATTTCCGCGACCGCTTCCTTCGGCACGATATTGGCGCCCAGCTTGCCGACACCGCCGGCGGCCATGCCGCGAATGTTCAGCGACGGATACTGCAGCGACTCCTGGTAATTGGCGCCCACCGCTTCGGCTTTCGCAAAGCCGATCCGGCGCCGGATGGCCGCTTCGTCGTCCCCGCTGCGCGCCATCAGCTTCCTGTCTTCGGCGCTGATGCGCGTTCTCGCGTAGTAGCCGGGGATCGTGACCCGGCCCTGCGCATCCTTCATGCCCGCCAGCAGGCGCGCCAGGTTCATCGCCGGGTTGGGCAGGTAGTTGCCGTAATGCCCGCTATGCTGGGGCGCCTTCGGACCGAACACGGTCAGCACCAGCGGCTGCACGCCGCGATTGCCGAACACCGCGGTCGGCCTGCCGCTGGCATGCGCGGGGCCGTCGTGGATCACCAGCGCATCGGCGCGCAGGAAGTCGGCCTCCTGGCGCACCGCCGCGCCCATGCCGGGCGAATTGATCTCCTCTTCGCTGTCGAGGATCAGCTTGACGTTGACCGCCGTCGCCATGCCCTGCTCGCGCATCAGGTCCAGCGCCGCGAGGAACATCAATATCGGCCCCTTGTCGTCGGACGCGGCGCGCGCGAACACGCGCAGCTCGGGATCGAAGTCCGTGCGCATCAGTTCCCGGATATCGACGATGCCCCACTTGCCGTCGGCGGCACGGCGCTTGAGCACGGGCTTGAAAGGATCGGGCTGCGACCACTGTGCCGGATTCACCGGCTGGCCGTCAAAGTGAAAGTAGAAAACAACGGTGCGCTTCGATGGGTCGGAAGGGAGGGCCGCGAACAGGATCGGGCGGCCATTGTTGTCGATCCGCCGCACCGTGAAGCCACGTTTCGCCAGCGCCGACTCGAGCCACTGCGCATTCTTCTTCATGTCGTCGCCGGGCACCAGCGCGTCGTTGGGAAGCGCCAGGAATTCAAGATACTCGGGAAACGACGCGACAGCCGCCTTGCGGATCTGTTGTTCGTCTACCTGGGCCATGCAGGGTGCGGACAGGCACAGCATCAGCGCACTGAGGATAGTCAACGGTTTCATAGGGTGTTCTTCGCCTGGGAATGGATGGCCGACACTAACACAGTTGTCGAACGTCCCGGGAAGGAAATCTGCGGATCTCACCGCGGCAGCATGGCCGATCGCATGCTGCGTGAAATTCAAACTGAAGCTGTTACAGCGCGGCCTTTTCGGCTGCGGTCAGGCGCTTGGCTTTGACCACGACGACGGCCATCTTGGTGTCGCTAACGGTGCTTGCTGCGACTGGCGCTGCGGCGCGGGCGGCTGGCACCTGGGCGGTTGCGTAAGCGGCGAAGGTGGTGACGAAAGCAGCTGCAAGGAAGACTGCTTCGAGGTTTTTACGTACTTTCATGATGTTCTCCTGGTGGGTGATTCGGTTTGGTATGGTTGTACTTTATCGGGCATCGCCTCTCGATTCCACCGGCGTGCGACGAAGTGCAGAAAAAGCGGGACAAGCTGCGGAAAAACGTGCATACGATGAAATGGAACTGGTGCAGCGCGCAAAAGCGCAAGCGCATTCCGCCATGGATCGCTGCCAGCGTTCATGTTGTGGAGATGTAGGGAGTTTGACGCAGAGGAAAAAACCGTGGCAGCATGGCCGATCGCATGCTGCCGGAAGATGAAACGATACTACGAAGGTGCTGGCAAATTACAGTGCTGCTTTTTCGGCTGCGGTCAGGCGCTTGGCCTTGACGACGACGGCCATTTTCGTATCCGCTGGGGCGGCGACCGCCACTGGCTGGGCTACTGGCACATGCGCGCTTGCATAGGCGGCGAAGGTGGTAACGAAAGCAGCCGCGATGAAGACTGCTTCGAGGTTTTTGCGCACTTTCATGATGCTCTCCTGGTGGGTGATTACAGTGCTGCTTTTTCGGCTGCGGTCAGGCGCTTGGCTTTGACCACGACGACGGCCATCTTGGTGTCGCTAACGGTGCTTGCTGCGACTGGCGCTGCGGCGCGGGCGGCTGGCACCTGGGCGGTTGCGTAAGCGGCGAAGGTGGTGACGAAAGCAGCTGCAAGGAAGACTGCTTCGAGGTTTTTACGTACTTTCATGATGTTCTCCTGGTGGGTGATTCGGTTTGGTATGGTTGTACTTTATCGGGCATCGCCTCTTGATTCCACCGGCGTGCGACGGAGTGCAGAAAAAGCGGTACAAGCGGCCAAAAAGCGTGCATATGCCCTCCACGCGATACAATTGCCCCCCATGGATACCACTACAACTGAACAGCCCATCGTCATCGCGGGCGGCGGCGTTTCCGGCCTTTACTGCGCCATCCGCCTGGCCGACGCCGGCCACCGCGTCCTGATCCTCGAAGCCTCGTCCGACCGCTGGGGCGGGCGCATCGAAACCGAAGACCTGGACGGCTTCATCGCCGAATACGGCCCGATGCGCTTCGAACCCACCCTGCAGCCCCGTTTTGCCCGCCTGTGCGAGGAACTGGGCGTGGGCCTGGTCGATTTCTCCGGTCCCTCGGCCGAAGAGCTCAGCGCCCCCGACACCGAACTGCCGCCCGAAGAACAGGGCTTGAACTCGCTGCAGCTGCTCAAGCGCGGCATCATGCTGATCATGGGCCGCGACCCGGCCGACCAGGCCTGGATCGACGGCCTGACCGAAGAAAACTACCACCGCTTCCGCAAGCATGCGCGCCTGCACGGCCAGCCGCTGTGGGCGACCGGTTTCTGGAACGCGCTGTCGGCCAACGGGGTGCTGAGCCATCGCGCCCTGGTCAAGCTGCGCGACACCGGCACCTTCTATCACATGATTCCGGAGAACCTGAACGCCATCGAATGGATCATCTGGTGGCTGCGCGCCCTGAAAACCGTGGGCCAGAAGCTGGCCAGCATCGAGGGCGGTTCCGCGCGCCTGACCGAAGGCTTGATGGCGCGCATCCACAGCATGCCCAACATTACCCTGGCCGGCGGCCACACCCTGCTGGGCTTCCGACCGACGGCGCTGGGCCAGGCGTCCCTGGCGCTGGACGTGCGCACCAAGAACGGCACCATCAAGCTGCAGGCGTCGCGCCTGATCCTGGCCATGCCGCGCGTGCCGCTGCTGAAACTGGCGCCGCACCTGCCCGAGCACATCTCCACCCACCTCGATTCGGTCAACGGCTTCCCGATGCTGAAGATTTTCTTCGTCAGCAGCGCGCCGTGGTGGGACTACGACCAGCCGCCGCAGCAGTACGCCAACTGCCTGCCGACCCGCGAGGTGCACTACTTCCGCCGTCCGCAAGCCAATGACCACGACGGCCACGGCATGATGATGCTGTATATGGACCGCCCGTCCACCGAATTCTGGCGCCACTACCTGAGCGAACCGGACAAGCATGACCGCGCCGAAGTCGACCAGGATGCGCGCATCGTCGATGCCTTCGCCGTGTTCGTCGCGCGCGACATCAAGCGCCTGCTCGGCACCTGCGAAACCCAGCTGCGCCTGAACGAACACTCGAAGCTGGTGTTCCGCGACCAGACGCTGGAGCAGGCCACCGCCTACATCCGCAATTCCATCCTCACCTACGGCATCCGCGACTGGGCGCGCGCGCCGTATGGCGCCGCCAACCACGGCTGGCAGCCCGGCGTGCGTTCCTGGAAGGTGATGGATGCGTTCAAGGCCTTCGATTTCGGCAGCGGCGCCAAGAACGTGCATATCGTCGGCGAGGCGTATTCGGACTACCAGGGCTTTGTCGAAGGGGCCCTGAACAGCTCGGAACTGGCGCTGGAGGCTATTCCGGCGCTGTCTATTTCGGAACTTGCGGAGCCGGCGTCGCAGGCAAAGTGATCACTACCGGGCCGCCTGCGGCAGCCATACCGGCGATCACCACTGAATATCTACCAGTAGTCACGGGCACGCCATCAAGAGTGAACGATCTTGAACTGCCGGAGAATGGAACACTGCGCGTATTCCGGCGCAGGCGCCATGCATCCTTGTGTTTACATGCGCAATTTTTTAGCAGGACTGCACCAAGACTGATTTACACTGCCGGTGTGGATCCACGTTGGGGAAATAATAGATGACGCAGGAAGAAGTCCAGGCCATCGACAAGAATCGCCTAGCGCTTGCCATGGAAGCGGCAGGACTCGACCTGTGGGAAAACGACCTGGTGACCGGCATGGTCACGCGCAAGGCGACCAGGATCTTCGCCGAACTGGGCTACTCGGATGACGCGGCGGCGTCCTACATCGACGACCTGTTCCTGCTGGTCCATCCCGACGACGCCGCGCGCGTCAAGTCGGCCCTGGCGGCCCACCTGGCTGGCGAAACCCCCAGCTACCGCTGCGAATTCCGGGTCCGCGCCAGCGATGGCAGCTGGGTCTGGTACGCCAACTACGGCAAGATCATGGGCGACGGCAGCGCCGAGCGCGGCGACCGCCTGATCGGCGTCACCTTCAATATCGACGACCGCATGCGCAATGAAGAGCGCCTGCTGGCCAGCGAAACGCGCTACCGCGAACTGCTGCGCAACCTGCACACGGCCATCGTGGTCCACGCGGCCGATACCCGCATCCTGTACAGCAATCCGCGCGCCTCCGAACTGCTGGGCTGCCCGGAGGAAAAGCTGCGCGGCACCCTGGCCAGCGAACACGCTTGGTCCTTCGTCGACGAGCAGGGTGTCGACTTGCCGGTCGCGCAATTCCCGGTCCATGCGGTGATCGCCAGCGGGGAGCCGCTCGAATCGCTGGTGCTCGGGGTGCGCATGAACGAAGGCGCGCGCATCGTCTGGCTGCTGGTGAACGCCTATCCGGAATTCGCGCCCGATGGCGCCCTCAAGCAGGTGGTGGTCAATTTCGACGACATCTCGCCGCGCAAGCAGGCGGAGGAAAAGATCCACCACCTGGCGTTTTTCGATGCGCTCACCAACCTGCCCAACCGGCGCCTGCTGATGGACCGCCTGCACGCGGCGCTGGCCGCTTCCGCCCGCACCCAGCATCACGGCGCCCTGCTGTTCATCGACCTCGACAAATTCAAGACCATCAACGACGTCCTGGGCCACGGCGTGGGCGACCTGATGCTGATCGAGGTCGCCAGCCGCATCCTGGCCTGCGTGCGCGACGCGGACACGGTGGCGCGCCTGGGCGGCGACGAATTCGTGGTCATCATCGCCGACATCGACCCGGACCTGGAAACGGCCTCGCAAAAAACCGCGCTGGTGGCCGGGAAGATACGCCAGATGCTGGGCATGCCCTACCAGCTCAAGGGCAATGCCCACCACAGTTCGCCCAGCATCGGCGTGGCCATGTACCTGGGGAACGTCGAATCGGCCGACGTGCTGCTGCGCCAGGCGGACATGGCCATGTACAGGGCCAAGGATGCGGGCCGCAACACGGTGCGTTTTTTCAGCGCGGCCATGCAGCTGGCGGTGGAAACCCACGCCGCGCTCGAAGCGGACCTGCGCCACGCGGTCCAGCGCCAGCAGCTGCGCCTGCACTACCAGGTCCAGGTCGGCCCCGACGGCCGCGCCCTCGGCGCCGAAGCGCTGGTGCGCTGGTTCCATCCGGTGCGGGGCACGGTCTCGCCGCTGCAGTTCATTCACATCGCCGAAGAAAGCTCGCTGATCCTCGAGATCGGCGGCTGGGTGCTCGATACCGCCTGCGCCCAGCTGGCTGACTGGTCGGCCCGGCCCGGGCTGCAGCATCTGGCGCTGGCGGTCAATGTCAGCGCGGCGCAGTTCCGCCAGCCCGATTTCGTCGAGATCGTGGCCGCCGCGGCCGAACGCCATGCCTTCGATATCGGCCGCCTGAAACTGGAACTGACCGAGAGCGTGGTGCTCAACGACGTCGACGACGTGGTCGACAAGATGGGCGCGCTGCGCATGCTGGGCGTGACGCTGTCGATGGACGATTTCGGCACCGGCTATTCCTCGCTGTCCTACCTCAAGCGCCTGCCCCTGGACCAGATCAAGATCGACCAGAGTTTCGTCAGCGGCATCAGCACCGACCCGAACGACGCCATCATGGTCAAGACCATCATCGACCTGGCCGGCAACTTCCGCCTGCACGTCATTGCCGAAGGCGTGGAAACCGACGAACAGCTGGCCTTCCTGAAGCAGCATGGCTGCAACGCTTACCAAGGCTACTTGTTCAGCAAGCCGGTCCCGATCGCCGAATTCGAATCCCTGCTCGCCGCAGCCGTGACCATTCCCTAGGAGTTTGCCCGCATGCCGCACCGCCTCGCCCTTGCCGCCGCCCTCGCCGTTCCCTTCGCCAGCCATGCCGCGCCCGCCGTGGTGCGGATCGGCAGCGTCTCGCCCGTCTCCGGACCGAGCGCCCACCTGGGCAAGGATACCGAGAATGGCGCGCGCCTGGCGGTGGCCGACCTGAACGCGCGAGGCTTCACCATCAATGGCCAGCAAGTGCGTTTCGAGCTGCTGGCCGAAGACGATGGGGGCGACCCCAAGCAAGGCACGGCGGTGGCCCAAAAGCTGGTCGACGCCGGGGTCGTGGGCGTGGTCGGCCACCTCAATTCCGGCACCACGGTGCCGGCCTCGAAAATTTATCACACCGCCGGCATTCCGCAGATCACGCCATCGGCCACCACGCCGGTGTACACGCGCCAGGGCTTCAAGTCGGCCTTCCGCGTGGTCGCCAACGACAACAAGGTCGGCAGCACGCTGGGCCGCTACGCCGTCGACCGCCTCAAGTCGCTGCGGGTGGCCGTGATCGACGACCGCACCGCCTTCGGCCAGGGCCTGGCCGACGAATTCGTCAAGGGTGTGCGCGCCGCCGGCACGGCCCAGGTGGTGAGCCGCCAGTTCACCACCGACAAGGCCACCGACTTCAACGCCATCCTGACCCAGGTCAAGGGCAAGCAGCCCGACCTGGTCTTTTTCGGCGGCATGGATGCGGTGGCCGGGCCGATGCTGCAGCAGATGAAGGCGCTGGGCATGGACAAGGTGCGCTTCATGGGCGGCGACGGGGTGTGTTCGGAAAAGCTGCCCTCGCTGGCCGGCGACGCGCTCGGCGAAGGCAAGATCACCTGCGCGGTGGCCGGCGGCGTCACCGGCGCGCAGGAGAAGGGCTTTGCCGACTTCACGGCGCGCTACCGCAAGACTTACAATCTGGAACTGCAAACCTATGCGCCCTACGCCTACGATGCGGTGATGGTGCTGGCCAGCGCCATGCAGGCTGCGAAATCGTTCGACCCGGCCAACTACACGCCAGAAATTGCGAAGGTGAATTACAAGGGCGTGACCGGCGACATCCGTTTCGACCGGTTCGGCGACCTGCACAATCCGGCCATGACCCTGTACACCTTTCGCAACGGAAAAAAGACCAAGACCGAGGTGATCCGCTAGATGCTATCCTGCCGTATAGTAATAGCGTTGCACTTTCACTTCGACAAGGACACCCGCCATGAAATGCCTGTTTGCCGCCGCCCTCCTCTCCCTCGCCACCGCTGCCCATGCCGCGCCGGAAGCTGCGCCGCCAGCCAAAACGGCGCAGCAGAACAAGATGAAAACCTGCAATGTTGACGCCGCCGGCAAGAAAGGCGATGAATACAAGGCCTTCATGAAAGAATGCCTGAGCGCGGCGCCGGCCAAGGCCATGACGTCCCAGCAGACGAAAATGAAAACCTGCAATGCGGATGCCGCCGGCAAGAAAGGCGACGAGCGCAAGGCCTTCATGAAGACCTGTCTGTCGGCCAAGTAATCCCGTCAGGGACCATGACGGACCATATCGCCTCACTGAGGAGCAAGTCCCGGTTTTCGCTGAACTGGAGCTACCTCAGTGCCATTACCAGCGGCAAGTCGGCGATCGACCTCAGCTCCCTCGCGCTGCGCAACATCAACGATGCGCGCCAGTTCGCGCGCGAATACGGCTTCGACCTCGACCACCCGGCCACGCTGGCGCGCATTGCGCGCGGCCACCGCGAGGCGGTCGATTTCATCACCGGCCATTTCCTCGATCCCGGCCAGGGCGGCCTGATTCCGCCCGAAGTCGAGCGCGCCAAAGATCCTTTGCAATTGCTGGTGTACGCCTCGCAGCGCACCGGGCAGACCGACTTGCTGCGGCTGTGGTCGTGCGCCGTGCTGAAAGTCATGCATGGCATTTTCTACATCGACAGCGACCTCAAGCTGCGGCACTTCAACACCATCCGGGAACAGGTGTTCGCCAGCCTCGACGACGTCATCCATGAAGAAAACGGCCGCTACTTCCTGACCGACGGCGAACTGTGCCTGCCGCTGCTCCATTACGACCGCAAGAGCCACAAGGGCCGCAATTCCATCCTGCTGAAACTGCTGCAAAAGGCGGCCTACCTGGCGGCCGACATCTACGACCACCTGGGCGTGCGCATGACCTTCGCCACCCGCTTCGAATGCCTGCTGGCGCTGCACACGCTGCAGCGCGCGCACCTGCTGTCGGTGACCAATGTCGACCCCCAGCGCACCCGCAATACCCTGCTCGACCTGGACGCGGCCAAGCAGGTCTTCGTCAAGTACCGCAGCCTGCTCGACCGCAGCGAAGCCTATCCGGCCGAGCTGCTGCACCGCATGGACCAGGAGCTGATGAGCCTGTCGGAGCCCCAGACCCAGAGCAACAATCCGCACAGCGGCAGCGGCTTTGCCAGCCTGCAGGTGACGCTGCGCAAGATGATCCACCTGCAGGAAGACGATTCCGACGGCGAAGAACGCGACGTCGACTTCTTTTTCGAATACGAAATCCAGATGATGGACCGGGAAAGCCACGACCGCAGCCTGTCGGGTCCGGCCAGCCATGACGCCTACAAGCGGCGCCAGATCGACACGGCGCGCCTGCGCGTGTTCGGGCGCGAACTGGTGGACTGGATCGCGCTCCAGCCTTAGCGCGGCAGTATGCTGCGCAGGAAATCCTCGACCGTCCTGGTGTAGGCGCTGTCCTCGCCCAGCGTGTCATTGATGTCCTTGTGCGACAGATCGAGCGGCAGCACTTGCATGCGCGTGCCCAGAGCGCTGGCCTTGTCGGCAAAGCGCTGCGCTTGCCGGCAAGCGTCTTCGCGCCGGGTCGAACAGACGGCCAGCATCGGCTTGCCGGCCGCCGCCAGCGCGGCCCAGGGCGACGCCGCCTTCCAGAACGCCGGGTCCTTGCCGAACGCTTCGTCATGCAAGCGGTAGTGCGGTCCCCGCATGAGCTGCTCGACATCCATGGCCGCGCTGTCGAGCGCCACCGTCCCCAGCCATTGCGTGGGACCGGCCAGCGCCGGCGCTGCGGCCAGCAGCGCCACCAGGTGGGCGCCGGCCGAATGGCCCATCAGGATGAAACTGTTGCGCTCGCCGCCCCAGGCGGCCGCCTGCCCCTGGGCGTGGGCCAGCGCGCTGGCAACATCCCTGGCTTGCTGGACCGGATCGGCCCCGGGCAGCATGCGGTAGTTGGTGGAAATGACGACGTAGCCGCGCGTGGCCCAGCGCGCCACCTTGTTGGTGACCACTTCGCTGGCGGCCTTGTCGCCGGCGCGCCAGGCGCCCCCGTGCACCATGAAGATGACGGGCGCGCCGGCCGCCGATGCCGGCGCATACACGTCGTAGCGCTGGTCCTTGGCGGGGCCATAGGCAATGTCGGGGATCAGGCGCACGCCGGCCGGCACCTCGACCCGTCCGTTTTTCAGGCGCTCGATCAGCGTTTCGGCGGCGGACTGGCCGGTGAAGAGGGCCAGCAGAGGGGCTAGCAGGAACGCAAGGTGGACCGGTTTCATGGCGGGGCTTTCATTGACTGGTTGGCAAAATGATGCCGCCCGAACGCGCGCCGCGCAAGGGCCGACAACTTCGCTTACATCTGTAAAGCAATATTGCCATGCTAGTATTGGCCACCTCCTCACCCCCGACGGCGCCCCATCATGAAAAGACGCAATCTGTTTGCCCTCCTCGGCCTTGCCACGGCCTTGCCGGCCATGGCGGCCAAATCGCTGCAGCAAGGCCAAACCCTGGTCGTGAAATCGACAATGCGTTACCTGGCCTTCCTGCCGAACAGTTATTCGGACCGGGGCGCGGGCGTGCCGCTGATCATTTTCCTGCATGGATCGGGAGAGCGCGGGACCGATTTGAACCTGGTCAAGAAATGGGGGCCGCCGGCCATCGTGGAAAAGAATCCCTACTTCCCTTTCATGGTGGTGTCGCCGCAGTTGCCGGAAGGCGAAGCCTGGCATGCGCTCTCGCTCAAGGCCCTGATTGACGAGATCCTGGCCAAGTACCGGGTCGACAAGCGGCGCGTCTACCTGACCGGCATCAGCATGGGTGGCTACGGCGCCTGGGACCTGGCGTCGCGTTATCCGCAGTATTTCGCAGCCGTCGCGCCGATCTGCGGCGGCGGCATCGCGCGCGCGGTGGGCGCCATGCGCGGCATCCCGACCTGGGTATTCCATGGCAAGAAGGACGAGGCGGTGCCCGAATCGGAATCGGCCAGCATGGTCGATGCGCTCAACGCCGCCGGCGGCGAGGTGCGCTACACGGTGCTGCCCGAGGCCGGCCACGTCGAAGCCTGGGTCTATGCCTACGGCGAAGCCGGCCTGTTCGACTGGTTCCTGGAGCAGCGCAAGCCTTTAGCGTGAACCGATGTGGCGGTCGAGGAATTGCTCGATCCTGGTCCACAGTTCCACGCGGTTGCCTTCCAGCGAAGGCGCCTGCCCCTTGTCATCGAACCAGTGGAATTGCGCCTGCGGGTTGTGCGGCTTGATGGCGTCGAACAGCATTTTCCCGTGCTTGCCCGGCACCCGCACATCGTCGGCCCCGTAGGCCAGCAAGACCGGGCGCTGGATGCGCGCGGCCTGGTGCAGCGGCGAGACCGCGATGAATTTATCCTTGTCCGCCTTGGGGTCGCCGATCAGCAGCTTGCGGTCCAGTCCCCTGCCGGAACTCGGAAAGTCGGCCCAGTCGTTCTTGAACATCATGCCGATATCGACGATGCCAGAATAGCTGACGGCGCAGCGGAACAAGTCCGCGTCGCGGATCACGCCCATCAGGGCGGCATAGCCGCCGAACAAGGTGCCGACCACGCACACGCGCTCGGGATCGGCCGTCCCCTGCTTGATCGCCCAGCGCGCGGCATCGGCCACATCGTCCTGCATTCCGCGGCCCCATTGACCGATGCCGGCGTTCACGTGCGCAGCGCCAAATCCGGGCGTGCCCCGCACCTGCGGCTGGATGACGGCATATCCGCGTGACGCCAGGAATTGCACATTGGAATCCCAGGACCAGTGATCGCGGCCTTCCGACGGATTTCCGCCAACCAGCACGATGAGCGGCAATTTCGTCGCGGGTTTGCCCAGGGGAAGGGTCAGGTAGGCAGGTATCTTCATGCCATCCCGCGCGGGGTACCGGACCATCTCGGTTTCTGCCATTTTTTCAGGAACAATGCCAGGCAAGGCCTGGCCAAGCCGCGTGAATTTCCTGGTGTCGCGGTTGTAGACCAGCGTCTGGCCCGGATGCCGTGGCGAATACGAGTGCACCAGGATAAATGGCGTTTCGGAACGCACACCGCGCTCTATGCGGTTCACGACCGATGGCAAGGCCTCGTCGATCTCGGCTTGCAGTGCCTTCATCTCCGGATCGAACCATACCGTCGATTCGGCGTCCGTTTCGATGCTTACGCCCAGCAGCTTCTTGTCATCACTAATGAATCCGCCTTCGATATCGTAATCAGGCGAGGCAACCAGTGCGTTTTTTGCCAGCGCGGCGGCACCGATATCGTAGGTATACAGGCTCACGCGATCGCCACCGTTGCGCGACTGTACATAGAGCGTGCCATCGTACAGCTTGGGCATGATCGCGTCGGCTGACATGGGCGCGAACGTCGCCAGTTTGCGCCAGGCGTAGCCGCCCTTGGCGAACATCGCATGGCGATCGCCGTCGCGTGCCAATACAACGCGCGGTTGCTTGCTGGCGTCGACAATCCAGTTGAAGGTGCCCGTGGGCGCGCTGAGATCATCCCTTGCGCCGGTGCGGGTATTCAGAATGCGCAGGTGGGCATCTATTTCGTCCCCGTCATAATGGACGATGACGATCATGTTGTCGGAATTCTGGGCGTTCAAGCCATCAAGCGTGCCTGGTGTTTTATCCGGCCCAGGAAAGTCTTCGCTCTCGGCGAAGGAGCGCCTGGCGATAATGGCGGGCGCCAGTCCTTTCAGCTTGCTTCCATCGATATCGGACGCATACAGGCCGGCTCTTTCCTCGCCTGGCGATTCATCGCTGTAGGTCGCGGTGTACCCTAGCCGCTTGGTGCTGAGCCAGAACACGCTCCGAATATCGGCATTCTTGAAGCGGGCCAGCAAGCGCGGGCTGTTGTCGGCCAGGTTGACCAGCACGACACCGGTCCGCGTTCCCGGAGCCTTCGCCAGCATGGCGACCATGCGTCCGTCGGGAGAGATCGAGGCGCCTCCCGTTTGAACATTGCCGAAAAAGGCACTCGCAGGAGGCAGGGGATCGGCCGCACTGCAAGGAAGCCAGGCTGCGCACAGCAGGAGCGCGAGTATTTTCTTCATCTATTTCTTCATCAGGTCGAGCAGGGCCACGACGGTGGCGGCGACGCCGGTCTTGATCGACAGGTCCGGTTGCGGTGCGAACATGGGGCTGTGGTTGCCGTGCACGGGCGTGCCGCCTTCGGCCGCGGCCTTCATCAGCGCCGCCGGCGTGCCGCCGACCGTGAAGTAGACGCTCGGAATATACGGTTCGCGCGTGAAGCCGCCAAAATCTTCCGCGCCCATCGAGGTGCGCTTGTAGCCGGCCATGAAAATTCCGCTGCCCAGCCTGTCGGTCCAAACGCCCTTCAGGCGCGCGATCAGTTGTTCGTCATTGATCACCGGCGGCGACGGGTTGTCGACCGACTTCACTTCGGGCAGCATGTTTTCGGCCACGCCGGCCGCGCGCGCCGTATTGGTCGCCACGCGCGCGATCGCCGACAGCAGCAGCGAACGCACCGCCGGGCTTTCCGAGCGTACCGTCAGCTCCAGCTTGGCGGAATCGGAAATGATGTTCGATTTCAGGCCGGAGTGGAAGGCGCCGACCGTGATCAGGCCAGGTTCGCGCGGCGACAATTCGCGCGACACGATGGTCTGCATGCCCATCACGATCTGCGCGCCGATGACCACCGGGTCCTTGGCCTTGTGCGGCGCGGCGCCGTGTGCGCCCACGCCGTGCACCAGGATCTCGACCGTGTCCACGCCCGAGTACGGCGCTTCATTGACGTCGATCTTGCCCGCTTCGACATCGCTGTTCACGTGCAGCGAGAGCGCATAGTCGGGCTGGCCGAAGCGCTGCCACAGCTTGTCGCCCATCATGTCGCGCGCGCCGCCCACGCGTTCCTCGGCCGGCTGGCCGATCAGCATCAGGGTGCCGGACCATTGCGACTTCATGGCCACCATGCGGCGCGCCGTGCCGACCAGGCTGGTCATGTGGACGTCGTGGCCGCAGGCATGGGTGACCGGCACGTCGCGCCCGTTCTGGTCCTTTTGGATCACCTTGGAGGCGTAGGAAAGGCCGGTCTTTTCTTCGACCGGCAAGCCGTCCATGTCGGCGCGCATCATGACCATGGGGCCGGGGCCGTTTTTCAGCAGCGCCACCAGGCCGGTCTTGCCGACGCCTTCGGTGACGTCGAAGCCGGCTTCGCGCAGTTCGCGCGCCAGGCGTGCCGCGGTCTTGACTTCGGCGTAGGAGAGTTCGGGATTGCGGTGGAAATGTTCGTACAGCGGCGCGAGCTTGCTGTCGTAATCGCGCGCGATGGCGTCGGCGAGGGCCGTGTCGGCGGCACCGGCCATGGCCGCAGGCAGCGCCAGCAGCGAAAACAGGATCGGATGGCGCATGGCAGTCCTCGGTCGTGGATGGAAAGGGTATCAAAATAACACTTTCCACCAGCAAACTGAAGGACTAATTCAGGGCCGGCCCACGATGGTGGCGGTGGCCATCAGTTCGTCGATCAGAGCCAGCGCGTGCTTGCCCGACGTTGCATGCGGATCGACTTCGGGCAATTCGGCAAAACGCAGCAGGGTCGAGGCGTTGACCTTGGACAGGTTGGCCTGGGCCATGGTCCAGCAGGCATAGCGGCGCTCGGTGATTTCCTCGTAGTGCAGCAGCACCACGTCGGTGTGGCGCGGGTCGTGCAGGATTTTCGCGTACAGGGCGTTGATCGGGCCGCGCCCGCCTTCGAGCACCTGCATGTACACCTTGTCGCTATGGCACAGGATGCCGGTAATGCCGTGCTGAGGATTGTGCGCATGCGCCTGCGTCATGATCTGGTGGATCACGTCGGCGGGAGCGCCGCCAGCGGCGCGGCTGGCATACAGAAGTCTGACGAGCATGATGATCTTTCCGAAAAAAGTTAGCGTTTAATCAGCGACAGGAATTCGCGCCGCAGCGACGGATCCTTCAGGAACGAACCGTGCATCACACTGTTGATCATTTTCGCTTCCATGTCCTTGACGCCGCGCCATTGCATGCAGAAGTGGTCGGCTTCCATGACCACCGCCAGGCCGTCCGGCTGCATTTTTTCCTGCAGCAGGTCGGCCAGCTGGACCACGGCTTCTTCCTGGATCTGCGGGCGGCTCATGATCCATTGCGCGATGCGCGCATACTTGGACAAGCCAATCAGCGCCGAGTGCTCGTTCGGCATGACGCCGATCCATACCTTGCCGATCACCGGGCACAGGTGGTGCGAACAGGCGCTGCGCACCGTGATCGGGCCCACGATCATCAGTTCGTTCAGGTGCGAGGCATTCGGGAATTCCGTCACCGCCGGCATCGGCACGTAGCGCCCGCCGAACACTTCATTGATGAACATCTTGGCCACGCGGCGGCCCGTATCGAGCGTGTTGTGGTCGTTCTCGGTATCGATCACCAGGCTTTCCAGCACGCCTTGCAGCTTCTCGCTCACTTCGTCGAGCAGCGCGGACAGCTCGCCCGGCTCGATGAAGTCGGCGATATTGTCATTGGCGTGAAAGCGCGTTTTGCTGGCCACCAGGCGTTCGCGGATGCGCTGCGAAACGGGAACGTTGACCGGCTTGAGTGTGGTTGGCATGCTGGAGGCCCATAAAAACAGTAGCGCTGATTATAGCGCGACAACATCGGCGATGCTCCAGCGCAAGGGCAGCGCTGCCTCGGCCCATGCACCGCCCGCGGCCGTGAAGCGCCAGCGCCGTCCGCCCGCGGCATGCCAGTCGATGGCGATGGCGCCCTGCAGCTGGAGCACGTCGCCGCTGTCGAAATCGATGTACAGCAGAGCCGCACGCGGGTCCAGCAGCAGGTTGCCCAGCGTATTGAAGTAGCGGTTGCCGTCGAAGTCGGGCACGTCCAGGGTCATGCCGTCGACCTGGACAAAGCCGGGCGGGCCGCCCCGGTGCGAGATGTCCACGCCATGGGCCCCGCCCGCGGTGGCGATGAAAAAGGTGTCGGCCCCGGCCAGCACGCCGGGCCCGTCGAACCGGCGCGCGGGCCGGGCGCTGCGCTCCACGGCGTGCACCTGGCGCAGCCGGATATGGCGCGGACAATTGCCGAAGCTTTGCTGCACCGCGATTTCCAGCACGCCGTTGCGGTTGCTGCGCACCCGTCCGTTGGCGCGGTTGCGGCGGCGGGTGGCGAAGTCGATCCCCAGCAATCCCACCTGCGCGCCTTCGGCCAAGGTGCTGGCGGCCGCCACGACCAGGGTGTGCGGGTCGGGGCTGCTGAGGGTGCCGCACAGGACCTCGGCGCGCGGACTGCCATCGGCGCCGAGCGAGGCCACCAGCACGAACGGCAGGGCCGCGAAAAACTCGCGATGCTGGTCGGGCATGAAATCGCGGATGCCGCCGCCGGCGCCGGTCACGCCGGCCAGCTGCTGGGCATGCAATTCCCCCGGATGGAAGGGCCCGTTCATGATTTGGGCATGGGCACAAAGCCCGGCAAGGCTTCGACGCGCGCCAGCTAGGCGCGCACATGGGCCCATGGTTCCAGGCTGATGTGCCCTTCCCCGGCGTGGGCGACGTAACCGTAGCAGGCCAGGTCGGCAATGGTGGCATGCGGGGCGGCGAGGAATGCATGCTGCGCCAGGTGCCCATCCATGAAGGCCAGCAGGCGCGCGGCAACGGCGCCGGCGCGGTCGATATCGCCGGGCACGCCCCACAGGGTGATGGCGCGGGCGCTGGCCGGTCCGAAGGCCACTTCGCCGGCGGCGATCGACAGCCAGCGCTGCACGGCGGCGGCCCCGACGGCGTCTTCCGGCAGCCAGTCGCTGCCCGGCGCATGGCGCTTGCACAGGTAGACCAGGATGGCATTGCTGTCCACCAGGGTCAGACCTCCGTCCTGCAACACCGGTATCTGGCCCAGCGGATTGAGGGCCAGGAAGGCAGGCGTGGCGCGCACCTCGGCCGGGGCCGGCACATAGTCGAATGGCAGGCCGAGCATGCGCAACAGCAGTTCGACGCGGTGGACATGGCCGGATAGCCGGGTGCCGTGCAAGAGGATGGTCATGATGGTCTCTCGTGGTGAAGGGAAGCACCATGCTAGCCATTCCATGCAATGATGAGAATAATGATAAAGTGGAATTTATTCTTTCAACAAATGGAATAATCATGGACCGTTTCGACGAACTGCACGTATTTGTGGCCATTCTCGATTCCACCAGCCTCTCCGCGGCCGCACGCCGCCTGCACCGGTCCGCGCCGGCCATCACCCGCGCCCTGGCGGCGCTGGAAGACCGGGTGGGCGTACGCCTGATCGAGCGCACCACACGCCGCCTGGCGCCCACCGAAGCGGGCTTGCGCCTGGGCGCCATGGCGCGCCGGGTGCTGGCCGACTACGCGGACGCGCTGCGCGAAGAAGACCAGGGCCCCTTGCGCGGCAGCCTGCGCATCACCGCGCCGCGCGTGTTCGGACGGCGCCATGTCACCCCGGCCGTGATCGCCTTCCTGGCCCTGCACCCGGCCGTGCAGGTGGACCTGGTCCTGAACGACCGGAATATGGACCTGATCGAGCATGGCATCGACCTGGCGGTGCGCATCGGCCCGCTGGCCGACACCAGCATGGTGGCGCGCCGCGTCGGCGAAGTGCGGCGCCTGCTGGTGGCCAGTCCGGCCTACCTGGCGCGGCGCGGCACGCCAGCCTCGCCCCATGAACTGGAACAGCACGACGTCATCCACAGCACGGTACGGGGAAGCAACCGCGAATGGCGCTTCCATAACGATGGCACGGAGCTGGCGGTCAGGATTGCGCCGCGCCTGCAGGTCAACGAGATCGATGCGATCCTGATGGCGGTGGCGGCCGGGCATGGCATCGCCCGGCCGCTGTCCTACCAGGTGGCCGAACAGCTGGCCAATGGCACGCTGGTGCGATTGCTGCGCGACTACGAGCCGGCGCCGCTGCCGGTGCAGCTGGTGGTGCAAAGCGGACGCCACATGGCGCCGCGCCTGCGCGCCTGCCGCGACTTCCTTGCGGCCCAACTGGCCGCCTTGCCGGTGATCGCAGCGCAAGCCTAGTTCTTGCGGAAGGTATTGCCGAAAAAGTCGCCCGCGTTCCAGCTGGCCCGCTTCCGACCATGAAGTCATCCAGGAAGGCCAGCTTGCGCACACCATCCTTGCCAATCAGTTCCAGCCGCGGCGCGCCGGCCGCCAGGAGCGCCGCGCGCAGCAGCACCGGCTGCAGGTAGCTGCCCTGCGCCCCCCGGGCAGCACGCCATATTGCAGGAAGCGGGTAGCGACATAGTGGGCCGCGACATCGTAGCCGCGACTGCCGCTTTCCCTTCCTTCGAGCTCGTCGCTGGCAAGGAATTGCAGGTGGCCGCGCAGCATCGCCGGATCGGCTCGCTGCGCGGCGGCGCCGCCGCCAGCCAGCGCCAGCAGGCAGGCCAGTGTGAGATTTGAAGGAATATTGCGCACTGCCAGCTCCTCGCAAAACGGGAAATGGGACTTACTGTAGCAACGTGACAACGGTACCATCTAAAAGCAACACCAATTTATTTTTATTTGGACTATTCAAATAATCGGACGCATTATTCATCTACAAAAAAATACGCCAAATAACTAATAATGAAGAAGGGAGACCCATAAAGTGAATATTCACAATCTCACACTTTCTAACCGATTCATCATCTTGATCGGTACTTTCCTGATCGGTTTCGCCTTTTATGGGATTACGTCCTGGAATGCCCTTGAAAAACTCAAGATCAATGGTCCGCTGTATCAGGATATTGTATTGAACAAGGACCTCGTGGCCGACATCCTGCCACCGCCCGAATACATCATCGAATCCTACCTTGTCATTCTGCAGCTCGCCAATTCTGTCGACGCGTCAATACAGAATGCACTGATAGCGCGCCTTAAATTGCTGAAAGCCGATTACGATAGCCGGCATATTTATTGGGAAAAAGCCAATCTTGATCCGGTGCTCAGCGACATTCTCCTGAAACAGGCCCACCAGCCCGTATTGTCATTTTATGACACGGCCTTTGCAAAGTTTATTCCCGCGATCCAGGGCGGCGATAAGGAAGGCGCCTTGGCGATATTGCACACCATGTCGGGATTATATGAAACCCATCGCAAGGCAATTGACCAAGTAGTGCAGATTGCCGTGAATGGCACCGAGAATGGCGAGCAGAAAGCCCGTGCGGAAATCACATCGACCAGCATGCTCCTGCTTGGCGTATTCGCCGCTTCGCTGGTGGTCTCCACCGGCCTGGCATTCGTGATCCTGCGCGACCTGCTGCGCAAGCTGGGCGGCGAACCGGTCTATGCGGCCCAGGTCTGCCGCCAGGTCGCCCAGGGCAAGCTCGACGACGACGTGGTGCTGCGCGACGGCGACACCGGCAGCCTGCTGTACGACCTGAAAAGCATGCAGGGCACCCTGTCGACGACGGTGGCCGGCATCAAGCAGGCGGTCGATGCGTTGGCCTGCGGCACCGGCCAGATTTCGGCCGGCAACCAGGACCTGGCGATCCGCACCGAGGAACAGACCGCCTCGCTCGAGCAAACCACCCGCACCATGGCCGAGCTGACCGCCAGCGTGCAAAGTACCGCCAGCGATGCCGGCCAGGCCAATGCGCTGGCCAGCGCCGCCTCGCAGGTGGCCGAAGCCGGCGGCGACGTGGTGGTCCAGGTGGTCGACACCATGGCCTCGATCAATGCATCCTCGGCCCGCATCGTCGACATCATCAGCGTGATCGACGCGATCGCTTTCCAGACCAATATCCTGGCCCTGAACGCGGCCGTGGAAGCGGCCCGCGCCGGGGAACAGGGACGCGGCTTTGCCGTGGTGGCCAGCGAAGTGCGCAGCCTGGCGCAGCGCAGCGCCACGGCCGCGAAGGAAATCAAGGGCTTGATCGACGATTCGGTCCAGCAGATGGACAAGGGCAGCAAGCTGGTGGAAAAAGCCGGCAGCACCATGGTCGAGGTGGTGGCCAGCGTGCGCCGCGTGACCGACATCATGGGCCGCATCACCGAAGCGAGCCATTCCCAGAGCGAAGGCATCGTGCAGGTCAACCGCAGCATCGCCGACATGGAAACCGTGGCTCAGCAGAATGCCTCGCTGGTCGAGGAGGCGGCGGCCGCCGCGGGCTCGCTGCGCGACCAGGCCGATGCGCTGGCCGGCGCGGTCAGCATCTTCATCCTGCAGGCCGATGTGCAGGCGCCGGCGCCGCGCCTGGCGCCGGTAGCGCGGCTCAAGCGCCCGGCGGCACCGCTGCGCGCCCTGCCGGCGCCGCGCGCCGACGTCGCGCGCAGGGCCTGACCCGGCAACCGTGCGGCGCTTGCCAAGGCGGCAAGGGAGGTTCATTATTAGCCGATGAAAACATCCACCTCCCTCCCCTTGCTGCGCCTGCTCGGCGCCTTTTTCCTTGCCGCTGCCAGCACCGCCTGCAGCGGCGTTAACAGTACGGCGCCCGCGCCGGCCGCCGCGCCGCTGGCGGCAGCCGCCCCGGCCGCTGTCGCCGCACCGGCTGCAGCACCGGCTGCAACCCCGGCCGGCGCCAGCCTCATGGACCAGATCCACGCCGAAATCGGCGCCGCCAGCTGCGACGCGCCGGCCCAATGCAAAACCCTGGCAGTGGGCGCCAAGGCCTGCGGCGGCCCGGAAAGCTACCTGGCCTACTCCACCAAAACCAGCGACGGCGCCAAGCTGACCGCGCTGGCCGCGCGCGACGCCCAGGCCCGCAAAAAGGCCGACGCGCGCGCCGGCATGGTGTCGACCTGTTCGGTCGTCAGCGACCCCGGCGCCAACTGCGACGCGGGCCGCTGTGTGACCCTGCAGCGCAGCACGGGCAGCAGCAACGTCCGTTAATCCACAACCGTTTCCCAATAAAAAAAGGCTGCGTGCAATTGCACGCAGCCTTTCTTGTTGGTGGCGCACCTTGCGGCGCGCCACGCTGTGTTGCTTAGTCTGCCAGGACAGGCACGGTACGTGCCGTATCGAACATCGGCAGTTCGTCGTTGGTGTTCACTTCCACCAGCGTCTGACCTTGTGCCACGCCGCCCAGCAGGTAGCGCAGGGCACCCAGGTGACGGGTGTTGGCAGCCAGGCCGGACCAGCTCATCGATACCGAACCGGTACCGCCGGTGTACATGATGCCAGGCAGCAGGGCCTTGAAGTTGCCGTTGATGACGTTTGGCGCCAGGACCCACGAGGACAGCTTGTACTCTGACGAACCGTTCAGCGGCGCATAACCGACCACGCACACCTTGTAGGCGCCAGCCGCAGGGCTGGTGATGTTGACCACTTCGTTCGAACCACCGTTGCCGCTGCTCAGCAGGGCATTGGCTGGCGTGACGACGATGATATCGAGGTCCGAATCGCTGCCGCCCTGGGTATCCGCATCGAACAGCGAGAAGCGTGCTGCCAGGGTGCCGGCCGGAATGGTGACGTTATGAACCTGAACGCCAGCACCGCCACCTGCACGGCAAGCCGCGGTGTAGACCGTGCTGTTGGTACCGGCATTGCCGACCGTACGGGTCTGCACGTCAGCCGGCAACAAGCCCGACTTGATGCTCGTCATGGTGTTGGTAAAACCGCTGCCGATCGTAAACACCTTGCTGCCGGTGCTCGCTTCGCTGGCCACCAGTGCCGGTACGGACAGGACTGCGCCGCGTGCCTGCAAGGGGCTGCGAACCACGGTGGTGCCGTCGGTCCAGGTCAGGTTGCCGTAAACCCAGGTGCTCAGCGGAGCGGTGGTGCGGGTCAGCTTGACCTGGAAGGTCGCGCTGGCGCCAGGAGCGATGGTCAGCGTCGGCGGAATCACTTGCGCCGTGAAGCCCGTCAGGCTTGCCGATCCCGTGTAGGTCGCGGTGGTCGCGCCGACGTTGGTCACGGTACGGGTCAGGGTCTGCACGCCCAGCACGTTGGCCGCAGTCAGCGAAGCCAGGTTCAGGTTGTAAGCAGGGATGGTGCCGATGGCCGCGCAAGTTGCTGCCGTGTAGACCGGAACACCGGCGCCGCACAGGAAGCGTGCGTAGTCGATTTCGCTGGCGTCATACACCAGGCCAGGATTGGCCGCGTTGTTCGGCACCACGAAGCCCGCGCCCTGCGCCCATGGCAGCATGCCGGTGTTCTTGGCAGTGGTATCCCATGCCATGGCGCCGGCCAGGCCGTCAGGCTTGGTGTTCATGGCGGTGGTCATCAGGGCCGACTTGATGGCCGCTGGCGACCAGGTCGGGTGCTTCTGCTTGATCAGGGCTGCCAGGCCGGCCACGTGCGGGCTGGCCATCGAGGTACCCGAGTAGAAGGCCCACGATACTGGCGCGGTGCCGCCGGCGGCAACTGCGTCACGCTGGGCCCGGGTCAGGTCGGCGGTGACGCCGGCCAGGATATCGCTGCCAGGTGCCGCGACATCGGGTTTCATGATGTTCGGGTTGGCGACGTTTGGTCCGCGCGACGAGGAACCGCTCATGATAGGCGCCTGGACGGTCGGATCGACGACAGCATGCAGGTTGCCCAGCGTTGCGGTGGCGGTGCCAGGATTGGCCGTCATGTAAGCCTTGAGCGCATCGCCTTTGGCCGCCGTCAGGTGCACGGTGGAAATGGTGTGCGCCTGATTGATGATGGTGTTGGCCGACACGGGACTGCTCGTGTTGGCGATCACGACACCGACGGCACCAGCGGTGCGGCCATTGGCGGACTTGTTGACCAGCACGTTGCTGCCGCGGTCGCAGACCAGGATCTTGCCGGTGACTTTGGCAGGATCGAGCAGCGGCGCCACGGCGTCGGCAGCACCGAAGCACAGGCGCTGGTTGTTGGTGACGGCGACACCGTCGAAACCGGCATCGATCGAGCGGATCAACAGCGCCGAGCCGGTGTTCGCATTCGACGACGCGCCTTCGAAGGTGCCCCCGGCGGTGACCACGTCGCCGACGAACAGACGGTTGTGGGTCGCATTGCCGACCGAGGTCAGCCATGGGCTGAGGTGCGCGGTCGGGGTGACCGACGTTGCCGAAGGACCGCCGTTACCAGCCGAGGCCGCAACGAACACGCCTGCCGAGGAGGCGCCCAGGAAGGCGACTTCGGTCGGGTCGTTGAAGGTACCGCCGCCGGCGTTCGGGCCGATCGAGAAGTTGATGACGTTCACGCCGTCGAGCACTGCGCGCTCGATGGCGGCAACGCTGTTCGAGGTGGCGCAACCGTTGCGGCCCGACACGCCGTCGGTCCAGCAGACTTTGTAGGCAGCGATACGGGCGCGTGGCGCCATGCCCGATGCCGTACCCAGGCCCAGCGGGCCGTTGATGACGCGCACTTTGGCATTGCCGCCCGCGGTGCTGGCGGTGTGGGTGCCGTGGCCGCCCGAACCTTCAGCGCCGGCGACCGAGTCGCGGGCCGACAGGAATTCGGTCCAGTGCAGGGTTTGCGACGGGGACTTGAAGTAGCGTGCACCGATCAGCTTGTTGTTGCAATTGGCGACGGTGAAACCTTCGCCGCTCACGCAGCTACCGTTCCAGGTCGATGGCGGCGCGCCATAGACCTGGGTGGTGCCGGTGTGGCTGGCATAGCCTTCGGCATCGACACGGTCGGCGAAGCTTGGATTTTCAGGCCAGATACCGCTATCGACGATGCCGATGACGATGTCTTCGCCCGCGCCAGCCTGGCCGCCCAGCTGGTCCCACAGGCCGCCCGGTGCGGACAGGCCGATGAAGCCAGGCGTGTAGTTGGTATCGAGCTGCATGACCGAGTCGGCCATGATGCTGGCGACGCCGGCATTTTTCTTCAGCGCGCGCACTTCATCGTCGGTCAGCATGGCCGAGAAACCATTGAACACGACTTTGTATTCATGGGTGATCTGGGCGCCGGCGACGGTGCTCATGACGTCGGCTTTTTTGGTTTCCAGATAGGAAATGTAGTTCTGGACGTCGGAGGCATCGACATTCAGGCGGGTGCCGGCGGCCGGCTTGGTCGCTGGCAGGCCGGTGATCTGGCCGGTGTAGGTGGCCACTGGCTTGTCGGCCAGTTGCACGATGTAGGAGCGGCGGGCTTCCTGGGCGCCGGCCGAAGTGGCCAGCGAGGCGACGAGCGCCAGGACTGCAACAGAAACAGGACGGAGATTCATGGGCGTTTTCCTTAGATGGTTGCCGATTTGGCGGCTTTACGAGCGGCACGGCGGCGGGACAGGCCCAGCGCGCCGGCGGCGAGACCGAACAGGGCGATCGAGCCAGGCTCAGGAATCTCGTTCAGCACCACGTTGTCGATGGCAAACTGGGCCTGATTGAAGGCCGGGCTATCGAAGGAATTCGAGCAATCGCCGTTGCCATCCCACAGGCAGGCATTGATCGTCAGGCTGGTGAACACGGAACCACGGAACGCGGCATCCAGGTCGGAAGCGCCGAACAAGAATTGGAAGTTACTGTTCTGGCCAGGGAAAGCGAGCATGGTCGAGAGCATGCTGCCGTCGCTCAGGGTGCCGGTCAGCTGCAGGCGGCCGTAGTCGCCGGGACCGACTGGCACTGGCGCCACGAAGGCGAAGTCCAGGCTGGAGATGCTGAACTGATGGCCACCGCGGGTCATCTTGACCGCGCCATCGTTCAGGATCGCCAGGTAATTGCCGGCCGCGCCGACAGGGCAGCCGGCAATGTCGCAGCTCATGGCATTGCCGGAATCGATGACGGTGCCGATACCGCTTTCGAAACCGAATTCCGCGGCAACAGGGCCGTTCACGAACAGCAGGTTGTAACCGCTGGTATTGACCGACTCGCTGCTCATGTAGGCAGCAGGCGGCAGGCTTTCGAAGTCGATGGTGCCGGCCATGGCAGGCGCGGCAAAGGCGAGGGCCAGCATGGCACCAAGCGTCGTCACGCTGCGGCGCAGGCCGCTATCTCGTTTATTCTGATTATTTTTGCAGTTCATTCTCTTACCCTATTGATGTCGGACTTCGAACATTGGTCTGCGAGCCTGGTGGGCCTGCATCGCGCTTTCGTATTACAAAAGTGCAAAAGACTATAGCAAAAGAAACAATCGAAGTAGTAATAATCTTAACGTTGATTATTTGAATTTTTTCCAGCCCCGCCAAACCAAATTCCGTTCCTGCTATGAAAATTCATGGATACAATCCGTGACAATTTCACCACAAATAACAACACCTTTGGCTTGGCTGCAATATTAACTAAACGAAATTTCCCACGCGCAATTTTGTACGCCATTTCGCCAGAAGCGTATGATGGAATTCTGCAGAACCCGCGCAAGGAATCCCCATGAACCCACGTCGCTCATTCTTGAAAAGCTCCGTCGTCGTCGCCTCGGCCCTGGGCATGCCCGCCCTGGCGCGCGCCGCCGTGGCCGCTCCCAACGAACGCGTACTGCGCCTTTACAACACGCACACCGGCGAAAGCCTGAAAAGCCTGTTCTGGGCCGAGGGCCAGTTCGTGCCTGACGCCCTGGCAGACATCAACAAACTGCTGCGCGACCACCGCAACAACAGCATCAACCCCATCGATCCCCAGCTGCTCCTGCTGCTCGACCGCGTCAGCGCCAAATTCGGCAGCAAGGACGTGCTGCACGTCATTTCCGGCTACCGCTCGCCCGAATCGAACCAGAAACTGGCCGCTGCCAGCGGTGGCGTGGCCAAGCACAGCATGCATCTCGAGGGCAAGGCCATCGATATCCGCATGCCCGGGCGCGACCTGGCCAGCCTGCACAAGGCGGCCCTGGCGGCCAAGGGCGGCGGGGTGGGCTACTACCCGGATTCCCAGTTTGTCCACATGGATACGGGCCGGCCGCGCCACTGGTAGCGCCGCGCAGGAAAGTTATTTCGACAATTCCAAACGGCAACATCAGTGGCATCCATGACAACTTCGCCGGCGCGGCCAAAGCCAGTACAATTGGCGGGCAGCATGCCCCCCAATCCAGCCGAGGTTTCATGAACGATTTCCAGCACCCCGCCGCGGTCATCGCGCGCCAGCTTGACGCCTACAATGCCCGCGATGTCGAGGCCATCCTCGCCACCTATGCGCCTGACGCCTGCCAGTACGAACTGCCCGGCACCCTGGTGGCCAGCGGCGCCGACCAGATCCGCGCGCGCATGGCGCTGCGTTTCGAAGAACCGGACCTGCATGCGCGCCTGCTGCAGCGCAGCGTGATGGGCAATATCGTCATCGACCACGAAATCGTCACCCGCAATTTTCCGGAAGGGCTGGGAACGCTCGAACTGGTGGCCATTTACGAGGTGCGCGATGGAAAAATCCAGAGCGCCACCGTCCAGGCCAGCAACAAGCAGCTCAAGGCCGCTGCATGAAGGCGCTGGCGCTGGCGCTGGGCCTGCTCGGCGCCAACGCCATGGCAGCCGGGCTCGACCCGGTGGAACAGCGCATCGTGGCCGAAGTGCGCTCCCGCAGCGCCGGCGCGCTCACGCTGCTCGAACGCAGCGTCAAGATCAACAGCGGCACCGGCAACCTGCCCGGCGTGCGCGCCGTGGGCGAGCTGTTCCGTGCCGAATTCGAGCAGCTCGGCTTTGCCACGCGCTGGATCGCGATGCCCCAGGAAATGAAACGGGCCGGCCACCTGCTGGCCGAACGCAAGGGCAAGCAAGGCAAGCGCCTGCTGCTGATCGGCCACCTGGACACCGTGTTCGAAGCGGACAGCCCGGTACGCACATGGGAACGCAAGGGCGACCGGGTCAGCGGCCAGGGTGTCAATGACATGAAGAGCGGCAACGTCGTGGTGGTCGAAGCGCTGCGCGCGCTGCACCGGGCCGGCGTGCTCGGAAACACCAGCATCAGTGTCATGTTCACCGGCGACGAGGAAGCGCCCGGCAATCCGAAAACCGTGTCGCGCGCCGACCTGGTGGCGCTGGCCAGGCGCAGCGACGTGGCGCTGGCCTTCGAAGGCACCGTGCTCGACAAGGAAGGCCGCGCCACCGGTACCGTGGGGCGGCGCGCCTCGGGCTCCTTCGAGCTCGACGTGAAGGCGCGCCAGGGCCATTCCTCGGGCATCTTCAACAGCGTGTCCGGCTACGGGGCCATCTATGAAGCGGCGCGCATCCTGGACGCCTTCCGCCTGCAGGTGGCCGAACCGGACCTGACCTACAGCCCCGGCCTGATCCTGGGCGGCACCGACGTCACGCACGACGCCGCCAGCACGCGCGGCACGGCCTTCGGCAAGAGCAATGTGATCGCCAACAGCGTTACCGTGCGCGGCGACCTGCGCTACCTCGACGCCGCCCAGAAAGAGCGGGCCCAGGCGAAAATGCGCGCCATCGTCGCGCAAAACCTGCCCGGCACCAGCGCCACGATCGCCTTCGGCGAATCCTATCCACCGATGGCAGTAACACCTGGCAACCTAAGCATACTCGCCCTGTATTCGCGGACCAGCGAAGACCTCGGCATGGGCCCGGTGGCAGCCTTGCCGGCCGGCCTGCGTGGCGGCGGCGACATCCAGTTCGTGGCGCCGCATGTCGATTCGCTCGACGGACTGGGCGCGACCGGGCGCGGATCGCACTCGCCCGACGAAGACCTGGAAATCGCCTCCATCGAAAGGGCCGCGATTCGGACGGCCATCCTGATCTACCGGCTGACGCGCTGATGTGAATCAGCGCACAGACGGAACTGCTGAGCAGGAATAGGGTCAGACAAAAAACGGAGGCTGCCATGCTGTTGCTCGACCGCGCGCGCGAATTCATCCTGCCCATCATCCTGCTCCTGGCCATGGGCATGCTTGCTGCCTGCGGCGGCGGTGGCGGTTCGCCCGGCACGCCGGCCCCGGCGCTCGCCACGCTGGCCGTCACGGTCAGCGGCTTGCCGGCGGGCCTGGCGGCCCAGGTCCGCGTGACCGGTCCCGGCAATTTCAGCCAGACCCTGGCGCAGACGCAAACGCTCGCTTCGCTCGATCCGGGCAGCTACACCGTCACCGCCGAACGCGTGGTCAACGGCACCCTGAGCTATGCGCCCAGCCCCGCCACCCAGAGCGTGACCCTCGCGGCCGGCGCCGCCGGCGCGGCCAGCGTCAGCTACAGCGCGGCGCCGCTGGCGCTGGCCTTGCGCGAAGTGGCCACCGTGAACGGCGCCATCTTCGTCGCCGCCCCCGCCGCCGACGCGCGCCTGTTCATCCTGGAACGCCAGGGCCGGGTCCGCATCCTGTCCGGCGGCGTGCTGCTGCCCACGCCCTTCCTCGACATCAGCACCCGGGTCAGCACGGCCGGCGAAGGCGGCCTGCTATCGATCGCCTTCCACCCGCAATACGCCAGCAACGGCTACTTCTTCCTCTATTTCACCGACCTGAACAACAACATCGTCATCGAGCGCCACAAGGTATCGGCGCTGCCGAACGTGGCTGACGCCGGATCCGGGCTGCAGATCATCCGGATTGCCCATCCGGGCTTCACCAACCATTTCGGCGGCCTGGTCGCGTTCGGGCCGGACGGCTACCTGTACCTGGGCACCGGCGACGGCGGCGGCGGGGGCGACACCAACGGCAACGCCCAGAACTACCTGTCGCTGCTGGGCAAGCTGCTGCGCCTGGACGTGGGCAACGCCACCCTGCTGTCGCCCTACATCATTCCCCCCACCAATCCCTTCGTCAGCATGAGTTCGCGCCGCGGCGAAATCTGGGCCAACGGCTTGCGCAATCCCTGGCGCTACGCCTTCGACGGCGCCAACCTGTATATCGCCGACGTGGGCCAGGAGCGGCGCGAGGAAGTCAACATCGTGGCCGCGGCCACGGGCGGGCTCAACTACGGCTGGAACACCATGGAAGGCACGCTGTGCTACAACGCCAGCAATTGCAACCAGGCCGGGCTGACCCTGCCGGCCTTCGAATACGATCATGGCAGCAATGACGTGAACGGCTGCTCGATCACGGGCGGCTACGTTTACCGCGGCGCGGCGATTCCCGAACTGGCCGGGCGCTACTTCTACTCCGACTATTGCGCGGGCTACCTCAAGAGTTTCCTGTACACGGGAAGCGGCGTCAGCGAACAAGTGAGCTGGAATGTCGGCGACGTCGGCAATGTGCTGTCCTTCGGGCGCGACAGCGCGGGCGAACTGTACCTGGTGGCCTCCGGCGGCAAGGTGTACCGCATCGAGAAGGCCGCCACGCCTTAGCTGGCGCTAGAATGGGGATTTGCCCATGAAAGCGAGTGCACGATGGCCAGGCTCCAGCTGGATTTCCCCGAAGAACAATACTGCTACACGACCCCGCTGACGGTGCGGGTGACCGACATCAACGGCGCCAACCACCTGGGCAACGACTCGATGATCTCCATGATCTCCGAAGCGCGCGCCCGCTTCCTGTTCGAATTCGGCGTGGCCGAGCAGGAGCGCGACGGCACCGGCATCATCGTCACCGACCTGGCCACCACCTACCGCGCCGAAGCGCACGCGCGCGACCAGCTGCTGTTCGAAGTGGGCGTCATGGACTTCAACAAATACGGCGGCGACATCACCTTCCGCATTACCCGTCCCAAGGACAAGACCCTGATCGCCATGGCGAAATCGGGCTTCGTCTTCTACAACTACCGCAGCAGCCAGGTCGTCGCCATGCCCGACGACTTCCGCGCCAAATTCCCCCGCACCAACTGGATCGACTGACACCAGGGTCAGACCTCCGACGAGTAATTTTGTGAAATGTTGCTACCCATCATAGTAACGTTTGCATTGCATCATTTAATTTCTCGGCGGAGGTCTGACCCTGGTTCAGAAAGTTGGAACTTTTTGGGGGCGGGACGGGAATAGCATTAACGACACGATGATGACGATGACCGATTCCACGACCGATACCGAATTGCTGCGCCAGATGCGCTGTGGGACCGCCGCCGCTTTCCAGGCGCTGTACCGCCGCCACCAGGGCCCGCTGTTCCGCTTTGCGACCCTGCGCTGCGGCTCGCCCGATACGGCCGCCGATGTGGTCCAGGAAGTGTTCATGGGATTGCTGACCGACAGTTTCAAGTTCGATCCCCTGCGCGGCGCCCTGCCCAATTTCCTGTTCGGCGTGGCGCGCAAGCTGATCCTGAAACACGAGCATCCCCGCCAGCGCGAAGACAGCCTGGCCCGGTTCGACGATGAGGAGGGCGAGGACGATGCCATCGACAGCGGCAGCGACGCCGCCGAGCCGCTGCGGCGCCTGCTCAGCGACGAACTGGCCGAGCAGGTGCGGCGCGCGATCACGCTCTTGCCGCCCCACTACCGGGACGCCGTCATCCTGTTTGAAATGCATGAATTGTCTTACCTGGAAATCGCCGAGATTTGCCAGGTCGATATCGGCACCGTCCGTTCGCGCCTGTCGCGCGGCCGGGCGGCGCTGGCCAGGCGCCTGGCGGCCCACCGCCCCGAAACGCTTGGCACGTCTTAAAGCGAAGGAAATGAACATGAATACCGATAACTACCGCGATCCCGCCACCGGCCCCGCTTTCGATGCCTTGCGCGGCGCCATGGCCGGCCTCGATGCGCCGCGCGGCGTGGAAAAGGAATTGATGGCGGCCTTTGCCGCCCGCCATCCGCAACAGCGCTGGTACCACGCCCTGTCGCCAGCCCAGTGGGGCGTGGGCACCACCATGGCGGTGGCCGTGCTGGCCTTCGTGCTGACCGTGCACGCGCCGGTCCAGGATACGCGCATCGCCATCCCGGCCGCAGCCGACCGGGGCGACTTCATCGCGCTCGATACCCTGGAACGCATCGAGCAGGAACCGAATCCGCGCATGGTCGAAACCGATGTGCCGCGCGCCGCGCTGGCGTCGCTGGGCTTGCCGGTCAATCCCGAAAACGCGGGCGATTCGGTCCGCGCCGAAATGCTCATTGGCAGCGATGGCGCGCCGCTGGCCCTGCGCCTGATTTCAATTCCGTAACACCGACCCCTGAAAGAGGATGACATGACTACCAACTACCTGATGATGGCCGCCCTGCTGGCCGCCGCCTTGGCGCCGGCGCGCGCCGACAACCTGGAATCGCCGTCCGAAGCGGCCGTGGCCTTCCATGCCGACTCCTTCGACAGCGACGACAGGGGCAGTGGCGAGAACACGCATGTCTTTGAAGCCTTCAATTTCCACGGCCCCATGCTGCATGGCGCCCGCGTCGTCAAGAACGCACCTTACAGCGGCGAAGCGGTCAGCGAGCAGTTGCAAAACCTCGCCGACGGCAACCAGATCAGCAGGAAGAGCACCACCCTGCACTACCGCGACAGCGCCGGCCGCTCGCGCCAGGAAGTGACAGGCGCCGACGGCAAGCTGCGCAACATCACCATCCACGATCCGGTCGAGGGCGCCACCTACATCCTGAACCCGAACACGAAAACGGGCACCAAGATCGGATCGCACCGCGAGATCGCGCGGATCGCGTCGGAACGGGCGGCTGCGGCCGGCGACAAAACCCGTGTCGCCGGCGAACGGGCCCGCGTGGCCGTCGAAAAAATCCATCGCGACGGCGACCACGAAGTCATCGTCAAGCGCATCGAACGCAACGAGGGCGACCCTGGCGCCCGCATCCGCGAAGACGTGCGCATTCGCGTGGCCACCAGCATGGCAGGCCGTCCGATGCCGGGTGTGGAACTGGGCGAACGGCTCGGCCCCGTGATCGCGGGCGCGTTCGGCGACATGCGCTGGTCCGGCAAGGGCAGTTCCAAGGACCTGGGCACGCGCGACATGGATGGCGTGAAAGCGCAGGGCAAGCTGCGCAGCTATGAAATTCCGGCCGGCGAAATCGGCAACCGCAATGCCATCGTGGTGTCCACCGAAACCTGGTATGCGCCGGAACTGCAGGTGACCCTGTACTCGAAGCACAGCGATCCGCGCAGCGGCGAACGCACTTACCGCCTGGCCTCGCTCAAGCGCGACGAACCGGCGGCGGCATTGTTCACCGTGCCGTCGGACTACAAGATCAAGGATGTGATGGCAGCGATCAAGAAGATCGAGATCAAGAAATAGGACGGGATCAAGAAATAGGACGGGATCAAGGTCGTCCGGGGATATTCACGCGGGCTTACAAAGCCTGTTCAGGGCCCGGGGCGATGCCGGGCCCTTTTTTTGCATCTTAACGCTGTGCGACGCTGGCCTTGAACCAGTCGTCGAGCATCTGTTTCTCGAAACGCAGTTCGTCGTTCTTGTAGCGGTTCGGCCGGTGCGCGTAGTTCTGGTCGGCCAGCCTGTCTTCGCCGGTCTTGATGGCCTTGCCGTTTTCGGTGATGGTGTAGCGCAATTGCATGTGCGGCCAGTCGGCGCCGCGGTTGATCACGCGGATATCCATGGCGCCCTGGCGCAATGTGCTGTCGACGGTGCCGGCCAGGTCGATGTCGAGCACTTCGACTTCAAGCTGTTGCCCGGCCGGCAGGCTGTCGGCAAGCTTGTTGAAGTGCGTGGTCAGGCGCTTGAGCATGGCTTCGCGCTCCCACTGTGCGTGCGGCACATCGGCAAACTGGTCCGGCTTCTTGTAGGTGACCGTCACGCCGGCCGAGGCCGCGCCAGCGGCGAACAGGATCGCTGCCGCCATGGCGGCTTGTCGCAGAACAGGTTTCATTTTCTTATCCCTTTTGTCGGCATCACATGATGCCCGTCCCAATATACCCGGGCTGAAAAACAATGCCTTTCGACATTGTAAGGATATGTTAACGCTGCGCGATCGTCTCGCTGAACCAGTCGTCCAGCATCTGCTTTTCATATTTGAGGCTGTCGTTGCGGTAGCGGTTCTGGCGCTGCAGGTAGCTCATGTTGGACAGTCTTTCTTCCCCCGTTTTCACAACCTTGCCGCCTTCGCTGATGGTGTAGCGCAGCGTGATGTGCGGCCAGTCGGCCCCGCCGGTGAGGATGCGCAGGTCGAGCGGCCCGTTCATGCGGTTGGGATGGATGCGCCCGGCCAGGTCGAGGTCGGTCACTTCCACGGCCAGCGTCTGGCCCGCGGGCAGGCGCGCGGCCAGCACGTCGAAATGGGCCGTCAATTCCTTGAGCAATTGTTCGCGCTCCCACGGCGCAAATGGCACGTCGGCGAAGCGCTCCGGATCCTTGTAGGTGACGCTGGCGCCGGCAGCTGCGGCGCTGGCCACCATCATCAGCATGGCCGCCAGCGCGGCCTGTTTGATCAAGATATTCATGGCAATTCCTTTCCTGCGTTTCATCTGGTCGTTCTATCAATATACGCCCATTCGCACAGAGTTCCAGCCCTGCTTCGTCCCGAATTTGTATCGCCTTGTTAAAGGCCGGATGTACTTACAGGCATAAATGACAATCATGAGTTCCATGTTGTTTCCCAAGGAAAGCTTTAATATTGCCTGTTGTTAATAGAAGGCGCCCATACTACAATCGAAGCGATGCGCTGCCCCCTTCGTCGACGTGCAAATCAACGGTATCGGAAGTCGTCCTCATGTCCTTTTTGTCCTCAGCCGCGCCCAAACTGGCCCCCTGGAAGGTCCTGCTTGTTGATGACGAGCCGGATATTCATGACATCACGAAACTGACGCTGTCCCGTTTCCGCCTTGACGGCCGCGCCCTGACCTTCGTGCATGCCTTTTCCGGCGCCGAAGCGAAGGAAGTGCTGTCGCGCGAAACCGATATCGCCCTGGTGTTCCTGGACGTGGTGATGGAGAAGGAAGACAGCGGCCTGGAAGTGGCGCGCTGGATGCGCGAAGAATTGAACAACCAGTTCACCCGCATCGTGCTGCGCACCGGCCAGCCGGGCCAGGCGCCGGAAGAGCGTGTGATCGTCAACTACGACATCAACGATTACAAGGAAAAGACCGAGCTCGACCGCACCAAGCTGTTCACCACCACCTTCGCCGCCCTGCGCGCCTACCGCGACATCATGAAGGTCGAGGAAGCGCGCCGCCTGCAGATGAGCTACCGCGAAGGCCTGGAGCGCGTGATCGCCGCCTCGGCCCATATTTTCCAGCAGCGTAACCTGAAAGACTTCGCCAGCGGCCTGCTGCAGCAAGTGGTAGCCCTGCTGCGCCTGGAACAGAGCATGCTGCTGCGCCTGGCGGGCGCCAGCGTGATCACCGGCGAATCCGAATACGAAGTGCTGGCCCAGATCGGCGACACCAAGGCCTTCGTGCTGGGGCCGGAACTGATGGCCCAGCTCGACGATGCGCGCAGCAACCGCATCTCGCGCCTGCATGGCGACACCTACGTCGGCTACTTCCCGAATGCCAGCGGCAAGGCGTCGCTGCTGGTGCTCAAGGGCGTCGACCATATTTCCGATATCGATGCGCAGCTGCTTGAAGTGTTCTGCTCGGGCGTGGCGATTGCCTTCGACAATATCCTGCTGACCCAGGAAATCACCGATACCCAGGCCGAGCTCATCATGCGCCTGGGCGACGTCGTCGAATCGCGCTCCAACGAAGCGGGCAACCACGTGCGCCGCATGTCGCAGGTATGCCATTTGCTCGCCCAGGCCTCGGGCATGCCGGACGATGAAACGGCCACCCTGATGCACGCGGCGCCCATGCACGATATCGGCAAGATCGCCACGCCGGATGCGGTGCTGCTGAAACCGGGCAAGCTCGATGCGGCCGAATGGGAAATCATGAAGCAGCATCCCACGGTGGGGTTGTCGATCCTGGATGGGTCTTCGCGCCCTATCCTGCGCGCGGCCGCCGTCATCGCGCACCAGCACCATGAAAAATTCGATGGCAGCGGGTATCCGCAAGGCCTCAAGGGCACCGACATCCACCAGTATGCGCGCATTGTCGCCGTGGCCGACGTGTTCGATGCGCTGTCGCACAAGCGCTGCTACAAGGATGCGTGGCCGATCGCCGAAGTGGTCGCCCACCTGCGCGAAGTATCGGGCCAGCACCTGGACCCGGTGTATGTGGAACTGCTGATCAACAATATCGACAAGGCGATCGATATCAACCGCCGCTGGCCCGACTAATCCCCGTCATTCACGGATGGCGCACGGCAAGCGCGTCATCCCCGCGCAGGCGGGCTGTTGCCGTAAGCCCTGACCCTGATCAAAAATCCAACACCGATGCATCCTGGCCCTGCGAAGCACCAGTCTTCATTGCCAAAGCAATGCCGACGTGCCATGGAGCCGAGGTATGCGTTGGCGCCTACGCGGAAATGACGGTTTTGGCGGGCCGCCGGTTCATCGGAAAACGCAGGTGGTACTGCAAGCCTTCCCCCGGCTTGCTTTCCACCTTCACGGTTCCGCCCAGCGGTCCGGTCACCAGGTTGAACAGGATATGCGCCCCCAGCCCGCTGCCGCCCTGCCCGCGCTTGGTGGTGAAGAAGGGATCGAACAGCTGGCCCAGCGTGGCCTTGTCCATGCCCGCGCCATCGTCGCCGTAGTCGAACACCACACTGGCGCCGTCCTGGCGCGCCGCGATCTTGATTTTCCCCGGCTGCTCGTGCTCGTAACCATGCACCAGCGAATTCATCACCATGTTCGTCACGATCTGAGACACCGCACCGGGGAAGCTTTCCAGCATCAGCTCTGGCGGACAGCTCACCTCCACCTTCACCGGCCGCCCCTTCAGCTTGGGCTGCAGCGACAGCAGCACTTCGTTCAGGTAGGTATTCAGGTTGAAGGAACGGATATCGTCCGACGACTGGTCCACCGCCACCTGCTTGAAGCTGCGCACCAGCGCCGCCGCGCGCTGGGTATTGGTGGTCATGATGCGCAGCGACTGGTCGATGATGTCGAAAAACTGGGCCAGCGTTTCCTCCGTCATTTCGCCGGCCGCCAGTTCTTCGCGCGTGAGCTTGAGTTCCTGCACCAGGTGGCTGGTGGCCGTCACGCAGATCCCGAGCGGGGTATTGATTTCATGCGCCACGCCCGCCACCAGGCGGCCCAGCGAGGCCAGCTTCTCCTGGCGCACCAATTCCGACTGCGCTTCCTGCAGCGCGCCCATGGCTTCTTCCAGCGCCGCGTTCTGCTTTTCGAGATGGTCCTTGGCCTTACGGATGGCGCGGTCGGCCTGCATGCGCGCGATCGCCACCGCCACGTGGCTGGCCATGAAGGCCAGCAGGTCCAGGTCGGCCTGGGTGTAGATGATGGCCGGGTCGTAGCTCTGGACGATGATCACGCCGTAGGGCTGGTCGTGCACCAGCATGGGCGCGCCCATCCAGCTGGCGATGTTCACATTCCCCAGCGGTTCGTTGATCTTCCCTTCGGCCACCAGCTGGCCGTAGCTGGCCGCGTCGTGCAGGCTGGCCTGCTTCGACGCCAGCACATAGGAACTCATGCCGATCCCGTAGTCGAAGCGCTTGACCGGCGCCTCCGCATCCATCTGGTCCACAAAATAGGGAATGCTGATCTCGCGCGTTTCAGGGTGGTACATCGCGATCAGGAAGTTCTCGGCCACGATCAGGTGGCTGATGATGGTATGCAGGCGTCCCGACAGCGCTTCGGCGTCGACGGCGGACGCCGACAGGCTGGCAATTTCAAACAGCGCGTGCTGCACGTTTTCGGCGCGCGTGCGCTCGGCCACTTCATGCGCCAGCAGCGCGGTGCGTTCCTGCACTGCGCGCTCGAGCCGGTCCACGCTCTGCAAGCCTTGCAGCGTGTTCGACACGTGGTTGGCGATCAGCGCGAACAGGGCCTGGTCTTCGTCGCTGAAGGTATGCTCGGCGTCGTAACTCTGGATCACGATCGCGCCCAGGGCTTCGTGCTGGTGGTCCAGCAGCGGGCAGCCCATCCAGTGTTCGGCGGTCGTTCCCTTGCCCCAGGTCTGGCCTTGCGCGCCCAGGCGCGCATTGTGCTCGTCGGCCGTCATCACCAGGTTGCGCCGGTTCAGGATGACCCAGGCCGTGGGCGACTCGTCGGGCGAGGCCAGCGTCACTTTTTCGGCGGGGTCGGGCGTGGGATCGCGCTCGTCGACGAAATACACGAAGCGCACCGTGCCGTCTTCGCGGTCCGACAGGGCGACGTAGAAATTGGCCGCATACATGATGCGCCCCAGCGCCCGGTGCACCGCCCCCACGAACTCGGTAATGTCGCTGCAGGTCGTCGATATCTGCCCGATCCCGAGCAGCATGGCCTGCACTGCTTCGAGCCGGTTTAAGCGGTCTTCCATCGGATTTCCCATTTAATAGTGCGCTCGGGAAATACTAGCAGGTCAGGAAGGGTTGCGGAAGCCGTTTTCGATCCAGGCTGTGGCGCTCGCGGGCGACAGTTTGAAGCCGGCCGGCACCCGCACCTGGGCGATCCGCTCGCCCGCGTCGTCGAACGCGGAAAGGGTGGCGTAGGGATGCTCGTCGTCGGGCACGATATCGAGGGCGACCTTGATGTCGGCGCCGTCCACGGTCACCACGGTGTTCTTGTGCAGCTGGGCGTGCAGCTGCTGTTCATGGCGGCGCAGCACTTCGTTCGCGGTCTTGACCAGGGTGTGGAAGGCGGACGTATCGAGCGGCTTGGGGTTCTTCTTGTCGCGCCCCATGGTCCAGGGACCGACCAGGGCCGGTTCCGGCTCGCCATCCTTGATCATGGCCACGGCCCAGCCTTCGTCGTCTTCATTCTTGATGACGCGCGCGGTCCAGCCATTGCCCTGCCACAGGCGCGGCTCCTGGACCTGTGCGTTGTCGTCGGGTTCGTGTTCGTGTTCGTTCATGTCGCGCATTCTGCCAGGCTGGGATACATCCCGAAGGCGTGAATGATAGTCCAATTCCGGCGGCCCCATGAAAAAGCCCGCCAGAGGCGGGCCGGGCTTACTGGAGCTGGAGCGATGACAATCGCCAGTCCGGTCCCCTGGGCGGCCGCAGCGGTGGCCCCGCAGGCGTATTGCGCGGGTCGATGGCCGGTGCCGGTACCTGGTAGCTGTACGGCGTGATGATGATCGGCGGGATCGCCGGTGGCGCCGACGGCGGTCCCTTGGGGCCACCGCCACTGAGAAGCATGCGAAGCTGGCGAGCGATGTCGCCGAACGCGGAAAATGCCAGGTGATCTGCTGGGTAGTAAACGAATTGCATCATGAATCCCCATCCGATAGAGCAGGCATTCAGTATAGGCAATGTGAAGCGCAATGCAAGGTGGAAAATTAGTTAAAGACACTCTTCTACCGTTCCGATTCGTCGGAGGCTGCTTCCGCTTATCCCGCCGAAAGCCCCTTCTGTCGCAATCCGGTGGCAGCGGCAGGTGGCGGGCGATACAGTGCAGTCATACCAACCGCCACCAGAAGAGGCCACACCATGAAAAAGATCGCCCCCTACGTCGTCATGTTCGTCATTGCCATGGTGTTCTGGGAATACCTGACCGACTCCGGCATGCACGTCGAATTCGACGGCGACGAGATCGACGGCCCCTTCGGCGCCCTGGTCGGCCTGCTGGCGGCCGGTGGCGGCATCCTGATCGGCCTGGCGGTCACGGCGATCGTCGGGGTGATCCTGGCGCTGGTGTTTGCCGGCGTCGGCGTGCTGGTGGTGTGCGCCCTGGTGGTGGCGGCGCTGGTGGTGGCCGCAGCCATGTCGCCCTTGCTGCTGCCGCTCCTGATCCCGGTCGCCATCATCTGGTACCTGGCCAGCCGCAGCCGCAAGAACCGGGTCAAGGAACACGCTGTATGAACAGCAGCGAGCAGCAAGGAAAAAGCCGGCACCCGCCGGCTTTTTTACGTCAGGCGACTTCGGTATCGGTCTCGCTGTCTACCCGGTTGCGCCCCGCCTGCTTGGCGCGGTACAGCGCCTTGTCGGCGCGCTTGAGGGCGGCGTCGGCGCTCATGTCGCGTGCATAAATGCCGGCAATGCCGATGCTGACCGTGACCGCGATTTCCTGCCCCTCGCTGCTCAAGGGGCAATCGGCCACGCTCTGGCGCAGCCGCTCCGCATACGCCGCCGCCGCGTCGGCGCTGGCGCCCGGCAGCAGCACCGCGAATTCTTCCCCGCCCACCCGCCCCAGGGTGTCGATCTTGCACTGGCCCGCGCTCATCAGGCCGGCCAGGTGGCGCAGCACGGCGTCGCCGCTGGCATGGCCGTAGCGGTCGTTCACTTCCTTGAAATGGTCGATGTCGAGCATCAGCACGGCCGCGCAGTCGGCCACATTGCGCTGCACGCGCGCCAGTTCGTCGTCGAGCCGCGCCATGAATTCGCGCCGGTTCGGCAGCCCGGTCAGGAAATCGGTGGTGGCCAGCACCAGCAGTTCGGCATCCATGCGCTTGCGCTCGGTGATGTCGACCGTGGACACGATGACGAAGTCGAGCAGCTGCGCATGGCCCGGCATCACCAGCATGGTCAGGGCGTGCTGGCGAGCGCTGCCGTCCAGGCGCAGGAAGCTGCCGTCGCAGGAAAACACCTGGGCCCCGCCCGCCATCGCCGCCACGGCGTCGGCGAAACACGGTTCGGTCATGTCGCCGAACAGCTGCGCCATGCCCAGCGCCGATTGTTCGGCCGCGCCCACGTGCGACAGCGCGGCGCCGTTGACGTCGACGATACGCACCAGCGCGGCCAGGCGCGCCCTTTCGTCGGGCCGTTCGTCGAGCCAGGCGCCGATATCGGTGACGCCCTCGCCCTGCAGGCGCCGCACGGCCGCAATGACCGCCGACCAGTCCTGCTCCCACAGGGCGACGGGCGCATTGTCGTACAGGCTGCGGAAACGCTCTTCGCCGGCGCGCAGGGCCAGCGCGGCCTGGGCTTGTTCGAGCGCGATGCCCGCCAGCTGCGCCGCCTGTTCGATCAGCACCACGTTGGCCGCGCTCGGGTAGTGCGTGCTGCGGTGGTAGATGGCGAACGAGCCGATGACCCGGCCCGACGCCCCGCGTATCGGCTGCGACCAGCACGAGGCCAGTTGCGCCTTTGCCGACACCGCGCGGTAGGGCAGGCAGTCGGGATGGGTCTGGATGTCTTCGATGATCACGCGCGCGCCGGTGGCCGCCGCGGCCCCGCAGGCGCCTTCGTGCGGCCCCACCGGCAGGTCGTCGATGGCCTTGCGGAAGTACTCGGGCAGGCTGGGCGCCGACGCGGCCGACAGCGTCTGGCCGTCGGCGGAAAGCAGCATGATCGAACACAGCATGCCCGGGTTGGTCGCTTCCACGCCCAGCACCACGGCGTCCAGGATGCCGTGCAGGGGCGCGCCGCGCGCCAGCAGTTCCAGCACGTGGCGGTGCGAGCGTTCGCGCTGCTCGATCTGCTTGCGTTCGGTGATGTCGCGGAAGGACCACAGGCGCGCCGGTTCGCTGCCCAGCATGACGATGCGCGTGAATTGTTCGACATAGCGCCCGTCCTTCAGGCGCAGCAGGTCGCGGTGGGCATGGCTGTCCTTGTACTGCACCGAACGGCTGTGCAGGAAAGGGGCCGAATGCACCAGCTGCGCCACCATGTGGTCGATCAGGGCGTGGTCCTGGCCGGCCATGTCGAGCGTCTCGGGCACGCTCCACAGTTCGCGGAAGCGCTGGTTCGATACCAGGATGCGCCGCTCGCCATTGTCGACCAGGATGCCGTCGATGGTCGAATCGAGGATGCTGCTGACCATGGCTTGGTCGCGCTTGGCGGCGTCGGCCATCGACAGCAGCCGCTTCTGCCCTTTGGCCAGGTCGCCGGCCATGGCCCGCGCCCGGGCCAGGGCCGCGCTGGCCGCCGCGCTGGAACGGGCCAGCATGGCCGCCAGCAGGGCCAGGATCACGCTGCCGGCCACGCCGATGCCCAGCACGATGCGCGGCCACTCGCTCTCCAGGCGCGCTCCGAAAGCGGGCAAGGCGCCGACGGCCAGGGTCCAGCGGTGCGCGCCAATGCCGATGCGCTGCTCGCTGCGCAACAGCACCTGGGCATGGCGCGCGCTGAAGGCCCCGGCATCCATGCGCGCCGCCTCGCTGGCGCGGTCGCCGTCGTACAGTTCGATCGCCAGGTCGGCCGTGACGCCGGCCGGCAGCGCGCCTATCAGTTCGGACGCCCGGAACGGGGCGAACACCCAGCCGCGGATGGCGGCGCGGCGCTGCGCCAGCGTGGCGTGCGGCAGCGCGTTGTCGTACACCGGCAGCACAATCAGGAAACCCGGCGTCTGGCGCGCGCCGCCGTCCTGCAGCAAGGCCAGCTTGCCCGACATGGCGGGCTGGTTGGCGTCGCGTGCCTGTTCCAGCGCGCGCCGGCGCAGCGGCTCGGACCAGGAATCGAAACCGAACACGCGCAGGTTGGGACCGGCGAACGGTTCCAGGTAAAGCACGGGAGTGTACAGCGCGCGCTCGCCGGCCGGGCTGATGGCGTACGACGGAAAGCCTTCGGCGCGCACCCGCGCTTCGTGCGCGGCGCGGCGAGCGGCCGGAACCGCCTCGATATAGCCGACCGCCTGCAGCCCCGGGGTTTGCGCTTCCAGGTCCTGGACCTGGACGAAGCCGGCGAATTCGCGCCGGCTGACCATTTCGGAGCTGGCAAACAGCCCTTGCACGCCGCGCAGGCTCTGGGCGTAGGTGGCCACGCGCAGGGCAAGCTGGTTGACCACTTCACGGGTACGGGTATCGAATTCGGCCTGGATGGCTTCGGCGGAGTGGCGTTCCGCATTGCGCCACAGCTGCCAAGTCAGTCCCAGGCCCAGCACCAGCATCAGGGCGGCAAGCGCGAGCGGACCGGACCAGCCTGGCTGCCTGGCTTGCGTTGCTGCTGCGGGCGTAGCGGCATTGTCCATGTCGGGCGGGGGCCAGCCCCCTTGATGGGGCGGGCTTTGTCGATAGTACGTCAGGCTCAGGATCGATGCAACGCCGTTGTGTCAGATGCCTTCGATCAGGCGCATCGCGAACACGATGGGCAGGCCGGCCGAAATGACCCGGCGCGCGGCGGCGCCATGGTCGTAGGGTACCCGGAAGTAGTTCAGTTCATTGGCGACGTCGTCGTAGATGGCATAGCAGGCGGCGCTGTTGCCGTCGCGCGGCTGGCCCACCGCCCCGGGAATGACCAGGTACTGGTGCTGGGCGTGGACGGGAATGCGGGCGCCCGGGGCCGGCACATGCGAACCCATGCGGCCGTCGTCGGCGCGCCGGTACAGGGCCGGCGCGTGCACGTGGCCGGAAAACACCATGTGGCAATCGGTGGCGGCCAGGCTGCGTTCGGCTTCCTCGAGCCCGGTCACGTATTCCCATTTGATGGGATCGCGCGCGCTGGCATGGACGAACAGCTTGTTGTTTTTTACGCAGGTCAGCGGCAGCTCGGCCAGGAAGCCGATTTGCTCGGCGCTGAGCTGGCCGCGCGTCCACTGGATCACTTCGCGCGCCTCGGCATGCATGCTGGGGCGCGCTTCGCGCGTGGCTGAAAAGTCATGATTGCCCTGGACAGCCACCGCCCCGCGCGCCACGTAGTCGCGCACGGTGTCGACCACCCAGGACGGATCGGCGCCATAGCCGACAAAGTCGCCCGTGAAGGCGAACTGGTCGGCTTTCTGCTGTTCGGCATGCGCCAGGCAAGCGGACAGCGCTTCGCGGTTGGCATGCAGGTCGGTCAGGAGGGCAAGGCGCATGGTGGCTGGGTATGTTTCAATTCAATTAAATACTCAGGCCCATCATACACTGGCGAACTGCTGGTAGCCGCGGGCGCGCAATTCGCAGGCCGGACACTGGCCGCAGCCATAGCCCCAGGCATGCAGGGTGCCCCGTTCGCCCAGGTAGCAGGTATGCGTTTGCGTGCGGATCAGGTCGACCAGGGCGGCGCCGCCGGCATCCTGCGCCAGTTGCCAGGTTTGCTTCTTGTCGATCCACATCAGCGGCGTTTCGAGCTTGAGGCGGGTGGCCATGCCCAGGTTGAGCGCCACTTGCAGCGCCTTCATCGTATCGTCGCGGCAATCCGGATAGCCGGAAAAATCGGTTTCGCACATGCCGCCCACCAGCACGTTCAGGCCGCGCCGGTAAGCCAGGGTGGCGGCCACCGTCATGAACAGCAGGTTGCGCCCCGGTACGAAGGTATTCGGCAAGCCATTGTCCTGCATGGCGATGGCGACGTCGCTCGTGAGCGCGGTGTCGGAAATCTTGCCGATCAGGGACAGGTCGACCAGGTGGTCTTCGCCGAGGCGCGCATCCCACGCCGGCTTGAGGGCGCGCAGGCCGTCCAGCACGGCCGGGCGCACAGTCAGTTCGATGGCGTGGCGCTGGCCATAGTCGAAGCCGATCGTCTCGACCCGGGCGTAGCGCTCCAGGGCCCAGGCCAGGCAGGTGGTGGAATCCTGGCCACCGCTGAACAGGACCAGCGCGGAATCGGCGTCTTGCATGGTATCTTTTTCTGAAATGTTAGACGTTCGCCATCATTTGACGCATTCCGGTAAGATGCACGGAGCATTTTCCTTATGGAGCGACATGTTTTCTGCAAGTTCAACGCACTTGCCACGGCGAGCACGAATTTTGGCACAAATTGCCGCGAGCGTGTTCGCCTTGCTGACCACCTTGTCCGTCCAGGCCCAGGGTGTCGACTACACCGTCGATATCCAGGCGCCGTCCCCGCTCGACGAGCTGCTTGAAGACAATCTCGACCTGGTGCGCTGGCGCGGCAATCCGCGCCTGGACCAGGCCCAGCTGCTGCGCCTGGTGCGCGATGCGCCGGAACAGGCAAAAATCCTGATCGCCACCGAAGGCTATTACTCGCCGCGCGTGTCGTCCGGACTCGATACCCGGGAAGACGTTCCGGTCGCGCGCATCCTGGTCGACCCGGGCGAACCGGTGCTGGTGGGCGACATCGAACTGGTGCTCACGGGTTTCGAGCCCCTGGGCGCCGGCGCGCGCGCCTTCGACGGCGCCGAACTGCGCCAGCGCTGGTCGCTCCCCGTGGGCCGGCGCTTCCGCCAGGCGGAATGGGAAGCGGCCAAGCGCAACCTGCTGCGCTCGGTGATCCAGACCCGCTACCCGCGCGCCCAGCTGGCCGAATCGTCGGCCATCGTCGACCCGGACGTGCGCCGCGTGCTGCTGCGCGTGGTGCTCGACAGCGGCCCCGAGGCGCGCTTCGGCGAACTGAAAATCGAAGGCTTGAAACGCTATCCGGCCACCATCATCAGCAACCTCAATCAGATCAGGCCCGGCGCCGAGTACAGCGAAGCGGCCCTGCAAGCCTTCCAGGCCAAGGTGCAGGACACCGGCTATTTCAAGAGCGTGGAAGTGTCGGCCGACATGGGCGCCTCGCTCGACGAGGACATCGAGAACCTAACCGAGGAACAAAAATCGGCGCCCAAACCGCCGCCTGAAAATCCGGTGACCCTGCCGGTGCTGGTACGCGTGACCGAAATGGAACAGAAGAACGTGTCGGCCGGTGTCGGTTACTCCACCAACACGGGCGCGCGCGCGCAGCTGTCCTACGACGACCTGAACGTGTTCGGCCTGCGCATGAAAAGCAACCTGCTGATGGAAACCAAACGCCAGAGCGCGCGCGCGGACTTTTATTATCCGACCACGCCGCAAGGCTACAACCACAGCTTCGGCGCCGGCTTCGAACGCACCGACGTGCAGGGCGAAGTGACCAGCGTGGCCACCCTCGCCGCGCGCCGCGTGTGGGGCACGCCGCTGCTCGAACGCAGCCTCACGCTCGAGTACCTGACCGAGCAGCGCTCCATCAATGGCCTGGTCGACCGCCGCAGCAACAGCCTGCCGCTGACCTTCAGCATCACCAAGCGCCGCCTGGACAGCCTGCTGCTGCCGACCAAGGGCTATGTGATCAACGCGCAGCTCGGCGGCGCGCTGCTGCCCCTGCTGACGGACGAGCGCTTCATCCGCTTCAACACGCGCTTCATCAATTACCGTCCGCTCTCGGGCAGCTCGACCCTGGTGCTGCGGGCCGAGGGCGGCGCGCTGGCATCGTCCAAGAAGGCCGGCGTGCCGGGCACCTTCCTGTTCCGCGCCGGCGGCGACCAGTCGGTGCGCGGCTACGGCTACGAGGAACTGGGCGTGCACGAAGGCGACGCCATCGTCGGCGGACGCTACCTGCTCACCGGCAGCGCCGAATACCAGTACTGGTTCAAGCCGCCCTGGGGCGTGGCCTTCTTCTACGACGCCGGCAATGCCGCCGACAGGATCAAGGACCTGAAGCCGAAATCCGGTTACGGCATCGGCGCGCGCTGGCGCAGCCCCGTGGGCCCGATCAATGTCGACGTCGCCTACGGCCACGCGTCCAAGAAGGCGCGCCTGCACTTCTCGCTTGGATTCACCTTCTGATGGCCACCCTACCCCGCCCCCGCCGCTGGCCACGCCGCCTTGCCATTGGCCTTGCCGTCACCGGCGCGCTGCTGGCCGGCGCCTACTGGTACCTGGGCCGCGAATCGACCTTGCAATCGGTAGCGCAGCAGGTGGCCAGCGCCAGCGGCGGCTCCATCGTCATCACGGGTGTGACCGGTTCGCTGTACAGCTCCATGCACCTGGACAAGGTGGTGTTTCGCAGCCGCGAACAGCTGATCACGGCCGACAATATCGCGATCGACTGGTCGCCCTTCCAGTACCTGAGCCGCGGCATCGCGATCAATCACCTGCACGTGGCCAGCCTGCGCGTGGAGACCTTGCGCAAGGGCGAGCCGCCCAGGATGCCGGCCAGTCTCGCGGCGCCCTTCCCGCTTGAACTGAACGACGCGCGCATCAACAAGGTCACCCTGGCCAACGCGGGCACGACCACCGTCATCGCCGACGTGCGCTTCGACCTGGCGGGCGGCAAGCAGAAGTGGGAGCTGAAAGGCGCCAGCGCCATCACGCCATGGGGCTACGCCAGGGCGGCCGGCAGCATCGCGGCGGCGGCGCCGTTCAAGCTCGATGCCACGGCCAGCATGACCCAGCTGGTGGCGCCCAAGGGGCAACTGAACCTGCGCGCCAGCGGCGACCTGGCCACGACACGGATAGCGGCCGCCGGCGTGGCCGGCAAGTCCAGCGGCGACGCGCTGCTCACCCTTGCCCCTTTCGAGCAGGTACCGCTGCGCGCCATGCAGGTCAACGGCAAGCACATCGACCCCGCCGCCATCAATCCATCGCTGCCGGGCGCCGACCTGACCGTCACGATCGCGTCGCGCATCGACGCCGGCGGCAAGGTCAAGGGCAGCGCCAACATCGTCAACCAGGGCCCCTTCGGCACGCTGGACCAGCAGTTGCTGCCGCTGCGCGCGGTCCACGGCAACATTGACGGCACCCTGGCGGCGCTGCGATTGGGCGCCGTGGTCGTCGACTTCGGCGACGCCGGAAAATTTACCGGCCAGGGAACGCTGGCCGGCTTTGCGCTCCATACCGACCGGCTGGACCTGCGCAAGATCCACGGCAAGATCCGCAGCACCGCCATCTCGGGCGACATCCGCGTGGCCAGCAAGGACGGCATCCAGACCATGTCGGCCCACCTGGCCGAGGCCAGCATGCGCTTCGATGCGCAAGCCACGCTGGACAACAAGCTGCTGCAAGTGAGCCACGCGCGCATCGGGGCCGGCGCGGGCAGCATCCGCCTGACGGCCAATGCCAGCATGGTCGGCACCCGCGAATTCAAGGTCAACGCCAGTGCCGTCAAGTTCGATCCGGCCAGCTTCGGCGACTACCCGGCGGCCGACATCAATGCCGACCTGGCTGCCAGCGGCGTGCTGGCGCCACAGTGGAAAGTGGCCGCCGAATTCGCGCTGCGTCCGAGCACCCTGTTCAAGCAACCTTTGTCGGGAAAGGGCCGCTTCCAGGCCGACGCAGCCCATGTGAGCGGGGTCGATGCCGCCCTGGCCCTGGGCAGCAACACGGCCACCGTGAAGGGCAGCTTTGGCGCGCCCGGCGAAAAACTGCTGTGGAAAGTCGATGGCAAACAACTGGCCGCAGTGCGCAGCGACCTGTATGGCGCCATTGCCGCCAGCGGCATCGTGAGCGGCAGCATGGATGCGCCACGCACCACCTTCGATGTCGAGGCCAATGCCCTGGGCTGGGTTCCCGCAGCGCGCAAGGCCAACACCAGCCTGCTGCGCTTCAGCGGCGAAGCGTGGCTCGATTCCACGCGCACCGTCGAACTGAAAGCCGCCGGCACCGCGCTGCGCTTCGACCCCGCCGCCTTCGGCGCCTTCCTGCCGGGCAGTATCAACGGTGCCTTCGACGCCGCCGGCCGCCTGGGCGTCGACTGGCGCGGCAACCTGAATGTGGCGCTGCAGCCGTCCACGCTGGCCAATTCGCCGTTGTGGGGCCACGCCAGGATGGCCGCCGATGCGCAGCATGTGTCGAATGCCGATGTCGACCTGCACCTGGGCCCGAACATCGTGGCCGCCAAGGGCAGCTTTGGCGCCGGGACCGACTTGCTGGAATGGCGCATCGATGCGCCGCAGCTCGCGTCGCTGGGCGCGAACTTCGGCGGCGTACTGAAAGGCGCGGGCACGCTGTCCGGCACGAAGGCCATGCCGTCGCTGACGGCCGCGCTGGAAGGCAAAAACCTCAAGCTGTTCGGCAATCACCAGGTCAAGGCCCTGCGCGCCAGCGCCAACCTGGGCACGGGCCGCGGCGCGCTTGACCCGCTGGTGGCCGACGTCGAGATCACCGATTACGCGAACATGGAAAACCGCATCGCCACCGCGCGCCTGCAAACGAGCGGCACGCGCGGCGCGCACACGCTGCGCCTGAATGCGCGCGGCGACGCCTTCGATGCCGCCGGCGAAGTGGCGGGCGGATGGAGCGGCGACGCCTGGACCGGCACCGTGGCCGCGCTGCGCAACCAGGGCCGCTACGCCTTCACGCTGGCCGCGCCGGTGCCGCTCAAGCTGGTGGCCGCGCCGGGCGCCGGCGTCATGGGCTTGCTGAAACCGGTCGGCATCTCCTTGCGCGACGCGGTCTTCAAGCTTCCCGACGGCACGCTCAATGTGCAGGCGCTGGACAAGGTTGGCGCGCGCTGGACCAGCAAGGGCGCCGCTGCCGGCGTGCCGCTCAACTACCTGGCGCAGTTTTCCAACGCCATGCGCGACAACGTCAGCGGCGACCTGACCATCGGCGCCGACTGGGCCGTCGACATGCACGCCATGGCTGCCGGCGGCGCTCCGCCCGCGCTGAACGGCATGGTGCATGTATTCCGCGAAAAGGGCGACCTGATCGTGGGCGCCGAAGTACCGGTGGTGCTGGGCCTGCGCCAGCTCGACCTGCGCGCCGACGTCGCCAACGGCGCGGTGCGCGCCCAGGTGCAGGTCGACGGCACGCGCGCCGGCCAGGGCCGCCTGGACGCAACCGCCCAGCTGGTCTCCGGCCGCCTGTCCAACGCGAGCCCGCTCACCCTCTCGATCAATGCGGACATGGGATCGATCGCCTGGTTCGCGCCCATGAGCGGCCAGCCCGGGCTGGAGCTCGACGGCGCGCTGAAAGTGGCGTTGACCGGCGGCGGCACGATCGGCACGCCCACCCTGGCCGGCACCGTCAACGGCGACAAGCTGGCGGTGCGCTGGACCGACCAGGGCATCAACCTGCGCAACGGCGAATTGCGCTCGACCCTGGCGGGCGACCAGCTGCAGCTGCAGCGCATGCACTTCGACGGCAACCAGGGCCGCGTCGACGTCGACGGCAATGTCCGCTTTGCCGAAGGCGAGGCGACCATGCAGCTCAAGCTCGTGGCGGACCGGCTGGAGATCCTGTCGCGCCCGGACCGTACCCTGGTCGTGACCGGCACCAGCACGCTGGTGCGCGACGCCAAGCGATTCGAGCTGGAAGGGAAATTCCGGGCCGACCGCGCCCTGATCGAACTGGCGCCGCAGGACCGCCCCACCCTGTCGGAAGACGTGATCGTGCTGGGACGGACCAAGCCGGGCGCCGGCAAGCCGGAAGCGGCGGGCATGCCGCTGACGATGGACATCGAGGCCGACCTGGGCAACGCCTTCCGCCTGCGCGGCATGGGGGTGGACGCGGAACTGGCCGGCACGGTGCGCATCCGCAGCGCGGGCGGCCGGGCGCCGCGCGTGAACGGCGCCATCCGCGTCGACAGCGGCACCTACAAGGCCTACGGCCAGAACCTGACGATCGAACGCGGCCTGCTGACCTTTAGCGGCGCCATGGACAACCCGGCACTCAATATCCGCGCGGTGCGCAAGCGTCCCGACGGCGAACAGCTGTCGGACACGAACGTGGAAGCGGGCGTCGAAGTGCGCGGGACGGCGCAGGCGCCGGTGGCCAAGCTGGTGTCCACGCCGTCGGTGCCGGACAGCGAAAAGCTGTCATGGCTGGTGCTGGGACACGGCATGGATGCGATCGCGGGCAATGAAGCGGGCCTGCTGACGGCGGCGGCCGGCGCCCTGTTCGGCGGCCAGGGCGGCGGCTTCCAGTCGCGCCTGGCCAACTCGCTGGGCGTGGACGAACTGGGGCTGTCCCAGGCCAAGGGGCTGGAAAGCACCGTGGTCACGGTCGGCAAGCGCCTCTCGCGGCGCGCCTACCTGAGCTTCGAGCAGGGCGCGACCAGCGCATCGAGCCTGGTCAAGCTGCGCTACAAGCTCAATCGGCGCGTCACGCTGCAGTTCCAGACCGGCACCAATACGGCGCTCGACGTGCTGTATTCCTGGGCATTCGACTAGGCCAGGCTAGCTCGGTTTCGGATCGGGTACCGGGTCGTCGTGATCCGGATGATGCACTGGCGGATGGTGCGGATGGGGATTGTCGAACGGCTCGGGCACGGGCTCGTCGACGGGCACCGGATCGGGCGCCCGGTGGAAATGATACGGGGCAGGATTCATGGCTTGGTCACTCCTCAAGGTGAAGCAATGACATTACCACGAGTCCCGCCCCCGCGTCTGCCCGTTACGGCTTGGCGTTCTTGACGTACTTGTCGAGCCAGGTGTTGGTTTCGTACAGCATGTGCATGATCGATTCGCGCGCGCGGTAGCCGTGCGCTTCGTTCGGCAACATCACCAGGCGCGCCGTGCCGCCCAGGCCTTTCATCGCCTGGAACATGCGCTCGCTCTGCATCGGGAAGGTACCCGAATTGTTGTCCTGCTCACCGTGGATCAGCAACAGCGCATCCTTGATCTTGTCGGCGTTATCGAACGGCGACATGGTGCGGTACACATCGCGCGCTTTCCAGTACTGGCGGTCTTCCGACTGGAAGCCGAAGGGCGTAAGCGTGCGGTTGTAGGCGCCGCTGCGGGCAATGCCGGCCTTGAACAGGCGCGTATGCGCAAGCAGGTTGCCGGTCATGAAGGCACCGTACGAATGGCCACCCACGGCGATGCGGTTGCGGTCCGCCACGCCGCGCCGCACCACTTCGTCGACCGCCGCCTCGGCGCTGGCGATCAGCTGCGGCAGGTAGTTGTCGTTCGGTTCCGCGTCGCCGGCGCCGACCACCGGCATCGACGGATTGTCGAGCACCGCATAACCCATGGCCAGCATGGGCGCCGGGCCCTGGAAGCTGATCGCATTGAAGCGGTACGGCGAGCCGGTGGTCTGGCTGGCCGCGGCGGCGCTCTTGAACTCCTGCGGATAGGCCCACATCAGCAGCGGCAGCGGACCATCGCGCTTGGCGTCGTAGTTCGGCGGCAGCATCAGGGTGCCGGTCAGCTCGACGCCGTCGGCGCGCTTGTAGCGGATCAGTTCCTTCTGCACGTCCTTGAGCTGGGGCGTCGGATGCGGGAAGGACGTCAGCGCGGTCAACTGCGCGGCGCCTTCCTTCTTCAGGTCGCGCACAAAGTAGTTCGGACGTTCGGTGGGCGATTCTCGCACCGTCAACAGGCGCTCGCCGCTTTCGTCCAGCAGTGCGGCCACGCTTTCGTAGTAAGGCGCCGCGCTCTGGAACAGGCGTTCCTTCTTCTTCGTCGCCAGGCTGTAGCGGTCGATGAAGGGACGGTCGCCTTCGGCCGACGCACCGGCGCCCGACAGCAGGATGGTCGAATCGGCGCCGATCACCAGGCGCGGACGGCCGGCGGCGTCCGGCATCGATACCGGCGTACCCGGGTTGTTGTAGCGGTCTTCCGACGCGTAGGCGAACACCTGTTCCGGCGCTGCCGCCAGCTTGTCGGGCTGGACGCGCCACACCTTGACGGCGCGCGTCTTGTACCAGCTCTCGGCCACCAGCGCCGTGTCGCCGCGGCCCCACATGGCGCGCTGGAAGCGCGAACCGAGCCTGGCCAGCACCTCCGGCCTGGCGCCAAACGGCGCCGCCTGCATGTAGACGATATCGCGTACGTCGGCCTTTTTGGCGGCGTCGCCACCGTCCTGCGCTTCGGCCCACACCAGCGTGGCCGGCGCGTCGACGCGCCAGCTGATATTGCGCACGCCAACGGACACCGAGTCATTCCCCGGCGGCAGGCCTTCTTCCAGCGGCTTGTCGGCGACCTGGTGCACCACCTTGCCGGCCAGGTCGCGCACGTCGATCTTGTGCGGGAAATCGCTGGCCGGCACGATGTACGAAAACGGACGCTGGATCGTTTCGGTCAGGACCAGCTTGCCCGACGGCGCCAGCGACACGTCGCGGTACATGGCCGGCGCACCAATCAGCCTGACCTTGCCGGCCAGGTCCACCTGGGCCAGCTGCGACGTCGCATAGTGTTCGAACAGCGTCGCATCGACCTCGTTCTTGAGCAAGTCCTGGTAGGTGCGCAACTGGCGGTTGCCCACGACCTTCTGGCTGTCCTGCAGGCTTGGACCGCCAGGAATGCCAGTGGCCACCGGCGCCTTGCCCTGCTTTGCCGGCTTGAGCTGCACCAGCAGGCCCTTCGAATCGGGCAGCCACTCCATGCCGCTGCCGCTCAGGTAGGACAGCGGCTGGGCGGTCAGCCGCCTTGCGCTTTTCGCGGCCACGTCGACAATCCACACCTCGACGCCCGACGCGCCTTCCTTGTCGGCCAGGGCCACGTGCGTGAAGGCCAGGTAGCGCTGGTCGGGCGACCATGCCGACGCGGCCAGGCGCAGCGACTTCGGCAGCCCGGCGACCTGGGTTTGCTTGCCCGTATCGACTTCCAGCAGTTTCAGATTGGTGCCGAACGAGAAGCGGCTCGGCGAGTAAGTACGGGGATTGATGCGCAAGCCGGCAAGCTTGAGCTCCGGCTGGGCCACTTCCGCGATCGACGGCAGCGCCGGGGATTCGACCATGCTTGCCAGGTTGCGTTTGGGAGAAATCGACAGCGAAGGCGCGCGCGGCGCATCGACGATGGCCTGCAGCTGCGCCGGCGGCATCTGGTATTGCGCGTGGGCGGCGGGGAATGCGGCAAGCAGGGAAACGGCCAGCGGAACGAGCGAAAGACTTTTGCGCATGATGTGGTCTCGGTAAATTGCGATCCTGCATCTTGCGCACTTCAATTGCGAAAGTCAATTCCAGTACAATGAGACCCCCCACTCCGGACTGTGCGCACCATGGAAATCTCGACTATCGCCCTGCTTGTACTGACGCCTTTCCTGGTCTGGCGCGTGTATTCACGCGTGAAGGGCATGATGGCGCGCCAGCGTTCGATCATGCAGCGCCACTACACCGGCCTGCTGACATTCGCCGGCATGGCCCTGGTGGCCGCATCGCAGGTGATGCATGACATGGGCATGCTCGGCTGGCTCGCGGTGGGCACGGGCGGCGGCATTGCGTACGGCATCCGGGGGCTGAAACTGACGCGCTTCGAAACGCTCAAGGAAGGCTACTTCTACACGCCGAACGCCAGGCTGGGACTTTTGATGGCCATGCAGTTTTTTGCGGCGCTGCTGTATGTGGGCTTCGAGATCTATGCGAACCAGGGCAGCGGACTGCCGACGCCCCGGGTCACGGACTACATCTTCTTCCTGCCCAGCCTCGGGCTGGCCGCGGGCTACTTCGCCACTTATTCCGCCGGCCTGCTGCGCTGGCGCTATCGGCTGAAAAAATCGGTGGAAGCGGCGTAGCTTACGCCGCCACCGGTGTGACGCGCCGCTGCAGCACAAAGATCGGCTGCGCCCACGGCATGTCCTTCTTCTTCTTGCTGGTGATGAGCGTCAGCTCCGACGGATCATAAACGTCGGTATTGTGCGTCAGCGGCGTCGTCATCAGGTACTGCGCCTCGGTGTTCTTGAGGAATTCGCCAACCAGCTGGATGTTGCGGATATCCAGGTGGGCAAACGGTTCATCGATGAACACGAAGCCGCCCGACCCGTCTTCCGACTTGAGCAAGCCGATGAGCAGCACCAGCGACTTCATCACCTGCTGCCCGCCCGACGCTTCGCCGTCGTTCATCCCGATCTGGTCCTTGCCGTCGAACTTGAAGCGCACGTGCAGGCCGGCCTGCGCCAGTTGCACGTCGTCGTTCTCCAGCCGCACCGTATCGGCATTGACTTCAATGCCGGCCAGCTCACCAAGTTCCTTGATGTTCTTGCTGTAGGTCTTGATGGTGTAGCGCAGCCGTTCGATATAGGCGCCGCGCGCATTGCCGGTCGCTTCGATGGCGCGGTTGTTCTGGTAGCGGCGTTCGTCGGTTTCCGTCTGGCGGCCATGCAGCTGGTCGTTCAGGCGGTGGTGCTGGTCGATGACGGTGGCGTCGAGTTCCCAGTCGTCACGCGCCAGGCTGTGTTCCAGCGAGGTCACGCGCAGGTCGACCTGGTGCGAGTTCTGGTGTTCGGCCACCAGCGCGGCGCGGCGCGCGGCGCGGCGCCAGCCTTGCGGCAGGTGGCGCCAGGCGCGGCGCAGCTCCACCAATGTTTTCGCGTGTTCGGCGCGCTGCTCGATCTGGCGCTTGTGGCCCAGGCGCAGGCCCGCTTCGGCCTCCGACAAGGCCATGCGCGCATTCTGCCAGGTGGTGTCGGCACGGGTGCGCGCGACGGTGGCGTTCTTGGTCAGCGCCTGCAGTTCGCCGAGGCGCGAACCGACTTCCATGCGTTCGGCCTTCAGCGGCGCCGTGTTGCGCGCGGCTTCCTCGAATTCGGCATGGCGCGCCGCCAGTTCCTTGGCCGCATCCACACCGGCGATGCGGGCCTTGAGCGCGCCCACTTCGGCGGCCAGCTTGCTGATCGCCAGCGTCAGCGCGTCTTCCTGCGCTTCCAGCGCCGGCAAGGACTTCTGCAGCGCTTCAAGGCGCTGGGTGCGGCCGGCCTGGCCGAAGCGGTAGCGCGACGCTTCCACGAACAGCGAGCGTCCGCCGCGGCGTTCGCGGTGATACGCGTCCGGTGTGATCCATTCGGCGTCCTTCGACAGCTTGAACCCGGCTTCCACCGAATCGACACGGCCGATGCGCGAGAGCTGGTCGATCAGCCATGACGGCGCGGGCGCGGAAAAACGCACCACCGACAGCAGGCTGTCGTCCTTCGAATTGGGCGCGTCCACGCATTCGGGAACGATGAAGTGGCGATAGCGCTCCTTCTCGGCCAGGCGGTAGGCCGCCGGCGCATCCTTGGCGCGTTCGAGCAGCACCACCGATGCGTAGCCGCCCAGTACACCTTCGACGGCGCCCTGCCACTTGGCGTCGGTGACTTCGACGATATCGGACAACATGGCGTGCGGGATGCCCGCGTCGCGCAGCGCACGGCGCATGCCGCGCACCGCTTCCGGTTCCGGCATGGCGCTCTTGCCCTGCAGCGCGGAGATGGTGGACTGCTCGCCCGCGATGCGGGTCGACAGCGCGTCGCGCGCCTGCTTCTGGCGCGTGAGGTCCGCTTCCTTGCCGTCGAGCTGGGCGGCCACTTCGGCAATGTCGGCGCCGGAATCGGCTGCCAGCTTTTGCAGGCGTTCCTTCTGTTCCAGCAGGCTGTCGAGCGGCTTGAGCTTGCCGTTGACCTGGGTCAGGCGGCTGGCCAGGACGGTCGCTTCCTGCTCCAGCAGCGTTTCCTGCTGCTGCGCTTCGGTCAGGGCCTTGGCCTGTGCCGCCAGCGCATTGCGCTTTTCAACCAGCTGCGAATCGGCCTGCGCCATCGGCTTGCGCGCGTCGCGCAGCGACTTGCTGACCGAGCCGGCCTTCTCGCGCGCCTCGTGGTATTCCAGGCTGGGCAGGACTTCTTCGAGCAGGTTGCGGCGTTCCTTGTGCAGGTCTTCCCACTGGTGGTAATTTGCCACGCGCAGGCGCAAGCCTTCCAGGTTGGTGCGCGACGCTTCCAGCTCCGATTCGAAGCGCTTCAATTCCGTTTCGGTGTCGCGCTGGTGGCGCTTGGCTTCGTCGTAGGCGTCCAGCACTTCCTTGTCGCCGAAGACCTGGAACACCAGGTCGAGCAACTGGCGCGGCGCGTATTCGCACAGCTTGTCGGTTTCGCCCTGCTCGAGCGCCAGCACCTTGGCCATGGCGGGCGACAGGCCCGCGTTGGCCAGGCGCTTGCGGTAGTTCTCCACGCCGAGCCAGTCGGTCGCTTCGGTCACTTCCTCGATGTCGACATTCCCCGGACGCATGAGGTACTGGCGTTTCCAGTCGCCGCCGTTCTTCTGGATCTGGCAGAACAGCGTCACTTCGTCGTCGCTGAAAAAGCCCGAGCTGCGGAACGGACGGTTCGACAGCTGGCGCCCGACGTTCTTGTTGTCGACCACGGCGCGGATCCAGGCCGTCTGCTGGCCCGAGTGGCGCGCGTAGTGCTTGTAGGTGCGGCCCATCGAACAATCGAGGCCGAACAGGGTGCGCAGCGCATCGAGCAGCGTGGTTTTGCCCGAGCCGTTCTGGCCCGCGATGGTGATGATCTTGGCGTCGAGCGGGATATTCTTGATCCGCTGCCAGTAATCCCAGTGGACCAGTTCTAGCGATTTGATGTGGAACATGGGCGTGCCTTAAATGTTGGTATCGGTGTCGTCAGCGACGACAGCGATGGCGGCCGGAGCACGCTTGAAGACCTCGGACAGGGCGCCGTTGATGATGCGCTCCTTGAGCACGTCGGTATCCATCAGCAGGTCGAGCAAGGGACCTTCCAGGATCACGTCGCCGCGCCGTTCGATGAAGTGCATGCGCGAGAGCGCGCCCAGGTTCATGTCCATGCGCGTCTTCTTGCCAAGCTTGTCGCCGAAGTCGGACAGCAGCGCGGTGTAGGAAATGCCGATCGAGGTGTCTTCGGCGCGCGGCATCGGCTTGTCCTTGTCGAACAGGTCGTTCTGGTCGTCGTCGGCGTTCTGGTGCGTTTCCTGGCGTTCGCGCTTGGGCAGAATGATCTGCGCCCACAGCACCACCAGCAGCGCCACGCCGTCGCGCGTGAGGCCGAAATTATTGTTTTGCCAGATGTCCTTGGCGCCGAAAATTTTCGGCTCCACGGTGCGGTGCAACGCCAGCGTCACATGGTCGGCGTACACATTGTCGATCAGTTTCAGGCCCGATTCGAGCAGGCGCTTGTCGACTTCGGCGCGGAAGATTTCGTCCGACAGCACGCGCTTGACCAGCTTGTCGTCGCGGCGCAGGGTCTGGTGCGTCAGCAGGCGCGCGATCAGGATTTGGGAATCGTCATTCATCAGGCGTTGCGCTTTCCTGGTCTAGGGATAGGGTGGCGATCGACATGGCGGCCACGTGCGGATCGTTCAGCTTGACCATTTCGTCGGTCGGCGTGAAGTGGATCGGCAGGCGCGCCAGTTGCGCGGTGGCGCCCTGCAGGCTGGCCTCGGAGGCGTCGCCCAGCAGCGGCAGCATCGACGCGCGGTAGGAGGCCACGGCAAAGCTGGCGGGCAGCAGCGAATCCTGGATCGGCACCGACTTCGGGCCATCTTCGGAAAAGCTGGGGAAGTTGCCCAGGTTGGCAAAGTCGGACAGGCGCGCCAGCCAGGTATCGAGTTCGACCTGGATCGCCGGCGCGTCGTTGACGGTGAGCGGCGCATCCATCCCCGCCGGCAGGCCGGCCTGGCCCATGGCGGCCTGGCGTTCCTGCAGCAGTTCGGTTTCGGCGACGTCGATCATTTCGGCCGGCGTGATAAACAGCGGCATCACCGGGCGGTCGACGGCGCCCTGCGCCAGCGAGGACAGGTCCTCGTGCGCCAGCAGCCAGCGCTTGACGTCGGTGGTCGACAGGCCGGACTGGCCAAGGTGCACGCGCTGGCGTTCGATCTGGTTGAGCGCGCGCGAGAACATGCCCTGCATGTTCAGCAGCGCGCTCTGGGCGCGGCCGATGGCTTGCGCGGCCTTGTGGGTGGCCGAATCGGCGCGCTCGTCGGACGTGATGGCGCGCAGGATCTGCGACCCCTTCTCCACCCAGTCGCACGCCATATGCCACTTGGCCTGCGAGGTGCGCAGGCGGAATTCGGAACCGGAGGCGATCGCGTCGCGGAATTCTTCGGTCAGGTCGACCAGGCGGCCCAGCAGGTGCTTGAGCTGGTCGACGGTGACGCCGCCCACGGCCTGGGCCCCGGCCACCTGCGACAGCAGGAAGCCCATTTCGGCTTCGTCGTCGGCCTGGCCCATGGACAGCAGGGTGTCGAGCGCGGACAGCACATTGCGCGCCATGGGCGTGACGCGGTACACGGCGGCCTGCGCATCCCAGGCCAGCAAGCCGTGCGTGCGCAGGCGCATCAGCACCGTTTCCAGGCTTTCCGGGATCAGATAGGACAATTTGGTGTTGATGTCGGCGCGTGAAAACGCCGACGTGCTGGTGTCGGCCGCCAGCTCGCGCAGCACCAGCAGGCGGATCAGGACGCCGTCGGCGCCGCCGTGGAACAGGGCCGTGAAGGCTTGCAAGGTCGGCTGGGCGCGCTTGAGGTGGAACACCTGCTCGATTTCGTCGGCCGAAATCCCGGCCTGGAAATGCGATTGCAGCGTATCGTGGTCGTCCTGCCCGGGGCCTGGCGGCTCGGCAGACAGTGCCGGTACTGGCATTAATTCCATCATTGTGTTTCGGGCATTTCGGGGCGCATGCGCGGGGGCGCCAGTATATCAGTTCAGCCCGGCCCGGCGGCAGTGGGAATGTTGCTCCGCAGCAAGTGCGCATCAGGGCTTCCCGTAGATGACGACCCCGGAAGCGCTCCCGACGGCATACGCCCCCGTTCCGAGTGCAATATCGCCTCGCGGGAAGGTGTAGGGATATGCGGCGTCGCCGAGCTTGCGCCAGGTGAGCGGACTGGCATCGACCGAGGGCAGCCACCACCAGCTGGTGTTGCTGCCGGAGTCGTCCGGAATCCCGAGAAACAGCGCGTCGGGCATGCTGCTGCCCTCCAGCGGCGCCAGCACGCGCACCAGGCTGTCGCCGCTGAAAGGCGGCACGCCGTCTGGCCACGACAAGGTGCGCCATGTGGCACCGTTCGCCGCCGACAGTTCCACGATGACGCGGGTGTTCTCCAGCGGCTTTTGCGGATCGGCCAGGGAACCGGCTTTCGCCAACCGTCCGTCAGCGAAAATCGTGACCATGCCGCCGGCCGTGCGCGCCGGCGCCGACAAGGTCCAGATTTGGGTGGCCGGGTCAAACATTTCATGCCTGCGCGACCGGAGGGGCGCACCCCACCCGACGTACTGCACCTGGCAGTCCATGCAATCCGCAGGCCGGGACGCCACCATTTCTGCTTCCACCTGGCCGCCGGCGACAAGAAGCTTGCCGTCGGCGAGGACCCGGCCGATGAAGTCGGAGCGCTTGCGCTGCATGCGCGGCGCCGCGGTCGTCCGGCCTGTGGCGGCATCCACGCGGTACGGCGCAGCGTCCTCGCCGGCCATCCATGCGCCCTTCGCATCGGCGCCAAGCAGCTTGACCCGGACATGCATGCCCAGGAACGCCGCATCGAGGCGCTTGTAGACGCCCGTCACGGTGTCGAGCACGGCCAGCACCCGGGTTTCGCCCCTGTGGCCATGCTCGCCATGGATCATCGCTTGCCGGTCGTCGAACCACGCCACCTGGGCCCGGCCAAGATCCGGGGCCAGGGATGGCAGGGTGGTGATGACGCCCGTGCCGAGATCCTGCAGCTCGGCCAGGCCAGTCGGCGAACCGTCCTCGCCACCCGGGGTGCCGCCCATGGCCAGAAGACGCCCTGCGCGCACTGACAGCCCAGTCTTTTTCGCCTGCTGCCATGTCCCGAGCCGTACCGCCTTGTCTGCATCGTTCCAGGGGACGACCGTGGCGCCACGCGCACCCCGCCCGGAGACCAGGCCCAGGCGCGCAACGGACAGCGCGACCAGCGCACCGCCAACGCGCGCGTAACTGGTCTGGGCAGCGATGCTGACCTGGGCGCTGCCTGGCTTCCAGCTCAGAACTGTGGGGAAGCTGCCGGCGCCTAGCAGGACCGCGTCCTGGCCGGGGACCCATAGCGCCTGGTGCCGCTCCATCGGCACCGGCAGTGCGGGACCGGCTTGCCATTGGCGCCGGACCGGATCCCACAACTCGCTGCTCGTGGCGGCGCCCTTGCCGCCGGCCGCCCACACCCGGCCGTCGGCCAGCATGGTCAGCGACGGCGCGCCACGCGTCGCGGCTATGGGCGCAAGACTGAGCCAGCCGCGCGAAGCCGGATCGTAGAGCAAGGTCTCGGAGCGATTCTGGCTTCCGGTCAGCAGCACCCGTCCAGCGGCAAAGTTAACGTTGGGTAGCTTTGCGTAAGTCTAGAAGAACGGTGCAGCAGCCTACTTGCGCACGATAGTGCGGATGACCTGCTCGACGTACTCGCCGTCGCCCTCGGAAAAGCGCAGCTTGACGGGATACCATTCATGCCCGGGCGCCAGCCACAGGTCCAGGTGCTGGCCCTTCGCGTCCGACGGCGGCGCCTTGACCAGGTGGACGGTGTCGATCATTCCCAGGCCGGTGGCCAGTTTTTCGCGCCGCACGACCTTGAAAACCCAGGCGTCGGCGTCGCGCCGGCCGGCCACGAAGAACTTCCATTCCGACCCGGGCGTGAATTTTTCCGGAGCGCCGCGCGCCACCGCCGCCAGCTGCCACTGGGCGCTGGCGCGGTCCTGCTCGCCGCCCAGCAGGGGGTAGGTCTGCTTGTCGCCTTCGAAGCTCAGGATTCTGGCGGCACGGTCGAACGTGGCCGTGCTGGGGTCCTTGCGAAAGCGTTTTTCGTGAAAAATCGCCGGCGCCAGGCCGAAACTGTCGATTGCCCCTTCGCTCTTGTTATTGAGGATTTTTCCAAGGATGGAGGCGCGCGTTTCATTGGTGACGCTGTATTTTCCCTCGCCCGTGCGCCAGCTGACCGTCGCTTCGCCATTGAGCGTGAAGCCCTTCTGGCGCGCGGTGATGGTGTACGACAGGTCGGCCGCAGGCGGCAGGTCCACCGGCCGCTTGATGGCCGGATGGTCCTGGGCGCCGGCCGCCGCGGACACCAGCAGGGCGATGGTCATCAATCTTCGCATGTCATTTTCCCGACTCTTTGACGACGATCTTGCGGATCGTCTGGGTTGTTATCGCGCCGTTTGCCTCGGTCGCCTGCAGCTGCACCGGATACCAGTCGTAGCCGGGCGCCAGCCAGACATCGACGCGCGACTTGTATTCGCCCGGACGCGGCGGACGCGAAAGGCGCCAGGTACCGATGCGGCCCATGCGCGTATCGATTTCCTCCTGCCCCAGCACCACGAAACGGTACAGGGCAGCGTCCTTCTCTTCGCCGACCACCATCTCGATACCGGCGCCCAGCTGCGCCGGATCGGCCCGCGCGATGCCCGCCAGCTGCAGTGCGAAGGTAGTCTTGTCCTGCATGCCCGGGTGGAGCGGATACATGGCCTCGGACGCCGAAAACGAAATGCGGTCGGTCTCGCGGTTGAAATGCGTGGCGGTCTGCGCCTTGTTGCGGCGCTTCTCGGTCATGCGGCGCGGCGCGATGCCGTTCGCGTCGATCGCGCCTTCGCTGGCCAGTTCGGCCAGGTTCATGGTGACGATCATGGTGATACTGGCCACCATCGTCATCCGGTACGCACTGCCATCTTGCGACCAGTCCATGACCGCCTTGCCCGACCAGCTGGCGCCGCTGGCGTCGGTACGCGCCACGTCCAGCGTCAGTTCGGCCGACGGCGGCAGGCTGACCTTGTAGCGCGGCCCCGGGGCCGGCGCTGCCACCGGCACCGGTTCAGGCGATTGTACGTCGGGCAGCGCCGGCGCAGCGCCGCTATCAACTACCGGCAGCGGGGCCGCAATGTCGCCAGCCTCGATCGGCGCCACCACCGGCGCCGGGCGCCTGCGGGCCGGCGCGGTCCTTGCGACCGGCTTTGGCGCCGGCGCCGGCGCCGCGGCCGCCGCCGGCATGGGCTCGGGCGCCGTGCGCAGCTGGGCCACGATGGCCGATGGCTTGCTGCTGCCCTCCTCGTGCTGCGCCATGCCGATGCGTGCGCCAACCCAGCCGATCGCCAGGTAGTGAAGCAGGACCGAGGCCGCGCAGATCGCCAGTACGCGGCGCCATCGGAGTGAAGGTAATGCAATCGTCATAGTGCTAGTGTAACGTGTTCGAGCACTTTTCCGATGACAGGGCGCCCGGCGCGCATAGGCTGCTTTGCCGAACGCATAACATCTGCTACGCTAAGCCCAAACCACCACGGAGACCCCCATGCTGAAACCGCAAATGCCCAACATTCCTGGCGTCGGTGCCGTCGCTGACACCCTCGACTTCGTCAAGAACCTGTGGGGCAGCATGAGCGTCCCTGGCATGAGCATCCCCGGCATGGCCGCCCCGACGCTGTCAGTCGACGAACTGGACAAGAAAATCGCCGACCTGAAGGCCGTCGAAGCCTGGCTCAACGTCAATGTGTCGATGCTGCGCGGGACCATCCAGGCCCTCGAAGTCCAGCGCGGCACCATCGCCACCCTGAAGTCGATGGGCGCCACGCTGGCCAACGCGGTCAAGCAGCCGGGCGCGAACGAAAAAACCGTGCTGGCGGCAGCGCCCTATGCGTCGGCGTTTTTCCCGACGCCGGCGCCCGAACCGAAGGTGGAAGCAAAAATCGAAGCCGCACCGGCGCCCGTGGAAGCGGAGAAAGAGACCGCACCGGCGGCAGCGGCCATGGCCAATCCGGTCGCCTGGTGGAACATGCTGCAGGATCAGTTCAAGACGGCCGTCACCACGGCCATGGCGTCCGACGCAGTGGCCAACGCCACCAGCAAGCTGGCCGCAGCCAATCCTGCCATGAAGCTGGGCAAAGCCATGGTCAATGCGGCGGTCAAGCCGGCCGCGAAACCGGCCGTGAAGGCGGCCGTGAAAACCGCTGCGAAAACGGCTGCAAAAACGCCGGCCGCCAAAAAAGCCGCGGCCAAGCGCGCCCCGGCCAAACCGAAGGCGGCCCCGAAAGCCTGATCACACCGGCGTCAGGCGATTTTCTGGATACGGATGGCGTCGATCAGGCCATCGGCCTGGCGTTCGACTTTTGATATGGAGATCAGGCCTTCATCGGCCATCTCGCGCACCTGTTTGTGCACTTCCTGGAACTCTGGCAAGGTGTCGCCCTTTGCAGCAACAGGTTTAATCCAGGCACTGTTGCCAACTCTCATCTTTTCGTAGACTTCCTTGGCGATGTCGCGCATGTACGTCCCTTTCCCGGATCAATGCGGGTTTTCCCGCGCAGCATTCAGTTTAGCATTAGCGCGGGCGGGCACAAGGTTGGCGTAACGGATCAGGCCGCCTTGTCCTGTCCGGCCTGCACCTGGGCTACCGAGGGCGCCAGTGCCGCCAGCTGCTCCATGAGCTGGGCAAACCGCTGCTGGCCGGGCTGCACTTTGTCAACGTGGAGCAACACGTCGGTGGCCTCGCGCGACAGCGCTTCGTCGAAGCCATGCTTTTCGATGTGGGAAATGAGGATTTGCGCCGAGTTGAACAGGATCCGCATATTGTTCGGCAAGGCGGTGCGCGCCTCGCGCATCCATTCGACGGCCTCGGGCAGCTTGCCGGTTTTCCACAGCAGCACGCCCTGGTTCATCATGTCGGACGCTTCTTTTTTCGACGCCTTGATCAGGGCAAAACCTTCGTCGCTCATGCGCGCCTTGTCGAAGATTTTCTGCACATCGTCCAGCAGCACCGTGTTGTCGTGGTTGTTCTTGATGACGTAGCACAGCAGCTCGACCGGGGTTTCCTTCATGCCCACCGCGAACAGCAGGGTGGACATGTCCATGCAGGTGGGCGTGTCCGGCCGCTCGACGTAGGTGTTGAGCATTTCGTCGAGTTCCTCGCCGGCCTTGCGCGCGCGCCGGTAGTCGCCGCTCTCGTGGTAGACCATGCCTTCGGTGATCTTGGCGCGCAGCTGGATCTGGTCGGTCGAAAATTCGCGCTGCGCCGTCAGCAGCAGCTGGAGCGCTTCCTTGGTATCGTTTTTCAGGCCGCATACGCGCGCCAGGCCGAAATAGGCTTCCGGCGTTTTATTGACCGAATATTCGCCGATCGCGATGCACTTGCGGAAGGCCTTTTCGGCCATGCCCATGTTGCCCAGCTTGAGCGACACCTGTCCCAGGGCGCGCTGGCGCCCCACCGAATTGGGCGACAGCTTGGACGCCCGCTCCAGGATCGTGCAGGCTTCCTCCGGCTGGCCCATGGCGGTATGGGCGGCGGCCAGCTGGTCGTAGGCATCCATGTAGTAACGGTTCTCGGCGATCACGGTCTGGAAGATCTGGCGCGCCTGTTCGTATTCGCCGTTGGCCATGCGAATCTTGGCCAGGCCCGTGCGCGCCCACTGGTATTCGCGCTCCTTGAGCACACGCTCGTAGGCTTCGCGCGCCTTTTCCGGCTCGCCGCTCTTGAACATCAGCGTGGCCTTCATGCGCAGCAGGTCGATCTCGTGCACCTTGTGGAGGGCGATCTGCTCGTCGCACAGCTTGGCGGCCTTCAGGTAGTCCTTTTCCAGGTAGGCCTGGTCGATTTTCTTGAACACCTGCTTCTTGTGCCAGGCGCGGTTCAGGCGCGTGAGCAGCACGCCTTCGGTGATCGGCTTGATCAGGTAGGCGTCGGGCTGGTGTTCGGCCGCGCCCATGACCGATTCGACGCTTTTTTCGGCCGACACCATCATCCACACGCTGCTCGGTTGAAGCAGGTTGCGCACGCGCGATTCTTCCAGCACCTGCTGGCCGTTCTTGCCTTCGCCGAGGTTGTAGTCGCACAGGACCACGTCGTAGCGACTGCGCACCAGCAGGGCCATGGCTTCGCCGCCGCTGGAAGCCTGGTCGATATTTTTCGCGCCAAGGTTGCGCAGCGAATCGCGCAGCAGCTGGCGCACGCCCACGAAGTCGTCGACGATCAGGTAGTTCTTGCTGGCCCAATCCACATACTGTCCGGACGTGGCCAGGCCGGCGTTCAGGGGGCCCGTAGGCATGCCCTTGCTCATGGCAGGCTCAATACAAAACAGCCGCCGCCGAAGGCGCCGCCGTTTTCAAGGCGCAGGGTGCCGCTGCGCTGGCGATGCTTGTGCATCTTGGCCACCTCGCTGGAAAAATACAGGCCAAGGCCGGTGCTGTTGGTCAGGAAGTTGACGCCGCGGCTGGCGCCGTGCATGGCCGACACGCCAGCTTCGAGCATGGCCGCCGGATAGCCGACGCCGTTGTCCTCGACCCGGATTTCCAGGCAGTCGTCCACCCTGGCGATGGCGATGCGGATCGTGTCCTTGGTGTAGTTGATGGCATTGTTGATCGCATGGCCGATCACGCCGATGATCAGGTCTTCGTCGAAATGCCAGATCAGGGCCGGATCGAAATCGGTGACGAGCGTGATGCCCTTGGACTTGAGGAGGATGCGGTCGGCCGCCACGATCTGTTCGACCACGTCGCCCATTTCCAGCGCCTGGATGTCGAAGGGGTATTCGGGCTTGCCGACCTGCTTGTACAGGGCCAGCAGCTGGATCAGGTTGTCGTTCAGGCGTTTGGTCTGGTACAACATGTGCGCCATCTGCGGATAGGCCGCTTCGCTCTCGGGCGACGTGCTGCCGAGGATGGTCTCGAGCGTGCCGGAAAGGACGCTGATTGAATTTTTCATATCGTGCGCGGTAGACGCAAGAAAGAGAAAGAGCTCATTCGAGCTCGGCGTATCGTCCATCTTCTCCAGTCTCCACAGAGTGACAGCATGCCAAGAAAGTTGCCGTACGCCAATTATACGCCGAATCCGGCGCTGCGCCGCCTGGATTCATTGGTGTTGTCCATTATCACACCGGACGGCGGCGCGCGCGCAACATGAAGCGTGCGGGATCGAGCGCCGTGGCCAGTTCGGCCTCCAGCGGGAGCGGTTCGCCGTCCAGGCGGGCGGCCAGCAATTCGGCCGCCAGCGGCGCCCAGCACAGGCCGCGCGAGGCATAGCCCAGCAGCGCGTACAGGCCGGGATGGCGCGCCACCTCGCGCAGGCGTTCGGCCCGCCCGCCGGCCTGCATGTCGGGCAGCGCGCCCACCAGCGGCAGGCGGTCCGGCGCCACGCAGCGAAAGCCCACCCTGCCGGCCAGTGGCGCATCGATGCCGATGCCGGGATCGCCCAGCAGCGCGCGGATCTTCTCCAGGTTTTCATGCTGGCTGCCGGCCGCCAGTGCGGGATTGGCGTCGTCGTCGTAGCTGGCGCCCAGGCTGTGCACGCCATCGGACGCCGGCGTGAGGTACGCTTCGCGGCACAGCACGAAGGGCAGCGCGGGCAGCGCGCCCGCCGCCAGGTGGGTGACCTGGCCGCGCACGCTGGCCAGCGGCAGGCCGGCGCTTTGCGCCAGGTCGAGCGCGCCCGTGCCATTGGCCAGTACCACCACCGGCGCGCTGACGATATGCCGGCCCGCCGCGTCGGCCACGCTCCAGGCGTCGCCGTCGCGTTCCAGCGACACGCTGCCCACGCCGAAGCGTCGTGCGAGAAGGCTGCCGCAGGCGTCCAGCATGGCTTCGCACACGCTGGACGGGCGCGCCCAGCCAGCCTGCGGAAACAGCCATGCGCCATCGGGGGCCGCAGCGCCCAGCATGGCGCTGGCGGGGCCGCTTTCAAGCCACTGCGCGAAAGCCGGCGGATAGCCCGTGATCGCCCTCTGCACTTGCGCGTGGGCCGCGTCGCGCGCCAGCTGCAGCACGCCGCAGCGCGCACCCTGGATGGGACCGAGCCTGTCCCAGTAAGCCAGCGCATACAGGAAGGCGGCGCGCGACAGACGCGTCATGATGTTGTCGTCGCGCGACAGCAGTGGCATGTGAATACCGGCCAGGTTGCCCGAGGCCTCGGTGGCGGCCTGCGCATGGCGTTCGACCAGCGTGACCTGCCAGCCGCGCGCGCACAGGCGCTCGCAGGCGGCCGAACCGGCCAGGCCCGCGCCGATCACGATGGCGCGGCGCACGGGCTCGTGCTGCCTCGCCCACGGTGATGGCGGCTTGCGGGTGGTGAAAGTGCCGTCGGCAAAGCCCACGCTCGCCAGCGCATGTTCCTGGGCCGCCGTCAGGCCTTCCGTGTGCAGGGTGGCGCCGGGTTGCGCCAGGCGCGCCAGGGTGCGGGCGAAGCCGCTGCCCTGGTCCGCGATGCCGTGCAGGCAGAAGCTGTCGATGCGGGCGTCGAGTTGCGCGAGCGCGCTTTCCAGCGGCGCGCACAGCAGGTCGAGCGTGACGCCGGCGTCAGCCTGCGGAATGCGCCGGAAACCCGGCAAGGGATCGCTGTGCAGGGCAATGTAGTGAAGGTCGCCCTGCCGTGCGCGCACAGCGCTGCGAAAGCGCTCGCCGTCGCCGAAGTGCGAATCGAACACGACGTGCCGGCTTGTCATTTTTTGCTGTGGCAGAAGCAGCTGATGTCGTGGTCGTCCACCATGCCGATGCCCTGCATGTAGGCATAGATGATGGTCGAGCCCACAAACTTGAAGCCCCGCTTTGCCAGGTCCTTGGAAATGCGGTCGGACAGTTCGGTCTTGGCCGGACGGGTTTCGCGCGTGAAGCGGTTGACGACAGGCTTGCCTCCGACGTAAGCCCACAGGTACTGGTCGAGCGAACTGCCCTCTTCCAGCAGGCGCAGGTAAGCCTGGGCATTGGTGATGGCGGCGGCGACCTTGAGCCGGTTGCGCACGATGCCGGGATTGGCCAGCAGTTCGGCCACCTTGGCGGCGTCGTAGCGCGCGATTTTTTCGGCGTCCCAGCCGTCGAAGGCGGCGCGGTAGTTGTCGCGCTTGTTGAGGATGGTTTCCCAGCTCAGGCCCGCCTGGGCGCCTTCGAGATTGAGCATTTCGAACAGCGTGTTCTCGTCGTGGCAAGGCACGCCCCATTCCTTGTCGTGGTAGGCAAGGTAGCGTGGATTGGCTGGATTGGCCCAGGAGCAGCGGATCTTGTTCATGCCCGAAGTATAGCGCGCAGCACCTTCAGGCCGGCGGCGATGTCGCGCGGCGTGACGGCGGCAAAGCCGAGCACCAGGCCGGGATCGACGGCGCATTCCGGCACCGCCACGCGGTTGGCGTAGTACGACAGCGGGCGCATTTCGACACCGCGCACCAGGGCCGCCTGCACCACCGCCTGTTCGTCGCGCGCTCGCCTGAAATGCACGCACAGGTCCAGGCCCGCGTCGGACGGGCCGCAGCGAAGCTCGTCGCCCAGCTGCGCTTCAATACCCGTCAACAGGGCATGGCGCCGTTCGGCATAGGCCTCGCGCGTGCGCTTGATATGGCGGCTGAAGTGGCCGCCTGCCATGAAGTCGGCCAGCACCATTTGCGGCACGATGGCGTTGTGGCGATCGACCACCGATTTGGCGCGCACGACAGCTTCCACCAGCGCCGGCGGCGCCACGATGTAGCCCAGGCGCAGGCCGGGAAACAGCACCTTCGACAGCGTGCCGACGTACACCGTGCAATCGGCGCTGTCCAGGCTTTGCAGCGACGCCAGCGGCGGACCGGTGTAGCGGTATTCGCTGTCGTAGTCGTCCTCGATGATCCAGGCCTTGTTGGCGGCGGCCCAGCGCAGCAGTTCCAGACGGCGCTGCAGCGTCATGGTCACGCCCAGCGGCAGCTGGTGCGAGGGCGTGGACAGCACCATCCGCGCATCCGGGTAGCGCGCCGCGCCGAAGGCCACGTCCATGCCCTCCCCGTCCACCGGTACGGTGCACACGTCGGCGCCGGTCGCGAACAGCGGCGCGCTGGCGCCCTGGTAGCCAGGCGACTCCACCCATACCTTGTCGCCCGGCGCCAGCAGCAGCGCCGTCAGCAGGTACAGGCCTTGCTGCGATCCGGACGTGATGATGACCTGCTCGGGCGTGCAATTGACGCCGCGCGAGGCGCGCAGGTACACGCACAGGAGTTCGCGCAGCGGCGCGAAGCCGGCCGGGTCGCCATAGCCCATGTGATGGTCCGGGTGGCGCCAGCGGCGCGCTTCCAGGCGGCTCCACACGTCGAAGGGAAACAGGTCCAGGCTGGGCATGCTGACGCGGAAGGCGCGCGCCGGACTGGCATGGTGGCCCACACTTTGCATGGCCGCCGCGTAGTTGGCGCCGCGCGCGGACAGGGGCCGCATCAGGCCGCGCGGCGCGTCGGCCGGCAGGGCGATCGGCAAGTGGGCGCTGATGAAGGTGCCGCGCCCGACCGTGCCACTGAGATAGCCTTCGGCCGTGAGCTGGTCGTAGGCGTTCAGGACGGTCTGGCGCGATACGCCCAGCAGTTCGCTGAGGTCGCGGGTGGGTGGGAGCTGCATGCCGGGGCTGAGCGTGCCGCGCAGGATCGCCTCCTTGATGCGCGCATACAACTGGCGGAACAGGGGCACGGGACTGCCGCGTCCGAGCGGCGTGGCGGCGAGAATGTCGGGAATATGCATTGGTATTCTCATATTCCATGAAATTGGATATATGAGCAAGCCAAAGAAGGCGGTACGATGACTTTATCGCAAGGGAGGAAGCATGCAAAGATTCGAAGCAACAGTGCAATGGCAGCGCGGCGCGCACGAGCCGTTTGCCGATAACAAGTACAGCCGCGCGCATGAGTGGGCCTTCGACGGCGGGCTGCGGGTGCCGGCGTCGTCGTCCCCGCTGTCGGTGCCGCTGCCGATGTCGGTGGCCGCCAATGTCGATCCGGAAGAGGCGCTGGTCGCCGCCGCATCGAGCTGCCACATGCTGTTTTTCCTGTCGATCGCGGCGCAGCGTGGCTACGTCGTCGACAGCTATCGCGACGACGCGCACGGCATCATGGAGCGCAACACGGAAGGGAAGATGGCGATGACGAAAATCGCCCTGCGACCTGCCATCGCGTTTTCCGGCGCGGCGCCCGACGCCGGACAGCTCGATGCGATCCACCATAGCGCGCATGCGCAGTGCTACATCGCCAATTCAATCAAAGCCGACATCGTTATCGAAGGAGCCGCCTGACCCATGTACGCACCACGCCATTTTGAAGAAACCCGCCTCGACGTCCTGCACGGACTGGTACACGACAATCCGCTCGGCACCCTGGTAACGCTGGGCGCCGGCGGCTTGTGCGCCGACCACATTCCGTTCGAGATGGTTGCGGCGAGCGTCGATGCCCCGTTCGGGGTGCTGCGCGCCCACGTGGCGCGCGCCAATCCGCTGTGGCGCACCGAGGGCGAGGTGATGGTGGTGTTCCAGGGTGCGTCGGCGTATGTGTCGCCCGCGCTGTATGAGGAAAAGCCGGTCAGCGGGAAGGTGGTGCCGACCTGGAATTATGCGGTCGTGCATGCGCACGGCAAGCTGCGCGCGATCGACGATCCGGAATGGATCATGGGATTGCTGGAACGGCTCACGCAGCGGCACGAGGCCGGCCGTCCCGCGCCGTGGGGTGTGCACGATGCGCCGCGCGAGTTCATCGACAGGATCGCGCAGGCGATCGTGGGAATCGAGATTCCGGTCGAACGGCTGCAGGGAAAATGGAAGCTGAGCCAGAACCGGTCGCTGAACGATCAGCGACGGATTGCCGAAGATACAGGCATAGGCATGTACCTCACGGCTTGAGCTTGTCGGTCGCGAGCACCAGGCGGCGCGTTTTTGCGCCGGCCGACAGCGACACCTTCTCCAGGTTCGTGACCAGCTTCGCCTCCCCGGTCGCCAGCGATTCATCGAGCTGGTGGATCAGGCGCGGGAACAGGTTCTCGTAGCGCGTCTCCGGCGTACTGTAAATCGCCGCCCAGGCATTGCGGCCCGAGCGCTTGACCAGGTACAGCCCCTGGTCCGCCAGCTCCACCACTTCCGACCACGACATCAGCCTTGGTTCGGCCTGCACGAACGGGAAGCAGGCAAACCCGATCGAGCAGGTTTTCTGCAACTCGGTCCCGTCCGGCAAGATGAAATTGCGGTTAGCGACAGCCTTGCGTATCCGTTCGGCCACCACCCTGGCGTCGTCGCGGTGCGTGGCGCGCGCCAGCACCAGGAATTCTTCGCCGCCCCAGCGGATCAGGTAATCCGATTCGCGGAACACTTCGCGCAGCCGTTCCTGCATCTGCACCAGCACCGCGTCGCCCGCCGCGTGGCCATAGCCGTCGTTCACTTCCTTGAAGTGATCCAGGTCGACCATGAAGAACACCAGGTCCTTGCCGGGCGATGTTTCGCGCTCGATGACGCCGCTGCGCAGCGGATCGTCGTAGCGGCGCAGGCTCATGCCGACGTCGGCGTCCACGTGCTGCAGGAAGAAGCGGCGGTTGCGCAAGCCGGTCAGCTGGTCGGTCAGGCTCACGTCCTCAAGCGCCTTGTAGGCTTGCTCGAGTTCGACGTTCTTTTCGAGCAGCTGCGCCTGCGTGGCGCTCAGGGTCTTGAGCGTGGCGGCCACCTGGCGGTAGGCGCTGGCGTTGTCGAGCGCGATCGCGCCGTACGCGCACAGCGTGCGGAAGATCAGGCGTTCGCGTTCGCCATAGGCGTTCGGCGAGAGCGACTGCACCGTCATCACACCCATCACGCGTTCGCCTATCATCAGCGGCGCGAACAGAAGGCTGAGGGTATGCAGGGTGCCGGGAATGAGATTGGGCGTATCCGCATCGGCTTCGAGGGCGACCAGGATTTCGCGCCGTTCGCGTACGCAGCGCACCGAGTTGGCGCGTTCGTCGGTCAGCGGCACGCGCATGGCAGGCAGTGTTCTTCCCGCCTCGATGCCGAAGGCGCAGCTCAATGCGGAGCCGTCCGGCTCGATCAGGAAAATCGAAAAATGGGTGGCGTCGAGCAGGCCGTGCACGTGGCGGTCGAGCGCGCGAAATACCGCAGCCGCTTCCAGGTGCGTGGTGATTTCCTGCCCGATCGCGGACAAGTGCTCCAGCGTGGCGCTGGTGTGCTGCAGCACTTCGGCGCGCTTGGCTTCGGCCGCCGCCAGCTGGCGGTGATGCGCGCCTTCGGTCTTGGCGCGCTCGGTCTGGTACTGGACCTGCATCGCCACGGCGCGGTTGGTCGCTTCCTGGCTGTGGGTCTTGTCGCGCGCGGCGCTGGCGCGCAAGGCGATCTCGTAGGCGCGGGCGTAGTCGCCCACGTTGGCGTAGGCGCGCGCGACCGCGTCGAGCAAATCGCCCGGCACGGTGTAGCCGTCGATGGTGGCCGCCACCGTCATGGCCTGCTTCAGGAAGTGCAGCGCGGCGTTCGGCGCGACCATGCCTTCCGGCGCCGGCAGCAGATGGCGTGCATGGATTTCGGCCAGCACCTTGAGTGCGGCGATCTGGTTGTAGGCGTCGCCATGGTCGCGCGCCAGCGTCAGCGCGGCGTCGGCTTTGGCCAGCGCTTCCGGCGCGCGGTTCAGGTGCGACAGGGCATGCGCCTGGCCGCGCCGCGCACCGCTCTGGAAGTCGGCCTGTTTGAGCGCTTCGCCGCGTACTTCAAGCCGGGCAAAGCTCTCCAGCGCGGCGTCGAAGTCGCCGCCATCGAGCGCCAGGTCGCCCTTGTATTCAAGCGCGATGGCATACGCGCGCGAGCCGGACAGCGGCGCCAGCGTCGCCAAGGCTTCGTGCAGCAATTCGAGCGCCGCTTCACGCTGGCCAAGGTGGCGCAGTGTTTCGGAGGTCTGCATCAGGCCCAGGCCGATGCTCATGGGCCAGCCGGTAGGGCGCGCCAGGTCCAGGCCGCGCTGCATCCATTCCAGCGCCGCGTGGTGCGCGTTCAGGCTGGTGAAGCCGTTGCCGATATTGGTCGCGATGTTGATGGCGCGCCTGACCTGGCCGGTCGTCAGCGCCATTTCGTAGGAGCGCATCAGCAGGCTGACCGCGCGTCCGAAGTCGCTGGCCTGGAAGGCGGCGGTGCCGTAGTAATCGTGGATCCAGCCGATGACGGCCGGGTGGGCGCTGTCGTCATCGATGTCGAAGCGGTTGCCCCAGCGCGCTTCGGCGGTGTGCAGGTCGCAAAAGACCGCGAACAGGGCCGCTGCCGCGTCGGCCACGTCGGCGCGCACCTTGTCGCCGGCGCGGCGCGCGTCGTCGGCTGCCGCGGCCAGTTCGATGTCGCTGCCGGCCGCATTGCCGCGGTCCACTTCAATCCACGAACGCAGCCAGCGGGAGTCGGCCGAGCCGATCAGGTCGTCGTGGCGCTCGAACTGCGTGAAAGCCTGGTCGGCCAGCGCGCGGGCGGCGTCGAGCTCGCCAAGCAGCCACTTGGCTTCGCCTTCGATCAGCATGAAGCGCGCTGCCACCAGGGTGCGCTGCGGTTCGCGCAAGCTGGACATCAGCTCGCCGGCGTCGCTTGCGAGCGCGCGCGAGCGCGCCGGATCGCGCTGGCGAAAATGCCAGGCCATCGTGACGACAAGCTGCAGCCGCATGGCGCCCTGCAGGGCCGGCAAGTCGGCTTCCCACTGTGCCAACTCTGCATCAGTTGCAAACATGTCAATCAATCGAAATCCTTGGTAAATACGGCGCACTGCCGCAAGTCGGGCATTATTATTTCACAATCAGGCCTTGGCAGGTGCATAACATTTATATCGCAAATGCAACAACGGCCGAGAAGCTCAAAAATGATATGGCGGTCGAGACCAGGATGATACGCGCGATGCGTCCGGAATCGGCTCCAAACCGTTCGGTCAGCAGCGCGACATTGCCGGCACTGGGCAGGCAGGCCACCAGGATGAGTACCGTCAGGGCTGCCGGGTCGAGCGGCACACCGGCGCGCATGGCCGCATGGCCGACGCCGAACACCAGCAGCGGATGCAGCAGCAGCTTGGCCAGCGCCACGGGAAGATAGCCGGACAGCGGCGTCGGGCCCGAGGCATGCATGTGCGAGCGCGCCAGCACCGCGCCGATGGCAAACAGCGCCACGGGCGACGCGGCGTCGGCCAGCAGGTCGACCGTGCGCATGGCGGGCGCGGGCAGCACCAGGCCTGCGCCGGATGCGGCCGCGCCGAGCAGGATGGCCCACGGCATGGGATTGCGCAGCATGCCCGACAAGGCCTGGCCCAGGGCCACCGCGCTGCCATGGCCCCTGCCCTGCCCCAGCCGCGACAGGGCGATGCACAGCGAGGTGGTGACGATCAGGTCGACGGCAATGGTCACGATCACCGGGGCCGACGCGCGTGCCCCCACCAGCGCCACCAGCAGCGGCACGCCCATGAAGCCGGTATTCGGGAACGCCGCCACCAACGCGCCGAAAGCCGCATTATTCCAGTCGCGCGTGCGCCCCAGCGTGGCCACCACAACCAGCCCCACCATGATGACGGCGCACAGCAGGTACACGCCAGCGACGGCGGGATCGAGCAGCTGCGCCAGCGGCGTGGCCGCGCCGAAACGGTACAGCAGGCATGGCAACGCAAAATACAGGACAAAGCTGTTCATGCCTGGAATGGCAATCTGCGGCAGCAGGTGGCGCCGCACGGCAATATAGCCGCACAGGACGAGCGCAAAAAACGGAAAGGTAACGGCGAGGATGGCGAGCATGAAAGCACATTGTAGCGCGACCTTTCATGCCGCCAATCACCGCGCATTCGTATTATTCGCTATTCATTTTTCTTGTCCGGCGACGTGCCGGTCGTGCCCTGGGTACGGCTGCTGCCTTGCATCGTATCCTTATGCAGTTGCTGCGCCGACGTCAGGTGCTGGTCGACAATGGGCAGCGTGCGCGCCACGAGCGCTTTCAGATCGGGATCCTTGGCGCGGGTTTCCGCCTGGCGCAGCATGTCGTGGGTTTTCTTGTGTTCGGCCACGGCGGCGCGTTCCATATAGGCGCGGTCGAAGGCTTCGCCGCTCAGGCCGCCCAGGCGGTTGACCCTGGCCCTGTTCATCAGGCCCAGCTTCTTGGGCAAGGCAATGTTGCGCGCATCGGCCAGTTGCTGGACCTCAGCCTGTGCCTTGGTATGGTCGTCGATCATGCGCTGCGCAAAATTTTTGACCTGCTCGCTCTGGCTCCTGGTTTGCGCCAGGCGCCCGCTTTCAATTTCAACCATGTGCGCTTGCGCCAGAACCATGAGGATTTTCTTGTCTGCGCGGCTGAAGGTGCTTGCGGTCGCGGCTGTGCCGCTGGCGGTGGTGCCGGGTGTTTGCGCCTTGACCGGAAGGGCTGCCAATAGCGCAGCCGCGGCGGAAACACCCAGCAAACCTTTGAGTAGGAACTTTCTCAGCATGTCGATCTCCTGGTTGCTTGAAGGGCGTGTCAGTTTTTGACAGCGCCCCTGTCCCGCAAGTTCAGCAGTGTTGCCTGCGACTATGCCTGCTTCTTGTACATCCCGGCGTACTTCAGGCCGAAGAACAGGACGAAGGTGTAGCAGGCGGCCGGCACCAGGAAGGACATCTGCAGGCTGTACGCGTCGGCCAGGAAGCCTTGCGCAAGTGGCACCAGCGCGCCGCCCACGATCGCCATGCACAGAATGCCCGAACCCTGGCCGGTCAGCTTGCCCAGCTTGTGCAAGGCCATGCTGAAGATGGTCGGGAACATGATCGAGTTGCACAGGCCAACGGCCAGGATGGACCACATCGCCAGTTTGCCGCTGCCGAAAACGGCCAGCAGGATCAGCACGATGGAAGCTGCCGCATTGAATGCCAGCGCCTTGCCCGGGCTGACCGAACGCATCACCGCAAAGCCGATGAAACGGCCGACCATGGCGCCGCCCCAGTAAAGACTGACGTAGTTCGCTCCCTCGGCGTGGGTCAGGCCCCCGATCGATGGCTCGCTCATGAAGTTGATCAGGAAGCTGCCGATGCTCACTTCACCGCCCACGTACAGGAAAATGCCGATCGCGCCCAGCACCAGGTGCCGGTGCGACAGCGCCGATTCCTTGCCATCCGTCGCGATCGAACCGACCGGATCGGCGTGCGTGATTTTTGGCAGGCGCGCCAGGGCGAACAGCACCGCCAGCGCCAGCAGCGCCGCGGCCAGCGCCAGGTACGGGCCCTGGACCATGGACGCTTCCTTGGCGCGGTAAGCCACCTGGTCGGCCGCGGGCAGCGCGGCCAGTTCGGCCGCACCCAGTACCGCGCCGCCGAGGATCAGCATGCCGCCCAGCGCAGGCGCCACGGTGGTGCCCAGGGAGTTGAAGGCCTGCGTCAGCGTCAGGCGGCTCGACGCCGTCTGCGGGTCGCCCAGTTCGGTCACATAGGGATTGGCGGCCACCTGCAGGATGGTGATGCCCGATGCCAGCACGAAGAAGGCCAGCAGGAACACGCCGAATCCCGACGTCGCGGCCGGATAGAACAGCGCGCAGCCGGCGGCGGCGATCATCAGGCCGGTGACGGCGCCCTTCTGGTAGCCGATTTTTTTGATCAGCATGCCGGCCGGGAGCGACACCACGAAGTAGGCGCCGAAGAAGCAGAACTGCACCAGCATGGCTTGTACATGGGTCAGCGTGTAGACCGATTGCAGGTGCGGAATCAGCACGTCGTTGAGCGACGTGAGCAAACCCCACATGAAAAAGAGGATGGTGACGATGATCAGGGGGCCCGTATTGCTGGCGCCCGCGTCGTAGGTGCTGCGTGCACCCGGCTGTGAAATGTGTTCCATGCTGTCTCCTGGGGTAAGGTTCAGTGCCGGTGGGCCGGCTGTTCGGAAAGAATGGCCGAGACGCCCAAGAACGCCGGATATTCTTCTGTAATAAGGAAGGTCGGAATACGCGCCAGGTAAGCGGCCAGCCGCCCCTTGGCTTCAAATCGTGCGCGGAACGGCGAGTTCGCGAACAGGCTACCCAACCGCGGCACGATGCCGCCGCCGACATACATGCCGCCGGTGGCGCCCAGGGTCAGCGCCACGTTGCCGGCCACTGCGCCCAGCACGCCGCAGAAGCAGTCGACCGTCAGCGCGCACTCGGCGTCCATGCCGTCGACCGCGCGCTGGGTGATACCGGCCGCGCCCATGCTCTTGCCCGCAATGACGCGGTAGATCAATTCCAGTCCGGGGCCGGACAAGAGGCGCTCCGCCGACGCGTGGCCATGTTCCTTCCACAGCTGCTGCATGATCCTGATCTCGGTCTCGTCGGCCGGCGCGAAGCTGGCGTGCCCGCCTTCGCTGGCCAGGGCCACCCAGCGCCCGTCCACCGGCACGATGCCCGACACGCCAAGTCCCGTGCCGGGCCCGATCAGGCCGATGGTGCGGCCCGGCAGTTCCATGCCGCCGCCCACGCGCGTGCGCTGCGAAGGCCGCAAATGCGGCAGCGCCATCGCCAGCGCCGTGAAGTCGTTCACCACCAGCAGTGTCGTCAGGTTCAATTCTTCGCGCAGCGATGAAATCGAAAAGCTCCAGGTGTGGTTGGTCATGCTGACCATGTCGCCATCGACCGGATTGGCGATTGCGATGGCCGCATTACGGATTGCCTCGGCGTGTGGCGCGGCCTCGGGGCCCGCCAGGTAGGCGGTGATCGCGGCGCCCAGGCTGGCGTACTGTTTGCAGGACAGGACACTGACCGCCTCGAACACGCGCGGCGCGGTTTCAATCGCGAAGCGGGCATTGGTGCCACCGATATCGGCCAGCAGTCGTGGTCCGTCAAAAAAACGGATCGGTTCCATGTTCATTTCGCCTCATCGCATGCAAGCGCGCCCTTTTCCTTTGCCGCGCCGCCCACGATCTGGACGTTGGCAAACGCCGCCGTGAAGGCCGCGTCGCTGCTCACGGAAAACGGCACATCGACTTTCGCCAGGTCGGCGCCCTTGAAGCAGGCCAGCGGAATGCGCACGGTCTGCTTGTTCTGTCCGGACAAATGTTTGAATGCGCCGGTGACGTCGAGCGATGCACCGCCCACGGCTACGCTGACCTTGCCCGCAGGCGCCGCGCTGACGATGGTATCGAACTGCAGCACGCCGTCGGCCGTCGCAAAGGCCGGCAGTGCCGCCGCCCTGGCGCCGCGCGCCTCCAGCGTGGCAGGACCGCTCCACGTCACCAGCTTGCCGTCCTGCTGGGTGTTGACCTGGGTGGTCTCCACCTTCACGCCCGGCAGGTTGAAGACCGCGTTGACGTCGCTGCCCAATGCCGTGCGCTTGCCGCCGCTGGCGATATACAAGGGCCAGGTGGCGCGGTCGGCTTGGCTGAAGACCGGGTACATATTGGTCACGCCGCAGCCGCCGTCCGCCCAGCTGGCATCGAGCTTGCCGACTTTGGCCTTGCTGCCGTATTTCAGGCCGTAGCCCAGTTTGAACAACGGCGCGTAATCCTTGTCGCCGGCATTCACGGCGGCCTGGCAAATCGATTTTGGCCAAGAGAACGACAGCGTGCCCTTGAAGTTGTGCGGTCCCTTGAACAGGACGTCGGCCACGCCCTTGCCTTCACTGCCCGGCAGCCAGGCCGCCACAAAACTGTCCGACAGGTTCATCAGGTCATTGGTGTACAGCGCGCGGCCCGTCACCATCACCGTGATGACCGGCTTGCCCTTGCCGGCCACGGCCTGCAGCACGGCCAGGTCTTCCGGATGGCGGCCGCTGTGGCGCAGCGTGCCCGATGGGCCGATGTCGCCATCACCCTCGGCATACGGCGTTTCGCCGATGACCGCGACCACGGCATCGAATTTCGACACATCGATTCCTTCGGCCGTGGCGCTGAAGGTGACATTGGCCGCGCCCGCGGCGTCGCGGATGCCGGCCAGGATGGTGTCGCCGTTCGGGAAGTCGCTGTTCTTGTTGGCGGTGCCCTGCCAGGTCAACGACCAGCCGCCGGTCTGGTTCGACATGTCGTCCGCGCTCTTGCCGACCACGAGGATTTTTTTACCCCTCGCCAGCGGCAACGCGTTGGTATCGTTCTTGAGCAGCACCAGCGACTCGCGCACCGCCTGGCGTGCCAGCGCGCGCGCCTGCAGCGCTTCTGCCTTGCCGGCGTAGACGTTTTCCGACGGCTTTTTGCCGAACATGTTGGCGCGCAGTTTCACGCGAATGATGCGGGTGACGGCGTCGTCGATGCGCGCCATCGGAATGGCGCCCGACTCCACCTGCTTGATGGTGTTGGCGATAAAGGCGCGCCAGTCGTCCGGCACCATGATCATGTCCATGCCCGCGTTGATCGCCTGCGGGCAGCTGTCGTTGGTGCAGCCCGGCACCTGGGCGATGCCATTCCAGTCCGACACCACGATGCCGTCGAAACCCATCTTGGTTTTCAGGACGCCGGTCAGCAGCTCCTTGCTGCCATGCATCTTGCCGTAGTCGACGCCCTTGGCGACGTCGTTCCAGCTGTTGAACGACACCATGACCGACTGCGCACCGGCTGCCAGCGCGCTGTAGTAGCCCTGGCCATGGATGTTGATCAGGTCCGCATTGCCGGCCTTGTTCACGCCCTGGTCCTTGCCCTGGTCCGTGCCGCCGTCGCCGATGAAGTGCTTGGCCGTGGCGACCACCGTCGCATCGCCCTTCAGGTCGCCCTGCAGGCCGCGCACGTACTCGCCGCCATACGACTTGACCAGCATCGGGTCTTCGGAAAAGCTTTCGTAGGTACGGCCCCAGCGATCGTCGCGCACCACGGCCAGCGTTGGCGCGAACACCCAGTTGATGCCGGTGGCGCGCACGGCCAGGCCGACCGACATGGCCATCTTCTTGATAAGGACTTTGTTATGCGCCGCGCCCAGGCCGATATTATGCGGGAACAGGGTGGCGCCGTGCACATTGCTGTTGCCGTGCATGGCGTCGATACCCCAGATGACCGGCACCTTGTGCACCATGTCGGTGGCCATCGAGGCGTCGTAGTATTTGTCGGCCAGCGCCACCCAGTCGGCCGGCGTGGCGTACTTGTTCCCGTTCGGCCAGCTGCCGCCGCCGTTCAGCACCGAGCCGATATAGAACTCCTTCACCTGGGCCGGGGTGACCGTCTTGATCTCGGGCTGGGTCATCTGCCCGACCTTCTGCGCCAGCGTCATGCCGGCCACGATTTTCGCCACCTGCGCTTCCAGCTTCGGGTCCGGGGCGACCGCGCTCTTGATGCGCGGCCAGTCGGCCAACGGTTTGTCCGCGGCACTGGCGCCGACGGAGAGCAGCGCTGCGGCTGCGAGGAAACAGGAATGTTTGATCATGGTCTTGGCTGGTAGGTTGGATAAAAGTGGAAGCGATTCCAATGCGCCTCGATATTGCGGCAGCAGGGGTACTTTTGTCAATCAAAACATGGGACTGGCCAGCGACGCGCGCTGGGTGACGCTGATCGGAAAGTCACGCCCGACGGCGCGCTCGGTGCCATAACAGCTGTTGAGCAGCGAATTGAGGCCGGACAGGGCTACCGCGCTCCAGGGCACGTGCACCGAGGTCAGACGCGGCGCGGAAAATTCGGTGCTGGGCGTGTCGTCGTAGCCCAGTACCGAGACATCGCGCGGGACCGACATGCCCGCCTCGTGGAAGTAGGACAGCGCGCCGACCGCCATTTCGTCGTTGGCGCAAAAAACGGCCGTGAACTTGTGGCCCGACTTGACCAACTCCTCGGCCGCATGCCAGCCGCCTTCCGGCGAAAAATCGCTCTCGGCGATCCACATGCTGCCGGTATCGACGCCGCCGCGCTCCAGTTCGGCCATGAAGCCGCTGATGCGGGCCACGTTGTCAAGCAGGGTCGACGGTCCGGCGATGACGGCGATCTTCGAATGCTTCAAATCGAGCAGCGCGCGCGCGGCCAGGTAGCCGCCCTGGGTGTGGTCGGCCGAAAAGCACTGGTCGGGAATGCTGTCGAAGCGGTGGTTCAGCACCACCACGCGCGACTGCTTCGGTCCCAGCGCACCGATGTCGGCGTCCAGCAGGTGGTTGGTCATGGCGATCAGGCCGTCGCAGCCGCGCTCCATCAGGAATTCGATGCCCTCGATGGCTTGCTGGCGCGGATCGCCCTGCCCCACGCCGAAGGCCACTACCATGTGCAGGCCGGCGGCGCGCAGCTCGTTGTCGATCAGCTGCAGGATGGGCGTGTAGAAGGTCCCCTTGAGCACCGGGATGTACACGCCGATCATCTGGGTGCTCCCGGAGAGCAGCGAACGAGCCGCGTGCGACGGACGGAAGTCGAGCTCCTCGATCGCCTGGCGCACCTTTTCCAACGTGGCCTGGGATACCGAACCGCGCCCGCTGACCACGCGTGACGCGGTGCCCAGTCCAACGCCCGCCAGGCGGGCTACATCCTTGATCGTGGCCATGGTGCGTTCCTCAGGGAGTGGCCAGGCGCTGTTCGCTGGCTTTGTCGAACAACGAAACCCGGTCCCCATCGATCGCGAAGCCGAGCGGCTGTCCGGCGGTGAATCCGCGCGTGTCGTTGACGATGGCCGAAATCTTGCGCTCGCCGACCGCGATCCACACGATCTGGTGGTTGCCCATCGGCTCGACCAGTTCCACGGTGCCCTGCAGCGTTCCGCCGTCGCCGATGTGGATATGTTCTGGCCGCACGCCCAGCACCAGTTCGCGGCCGGCGGGGTGGCCGCTCCAGGCGGGTCCCAGGTCCAGGTCCAGGACCGGGCCGGAGAAAACGCCGTCGGCGTCGAGCGTGCCGTCGATGAAGTTCATCGACGGCGAACCCAGGAAGCCGGCCACGAACAAATTGGCGGGCCGCTCGTACACGTCGGCCGGCGCGCCGATCTGCTGCACCTTCCCGGCGCGCATGACCACGATGCGGGTGGCCAGCGTCATCGCCTCCACCTGGTCGTGGGTCACGTAGATCATGGTCGAACGCAGGGTCTGGTGCAGCAGCTTGAGTTCGCGCCGCAGTTCGGCGCGCAGCTTGGCGTCCAGGTTCGACAGCGGTTCGTCGAACAGGAATACGCCGGCCTGGCGCACCAGGGCGCGGCCGATCGCCACCCGCTGGCGCTGGCCGCCCGAGAGCTGGGCCGGCTTGCGGTCGAGCAGTGCATCGAGGTGCAGCATGTCGGCGGCGCGCGCCACGCGCTGCGCGATCTCGGCCTTCGGCAAGCCGGCGATGCGCAGGCCGAAGGACATGTTCTTCTCCACCGTCATGGTGGGATACAGGGCATACGACTGGAACACCATGCCGATGCCGCGCTCGCTCGGGTCGGCGAAGGTCATGTCGGCGCCGCCGATTTCCACGGTGCCGGAGGTGACGTCGATCAAGCCCGCGATGCTGTGCAGCAGGGTCGACTTGCCGCAGCCGGAAGGCCCCAGCAAGACCAGGAACTCGCCCTCGTCCACGGCCAGGTCGAGATCGGCAATGATCGCGTTCCCGCCAAGGTTGATGCACAGATCCCGCAAACGCACGTTCGACATAGTCTAACCTTTTACCGCGCCGGCGGCGATACCACGCACGAACCAGCGTCCTGAGATGAAATAGATCGCCAGCGGAACCAGCGAAGTGAGTATGGTGGCCGCCATGTTGACGTTGTACTGGCGCGTGCCGGTGGTGGTGTTGATCACGTTGTTCAGCTGGACCGTCATCGGCTGCGTTTCGCTGTCGGCGAACACCAGGCCCAGGATGTAGTCGTTCCACACGCCGGTCACCTGCATGATCGCCGCCACCACGATGATGGGCAGGGACATGGGCAGCATCACGTAGGCGAAGATGCGGAAAAAACCGCCGCCGTCGATGCGCGCCGCCTGGAACAGTTCATGCGGCACCGAGGCGTAGTAGTTGCGGAACAGGAGCGTCATCACCGGCATCGCGAAAATCAGGTGCACCAGCACGATGCCCGGCAGCGAGCCGACCAGCCCGAAGGTGGCCAGGATGCGCACCAGCGGATAGATCATCACCTGGATCGGAATGAAGGCGCCCACCATCAGGATCCCGAACAGCACCGAGGCGCCGCGCGGCTTCCAGAACGACAGCGCATAGCCGTTGATGGCGCCCAGCAGGATGGGGATCACGGTGCTCGGAACGGCGATCGCCACCGAATTCCAGAAGCCGCCGCGTATGCCTTCGCACGACAGGCCGGTGCACGCCCCGCTCCAGGCTTCGCGCCATGGATCGAGCGTCATCTGCAGCGGCAGCGCGAAGATGTTCCCCATGCGGATTTCCTCCATCGTCTTGAAGGACGTGGCCAGCATGACGTACAGCGGCAGCAGGAAAAACAGCGCGGCGCTGATCAGGAAGGCGTAGATGCCGATGCGCGCGGGCGAGAAATAGGTTTTGCGGCTCATGCGCGCCCCTTGCGGCTGCGCGCGTACAGGTAGGGCGCCACAAGCGCCAGCACCGGAATGAGCATGACGATCGCGCCGGCCGAGGCCAGCGCCACGTTGGCGCGCCCGAACAGGTGATCCATGATGAATTTGGCCGGCACTTCGCTGGCCGTGCCGGGGCCGCCCTGGGTCATGGCGACCACCGCGTCGAACAGCTTGACCACGGCGGTGGTGAGCAGCAGCAGGACGGTGGCGATGGTCGGGCCCAGCATCGGCAGCACGATCGACACGTACACGCGCCATGGCGGAATGCCGTCCAGGCGGGCCGCCTTCCAGATTTCGCCGTCGATGCCGCGCAGGCCGGCCAGCATCATGGCCATCACCAGGCCCGACGCCTGCCACACGGTGGCGATGACGACCGTGTAGATGACCATGTCCTGGTCGACGATCCAGTCGAAGGTAAAGTTGTCGAAACCGAAGTGGACGGCAGCCTGCTCGATGCCGTTGCCGGGCGTGAGTATCCATTGCCATACCAGGCCGGTGGCCACGAAGGACATGGCGTAGGGGTACAGGAAGACGGTGCGCAGCACGCCTTCGCCGGTGACGTTCTGGTCGATGAACACGGCCAGCAGAAAGCCGATGATCAGGCAGGCGGCGATGAACAGCACGCCGTAGATGGCCAGGTTGTGCATCGACAGCAGCCAGCGTTCGTTCTCGAACAGGCGCGTGTACTGGGCCATGCCGACAAATTTTTCGGACGGGAAGCTGCGCGAATTGGTCAGCGAAATGGCCAGCGTAAACAGCACCGTCCCGAGGTAGGCGACGATAACCGTCAGCGCCATCGGCAGCAGTGCGGCGAATGGCACAGCCTTGCGCAATGGGTGCCGGGGTACTCGGTGCATCGTGTCTCCTTGTAGGCGGATCTGTGTCCGCTTGCTCGGGAGACGCTTGATTGGAAACGTTCCCACTGCAATACGGCGAATATAACACCCATCGATTTTGGGTGTCAATTCATTAAATTTGTGTAGACAAGCGACGGGGGCAATAAAAAGGATCGCGTATGATCGCTGCAACTGAACCAGATGCGAGCGGGATACAAGGTGGATATAAGCTATCGGGTGGTCACCCAGGGCGTGCAGGCGGGCGCCGACGTCGAGACGGTCGCCGCGCAGGTCGCAGCGCTGTTCAAACGGGCGCGCCCCGACATCGAACCCCTGCTCCAGGCGGGCCGCGCCGTGGTCAAGAAGGGGCTGGCCATGGCGGACGCCGCCAAATATCAGGCGGCGCTGGCCAACTGCGGCTTGCTGGCCACGATCGAAGCCGAAGACGCCCCGGCGGCGCCACCTGCCGCTGCGCCCGACCTGTCGCGCCTCCTGCCACGCTTGCGCGCCGCGTCCAGCGCGCAAGGCAGCCAGGCCCGCAGCATCCCTGGCGACCTGGCAGTGTCCTTCTATTACGCCGGACCCGATGCCGGGCCCGACCTGACGCCGCAGGAAATCACGGCGCTGGGCAAGGAAGCGGACGCGTTGCTGCGCCTGGCGATCGACAACCTGCATCACGCCATCCATCCGCTGCTGCGCGTGCAGCAAATGAGCCTGGTCCCTCCCGACAGTGTCGATGCGCAGCCGGTCGGCTTTTTCCATTACCTCGAAACCGGGTCCGACCTCGAGGCGAGCTGCCTGCTGATCCATGCGATCTGGCCCTCCTTGCAGTCGGTGGTCAAGGGAGAGCTGCGCATCATGGTGCCCACCGCGGGCCAATGCCTGTTCTGCGGCGCCGACGACACGCTTGCCCTGGCCATGATGAGCGACATCGGCCGCGATACCTGCGCAGAAGCGGGCGCCCAGGGTTTGTCTGCCTTGCTGTATACGATCGACGCGGACGGCGAGCTCACGCAGGTAGCCGCGTCCGTGACGCCGCAGGCCAGCAACCCTGGCGGGCTCGCGATATCGATCGACAGGCTGCTTATTCTGCAACCCGATATCGCCGATCCCCACTTCTGGCAGGGCGACCAGGAAAAGTGCCAGGCCTACCTTGGCGCGATGGAAGAACAACTGCGGGACGGCGATGCACGGTCCGCTGTCGTCATCGATGCCGACACGGGACTGGTCGCCGCCTATACGGACGAGCTCGACTGCGTGGTCATGCTGCGGTTCAATCCCGGAATGGCGGCCCAGTTCGGCTGGAGGCCCGGTACCCGTCTCATCTCCTGCAATTCCTATACCCCGGCAAGCGAGGGTATCGCCCCGGACCTGACACCGGGGCCGTCGGACACTGGCCGGTACGGCAACGTCTGGCCGCTGATCGCCGACTTGCTGACCGAAGATAGCGCGGGCCTGGCCGCGATCAAGGCCCGCATTGGCGAGCCCGAGTGGCAGCGCACCTTCGAACTGGGCCGGCTGTGGCGCCGTGCACGGCCAGGGCCGGCCCGCGACGGACGACCGCTCCTCAGCTACCGGTCAGCAAGCAAGTAGGTCGGTAGCGTCGGGGCCCCCGACCTTACTTTGCCAGTTCAGGGTGCCAGTGCATGATGGCCTTGAGGCGGTCGGCGACCAGTTTGCCGACGGTTTCCGGATCAAGCTGGCGCCGGATGTCCTGCGCCGCGCGCCGGCCCATTTCTTCGCGCAGGGCGGCGTCGTCGAGCAGGCGCACGATGCAGGCCGCCGCGTGATCGGTGTCCGCTTCCGCCCACAAGGGCCCGGCCGGATAGGCGCCGATGGTCTCGGCGAGCGGCGCCAGTGTGTAATGCACCGGCATCGAATTGTCGGCGTTCATGAAGTCCATATTCGACGACCAGCCAGTGGCCACCACGGGTTTACCGAGGTACATCATCTCGGCCGGGGCCAGGCCGAAGCCTTCGGCGCGGTGCAGGGAAACGAGCATGTCGCAGCAGGACTGCAAATCCCACACCTGCTGGCGCGTCAGGAATTCGCCGATGACGACGGTGCCCGGCAAGTCGGCCAGCGAGGCAAGCAGTTCGGCCTGCGCCTCGGGATGATGATGCCCGTTGATGGTCTTGACCACCAGCACGGCATCGCTGCGGCCCCTGGTCGCCTTGCGGAAGGCGGCAATTGCCGCCTGCGGATTCTTGCGGAACTGGTAGGAATGGAAGTCGTACATGACCAGCGCGGCCAGCTTGTCTTCCGGGATGCCGAACTGGCTGCGCTGCACGCCGGGCGTGGCTGCGAACTGCAGCGCGTGCGGCACCACGTACACCGGCAGCGGCGACACCGCGGCCACGGCGTCGCGCACGAAATTGGACGGCACCCAGACTTCGTCGAGCAGTTCGAAGGCGCCGTAATGCGCCGCCGGAATGACCGGCTGCTCCCAGTGCCAGAAGCCGATCTTGTAGGCGCTCGACAGCTGCTTCGATTTCAGGAAGTCGATCGTGGCCTGCGTCTGGTCCGCATTCACGTACACCATGTCGATGGCGAAGCGCTGTTCGACCGCATTGGCCAATGCCTGCGTGTCACGCTGCAGGTTGGATGACTGGTAGCCTACGTCGACGACCGAATAGGGTACGCCGGACGCGGCGCAGGCGCGCGCGAGCGAACGCGCGGCTTCGCCCACGCCAAGTTCGGCGGCGATATAGCCAACCAGGTTAATGCCTGGCACATCGAACACCTGCTGAACCGGCGCCTTCCTGGCCGCTTCACTCGGGAGGGGCAATTCCACCATGGCGACCGGCTTGCCGGCGCGCCGCTGCAAGGCGACCATGGGCCACAGCACAAGGCGCAGCAGCCAGCCCGGGTGGCGGCGCGATTCGGCCGAACGCCCCACTCCGGCGCCCACGCGCAGGTAGCCGGCCCAGGTCGAGCACTTGTCGCCGTAGTCGCGCAGGGCGGCCGGGTCGACGCCGCGCTTGAGGAAGTAGTCGTAGATGGCCGTCAGGCGCGCCGGTCCGGCGAATGCATGCGCAGGCGTCAGGCGTTCATACGGCTTGCCGCCTGCATGCTCGCGCAGCGCGCGCGAAAGGCGCAGCTGCTTGCGCACCCCGGCCGGAATGGCACGGCCGTCTGCAAAGTTGGCATAACCGTAGGGCATGCGGGAATAGTCCGCCTGGCCGTGCGCGATCACGTCCTTGCAGTACTGGAGTATCAGCGCGCGCGCATGCGGGCCAACACTATCGAGTGTGTGCCGGTCCTGGTATTTGGACACCGGCTGGGGATTCTGCGGATCGAGTCCGCTGTAGTGAAAGAAGCGCAGCGGGAGTCCATTGACGAAGTACTGGCCGCCTGTTTTGGTGAGCTGGCGCTGCGACAGATTCCAGTACGCGACGTTGCAGCCGGGATGGCGCAGGATCGCCACGTCGTCGAACATGGCAGGCACCAGGTCCATCCAGCTCTGGTCGACGAAAATGCCGTTGGCGACATCAACCACGCAATCGCGCGCCAGCTTGCCCTGCCACCACGCCAGCAGGCGGCGCGTGACCGGTTTGTTGGCCAGGCCACAAAAGCCCAGGTTGTAGGTACCCGCCACGCGGATCGACAGCTCGCCGGGAATGCGGTCGTCGTCTACCGGAGCAAGCAGGTGTGGCGTCAGGACGACCGAAGCGCCGTCGGCGATGAGCGCATACACTTCCTCGAGCCGCTGGTACAGGCAAATGTCGGGATCGATGTACAGCACGCTGTCGTGGCCACGCGCGAGCAGATGCTCCAGCGCCCATGGCTTGACGGCGGTATTGAGTTCGAGGATGGTGTACTGGAAGGTAAATTCGTCGCCGAACGGCAGGTCCAGCTGGGACAGGGCAATCGCTTCGAACTCGTTCGCCAGCGCCAGGCCTGGCCCCATGTCCCGGTCGACGATAACGCAGTAGCGCTGCGCTTCCGGATGGTGGCGCGCCACGCTTTGCATCAGGGTGCGGGCATAGTGCAGGTAGTTATTCGAAACGATGGTGACGACAGCTTGCGGTTTCATTCAGACATTCGATGTTGGTTTCACCAGATTTTAACCGACATCGAGGCTCTCCCACGCGTACTCCATGCGGCGCGCGGTGGCGCGCGCCATGGGCAGGCCCAGGATGCGCCCTACCAGGTGCAGGCTCATGCCGATGCCGGCCGAAATGCCGGCCGAGGTCACAATCCGGCCCTGGTCCACATAGGGCACGTTCTCGAGCACCGTGATGTCCGGATGGGTGTCGCGCAGTTCGGTGATGTCGTCCCAGTGGGTGGTGACGGTGAGGCCGTCGATGATGCCCGTCCTGGCGAGGATGAAGGCGCCGGTGCAGACGGAGGCGGTCAGCGCGCTGCCGGCATCCTGCCTGCGCACCCACGCGAGCGTGTCCTGGTCGGCCAGCGGCTGCGTGACCACGCCGCCGGGTACGATCAGCAGGTCGAGCGCGGGAGCGCTGTCGAAGCTTGCATGGGGGACGACCGTCAGGCCGTGACGCGCACGCACGGCAGCGCCGCTGGCGCCAACGAGGGCCACGTCAAAGGGATCGCTTACGCCGATTTCGCCCGCCGCGATGCGGGAAGCGACGCTGAATACTTCGAAGGGGCCGGCAAAGTCGAGCACCTCGACATCGGGAAACACCAGGATCCCTAACTGCACCTCGTTATACACAACTCGACAGTAAGCCCATTTCGCGAAGGGTTTTGATC
>JAZKBE010000020.1:0-182813 GCA_040388805.1 Pseudomonadota bacterium
ACATTGAAAATAAATCATTAAACTGCGCATTAAATGCTAACTTGGGTGGATTGGGGGGCTACAGCGCCGATCCGCTCGGCAATGCGGTCGACCGTTTCTCGAATGCCCTGTTCTACAATTCGCCGGTACTCAACGGCATTCAGGTCAACGCCACCGTGGGCAGCCGCGAAAGCGCCGGCGCGCCGGCCGTGGTCAATCCGTTCTCGATCGCGACGACTTACCGCAATGGCCCGGCCGCCCTGCTGTTCGCCTACGAACGCAATGCCGCCCTGCACACGCTCAAGTCGGTCGCCGGCTATGTGATGGTCACGCCGGAAACCAAAGTGATGGCCTCGCTGTCCTACCAGGACCAGGGCAGCACGCGCCCGCTGAACCAGGATACCAAGGCATGGCTGGTCGGCGCCAACCATACCTTGGGCGCAAGCAAGATTTTGGCCGGTTACGGCCAGAAGCAGGTCGACGGACTGAACAAGGTCAAGCAGATTTCGATGGGCTACGAATTCAGCCTGTCGAAACGCACCTATATTTATACCGACGTATCGAACAAAAAAGGGGCGCCTGCCGTGGCCCCGGGCAGCGCCAACAGCATCAAGCTGTATTCGCTGGGGGTCAACCACGCTTTCTGACCCGCTTGTCCCCGTTTTTCCCCGTTTGCACCCCGGCCGGCCCGGCCAGCCGCGCCGAAAACGACATATCTGCCAAGCTTTGTGTCATTTTCGCAACCAGATCGCAAGCAGACGGTTATGCAGGGCCCGGCTTCCTGTACAAGCATCATGAACGATGGCATATTGGTCAAAAGCGAATTAGTACGCACGTTCGTTTTTACACAAATTATCTTTGGAGACGCAATGAAAACAAAATTAATCGCTGGTGTTATCGCTACCTGTTTCGCAGCCCCTGTGCTGGCTCAATCCAGCGTCACCGTATACGGCATCGCTGACGCCGCCCTCATGAAGACCAAAGGCGAGAAAGCCAAACTGGTCAGCGGCGGCGCCGACGGTTCGCGCATCGGTTTCCGGGGTACCGAAGACATCGGCGGCGGTTTCAAGGCGATCTTCAATCTGGAAGCGCGCGTCGAACTCGACACCGGCTCCCAGACCCCATCCCTGGTCCACAACAACGACGGCCTGTACCTGCTGAAAGGCATGCAATCGCTGCCAGCATCGATCCGCGCCGGCCTCACCGCACAAATGAAGCAATTCGGCGTAGCCGCCGTCAACAGCGAAAAAGCGCTGTTCGACCGCACCGCCTACGTCGGCCTGATCACCCCGGTCGGCGCCATCATGATGGGCCGTATGTACACCCCTGGCTACGAAGTGTTCGCTGCGGCTGACACGTTCGAAAACGGCACAGCCGGCGCATGGGGCGGCGTGACCGGCGGTACCGCCGGCTTTACCGCACTGGGCGCGGACATCCGCTCGCAGAAATCGATCCAGTACCGCGTTGCCGTGCCTTCCGGCATAGGCGCATCGGTCATGTACGGCTTCAAGAACTCGGGTTACCTCGGCCGTTACGAAAAATTCGTGGGCGCCGCCGTGACCTACAAGGCCAATGGCTTTGACGTCGGTATCGCACACAACCGCGGCACCAACCTCGATGGCAAGACCAGCCTGGTCACCAGCACCGCCGGCGGTTCGTACACCATGGGCGACATCAAGCTGTTCGCCGGTTACCACGACCAGAAAAACGTCAACTCGGCCCTGCTGCGCGACTACATCGGCGCATGGGATACCTCGATCGCCCCGTCGCTGGCACCACTGGGCGCGGCCACCGCTGGCGCCCTGCGCAATATTTTCGTGACCAACATCACGCGCAACACGCAGATCGATTCGCACAGCGCCCAGTTCGGCATGCACTACAAGCTTGGCGCCGGCCGCATCATGGCATCGGTAGCACGCCAGGATGACCGCACCGCGTCGAACAGCGATGCCACCCTGATGGCCATCGGTTACGACCACAACCTGTCCAAGCGTACCGACGTGTACATGGTGTTCGCCAACATCAAGAACCAGAACGATGGCCAGTACACCCCGGGCATCGCTGGTGCGCCAGGCGGCTTCACCAAAGTGCCAGGCGACGACAGCAACGCTTACCAGATCGGCATCCGCCACAAGTTCTGATCGGCTTCGCCTTTGTCGCCAAAAGACGCCTGCGGGCGTCTTTTTTCATGGGCGGCGCGCAGGGTCGGTTAGAATTGCGCATACCCCGCACCCGACCTTCGCAAAGACCTCAATGACCGCAACACTGGACTCCACTTCCGTCGCCCACTACCTGGCCGACAATCCGAATTTTTTCGAAGAGCATGCCGGCCTGCTGGGCCAGGTAAAACTGCTGAGCCCGCTCACCGGCAAGGCCGTGTCGCTGCAGGAACGCCAGATGGAAGTCATGCGCGACAAGTACAAGGCGCTCGAATTGCGCATGTACGAACTGATCAACCTGGCGCAGGACAATGCCGCCATCGCCAACAAATTCCACGCCTGGACCCAGGGCTTGCTGGCCGCTCGCATCGACGGCGCCCTGCCGCTGGCCGTGACCGAAGGCTTGCGCGACCAGTTCGCCGTGCCGCAAGTGACCCTGCGCCTGTGGGACCTGGCGCCAGAACACGACGGCAAGTGGTATACCGCGGGCGTGTCGGACGATGCCCCCATCTTCGCCAACAGCCTGCTGGCGCCTTACTGCGGCAGCAACCATGACTTCGAAGCGGTGCGCTGGCTCGACGACGCGACCGCCGTGCAGTCGACCGTCATCCTGCCGCTGCGCAGCAAGGGCAGCGCCTTCGGCCTGCTGATCATGGGTTCGCCCGACCCCGAACGCTTCACCGCCCACATGGGAACCGACTTCCTGGTCCACATCGGCGAAACGGCCAGCGCGGCGCTGGCCGCACTGCGCGCCTGATTCCCATGGACGGGGGCGCCGACAAGCAGTCCTGGGTCGAGCGCTACCTGTCCCAGCTGGCCACCCAGCGCCAGCTGTCGGGCCTGACCGTGTCGGCCTACCGGCGCGACCTGGCCGAACTGGCCACCCTGGTCGGCGACACGGCATGGCCGGACGTGGCCCATGCCGACATCCGGCGCCTGACATCGAAACTGCACGCCCGCTCGCTCAGCCCGCGCTCGATCGCGCGCAAGCTGTCGAGCTGGCGCGGCTTTTTCAACTGGCTGTCGCGCCATACCGGCCTGGCGGCCAATCCGGTCGACGGCGTGCGCGCCCCCAGGCGCCCCAAATCCCTGCCCAAGGCCTTGTCGGTCGACGATGCGGTTCACCTGGTGGGCAGCAACAGCCACCAGCACGCCAATCCGGAGCCGGCCGACCTGTGCAACCGCGCCATGTTCGAGCTGATGTATTCGAGCGGGCTGCGCGTGTCCGAGCTGGCCGGGCTGGACGTGGCCAACGCCAACCCCTCGCTGGGCTGGGTCGACCGGGACGCGGCCGAAGTGATCGTCACCGGCAAGGGCAACAAGATGCGCAAGGTACCGGTGGGCAGCCATGCGCTGGACGCCATCGCGGCCTGGCTGGCGGTGCGCCCGGCGCCCGTCGATGGCAGCGCCGCCCTGTTCGTGTCCGGCCGCGCCACCCGCATCTCCGCGCGCGTGATCCAGCTGCGCCTGAAAAAGCACGCCCAGCTGGTCGGCACCGCGGTCTATGTGCACCCGCACGTGCTGCGCCATTCCTTCGCTTCGCATGTGCTGCAATCGTCCGGCGACCTGCGCGCGGTGCAGGACATGCTGGGCCATGCCAGCATCACGTCGACCCAGGTGTATACCGCGCTCGACTTCCAGCACTTATCGGAAATCTATGACAAAGCCCATCCGCGGGCAAAAACAAAATGAACCTGTGTACTGATCCGCATCAAGTCGCGGGCGTCTAGTTGGTGGAGTTTTGCAAATTACGGCATAATCGCTCGATTATTCGATCGGAACGCCATGGCATTGATACCCAGCACCATCCTCACCGGCTTCCTCGGTGCCGGCAAGACCACCCTGCTCAACCGCATCCTGCGCGAAGACCACGGGCTGAAGATTGCCGTCATCGAGAACGAGTTCGGCCAGGAAAACATCGACAATGACATCCTGGTGCAGGACAGCGGCGAGCAGATCGTGGAAATGAACAATGGCTGCATCTGCTGCACCGTGCGCGGCGACCTGATCGTGGCCCTGTCCGACCTGGCGGCGCGCCGCAACCGGGGCGAGCTCGCTTTCGACCGCATCATCATCGAAACGACCGGCCTGGCCAATCCGGGCCCGGTGGCGCAAACCTTTTTCGTGGACGAGGAAGTCGGCGCCCACTACATGCTCGATGCGGTGCTCACCGTGGTCGATGCACGCCACGCCATGGCCCAGCTCGACGAACACGAGGAAGCCCAGCGCCAGGTCGGTTTCGCCGACCGCCTGCTCATTTCCAAGACCGACCTGGTCGACGCCGAGCAACTTGCGGCCCTGACAGCGCGCCTGAAACGCATCAACCCGCGCGCCGCGCTCAGCCAGGTCGATTTCGGCCGGGCGCCGCTGGCCGAAGTGCTCGACATCAAGGGTTTCAACCTGAACGACAAGCTGGAGATCGATCCCGACTTCCTGGCCACCGAGGAAGCGCACGAGCAAGCGCACCACCACGAGCATGTGCACACGGAAGCCTGCGACCACAGCCACGACCACCACCATGGCCATCACAGCGACGACATCGCCGCCTTCGTGTTCAAGAGCGAACGCCCCTTCGACGCGCGCCGCCTCGACGAATTCCTGGGCAGCCTGGTCCAGGTATTCGGTCCGCGCATGCTGCGCTACAAGGGCGTGCTGCTGATGGAGGGCGCCGACCGCAAGGTGGTTTTCCAGGGCGTGCACCAGATCATGGGCACCGACATCGGCGCAAAATGGGGTGAAACCGAAGAACGTGGTAGCAAAATGGTATTTATTGGCAAAAATCTACCGAAAGATGTCTTTATCCGCGGCTTGGAACAATGTTTGGTATAAACTATCCCGGTTTTGTGATGCGCGGCCTGTTCGACACCTTGCATCACCTTTTGTTTGACGACTGAATTGCCAACACGCCATAGCGGCGAGGGGAAGACATCGGGATGGCAATATGAAGGAAACCGTGACGAAATCCGCCAAGAAGGCCGTAGCCGTCAGTCCGCGCAAAGCCGGTGGCGTGGTCAAGGCTGTCGCTTCGGCGCTGGCCAAAAAAATAGCGGGCGCCCTGGCGCCTTCCAAAGCAGCAAAGGCGGGCGCGGCGAAGCCGGCGGCCAGGCCGGCGGCGAAAAAAGCGGGGCCGGCTGGCAAGCCTGCCACTGCCGAGCCTGCCGCCGCCAAGCCCGTGGCAAAGAAGGCAGCCACACCGGCCGCGAAAACCTTGGCGGTGAAGAAAGCGGCCGCCAAAGCCGCGCCGAAGAAAGTGCCGGCAGTCAAGCCGGCGCCAAAAGCGGCGAGCAGCAAGGCAGTTCCGGCCGTGAAAATGAAGGCCATCCCAGTGCCGCAAACGGCCGAGGCAGGCGTGAAAAAGACGGCGAAAAAACAGGCCGTCAAGGTTGGCGAACAGGGCGAACGCACCACAGCGGTTCAGGGTGCCACCGCCGAGTTAGCTGATAAAATGAAAACCTCTGTCGTATCGAAGGTAAGTGAAGTCATGACTAAAACAACTAAATCGACCCCCGCCGTGAACACAGAAGGCCGCCTCATCACCGAAGATGAAATTCGGGCAATGAACGAGAAGGACTATATGAACCCGGCGCAACTGGCATTTTTCAAGGCGCGCTTGCAGCAGCTTGAAAAAGACCTTTTGAAAAACGCCGGCGAAACCACCGAGCACCTGCGCGAAACCGTGCTGGTCCCCGATCCGGCCGACCGCGCCACCATCGAGGAAGAACATGCGCTCGAACTGCGCACGCGCGACCGCGAACGCAAGCTGCTGAAAAAAGTCCAGCAATCGATCGCGGCCATCGACGGCGGCGACTATGGCTGGTGCGAAGAAACGGGCGAACCGATCGGCATTCCACGCCTGATCGCGCGTCCGACGGCCACGCTGTCGCTGGAAGCCCAGCAACGGCGCGAATTGAAACAAAAACTGTACGGCGATTGATCCGCCGGTCAGACCGACTTGAAAAGCATGCGGCGCGAGTCGCATGCTTTTTTGATTTTTGCTTGATCCAGTCGTGCCAACGAAAAGCTTGCCCTTAGGCTACACTAGCGTCAGGCCAGGATGATGTGAATACGTGACGCGCCACCAAGGGCGTGCTACCGTGCTAAGGTATCGACGTGCCGCGCGATGGCAAACGCTTGGGCAGAACGCAAGACCGAACGAAACAGGAAACGACGTGGGTATTTTCTCCATCTTCAAGAGAAAAAATGAGCAACAGGACGGCAGCGACTTGCCGCCCGATACGCGCCTGGGCGCGGGTGAACCTTCGCGCCTGATCCTGGACGGCGACGCCGAACGCGCGCGCCAGCGCGAAATCGCGCGCGCCACCGCCGCCAAGATCGATGCCATCGAATCGGCCATGGCCGACGACATCTTCAATACGCCTGAACCAGCCTGGGGCACCGGCCCGCGCCGAGCGCGCACCAATGCGCAAATGGCCGCCGCCGACGGCGACGACACCCTGCCCATGCTGGAGCTGGCCACCACCGAACTGCTGTCCGACGACGATTCCCCCAATGCACTGGCGCTGCCGCAGACCGCCCCGGTCATTGAAGAAATCGCCATCATGTTCGCCAACGACCAGCTGGCCGTGGCCGAGCAAATGCTCATCGAAAGCTTGCGCGACGTGGGCCGCACCGACCGCACCGTCTGGTGGATGCTGTTCGACCTGTACCAGGTCATGGGCCGCCAGGACGATTTCGACAATATTGCGATCGACTACGCCAGCCAGTTCGAAACCTCGCCCCCCACCTGGGCGCCGCCGCTGCCGGTGGGCGCCGAAGACACCGCGTTTGCCGGGGTGACCCCGACCGAAGTGTTCGCCGGCGTGCTCGACGCCGAGCTGGCGCCCCGTTTCGAACGCTTGCTGACCCTGTCCGACGCCAATCCCGTGCTGCGCCTGGAATTTACCCGGGTCATGGATGTCAGGCCGGAAGGCTGCCAGCTGCTGCTGGAAACCCTGAACAAGCTGCGCAAGCGCGAAGGCGAACTGATCGTCGCCGGCGCGGCCGAACTGGCCGAACTGGTGCGCTCGACCATCACCATGGGCGACCGCAACGCCAGCGAAGCGCCTTGGCTGCTGCTGCTGGCCCTGCTGCAGCTGATGAACCGCGAGAAAGATTTCGAAGAAGCGGCCATGGATTACTGCGTCACCTTCGAAGTCTCGCCGCCCTCCTTCGAAACGCCCAAGCACGTGGCCACCGCGGCCGGCGCGCCGACCCCGGCGCTGACCGAGCGCTTCCTGTTACCAACGGTCATCAACAGCGGCGCCAATACCCTGTTCGACGCCATCGATGCCTACGCGGCCCAGGCCCCGGCCCTGCTGATCGACTGCTCGCGCCTGGCGCGCGTGGATTACGGCGCGGCCAGCGCCATGCTCAACCGCCTGCGCCCGATCGCGGCCGTGAAAAAAATCGAATTCCGCGACATGAACCATCTGGTCGCTGCGCTTTTCAAACTCCTGAGCTATGCTGATGTAGCCAGGCTGTTCCCGCACAAGTATTAAGACGACTTTATCCTCGCGCATGCGGGGGACCCGGTCTTTTCCCCAGATCTTGCAATTTGCGTTAACACCCCCATTCTTTGGGAAGAATTAACTTCGAGGCAGATATGGAACAATTTCACGGCACCACCATCCTGTGCGTGCGCCGCGGCAAGCAAGTTGCCCTCGGCGGCGATGGCCAGGTAACGCTCGGCAACATCGTCATGAAGGGCACGGCGCGCAAGGTGCGCAAGCTATACCAGGGCAAGGTCCTGTGCGGTTTCGCCGGCGGCACCGCCGACGCCTTCACCCTGCTCGACCGCTTTGAAGGCAAGCTCGAAAAGCACCAGGGCAATCTGCTGCGCGCCTCGGTCGAACTGGCCAAGGATTGGCGCACCGACCGCGTGCTGCGCCGCCTGGAAGCCATGCTGCTGGTGGCCGACCACGAATCGACCCTGGTCATCACCGGCAATGGCGACGTGCTGGAACCGGAAGATGGCATCGGCGCCATCGGCTCGGGCGGCACCTACGCCCAGTCGGCCGCCATGGCGCTGCAGGAAAACACCGAACTGTCGCCGGCCGACATCGTCAAAAAGTCACTGACCATCGCCGGCCAGCTGTGCATCTACACGAATATGTCCCACATCATCGAAACCCTGGACTGACCATGAACATGACTCCCCTCGAAATCGTGTCCGAGCTGGACAAGCATGTGGTCGGCCAGGGCAATGCCAAGCGCGCCGTCGCCATCGCCCTGCGCAACCGCTGGCGCCGCCAGCAGGTGGCCGAGCCGCTGCGCCATGAAATCACCCCCAAGAACATCCTCATGATCGGCCCCACGGGCGTGGGCAAGACGGAAATCGCGCGCCGCCTGGCCAAGCTGGCCGACGCGCCCTTCATCAAGATCGAAGCGACCAAGTTCACCGAAGTGGGCTATGTGGGTCGCGACGTCGACACCATCATCCGCGACCTGATCGACATCGGCATCAAGCAGACCCGCGCCAGCGAAATGAAGAAGGTGCGCCAGCGCGCCGAAGACGCCGCCGAAGACCGCGTCATCGACATCCTGGTGCCGCCGGCGCGCGACTTCGGCTTCAACGTCACCCCGGCCTCGACGGAAGCGAAGGATGGCGACAGCACGCGCCAGACCTTCCGCAAGCGCCTGCGCGAAGGCGCGCTGGACGACCGCGAGATCGAGCTCGACATCGCCGACGCCGGCCCCCAGATGGAAATCATGGCCCCGCCGGGCATGGAAGAAATGACCGAGCAGATCAAGTCCATGTTTTCGGGCATGGGCGCGGCGCGCAAGAAGCCGCGCAAGATCAAGATCCGCGAAGCGATGAAGCTGCTCGTCGACGAGGAAGCTGCCAAGCTGATCAACGACGATGAAATGAAGCAGAAAGCCATACAGAACGTGGAGCAGAACGGCATCGTCTTCCTCGACGAGATCGACAAGATCGCCTCGCGCTCGGAACACGGCGGGGCCGACGTGTCGCGCGCGGGCGTGCAGCGCGACCTGCTGCCCCTGGTCGAAGGCACCACCGTCAACACCAAGTACGGCATGATCCGCACCGACCACATCCTGTTCATCGCTTCCGGCGCCTTCCACCTGGCCAAGCCGTCCGACCTGATTCCCGAGCTGCAGGGCCGCTTCCCGATCCGGGTCGAACTCGAATCGCTGTCGATCGCCGACTTCGAATGCATCCTGACCAGCACCGACGCCTGCCTGACCAAGCAGTACGAAGCCTTGCTGGCCACCGAAAGCGTGACCGTCGCCTTCGCCCCGGAAGGCATCACGCGCCTGGCGGAAATCGCGTTCTCGGTCAACGAGCGCACTGAAAACATCGGCGCGCGGCGCCTGTACACGGTCATGGAAAAGCTGCTCGAGGAAGTGTCGTTCTCGGCCAGCGAAAACGGCGGCCAGGTGGTGCAGATCGACGCGGCCTACGTCAACGACCGGCTCGACAAGCTGGCCGTCAACGAAGACCTGTCGCGCTACGTGCTGTAAGCCATGGCGAACAAGGCATTGGCCACGCGCCAGAAAATGCGGATCAGCGTGGAACCGCCCCAGCAGTTCGGCAAGCCGCGCAATCCCGTCGCCGTGGCCGCCAAGCTGCGCGCGGCGGGGCCGCACACGAAAGGGGCCACGGCCGAAAGGGCCGCGGCCAAGCGCGCCCTGAAAAAAGCCAAGCTCGAGGCCGATGATTAATTTTCCGCCAAGGCGTATTTCGTATCTTTACTACCAAAACCTTTAGGAAACCCAAAGCCAGCGTGGTGATGTGTTGTAGGAATATGCGGTCCGTTAATGTATATTTACTACATTTTGCGGATCGGAACTCACCATGCAGGCAACCCTGACGCGCGATGCCGAATCGCCGAAAACGATCGCGGCCATTAAGCCGCGCCTGAACTTCTGGCAAGTCTGGAACATGAGCTTCGGCTTTCTCGGCATCCAGATCGGCTTCATGCTGGCCCAGTCGAACATGCCGCGCATTTTCCAGACGCTGGGCTCGGACATCGACAAGGTCGGTTACCTGATGATCGCCGGGCCGGTCACCGGCCTGCTGGTGCAGCCGATCGTCGGCTACCTGAGCGACAGGACCTGGGGCCGTTTCGGACGGCGCCGCCCCTACTTCCTGGTGGGCGCGATCCTGGCGTCGCTGTCCCTGCTCGCGGCCCCGCACTCGAGCGCCCTGTGGATGGCCGCCAGCATGCTGTGGATCATCGACAGCGCCAACAATATCGCAATGGAACCGTTCCGCGCCTACGTCGGCGACCAGCTGCCCAAGGAGCAGGTTACCCAGGGCTTCGCCTTCCAGACCTTTTTCATCGGGGCCGGCGCCATCATCGCCTCGTCCCTGCCCTTCGTGCTGACCAACTGGTTCAGCGTGGCCAATACGGCGGCGCCCGGCGCGATTCCCGACTCGGTGAGCTATGCCTTCTATTTCGGCGGGGCCATGTTCCTGCTGGCCGTGCTGTGGACCGTGATCAAGAGCCGCGAATATTCGCCGCAAGCCATGGCGCGCTACCACCCCGAATCGGCGCCGCACGCGCGCGCCGGCGTGGCCGATTTCCTCAGGAGCATGGCGCAGATACCGCCCGTGATGCGGCAACTGATCTCGGTGCAGTTTTTCACCTGGTTCGCCTGGGCCACCATGTGGACCTTCGCCACCGCCGCCCTGACCGAGCACGTCTACCATAGCAGCGACACCAGCTCGGTCGCCTACAACGACGGGGCCAGCTGGCTGGGCGTGTGCTACACGGTGTACAGCGCGGCGGCGTGCGCCTTTGCTTTCCTGTTGCCGCTCATGGCCACCAGGACCAGCCGCAAGACCACCCACGCCATCTGCCTCGCCATCGGCGGCCTCAGCTTCGTGGCCATCTATTTCGCGACCACGCCGGTCATGTTCATGCTGCCCTTCATCGGCATCGGCCTGGCGTGGGCCAGCACCTTGTCGATGCCCTACGCCATCCTGGCCTGCAACCTGCCAGCGAGCAGAATGGGCCTGTACATGGGCATGTTCAATATTCTGATCGTCGCGCCGCAACTGGTGTCGAACCTGGTGGGCGGCATGGTGCTCACTGCCTTCTTCGGCAACAATGCCATCCTGATGCTGGTGCTCTGCGGGGTGTCCATGCTGGTCGCGGCGGCGTTGTCGCTGTGGCGCGTGCAGGAAGCGGACTAGGCGGGCGGGCCGCCAGCGGAAGCCTTGTGGGGCTCCCGCTATCTGGCCATCGGGAAGCAGTGTCGCCGTTTCGCGGCCCCGGTACCACCACCTTGTGCGAGGCACCGTTATTCGGTACATTGCGTACTGGATAACGGTACCTAGAAGGACCTTCATGAGCTCACCCGAGCTGGTATTACACGTGCTGCGCCAGCAACTGCGCGCCGCCGGCATCACCTACAAGGCCCTGGCCGAGCTGATCGGCATGAGCGAATCGTCGGTCAAGCGCATGTTCGGCCAGAAGGACATGGCCTTGTCGCGCCTGGCCCAGATCTGCACGGCGGCCGGCATTCCCATGGAAGACGTGCTGCGCGGCTCGGCCGAAGTGCGCCCCCATTCCGACACCCTCACCCCGCAGCAGGAAAAGTCGCTGATGGCCAATCCGCGCCTGCTGCTGGTCGCCATCTGCTGCCTGGGCAACTGGAGCCTGGAGCAGGTCATCGAAACCTATGCCATCAGCGAGACCGAATGCATCGGCCTGCTGGTGGAGCTGGACCGGCTGGGCGTGATCGAACTCAAGCCGGGCAACCGCTACAGCCTGCGCGTGTCGAACGCCTTCCGCTGGCTGCCGGACGGGCCGGTGCAGCAGTATGTGCGCGACCATGTGGTGGGCGATTATTTCGGCGGCCGCTTCGACGGCGACGGCGAAACCCTGATGTGCCTGCCGGCGCGCCTGTCGCAGGCCAGCGCGCGCGAAGTGCTGCTCAAGATCCAGCAGCTGGCCGGCGAAATGGCGCGCCTGCACCAGCACGACCGCAAGCTCGGTAGCGATGAACGCGACGGCTTCACGCTGTTGCTGGGATTTCGTTCCTGGGAATTCGGCGCATTCACCGCGCTGCGCCGCAAGGCCTGAGCTACCAGATCGGGCCCAGGAACAGGTACATGGTCTTGCTGCCATCCTTGGTCGCGCCCGCGCCCACATAGGCGGGACCGAAGCGCGTGTCGACCGAGAGGAAGCCGCTCACGGCCTGCTTGAACAGGGTTTCGCGCAGCGGCACGTTCTGGTCGAAACCGCCGCCCGCTTCGATCGAAAAACCTGCGCGCACGGTGCCGCCCAGCGTCACCGGCAGCGCGCCTATCCTGCGCGCCATCACCAGGCGCGAAAAGGCCACGCTGCGGCCCTGGATCGAATCGGGCGCGCTGCCCGACAGGCGCAGGAAGCCGCCCAGGCTCAGGGGAGAGACCCCGGATTTCGCGCGCGCGAACTCGCCGTACACATGCCCGGCCCAGTCGCCGGCGCGAAACGCGCTCATGCCCAGCAAGGACGACTGGGCGCCGGCGATCTGCCCCGGTTCGCCGCTCGGCAAGCGCTCCAGGCGCGCGTCGACCAGGTAGCCGCGGCTGGGGAAGCCCAGCGAATCGAGCGTATCGGCGCGGTAGTTGATGAACTGGGTGGTGCCATAGCCGCGCAGCGCCGGTTCGTCCGGCGTCTCGGGAATTACCGCGCGCGCGCCGGCCCGGCCGCGCAGCACGCCCACCTGGATGTCGCCCCAGGTGCCCAGTTCGCGCCCCAGCACGAAGGCCAGCACGCGCGAAGTGTAGCCCCAGCGGCGCACCCGGCGCCCTTCCAGGAAGCTGTCGAGCGATTGCGAGCCGTAGGACGTCTGCGGCGCCACATACCATTGTGACCCCGGCCCCAGCGGCTGGAACAGCTGCATGCCCAGTTCGCGCCGGTCGCCCACGCTCATCATGGTGCGCAGTTCGCCGCCCCAGCTGTTGAGCGAGGTTTTCACGTGCATCAGCTTGAGCGCGAAACTGTTGGTGCTGTCGAAATCGCTGGCCAGTTCCAGCCCCACGCGCAGGCGGCTGCTGGCCCACGGCGCCTCGGTGGCCTTGATGACGACGCTGCGCTTGCCGGCGTCGTCCTCGATCTCGGTCTCGACCCGTTCCAGGTCGCCCCGCCCGTACAGCAGCTCGCCCGCGCGGCGCGCCTGTTCGCGGGTGACGGCCTGGCCTTCCTTCAGGCCGGACTGCACCGCCAATATGTGCGGATTGATCTGGCCATTGCTCTCGACTTTCACGGATGCCAGCGGCAGCTTTGTGTCGGCCAGCGCCGGCGCGGCCAGGCGCTTGTTTTCGAAGCGCGCATACTCGGGACCGGTCAGGGCCAGCGGCGCCAGGCGCTGGGCCAGTTCGCGCGTGGCCAGCTCGCCGGCCCGGATCGCGCTGTCGACACTGCGGAAATCGAGGAAGCCGATGCCGTCGAGCCGGGGCGCGACCAGGATGTCCCGGGACCGCAGCTCCTTGATCGAGCGCTGCACATTCTGCTCGGTGAGGATATTGATCATCTGCTGGGCCACGCCAAGCGCGCTGCCCAGGGTTTTCTCGGGCGCCAGCGGCGTGCCCACGTTGACCGCAATGACGATGTCGGCGCCCATGCGCTGCGCCAGGTCCACCGGCAGGTTGCGTACCAGGCCGCCGTCCACCACCAGGCGCTGCCGCACGCGCACCGGCGCGAACACGCCCGGCACCGCCAGCGAGGCGCGCATGGTCAGGAACAGCGGGGTGTCGACCAGGTCCACCAGTTCGCCGGTGACCAGGTCGGAGGCGACCGAACGGAAGGGCAGCGGCAGCTGGTCGACCTGGCGCTCGCGGGTGCCGGCCGGCAGCAGGCGGCCCAGCGCCTGTTCCAGGGCGGCGTTGCCGGCGGCCGAAGGCGGCAGCGACACACCGTCGCGGCTGACGCCAAATTCGATCCGCGAGGGCAGTTGCACGTCTTCTTCGCGGCGCCGGAATTCCAGGTCGTCGCGCGCGGGGCGGTCGGCCACCACGCGGTCCCAGTCGGTGTCGCGCGCCATGCGCTCCAGGTCGTTCACCGAGGCGCCGGCGGCATAGGCGCCGCCGATCACGCTGCCCATGCTGGTGCCGACCACCATGTCGACCGGGATGCGCATCTCGGTGAGCACGCGCAGCACGCCGATATGGGCGAAGCCGCGCGCGCCGCCGCCGGACAGCACCAGGGCGATGCGCGGGCGCGCCGCGGGGGCGACAGGATCGGTTTGGGAAAACGCCGGCGGCGCCGGGGTCAAAGCCGCGCAGGCCAGCAGGAATGCAAGTGGGCGCACCGGCCGCTTACTGGTTCGGTGGCGGCGGGCCGCCGATATTGGAGAAGGTACGGGTGGGCGCCGGCATCTGGGCCGGTGGCGGCGGCGGCGCGGGCACGCCGGGCGGCAGCGCATTGGCCGGCTGCGACGGCACTTCCATCGGCAGGTTGGCGTTGTTCTGGTCGCTCTGCTGTCCCTGCACCGGCATCGGCATGGGCTGCTGCTGCATCTGGGGCGGCGGCTGCTGCTGATGGTCCGGCATATTGGTCGGCGGCGCCATCGACAGGCTGGCGCCGGCCTTGTCGTCGGCCGCCAGTTCGATCCGCTTGAGCACGCCCCCTTCGGAGAGCATGATGAAACGCGGATGGACTTCCTTGAGCACCACGCCGCTGGCGAATTCCTTGCCGACCGGGATGGCCTTGGGCGGCTGGCCGTCGGCGGTCAGAATCGCCACGCCGTTCGCGCCCGAGGCGATCACGCCGGTCAGCTGGTAATTGCTGGCCACGGCGGCCATGGCCTGGCCGCCGAACAGGGTGGCCGCCACTTCGGGCGAGGGATCGGCGATCGAGGCCTGCGGCATGGCCGCCAGCGGGCGCTGGGCAGGCTTGTACAGCTCCATGACCCAGTAGGCAATCGAGGCCGACAGCGCGATCACCGCGAGCAGGGTGAATAAAATTGGCAAACGCTTCATCACGATTCCTTGGTTACCGCACCAGCTGATTAATTTCGATGATCGGCATCAGCACCGCCAGCACGATCAGCAGCACCACCACGCCCATCACCAGGATCAGGACCGGTTCCAGCAAGCCCGCGATGGTCAGCGTGCGCCGCTCCAGGTCCTGCTGCTGCGAATTGGCCGCCCGCTCCAGCATCGCCGGCAATTCGCCGGTGATTTCGCCGGCGCGGATCATGTGGATCAGCATGGGCGGGAAATGCTTTTGCGCCGACAGCGCGCGCGCCAGGCTCACGCCCTCGCGCACGGCGCCGCTGGCCTGCTCTACCAGCTCTTTCATGGCCACGTTCGACAGCGTGTCGCGGCTGGTGTCGAGCGCGCGCAAAATCGGCACGCCGGACCCGGTGGTAATGGCCAGCGTGCTGGCAAAGCGCGCCGTGTTCAGGCTGCGTTCGAACTTGCCGTAGATGGGCGCGGTCAGCAGCCAGGCATGCCAGCGGCGCTTGAGCGCGGGGTTCTTCAGGGCCTGGCGCACGCCGAAGCCGGCGCCGATCAGCATGACCAGCATGATGACGCCGTAGGCCCGCACGAAATTCGAGATGCCCAGCATGATCATGGTCAGCAGCGGCAGCTTTTGCTTGGTGTTGGTGAATACCGAGACGATCTGCGGCACCACGTAGGTGAGCAGGAAGATCACGATCGCGAACGCCACCACGGTCACGATGGCCGGATAGGTGAAGGCCATGCGCACCTTCTGCACCAGCGCGTTGCGCCGTTCGATGTAGTCGGCCAGGCGCGAGAGCACGCGCGCCAGGTGGCCGATCTGCTCGCCCGAGGCGACCAGGGCGCGGAAGATTTCGGCGAAGTCGCGCGGGTGGCGCGACAGGGCGTCGGAGAACGAGGCGCCGCCCATCACTTCGGAGCGGATCGAGGCCACCAGGTCGCGCACGTAGGGCCGTTCGGCCTGTTCCAGCAGGGCGGTAAAGGCTTGCTCGAGCGGCAGGCCCGCTTCGAGCAGGCTGGCCAGCTGGCGCGTGAACAGCGCCAGTTCGACCTGCGACAAGCCTTCGCCGAAGCCGCGCTTGACGGCCGCGCCGGACGCGTCGACCTGGGCCGAGATGACGTCGACCGCGAGCGGCGTCAATCCCTGCACGCGCAGGTCGGCGCGCGCCGACTTGGCGCTGTCGGCATTGACCACGCCCTTGTGGGTGTCGCCCTTGGCGTCGACGGCTTCGTAGCGGAATGCTGGCACGGGCTAGTCCTTGGTAACGCGCATGAGCTCGGCCGGCGTGGTGGTGCCGTCGCGCAGCCAGCGCTCGCCGTCTTCGCGCATGGTCTTCATGCCGACCTTCTGCGCGGCTTGGCGGATTTCCGCCTCCGAGGCGCGGTTGTGGATCTGGGCGCGGATCTCGTCGGTCGTCTGCAGCAGCTCGTACACGCCGACCCGGCCCTGGTAGCCCGTGTGGCCGCACTTGTCGCAGCCCACCGCACGCCAGGTCTGGCCGTCGTTGCGCTTGCAGTGCACGCACAGTTTGCGCACCAGGCGCTGCGCCATCACGCCCAGCAGGGACGAGGACAGCAGGAACGGTTCGATCCCCATGTCCAGCAGGCGCGTCACGGCGGCTGCCGAATCGTTGGTGTGCAGCGTGGCCAGCACCAGGTGGCCGGTGAGCGAGGCCTGGACCGCGATCTGCGCTGTCTCCAGGTCGCGGATCTCGCCGATCATGATCACGTCCGGATCCTGGCGCAGGATCGCGCGCAGGGCCTTGGAAAAGCTCATGTCGATGCGGGCATTGACCTGGGTCTGGCCGACGCCGACCAGGTCGTACTCGATCGGGTCTTCCACGGTCAGGATATTGGTAGTCGACGCGTTCAGGCGCGACAGGGCCGCGTACAGCGTGGTGGTCTTGCCCGAACCGGTAGGCCCGGTGACCAGCACGATGCCGTGCGGCTGGTTGATCAGCGCATCGAACTGCGGCAGCAGATTCGGGCTCATGCCCAGGTGCGACAGGTCCAGGCGCCCCGCTTCCTTGTCCAGCAAACGCAGCACGGCGCGTTCGCCATGCCCGGTCGGCAGGGTCGAGACGCGCACGTCGACGCCCTTGCCTCCCACGCGCAGGGTGATGCGGCCGTCCTGCGGCAAGCGTTTCTCGGCGATGTCGAGCTGCGCCATGATCTTGATGCGCGAGATCAGCGAAGCGTGGATGGCCTTGCGCGGACGGACCACGTCGCGCAGCGAACCGTCGATGCGAAAGCGCACCACGGAAGTCTGCTCGAAGGGCTCGATGTGGATGTCGGACGCGCCTTCGCGCAGCGCCTGCGTGAGCAGCGCATTGATCATGCGGATCACGGGCGCGTCGTCGGACGATTCGAGCAGGTCTTCGATGGCCGGCACGTCGTTGAGCAGCTTGGTCAGGTCCAGGTCGGCGTCGAATTCGTCGGCCACCTGCGAGGCGTCGCCGCCCGAGCCGGCGTAGGCGGTCGCGATCGCCGCTTCCAGCTCGGCCCGTTCCATGGAACGCAGCGCGATGCGCCCGAAACGGCGCGACACTTCCGCGATGGCCGCCGGCGCGGTGGCGCCCGAGACCCAGACCTCGATGGTGTGTTCGGCTTCTTCGCTGGCGCGCGCCAGCACGCCGAAGTCGCGCGCGAAAGCATAGGGGAGGAGATTGCTCATCGTCTGTTCAATCAGTTCTTCGCGCCGTCCTGGCCGGGACCCGGACGGGTAGGCACGGGAACCGGCACCGGACGCGGTGGCAGCGGCGCCATGGCGTCGCCCGGCGGCGGCTGGCCGTTGTTCAGATTCGGCAGCACCGGCGAACCCAGGTCCGGCAGCACGATGCTGCCGTTCGGAACGGCGGCCTTCCGGCCCGCCGAACGCATGTATTCGTAGCGGTCGGCCGCGATGCTGTTGCTGTCTTCCTTGCTGCGCACGATGACCGGGCGCAGGAAGATCATCAGATTGGTCTTGTTGCGCTCGCGCTTGCGGTACTTGAACAGGTTGCCCAGGATCGGGATGTCACCGAGGCCCTGCACTTTTTCCTCGCCATTGCTGGTGTCGTCGCGGATCAGGCCACCGAGCACGATGATCTGGCCATCGTCGGCGATCACATTGTTTTCGATGACGCGGATATTGGTCGTCACGCCGGAGGTCGAGGCGCGCGAGGTGTCGTCCACGTTCGAGGTCTCGTGATAGATCGCCATCTTGATGGTGCCGCCTTCGGAAATCTGCGGGCGCACCTTCAGGGTCAGGCCCACGTCGCGGCGGTCGATGGTCTGGAAGGGATTGCCGCCGCCCGTGGTGCCCGGGGTGGTGAAGCTGCCCGAAATGATGGGCACGTTCTGGCCCACCTTGATGGTCGACAGTTCGTTGTCGAGCGTGAGCATGTTCGGGGTCGACAGGATGTTGGCGCCGCCGTCGGTCTCGAGCGCGGTCGCGATCGCGCCCAGGCCGAGCGAACCGTTGATCATCTTGAACAGGCCGATATTGAGGCCCGCATTCGGCACCGGCGTGGCGCCGCCGATCAGCGACACCAGGTTGCTGCCGCCGGCGCCGGTGAAATTGGTCACGCCGCCGACCCGGTACTTGCTGCTGTCGCTGCCCGACAGGCCGGCCCACTGCACGCCGAACTGCGCCGCCGTCTTGGCGTTCACTTCCACGATCAGCGATTCGATGTAGACTTGCGCGCGGCGCACGTCGAGCTGGTCGATGACCGAGCGCAGGTTGCGGTAGATCGCGTCCGGCGCGGTGATGATCAGGGTGTTGGTCGAAGCGTCGGCCTGGATCCATCCGGCGCCGCCGCCGCCGCCGCTGCTGGCCTGGTTGGCCTGCTGGTTCATGGTCGACTGTCCGGCGCCCATGCCCTGGCTGTTCTGCTGTCCGCCCTGGGCACCGCCGCCCGATTGCACGCTGCCGCCCGAGGTTCCCTGCTGCTGCTGCGGCAGGGCCGAGGAATCGGACGAGACCACCGCGCGCAGCGTGGCCGCCAGCTTGGTCGCGTCGGCGTTTTTCAGGTACACCACGTGCACATTGCCTGCCACCGAACTTGGCTGGTCCAGCTTGGCGATCAGCGACTTGGCCAGGTTGGCGCGCGCGCGCGACGGCGCCCGGATCACCAGCGAATTGGTGCGCGGATCGGCCACCACCGACACCCGGCCCGAGTCGCCGCCGGCCGCGGGCACCAGCAGTTTTTCGATCAGGGTGGCCATGTCGGACGCGATGCCGTTGCGGACCGGGACGATGTCCATGTCGGCCGCCACCGGCGCGTCGAGCGCGGCGATGATCTTCGACAGGCGCGCCAGGTTGTCGGCGTAATCGGTGATCACCAGGCTGTTGTTGCCCGGGTTGGCCATGATCGAATTGTTCGGCGAGATCAGCGGCCGCAGCACGGCCGTCAGGTTGGCCGCCGATTCGTAGCTCAAATGGTAGATCTGGGTGGCCACCTGGTCGCCCTTGACGCTCGACTTGCCTGTGCCCACATTGGTCGGCGACGATTGCAGCTTCGCTTCGGCTTCCGGCACCACCTTGGCGTAGCCGTCGCCGGTGACGACCGCATAGCCTTGCAGGCGCAGCGCGGAAGTGAGCAGGCTGAAGGCCTGCGACTTGCTGATCGATTTTTCCGACACCAGCGTCAGCGTGCCCTTGACGCGCGGGTCGATGATGAAGGTCATGCCAGTGTAATGCCCGACCGCCTTGATGACCGATTCGATGTCGGCGCCCACGAAATTGAGGGCCGCCTGGTCTTCGGGAGCGGCCAGGGCCGGCGCCGGGGCGAGCGCGACCGCGCAGCACAGCATGACGCCGGCCGCGACACGGCGCAGCGCCGGCGATGGGAAGTGGATAGTGCTTGCAGTCTGTTTTTTCATCATTTGAACTCTAACGCGATTATTTTCTTGCCGCCCACCATTCGGCGCTGGCCCAGTAAATTCAGGAGATTGCCCAGCGTTTCTTCATATCCGTCCGCCGCCTGCGCCTGTCCGGAAAACTGGAAGCGGCCCTTGTCGAGCGCCCCGGTTCCCGATAACAGCAGCGCGCCGCGTACCGTCCTCAAACTCAATTGCGCCTGCTGGCCGCGCCAGTCCATGGTCAGTTCATAACTGCCCAGCGGCTTGACCGGCGCCATGCGCGAACCCATGTCCGACAGCGACAGCAGCGTGCGCCCGCCCACCGCGACGCCGCGCGGCTGCAGGCGCTCGAGCTGCAGCGTGGTCCACGACAGCTTCATGGCGCCCGACGGCGCCAGCGTATTCAGGGGCGCGCCCAGGCCGGCCAGGCGTTCGGCCGGCAGCAGCAGCGCGGCGGGGCTCAGTTCCCATTGCGACCAGCTTCCCGAAAGGTTGACCGGCTGCGACAGCGCTTCCGCGTTTTCGAGTTTCATGTCGACCTGGCCGAGCAGCACCATGGGCGACAAACGCCATTCGAAGCGGCCCGCCAGCAGCGGCGTGACCGCCCCGTTGGCGCCGGCCGCGCCGCCCAGGAAAGCCGAACCGCGCCACAGCGTACCCTGCGCATCACCGAGAGTCAAACGCCCGCCGGTCTGCGATTCGACGATCGCGCCCAGCCAGGTCGCCGGCAGGAAGGCCAGCACGGTCAGCGTCACCGCCGACACGATCGCCGCCAACCATAGCACAAGGCGTTTCATCGGGCCCCGTCGCCCAGGTTCTGGCGCAGCGTGACCAGCGCGTCGACATTGCCCAGGGGCGTGCCGGCCGTGAGCGCGATGTCGCTGACGGTGATGCGGTTTTCGCGGCGCTGCGCTTCGAGCCAGCTATACAGGTTGGCATAGGCCACGCCATTGAGCTGCAGCTTGGCGAATTCGCCCGTGATGGTCACCGGCTGGCTGGGCGTGATCGAGCGCGCGGCCAGGCTGGCGGTCAGCGTTTCGCGCGTCATGGGCGTGACCTGGGGCGCCGGCCGGGCCGCCAGTTCGCTCGCCTCGAGCGCCAGGGCCTGCATGGTGGCCGCCTGCAGGCGCAGTTCGGGCAAGGCCTTGCGCAGTTCGGCGCGCCCGTCGATGGCCGGGCCGATGAACAGGGCATACACCAGCGCCGCCAGGGCCACGGCCGCGCCGATGGACAGGAATTTGCGTTCCTGCTCGGTGCGCGCCATCCAGTACAGCGAAAAGTGGTCCTTCACCTGGTTGATGGTATTCCTCATTTCTTGCCTTCCTTGCTGCGCAGCAGCCATACCCCGGCGCCCGATTCGGCCAGCTCGAGCTTGCGCACCCGCAGCGCTTCCTGCAGCTGCGGCAGCACGCCCGCGTCGGTGCCCGGTTTGAGCTTGATGGTCATGGCGCGCTCGCGGTAATTGAGCGACGCGACTTCCGGCGCGCGCGGCATTGCGCGCAGCGCTTCCGTGAAGGCGGCCGCCATGAAGGTGAATTCTTCCGGCGTCACCTTGCCCTGGCGCGCCTTGGCGCGCTCGATGTTCTGGCGCATCTGCATCGCCACGTCGGAGCTGACCGGCTCTTTCGGGAAGGCTGCCTTGAAGGTTTGCGTCATGCCCATGGTGATGGCTTTCGCCTCGTTCTTCATGCGCATCCACTGCACATTCAGGCCCACCAGGTTGACGATGACGGCCAGCAGCGCGATGCGCAGCGGCCAGCGCCATTTCTTCCAGTCGCGCACCTGCGCGCCGGCGGCGCCCAGGCCCGGCACCAGGTCGAGCGTGGTGCTCTTCGAGCCGGCGATCCAGTGCGCCCAGTGCTCGGCTTCCACGGCGATGCCGGGGCCGGCGTCCTGCACCAGCGTCTGGAATTCGCCCAGCTGTTCCGGTTCCACGTACAGGGTCAGCGGCGAGTCGCCGGCCAGCGCGCGCGCCGTCTGCAGCGCCAGCGCCGGGGCACCGGCCAGCGCCAAGCCCAGGCCCTGGTACAGGCCATGGCGCAGCGTGATGCCGTTCGCATCGATGGCGCCCGATACATTGCCGGGCGCGAGCGGCAGGCACAGTTGCGAGGGCATGGCCGCGACCGTGCGCGCGCCCTGCGCCAGCACCGACTTGACCAGCGCTTCGAGCCAGGCGCGCTGGGCGACGGCCACTGTGCGCATGCCGTCGTCAAGCTGCGCGGGCGCGGCGACCAGCACGCATTCTTCCGGATCGCCCAGCACCTGTTCTTCGACCAGGTTCGGCAAGGCGGCCTTCAGGCGCGCGTTCGACAGCGGCGGGGTTTTCACCTGCAGCAGCGTGACGTCGGCCGCGGCCAGGAGCAGCACCACGTGGCCGCTGGCGGCGATCGCGTCGCCCATGCTGCGCAGCGCGCCGGCGCCCTGCTGGGTCACCGAGCCGCCGTCCGCCACCAGCGCGAAGCGCGCCAGCGCGCCTTCGTGGTCGGCGCGGGCAGGAAGCCTGATATATAAAGTGCTCAAACGGTCTCGCTTTCGTTCTTAGTTTTGCCGGACCCAGACCGTGCGGGTCAGGACCTGGTCGTCAAGCTTGCGGTTCACCAGCGCTTCGGCATCGAGCGCGGCGCGGTCCAGGCGGACCCGCGACACCACGATGAACCATTCGCTTTTCACATCATAAGTCTTCTCTTCCAGCGGCGGCCCGTTGTAGCCGAACAGCTGGGCCGTAAAGTCGGGCCGCTGGCGGTAGTAAGCCTTTTCGCGGCGCGACACCAGCGCATTGGCCTGCGAAACCGAAAATCCCTCCGCCAGCGCGGCGATCACTTCCGCCTTGGCCGTGTTCACGTTCACCGGGGTCGGCTCCGGCAGCACGATGACGTACTCGCGCAGCTTGTCGACCACCTCCGGCGTATAGCCCTGCACCGACAGCAGGTCGTCGATGCCGGTCAGGCCGATCGGCACCGTGCTGCGCGCCGGCGGCTGCGGCTGGTCCACCGGCACCATGCCGGGCGGCTTGCCCGCCGCCACCGCGACGGCGGTGCGCAGGGCCAGCGCCGGATCGACCTGCAGGTTCACCAGCAGGCGCCTGAAGATGATCACATTCTCCATGCTGACCGCCGGGCCTTCCGACAAATTCGTGAGATTGTAACGCGAGGTAGCGTCCAGGATCCTTCCGGACAGGGTGGCATCGAAAATTTCGCCTTCCACCCGTTCGCGCTCGATGTACTGGTCGAGCCGCGTTTCGGCCAGCGGCGTGTTCCACACCGCCGACAGCGAGGTGAAAAAACGGTTGTCGATGCCGTCCTGGCGCAGCACCAGGCGGGCCCAGTCGAGCGCCCCGCGCAGGATCCACTTGGTCTGCAAATGCAGGCGCTGGTTTTCCATCGAGCGCACCTGGACCTGCTGCTGCCAGAACAGGCTGGCCACGATGGTCACCGACAGGGTGGTCAACAGCAAGGCCGTGATGATGGCCACGCCGCGCTGGCGCCGGAGCGTTTTTTTCACAAGCCCCCCAGCAGGAAGGACTTGACCATCACCGCCTGCACGCCCTTGACCTGCAAGGCGATCTGCAGGCCCGTGGGCGCGGTGGTGACGGCATTCGGCACGCCCTGCGGGGGCGCCTTGGACTTGGGCGCGCCGCTCATCTGCCAGGCGCTGTTTTCCCAGGTTTGCACGGTCATCCCCAGCACGCCCGACTGCAGCGCCACCGGCGGCGTGGTGTCGGCATTGCTGGTGGCCGCTTTCCACAGCAGGTCGAGCTGCATCAGGTCGCGCGTGCCGATCGATTCGCGCCGCGTCAGCACGCCGTCGACCACGCGGTAGCTGACCACCTGCAGGCGCGCCGCTTCGCCCTCGTGGTAGGTGTTGCGCACCATGGTCATGCTGCCATTGTCGGTTTGCAGGTAGGGCCGGCTTTGCAGCGCTTCCGGGTCGGCCATGTGCTCGGCGTCGCTCTGGAGCTGGGCGAAGGCCAGCTGCATGCCGCGCGTCGATTCGAGCTGCTCGGTCAGGGCCACGCGCGAACGCACGATGCCGTCCAGGCCGCGCCAGCCCAGCACCGCCACGATGGCCAGGATGCTGATCGCCACCAGCAGTTCGACCAGGGTAAAGCCTGCCGGTGCGCGCCTCATTCGTTCAGTACCAGCTGGACCAGCTTGATGATGCGGCGCTCCGGATCGGCCATGTCGTACACGCTCACCTCGACCCGGCGCAGGCGCGGATTGGGGCTGGCCAGCACTTCTTCCTGGCATACCAGTTTCAGGTCGCCCTGCGGGCATTCGAAGCTGCGCTTGCCGGTGGCGGGATATTCGCGCTGCAGGCGGATCTGCACCAGCCGGTTCTCGGCCGACCAGGTGGCCATCATCGAGGCGCGCAGGCTGGCGCTGTTGGACGTCAGGCTGCCCACCGCGCGCAGCGAGGCGCCCAGGGCGGTGCCGACGATGACCAGCGCCACCAGCACTTCGAGCAGGGTGAAACCGGCCTGGCGGCGGGAGGGAGCGTGCTTCATTCGACGACGAAGTGGCCGATGCCGTCGGCGCGGATGGAGACGCGGTCGTCGCCATTGGCCAGGGTCAGCAGGAAAGGCTTGTCGACCGGTTCGCGCCCGAAGGTGATGCGCAGCGGATTGGCCAGCCCGGCCGATGGCGGGTCGAGCAGCAGCGTGACGGGGGCGGCCTTGAAGGGGCGCTCGCGCAGCATGTCGTCGCCCACCACCAGGTCCCAGCGGTTTTCATTGCGCACCAGGAAGCGGTAGCTGTCGCTGTCCGCCTCGAAGGACACCAGGCGGTTGCGCACGATCGCTTCGTCGCGCGCCAGTTGCAGCAGCAGGGCGATGCGCTTGGCTTCGCCCAGCAGATTCTGCTGGGTGCTGGGGATGGCATTGAGCGACACCATGCCGAGCGTGATCCCGATGATGACCAGCACCACCATCACTTCCACCAGAGTAAAGCCGCGCGCGGCGCGGCCCGGCCGCAACAGAGACAAGCGTGCTCCTAGTTTTCCCAGCTGCCGATGTCGGCATCGTCGCCGGTGCCGCCGGCCTGGCCGTCGGCGCCCAGCGAGTACACGTCGAGTTCGCCCTTGACGCCGGGCGACAGGAATTGGTAAGGGTTGCCCCATGGATCTTTCGGCAGCTTCTCGATGTAGCCGCCGGTCTTCCAGCCGTTCGCGCTGGGGCCGGTGTTCGGCTTTTCGACCAGGGCTTGCAAGCCTTGCTCGGTGGTCGGATAGCGCTGGTTGTCCAGCTTGTACATTTTCAGCGATTGCATGAGCACGGCAATATCGGACCTGGCCGCGGTGATGCGCGATTCGCCGACCCGGCCGATCAGCTTGGGCACCACCAGCGCGCCGAGAATACCGATAATCATCACCACCACCATGATTTCCACGAGGGTGAAGCCGCGCTGGCGCAATGGGCGCTTGGATCCAGTTTGCATTTTTGTCAATATGGTCGAAAAGTTGGAAGGCAGAGTATAAGGCCGAATGGCGCCGCCGGACCGGCGCCATAAAATAACATTTGTAAGCGCATTGCCGTCACTTGAGTAAAGCGCGGGCGGCTTAAGTTAGCCTTAAGCGCCCCGCCGCATCAGTGTTTGGCCGATCCTTCCAGGCGGGCGCGCGCACCGTCGTTGCCGCCATGCGCGATTTTGGCCGAGACGGCCGGCAGTTCGCGCAGCTGCGGCGCGTCCTTCACGAAGGGCACGATGCCCAGCGCCTTGTCGATTTCGTGCGGATACACCAGGTAGCCGCGCGTGATCACCGCCGCCACCTTGCGGATGTCGCCGATGGCTTTGGTCGGGTCGCCATCCACCAGCACCAGGTCGGCCAGCTTGCCCGGCACGATGGAACCGCGCTCATGCGCCACGCCGCTGTATTTGGCGCCGTTTTTGGTGGCCACCTGGATCGCCTGGGCCGGGGTCAGGCCGGCCTTGACCAGCATTTCCAGCTCGGCATGCAGGGTGAAGCCGGCCATTTCATCGGTGCCGGCCACGATGGGCACGCCCGCCTTGTACAGCAGGCCGACGAAGTCGACCATCTTGGCGTAGGATTTTTCGTAACGCTTCAGGGTGGCGTCGTCGGCGATTTTCATGGTGCCCACATGAAAGCCCCGTTTCACGTCGGGCGGCATGTGCTCGGCGATGGCGGCGAACGGGGTGTTGATGTCGCCATCTTTCTGCTTGAGGAAGGCGAAGGTGGCCAGCGTCGGATCGACGACCGTGCCTTTCATTTTCAGCCTCGCGATGAAACTTTGTACCGTTTTCGAGCCGAAATCGAGGCCGGCGGTCTTTTCCGACGGCAACACGAAGCGTTCCAGGGTGCGCGTTTCGGTCTCCGGCGTGGCCAGGAAATTGAGCATGACCTGGTTGATGTGGTTGATTTCATCGTAGCCGGCGTCCAGCGCTTCGTGCGCGCGCAGGCCGGCCGGGATATGGCCCGAAACGCGCATGCCGCGCTGGTGGGCGTAGGCCACGGCTTCCTTCAGGATGGCTTTCGGGAAGGAGTTGTACACCTTCAGCTGCGGATAGCCGTGCTCGGCATACCAGTCGATCGCATTTTTCGCGGCTGGCAAGTCCTTGACCACGAAGCCCAGGTTGGCCGAATACGGGCTTTCGCCTTCCAGGAAGCCGGTCGGCACGATTTGCGGGCCCAGCAGGCGGCCATCGGCGGTTTCATCGATCACTTCCTGCAAGGTGGCATTGTCGTTGCCCATATCGCGCACGGTGGTCACGCCGGCGGCCAGGTTCAGTCCGCCTTCCCAGCGGCCCACGTGGCCATGCATGTCGAACAGGCCCGGCAGCATGATGCGGCCGGCGGCGTCGATTTCGCCCACGGCGCCGCGCACCGGGCTGCCGGCCGGCAGCACCGCGGTGACGCGCCCGCGCAGCACGTACACGTCGGACGGCGCGCCCAGCACCGCCTTGTCGCTGTCGAACACGCGCGCATTGCGGATCACGGTCAGGCCGTTCAGCTTTTTCTGCAGGCGCCCGGCCAGGTCGGTCAGCAGTTTCGCTTCGGCGATCTTCTGGCGCTCGCCCAGGTGCTTGCCCACGCTGTCCCAGCCGGCTTCGGCAATGGTCATATAGCCTGGAATGACCAGGGCGAACAGGCGCGGCTTCTCGTCCGTGGTGGCCCAGTAGAACTGGGGCGACAGGCCCAGGCCGGTCTGCGCGATCAGCTGCACGGCCACCGTCTTGCCGCCCACGCTGACCCGGGTTTCGTCGAGCTTGCGCTGGGACAGCGAACCGGAAGGCAGCAGGGGCAGCGCGCCGCCGGGACGGGCGGCCAGAGCCGTGATCGCCACCGAGGCCACTTCCAGCGAGGAATTGAGCGGCACATACATGGCGCCGGCGGCATTGTCGCGCCCGCCCTGCTCCGTGGTCGAACGCCAGCTGGCCTTGCCATCCTTGCTTTCGAACTTGTCCTCGACCACGGCGCCGAAGGTGGAATTGCCCTTGACCGTGTATTCGCTCATGGTGCCGTCCGGCGCCACGCGGAATTGCTCGACCAGGTCGGGACCGCGCCCATTGTTCTTGTAGCCGAACCTGACCCGGGTCAGGCCGTCGTCGTCGCGTTCGACGACTTGTTCGCCGATGCGCTTGCCGCTTTCCATGGTGATGTCGTATCGGACCGTCGTGGTGGCGGCAGCGGCTGGCAAGCCCAGCGTGGCGGCCACGGCGAGGACGAGAAGTTTTTTCATGAAGGGGAATGCTCCTGGGTTGAACAAACGGGACAGTCGGGATTGCGGTGCAAGGTCATGCTGGTCCATTCCATGGCGCGGCCGTCAAGCAGCAGCAGGCGCCCGGCCAGCGAGCTGCCCACTTGCATCACCAGCTTGAGCGCTTCGGCCGCCTGCATGGCGCCGATCACGCCGACCAGGGGCGCGAACACGCCCATGGTGCTGCAGGCGGCGTCCTGGAAGGCGCCGTCGTCGGGAAACAGGCAGGCATAGCAGGGCGAGGCGGCATCGCGCGGATCGAACACGCTGATCTGGCCATCGAAGCGGATCACCGCGCCCGACACCAGCGGCACCTTGTGCGCGACGCAGGCGCGGTTGACGGCATGGCGGGTGGCGAAATTGTCGCTGCAGTCGAGCACGACCGACGCTTGCGCCACCAGTTGCGCCAGGCGCGCGCCGCTGGCGCGTTCGCGCAGGGCAAGGACGGCGATCTCGGGATTGATTTGCAGCAGGGCGGCGCGGCCGGAATCGACCTTGGGCAAGCCCACGCGCGCCGTGCTGTGCATGATCTGGCGCTGCAGGTTGGTGAGGTCGACCACGTCGTCGTCGACCAGCACGATGCGGCCCATGCCGGCCGACGCCAAATACATGGCGGCGGGCGAACCGAGGCCGCCGGCGCCGATGACGAGGGCGCCGGCCTGCAAGAGCGCCTGCTGGCCTTCGATGCCGATCTCGTCGAGCAGGATGTGGCGCGAATAGCGCAGCAGCTGCTGGTCGTTCATGCGCGAACCGAGAATGCCGGCATTATTTCTTGATACCGCTTTTCAATTCGGGCAGCTTGATGTCGGGCCTGGGCAGCGCGGAGGCGCCTTCCCTGGCCGCTTTCGGCTCCACGCTCGACAGTTTGACCGGCCGGCCCTTGAAATGGTTCAGCGCCTGGGCCAGCTGGAAATCGTCCTTGCTGCCGAATTCGAGCGGCTGGCGGTTTTTGGCGAAGGCGCGCGCGCGCTGCTCTTCCTCGACCAGGTCGCGCCGTGCCCGCGCATCCTTGTCGGCCGCGTCGCCGCTGCCGTCGGACAAATGCTTTTCCAGGTCGGCTTCGCGCACGCGCAAGCTGTTGTAGCCGTCGCCGTCGGCGTTTTCGTCGACCATCAGGTCGGGCACGATGCCCTTGGCCTGGATCGAGCGCCCTTCCGGCGTGTAGTAGCGCGCCGTGGTCAGCTTGACGGCCGTGTCCTCGGACAGCTGGCGCAGGGTTTGCACCGAACCCTTGCCGAAGGTTTGCGTGCCCATGATGATGGCGCGCTTGTAATCCTGCAGCGCGCCGGCCACGATTTCGGAAGCCGATGCCGAGCCGCCATTGACCAGCACCACCACCGGCACCGATTTCAGTGCGGCCGGCAGTTTGGCCAGGGGATCGCCGCCGCGCCGTCCGGCGTAGTCGTCGCGCCGCGCGTAGTAGGCGGTATTCGAGTCGCGCAACTGGCCCAGGGTGGAGACGATTTCGCGCCCCTCGGGCAGGAAGGCGGCCGAGACCCCGATCGCGCCGGGCAGCAGGCCGCCCGGATCGTTGCGCAAGTCCAGCACCAGGCCTTTGAGCTTCGGATCCTGGGCATACAGCTCGGTGAGCTGCCTGGCCATTTCTTCGAGGGTGAGTTCCTGGAACTGGCTGATGCGCAGCCAGGCATAGCCGGGCTCGACGATTTTGGACTTGACGCTCCTGACCTTGATTTCGGCGCGTTCGAGCGGCACCACCCAGGGCTTGTCGTCGCCCTTGCGGGCGATGGTCAGCACCACCCTGGTTTTCGGTTCCCCGCGCATTTTCTTGATGGCTTCTTCCAGCGACAAGCCCTTGATCGGCGTGCTGTCGATGCGGGTAATCAAATCGCCCGCCTTGATGCCGGCGCGGAACGCGGGCGAATCCTCGATCGGCGTGACGATCTTGACGTAGCCATCTTCCATGGCCACCTCGATGCCCAGGCCCACGAAGCGGCCCTGCATGCTTTCCTTCATTTCCTTGTAAGCTTTTTTGTCGAGGTAGACCGAATGCGGGTCGAGCGAGGCGACCATGCCGCTGATCGCTTGCGAGAGCAGCTTCTTGTCTTCGACCGGCTCGACATAGTCGGACTTGATGAGGCCGTACACATCGGAGAGCTGGCGCAGCTCGTCGAGCGGCAGCGGCGCGCCGCTTTTTTGCGCGACGGCGGAAAACTGCAGCGACAGCGCGAATCCGGCCGCCATGCCCATGCCGATCAGGCCAATATTCTTAGCTTTCATGACCTTGCCCACCCACGCGATTAGAAATTCATCCAGGACGCCGGATTGAAGGCCGCGCCCCTATGCCTGAGTTCAAAGTATAGCCCCGATTCCTCGCCACCGCCGGTGTTTCCGGCGCTGGCGATCGCATCGCCGCCCTTGACCGCGTCGCCCACCCGCTTGAGCAGCGCCTGGTTGTTGCCATAGATCGACAGGTACTCGCTGCCATGGTCGACGATGATCAGGTTGCCGAAGCCGCGCATCCAGGCCGCGAACACCACCCGCCCGCCCGCCACGGCCTTGACGTCGCTGCCTTCGGCGGCCTTGATGAACACGCCTTTCCAGCTGGGGCCGCCATCGCGCTTGGCGCCGAACTTGGCCGCCACCTTGCCGCCGGCAACAGGCGGGCGCAGCTTGCCTTTCAGGCTGGCAAAGGCGCCGTCGGGCGCGGCCGGGGCCAGCGCGATGTCCGATGCCCGTGCCTGTTCCGGATCGGGCTTGTCCGGGGGCGCCTGCGCGAGCACGGACGGCTCGACGTCGTCGATCGGATCGGGCTTGAACGGTTCGGGCGGCTTGGTGCCCGGCTTGACCGGCTTGACGGGTTTGGCGGGTTTGGCGGGTTTGGATGCTTCGCGCGCCAGCCGCAGTTTTTCTTCCAGGCGCGCCTTGGCCAGCGCCTCGGCCTCGGCTTTCGCCTTGGCGCGCGCGGCCGCCACCGCTTCCAGGCGGCGCTTCTCGGCGGCCGCCGCTTCGGCCTGTTCCTTGATCAGCCTGGACAGCTTGTCGACCAGGCCGGCCATGCGCTGTTCATCGCGTTCCAGTGTGCCGATTTCCTTGCGCTGGGCCACCAGGCGCTTGGACAGCGTGCCCAGCAAGGCGGCGCGGCGCGCCTTTTCCTTTTCCAGCACGGCTTTCTGGTCGCGTTCTTCCTGGGCGATCTCGTCGAGCTCGTCCTTGGCGTTCTGTTCCTTCTGGCGGTTGATGTCGACCATGGCCAGGTTCTTGCGCAGCGACGCCAGCAGGCGGGCCTGGGCTTGCGACACATAGGCCATCAGCTGCAGGTCGCGGTTGATGCGGTTCGGGTTGTCGCCCGACAGCAGCAGCTTGATGCGGTCTTCATTGCCGGCCACGTACTGCTCGCGCAGCAGGGTCGCCAGCTGTTTTTTCTGGGCTTCCACGGTGGCGGCCAGGCGTTCCTGTTCGGCCGTCAGCGCACCGAGCTTGTCGTTGGTGGCCACCTGTTCCTCGGCCAGTTCGCGCAGGCTGCGGTTGGCGTTGGAAATGGCTTCCTCGGATTCGGCCAGGGTGTCGGCCGCGTCTTCCTTCGCGTCTTCGGTCTTCGATACCTCGCCCTTGAGCTTGGCGAGCTTGGCCGCCAGTTCGGCGCGGGTCTGCTCGGCCACCGCTTTCTGCTTGCTGCGGTCGGTGGTCTTGGGAGCGGCGCCGGCGCCACCCACGGCGAAGGCCAGGACCATGCACAGCAAGGTCCTGCCGGTGAGCTTCTGCATGTGCAAAACTTACTTGGCCTTACCCTGGGCCGCCACGGCGGCAACGGCGGCCGCGATGGCATCCTGGTCGCCCAGGTAGTAATGGCGGATCGGCTTGAGGTCGGCGTCGAGCTCGTAGACCAGCGGCTGGCCGTTCGGAATGTTCAGGCCGACGATGTCGGCGTCGCTGATCCCGTCGAGCATCTTGATGACGGCGCGCAGGCTGTTGCCGTGGGCCGAGATCAGGATTTTCTTGCCCGCCTTGATGGCCGGGACGATTTCCTCGTCCCACATCGGCATCACGCGCTCGACGGTATCCTTCAGGCATTCGGTCAGGGGAATGCTGTCCCTGGCCACGCCCGCGTAGCGCGGATCGTGGAAGGAAGTGCGCTCGTCGCCTTCGGCCAGCGGCGGCGGCGGGGTGTCGTAGCTGCGGCGCCATACCAGCACCTGGGCGTCGCCGTACTTGGCCGCGGTTTCGCCCTTGTCCAGGCCCTGCAGGGCGCCGTAGTGGCGCTCGTTCCAGCGCCAGTCATTCTTGATCGGCAGCCACATCATGTCCATCTCGTCCAGCGCCAGCCACAGGGTACGCACGGCGCGCTTGAGCACCGAGGTATAGGCCACGTCGAAGGTATAGCCCTCCGCCTTGAGCACCTGGCCGGCGCTTTTCGCCTCGCGCACGCCTTTTTCGGTCAGGTCGACGTCGGTCCAGCCGGTGAAACGGTTTTCGAGGTTCCAGGTGGACTCGCCGTGGCGCATGAAGACAATTTTGTACATAGGCTTTTCAGGAAGTTAGAGGTGTTTGAAGTCGGATCCAGCTTCTATTTTATAATGCGCGCATTGCATTGTCTTAAACCATTCAATTATTGGAACCCCGTGAAATTCATTCTTGACAACATTTACCTGGTCGCCGTCGTGCTGCTGTCCGGCGGCGCCCTGCTGGTGCCGGCCCTGATCCCGCGTGGCAACCGCGCCTCGACCCTGCAAGTGACCCAGCTGATGAACCGCGGCAAGACCGTGGTCATCGACGTGCGCGACGCCGCGGAATTTGCCAACGGGCATTTGCGCGACGCGAAAAACATTCCGCTGGCAGACTTGGGCAAACGCATCGGCGAGCTCGACAAGTCGAAAGGCAAGAGCATCGTGCTCGTGTGCCAGACCGGCGCCCGCGCCGACAAGGCCGTCAAGCAATTGACCGCCGCCGGTTTCGACGAGGTCGTCGTACTCGACGGTGGCCTGGCCGCCTGGCAAGCCGCCAGCCTGCCGACGGTCAAGTAACGCTGCACAGCTTCAGAAAGGATTTGCCATGACAGCCCATGTCCTCATGTACCACACGGCCATGTGCCCTTACTGCGTGCGCGCCGAGCGCTTGCTGGAAGCGAAAGGCATCAAGGATATCGAGAAAATCCGCGTCGACCTCGACCCGGACCAGAAAATGATCATGATGCAGCGCACGGGCCGGCGCACCGTCCCCCAGATCTACGTGGGCGATACCCACGTGGGCGGATTCGACGATTTGTATGCGCTGGAACAGGCCGGACGGCTTGATCCCTTGTTAAATGGTGTTTGATCCGCATATAGCGGCAAGCACCCGGAAGCGGCGGTCGATTGTGCAAAACTGTTGTCATTAACTTGGTTTTGATACAATTGCCGTCGCGTTTGAATTCAAGCACATATGGAACGGCGCTTAGCCGTTCTTTTTATTTCCCAACGAAAGCGTTCCATGTCTGACGAAAACCTGCAACCCGTATTCCAAATCCAACGCGTCTACCTGAAGGACATGTCGCTGGAACAACCGAACTCCCCAGGCGTCTTCCTCGAGCAGGAAGCCCCGTCGATCGAAGTGTCGCTGGACGTGGGCGCCGAAGCCATCGCCGACGGCATCTACGAGTCGACCGTCACCATCACCGTGACCGCCAAGGTCAAGGACAAGGTCGCTTTCCTGGTTGAAGGCAAGCAAGCCGGTATCTTTGAAGCGCGCAACATTCCTGCGGACCAGATGGATCCCCTGCTGGGAATCGGTTGCCCCAACATCGTCTACCCTTACCTGCGCGGCAACATCGCCGACATCATCACCCGTGCCGGCTTCCCGCCTGTGCACCTGGCTGAAATCAATTTCGAAGTGTTCTACCAGCAGCGTCGCCAAGCGCTGGCTGAAGCAGCAGCCGCTGCGCCAGCCGACACCGCAGCACACTAAGCAACACCGGGGCGGACCGCACGGTCCGCCCTCCTCACTCTCGGCGAAGGCCACTTCATGACGATCCCACGATTCCTGGCAACTGCCGCGCTTTTGCTCGCCTCGGGCGCGGCCGCTGCATTCGATTTCAAGACGGTCGGCGCCGCGCCGGTCATTCTGTACGACGCACCGTCGGTCAAGGGCGGCAAGCTGTTCGTGGCGCCGCGCGGCATGCCGGTCGAAGTGGTGCTCACCTACGGCGAGTGGGTCAAGGTGCGCGATGCCAGCGGCGACCTGGCCTGGACCGAAGCGCGCGGCCTGAGCGCCAGGCGCAATGTGGTGGTACGCAACGCGGGGGCCAGGCTGCGCAGCGCGGCCGACGATGCCGCGGCCCCCGTCATGACGGCCGAGAAAGGCGTGCTGCTCGAACTGGTCGACCCGCAAGCGACAAGCTGGGTCAAGGTGCGCCACAAGGATGGCATAATCGGTTTCGTGAAAGCAATCGACGTCTGGGGTATCTGACCCCGCCATCCAAGGGGTTCCATGCAAGCGACTGACAATTTACCGTGCAAGATCACCGTCCTGGGCGCCGGCGCCTGGGGCACGGCCATGGCGCTGGCCCTGGCCGCCCGCAACGACGTCCTGATCTGGGGCCGCGACGGCACCGCCATGGCCGCCATGGATACGGCGCGCGAAAACACCCACTACCTTCCCGGCTTTCCCCTGCCCGCGGCACTGCGCGTGACGGGCGACTTCGACGCGGCCATCGCCCATGTCCGGGAAGGCGACAAATCCCTGCTGATCGCGGCCTGCACCGTGGCCGGCCTGCGCCCGCTGCTGGAAAAGCTCAAGGGCCGCCGAATCCCCAACCTGGTCTGGCTGTGCAAGGGCTTTGAAGGCGGCACGGGCCTGCTGCCGCACCAGGTGGTGCTTGACGTGCTGGGCGAGGGCGTGCCGGGCGGCGCCCTGTCGGGCCCGTCGTTCGCCCAGGAAGTGGCGCAAGGCTTGCCTTGCGCCCTGACCGTGGCGTCGCGCTCGGACGCCTTGTGCGACCGCGTGGTCGGCGCCGTGCATGGCGGCAGCATGCGGGTGTACGCCTCGGACGACCTGGTCGGCGTGGAAGTGGGCGGCGCGGTCAAGAACGTGCTGGCCATCGCCACCGGCGTGGCCGACGGCCTGGGCCTGGGCTTGAATGCGCGGGCCGCGCTGATCACGCGCGGGCTGGCCGAAATCACGCGCCTGGGCCTGGCGCTGGGCGGCACGATGAGCACCTTCATGGGCCTGGCCGGCATGGGCGATTTGATTTTGACCTGCACCGGCGACCTGTCGCGCAACCGGCGCGTGGGACTGGGCCTGGCGCAGGGCAAGGCGCTGGCCACCATCGTCAATGAACTGGGCCATGTGGCCGAAGGCGTGCCCTGCGCCAGGGCGGTGCGCGAACTGGCGCGCAGCATGGGCGTGGACATGCCGATCACCAACGCGGTGGCCGGCGTGCTGTTCGACGGCGACACGCCGCAAGCCATGCTCAGGCAGCTGCTGGCGCGCGATCCGCGCGACGAGACCGCTTAAGTCAGCGCTTGAGCAGGATGGTCAGCAGCCCCACCGCGTCTTCATTGGCGCGGATGGCATGCGGCACCCCGCCGAGCAGGTACAGCATTTCGCCGGGACGCAGCACGGTCGAGGTGCCGTGGGCGTCGCACACCAGTTCGCCCTGCAGGCACAGCAGCGTGATGTCGCCGTCCACCTTGTGGACCGGCATCTCGCGTTCCTTCGGCAATACCAGCCGGATCAGCTCGAGGTTGTCGGTCTTGGCCAGCGCCACCGAGGTGAAATGCGCGATGTCGTCGTCCGTGCGTTGCAGGCGTATCAGTTCGCCCGAGGCGGCGTGTTGCAAAGCCATGGTCTCTCCCGTCAGTCGTCGGTTTCTACAGCCTTGATCGCGCGCAGCCAGGCCACGAGCGCGTAGGCATCCTTGAAGGCGCGCGCCAGTTGCGGCACCAGTTCTTCGGGCGCATTGACGTTCAGCTTGACCTCGATCCACATGAAAAAGCTCTTCAATTTCAGGTATTCCACATGCGGATGGTCCGGGTCCACGCCTTTCGGCGGGCGCTGCAGCTTGTGTTCCGGCTCGAAATCGCCGAAGGTAGCGCGCAGTTGTTTATTCTTGATTAATTTGGCAAACCCTGTCGCGTCGTTGACGATCTCGTCGCGGATGGCGCGCAGGCGGTGCGGCGGGGGCAGGTATTCGCCGGCGCCCAGCCCCAGGGTGCCGTCGCCTTCGATGTGGAAATAATAGGTCGGCCCGCCACCCTTGCTGGGCCGGCGCAAATCCTTGGGCGTGATGCCGGCCGAAAAACGCGTCTTGTAGGGCCGCTTGTCGTGCGAAAAACGGATGTCGCGGTTGATGCGGAACATCGCCTTCTTGGGATTGCAGGCCACCACGTCGCGGTCGAAACGGGCGATCTCGCTGATCAGTTCGGTGACCACGGCCAGGAATTCTTCGCGCAGGATGTCGTAGCGCGGCTTGTTCATGATGAACCAGGGGCGGTTGTTATTGGCTTCGAGTTCGGTCAGAAATTGCGTGAGGTCGCGCAAGTGCATACGGCATTCCCGGGAAAGGTGCAAAGAGCGCTATTGTGCCCGAGGACGCTTGGCCACGCTGACTTCGACGGCAGCTTCGCGGTTCTTGCGCACCAGCGTCATGGTGGCCTTTTTTCCCGGGGTCAGTTCGGCGATCATCCTGAGCATGTCGCTGCTGCTGGCCACCGGCTTGCCGTCGACCGTCAGCAGGATGTCGCCGGGGCGCATGCCGGCGCGGTCGGCCGGGCCGTTGCGCACCACGCCCGCGATGATGGTGCCGCGGTCCCGGGCAAGGCCGAAGCTTTCCGCCAGTTCGGGCGTGATGTCCTGGGTTTCGATGCCGATCCAGCCGCGCACCACCTGGCCATCCCTGACGATGGCGTCGAGCACGGTGCGCGCGGTGGAGACGGGAATGGCGAAGCCGATCCCGACCGAACCGCCGCTCTGCGAATAGATGGCCGAGTTAATCCCCAGCAGGTTGCCGGAGGTATCGATCAGGGCCCCGCCCGAATTGCCGAAATTGATGGCGGCATCGGTCTGGATGAAATTTTCGAAATGATTGATGTGCAGGTTGTTGCGCCCGAGCGCGGAAATGATGCCCATGGTGACGGTCTGGCCCACGCCGAAGGGGTTGCCGATGGCCAGCACCACGTCGCCCACGCGCGCCGTTTCGACCTGCCCCAGCACCATCACCGGCAGGTTTTTCGCGTCGATGCGGATCACGGCCAGGTCGGTATCGGGATCGGTGCCCACCACTCTGGCCGGCGCCTTGCGGCCGTCGGCCAGCACCACCTCGATGTCGTCGGCCGCCTCGATCACATGGTTGTTGGTGAGGATGTAGCCGTCGCTGCTGACGATGACGCCCGAGCCCAGGCTGGACTGCTGCTCCTGCCGCGGAAGGCTGTCGCCGAAGAAGCGGCGGAACAGGGGGTCCTTGAGCAGGGGATGCTTGCGCCCCAGCGAGCCGCTGGTGATGATGTTGACCACGGCCGGCATGGCGCGCCCGGCCGCGAGGCGGTAGCTGCCGGCCAGCGGCGGCGCGGCCGCGGCTTCGAGCAGCGGCACCGGCGCGGCCACGCTGGTGCGCGCCGGTCCCAGCTGCCGGTTCAGCCAGGCGGGGCGCAGGGCGGCCAGCACGAAGTACAGGGCCAGGGCGACGGTGACCGTTTGGGCAAATACCAACCAGGCGCGTCGCATGGCCTCCCCTATTTCCGGAGGGAATCGCGGATTTCGCGCAGCAGCAGCACTTCTTCCGGATCGGCGACCACGACCGGGGCCGCCGGCTCTTCGGCGCGACGCATCTTGTTCATGATGCGCACCATCTGGAAAATGATGAAGGCCAGGATGACGAAATTGAGCAGGATGGTCATGAAGTTGCCATATGCCAATACCGCGCCCAGCTTCTTGGCTTCGACCAGCGCCAGGGTGGGGTCCTGGCCGTTGAGCGGGAGGTAGTAGTTGGCGAAGTCGAGTCCGCCGAACAGCTTGCTGATCGGCGGCATGATGACATCCTGGACCAGGGAATCGACGATCTTGCCGAAAGCGCCGCCGATGATGACGCCGACCGCGAGGTCGACCACATTGCCCTTCATTGCAAACTGCTTGAATTCGCCCATCATCGACATTGTGGCTCCCTGGAATGTAAAAAAATGACATCCTGATCATACCTTGAACTGATTGGAAACCAAAGGGGCGAGCAGTTCCGCGGGCCGAAAAAACGAACAATTGGGGACCGAAAGGGGCGTAAACCCGGTTAAAAGGAGCGAACTAGGGCCACCGGCAACTTTTTTTCTTTAATTCGACTGCCGCTTCCCTTATAATTTAAGGTTGCTAGAAGCTCTAAGTAGCTTTTTAAGATTTCGCATTTTGACTGATTGGGGTTGGTATGAGTAACGAAAAGCAGGTCGATCCGGGCCGTCGCGGCGTCCTCGTCGCTACATGCGCGACGGGTGGTGTAATTGGTTTGGCCACGGCGGGAGCCCTGGTGAGCACGTTCCAGCCGTCGGAAAAGGCGAAAGCCGCCGGTGCGCCGGTAGAAGTGGACATCGACGGCATGACGCCGGGCGAAATGAGGACCGTGGAATGGCGCGGCAAGCCGGTATGGATCCTGAAGCGCTCGCCCGACATGGTCGATTCGCTCAAGAAGACCGACGCCGACGTCGCCGATCCGAAATCGGAACGCGCGCCCGATGCCCTGACGCCCGAATACGCACGCAACCAGTACCGTTCGCGCAAGCCCGAGTACCTGGTCGCCGTGGGCATCTGCTCGCACCTGGGTTGCTCGCCAACGTCCAAGTTCGCTTCCGGCGCCCAGCCGAACCTGCCGGACGACTGGAAAGGCGGCTTCCTGTGCCCTTGCCACGGTTCGACCTTCGACCTGGCCGGCCGCGTCTTCAAGAACAAACCTGCCCCGGACAATCTGGAAGTGCCGCCGCATATGTACCTGAGCGACAACAGGCTGATCATCGGTAAAGACGAGAAAGGCGAGGCATAAACATGGCCGCTTTTAAAGAAACCAAACTGCCGGCCAACGCGCCGATCGCCGAAAAAGGCCTGGCCTGGGTCGACGACCGTTTTCCGCTGACCAAGCTGTGGAATGACCAGTGGGGCAAGTACTACGCTCCGAAAAACTTCAATTTCTGGTACATCTTCGGCTCGCTGGCGATGCTGATCCTGGTGCTGCAGATCGTCACCGGCATCTTCCTGACCATGCACTACAAGCCGGACGCCAACCTGGCCTTCGGTTCGGTCGAATACATCATGCGCGAAGTGCCATGGGGCTGGCTGGTGCGCTATATGCACTCGACCGGCGCCTCGGCCTTCTTCATCGTGATCTACCTGCACATGACGCGCGCCCTGCTGTACGGTTCGTACAAGAAGCCGCGTGAACTGCTGTGGCTGTTCGGCTTCGCGATCTTCCTGTGCCTGATGGCCGAAGCCTTCTTCGGCTACCTGCTGCCATGGGGCCAGATGTCGTACTGGGGCGCACAGGTCATCGTAAACCTGTTCGGCGCGATTCCTTTCATCGGCCCCGACCTGTCGCTGTGGATCCGCGGCGACTACGTCGTCTCCGACGCCACCCTGAACCGCTTCTTCGCCTTCCACGTGATCGCGATCCCGCTGGTTCTGCTGGGCCTGGTTGCCGCCCACCTGATCGCGCTGCACGAAGTCGGCTCGAACAATCCTGACGGCATCGAAATCAAGGAAAACCTGGGCGCGGACGGCCATCCGGTCGACGGCATTCCTTCGCATCCTTACTACTCGGTGCACGACATCTTCGGCGTGTCGGTATTCCTGGTGATCTTCAGCACGGTGGTATTCTTCGCGCCGGAAATGGGCGGCTACTTCCTGGAGTACAACAATTTCATCCCGGCCGACTCGCTCAAGACGCCAGCGCACATTGCGCCGACCTGGTACTTCACGCCGTTCTACTCGGTGCTGCGCGCCACCACGGCCGACTTCATGTACGTGCTGATGGGCGCCATCGCCCTGTACGTGGTGTTCATCTGGCTCAAGTCGCGCCTGTCCTTCATGGTCAAGTCCGCGATCGCCGTCGTGGCCCTGCTGGCCATCATCGGCATGCTGCCTGCGGTCCTGGACGCCAAGTTCTGGGGCGTGGTGCTGTTCGGCGCCTCGGTCATGATCATGGCTGCCCTGCCGTGGCTGGACCACTCGCCGGTCAAGTCGATCCGTTACCGTCCCGACTGGCACACCTATGTGCTGTGGGTGTTCGGTTTCGTGTTCGTCACCCTGGGCTATCTGGGCACCCAGCTGCCGACCGCGCTGTTCACCCTGATTTCGCAAGTGTGCACGCTGCTGTACTTCAGCTTCTTCCTGTTGATGCCTTGGTGGAGTGCGATGGGCACCTTCAAGCCGGTACCGAAACGTGTGACGTTCCATCCACACTAATCGACGACAACACACTAGCGAAAAAGGACATTACATGAATTTTCCGAAACAACTGATCGCTATCCTGGCATTGCTGCCGGGCCTGGCATTGGCCTCTTCCGGCGGCCACCCGCTGGACAAGGCGCCTGAGCGCAGCAGCGTCTCGTCGCTGCAGAACGGCGCCAAGCTGTTCGTCAACCATTGCCTGAACTGCCACGCCGCGGCTTCCATGCGCTACAACCGCCTGAAAGACCTGGGCCTGACGGAAGACCAGATCAAGGCCAACCTGCTGTTCTCGCAAGAGAAAGTCGGCGAAATGATGACCACCGCCCTGCGTCCTGCCGACGCCAAGGCCTGGTTCGGCGTGATTCCGCCGGACCTGTCGGTCATCGCCCGCGCCAAGGCCGGCCCTGGCGGCACCGGCGGCGACTATCTCTACACCTACCTGCGTACCTTCTACAAGGACGACACCCGTCCTACCGGCTGGAACAACCTGGTGGTCCCGAACGTGGCCATGCCGCACATCATGTGGCAACAGCAAGGCGTGCGCACCGTCAAGATGGTCGAAGAGAAAGATCCGCATGATGCCAGCAAGATGGTGCACAAGTTCGCCGGCTTCGAGCAGGTCACCAAGGGTACCCAGACACAGCAGCAGTTCGACGAAGACACGGCCGACCTGGTCGCCTACCTCGAGTGGATGGCCGAGCCTGCAGCTGCCACGCGCAAGAAACTGGGCGTGTGGGTCCTGTTCCTGATGTCGACGTTCGCCCTGTTCGCCTGGCTGCTGAGCAAGTCGTACTGGAAAGAAGTCAAGTAAGCGCTGGTCGCATTCATTCATTGCCCGCCACGGCGGGCAATCATTTCGGGGTGATCCGCTCGTCGTTTCACCCCCTTTGTTTCTAAGGAACTATAAAAATGATGGTTCTCTACTCCGGCACCACGTGCCCATTCTCCCAACGCTGCCGCCTGGTCCTGTTCGAAAAAGGCATGGACTTCGAAGTGCGCGACGTGGACCTGTTCAACAAACCGGAAGATATTTCGACGATGAACCCGTACGGCCAGGTGCCGATCCTGGTTGAGCGCGAACTGATCCTGTACGAATCGAACATCATCAACGAATACATCGACGAGCGCTTCCCGCACCCGCAGCTGATGCCGGCCGATCCGCTGATGCGCGCGCGCGCCCGCCTGATGCTGTTCAATTTCGAAAAAGAACTGTTCGTCCATGTACACGTGCTCGAAAGCGAGCGCAACAAGGCCAACGACAAGAGCCATGACAAGGCCCGCGCAGAAATCCGCGACCGCCTGACCACGCTCGCGCCGCTGTTCCTGAAGAACAAGTACATGCTCGGCGACGAATTCTCGATGCTGGACGTGGCCGTGGCCCCGCTGCTGTGGCGCCTGGACCACTATGGCATCGAACTGTCGAAGACGGCAGCGCCGCTGATGAAGTACGCCGAGCGCATCTTCTCGCGCCCTGCCTACATCGAAGCGCTGACGCCATCCGAAAAGGTCATGCGCCGTTAATCGGGCGCTTTCCCTTGCACGCCAGCCGCAGCGCCTTCGGGCGAATCGCAGTAGACTGGCGTGCAGGGAGTTTTACACCATAGAAGAACATGCCTGACATCTCAACCAAGCCCTACATGCTGCGCGCCATCTACGAATGGTGCACCGATAGCGGCTTCACGGCCTACCTGGCGGTCAAGGTCGACGCCGCCACGACGGTGCCGATGGAATACGTCAAGAAGGGCGAGATCGTCCTGAACATCAGTTTCGGCGCCACCTCGGGCTTAAAGATGGACAATGACGCGATCCACTTCCACGCCCGCTTCGGCGGCGTGTCGCGCGAAATTTATGTCCCGGTGCACAATGTGCTGGCCATCTACGCCAATGAAAACGGCCAGGGGATGGCCTTCGACGTGACGGCCACGGCATCCGAGATACCGGCCGCGCCGCATGACGAAAGCGCGCTGGCCAGCGTGCCGTCGCTGTCGTCGGTGCCAAGTACGACCGCGGAAAGCATCACGGCCGACATGACGCCAACACCGGACGACCCGAACGAGCCGCCCAAAAAAGGCGGCCGCCCAACCTTGACGCGTATCAAATAGCGTATAATCTGGGCCTTGTAAAAGTTTCGCCGACTTAGCTCATTTGGTAGAGCAGTTGATTTGTAATCATCAGGTGGCCAGTTCGAAACCGGCAGTCGGCACCAGTACATTAAAGAGTTACGTCAGAGAGCCTGTCGTAACTCTTTTTCATTTGAGGCTGTGCAACTGGAACCAAGCAAATTCACCTCCTCCCCTGTTCAATCTCCGCCTTCGCTTCGGTTATTTGTCTCAACAAGAGAGTGGTTCGTAAGATAGCCCCAGAAAACCCGAAATTGTTTTTAAGTCGCAAGAAATGACGAGAGAATCAGAACAAGCCTCCGGCTAAAGGTGCGGAGATAAACTCTTCAGCAGACAGTGCGTGAATAACCCCCCGAATAAGAAAGCTGTTTGTGAAGCCGATCGTGTACTGGCGGGCTCCTGGGCGGACAGGTACCAGCATCTTTCTATCAACCAGCTTTCGTATCTGGTACGTTCGCTGAGTGTCAGCCATGCCTGGCATAGCCTTAGATAAGTCCCCTGCTTTGACCAGGCGAAGTCTTACAGTCTCAAGCAGTACAGCGTGTTCCTCCGACGTGATAAATTGCCGTTCGCGAGAGTAGGCCAATGCGGGCTTCAATATCTTGCTTGTTAGGTAAGCGTAGTCTGCTAGCCTGTCTACCTTTTGCAACTCCGTCAGAACGCCTTGTAAAACATAAGTACACCACGCTTCAAGGTTTGCCTCAGTCCCAGCATCCGCGCAGGACAGCATTGCATAGTATCGCTCGCGATCATTGCAAAAGACTGCGGTCGGGTTCAGCAGACGTTCGTTGTCGGCAACGTTAAACCCATACTTGATCAACATTGCGTAGGTCATCAATCGCACTACCCGACCGTTACCGTTGCTAAATGGATGTATCCAACCGAATCGGTGGTGGGCCAGAGCGATTTTTATCAGATCATATTTTGGCGGGTCCGCTCGATTTACGAACTCGACCAATTCCTGCATGTAGGGCGCAACAAGCACCGATTCTGGCGGCAAGTGGTCAGATTGTGCGATTTGGACTGGCGTCGCCCGGTAGGAGCCTGGCGTCTTGTCGCCCTCGCGCTGCAACGCTTGCACGGTCATTGAGTGTAGCTCGCGGATTAGGTGTTCGGACAACATTGAGCCAGGGCTCACCACTTCTTCGACGTAGCGCATCGCTCTCTCGATGTTGTCTATTTCCATGAACTGTTCTGTGTGAACCTCTGGGCCATCAATCGCCGTCTCGACGTAATCCGCCAATGTCGTATGGTTCCCCTCAATCCGGGCAGAGCCAAGGCTTTCCAGCATGTGGAAAATTCGCTTCAGCTGGAAAAACGTTTCGGCGGGCGTCGAGCCTGTAAGGTTGAGTCGGCGGAGATACTCGAGCTCGTTCAGCACGTCAACCAATGGGGAGTTGAACGCCGGGTTCAGCAAACGAAGATCGAAATGAGTAAATGTCGGCATGCACGTCCTGAGTTTCTTGGATTACCGGTTGGATTTTCTGTAAAGTTACACTAAAAATCCTTTATATTCAATGGATTGTGATTTATGTGCTAGTGACTTATCTCAAAAACGCAGTCCTGCTAAGTTGAATGCTTAGGTGTGGGGATCTGCAAAAGTACCTGCGAGAGTACTCGATCTGGGCGCAGTCTACGCCGTAAAGCGAGATAGCCTCGAGCTGCCGCTTGGCGCACCAGATGACATCTTGTACTTTGCAATTGATTGCACTGGCCACCTGCCGTATAGCTATGCAAGCGCGCGCAAGCACCGTCATCCCTCGTACCCCAAGGTCCAACGCCGGGCGGTTGCCACGCTGAGCCCAAGAATCCTAAGGTTAGGATCATTGCGACATCAAAATGGCACTTGTGGGCCAAGCCAAGTCGGGTACGTCCCAGCCCTTGCTATTCTGCGCGCCGATTACTCGGCTGTTATGCGCGCGTACATCGGTGACCTTCCTACTTCCAGGGCCTACGTGCAAACACCTGCGAGATCGCTTCGACGCCGGTGCGGGCGTCGAGCAATTTAGTCCTCGAAGGCAAGTCCTTGGCAATGCCGACCAAATTGGCAGAGCGGCCCGACCACGCGGCGTTACGCCGGCGATGGCCCCAATTTTCCCGTGCCCGGGAAAACATGTAGGCAATCTTTAGGATGCAGTGCTTCATTGTCATTAGAATGCATTGACGCCAACTCAACTCCCTTGCATTGGTGCATCCACTGCAAGGAAACAGACGATGAAACCAGGTTTGAAGCCCGTGTCGCCCCTTCAAACTGCCGGCCGCAGCGCGCTGCTGGCAACGGCCTTCCTTAGCTTGCTTTGCTTGCCTGGCTGCGGCGACAGCGGCGGCAAGACGCCTGATCCGATCGTGCCCCCGGTGATCATGGTGGCGATTAGCGCCAGCATCAGCGGTTTGCCGGACGCTGCCCAGATTGCACTGGCCATGGGTAGCAATGCGCCCCAGAATTTTTCGGCGAATGGCCCAGTCACGCTGGCCGCGGCCTGGAATAGCCAGTTGCCCTACCATGTGCACGTGACCAGCCGGCCAATGCCTATTGTGTGGTGCAACGCGGCATAGGCCAGCCAGCCACGGCCGCGATCGACGATATCCGCGTCGAATGCGCGGCCGGCGCTGCTGCGCCCGCCGCGCAGCTATTTGATAACGACCATCTGCAAAAAATGCGCCTGATCGTGTCGGCCGACGATTGGAATGCCTTCACCCTGACCCTGTACCGCTCGCAACTCAATTCCGAGTTGTATCGCCCGGCCACGCTGGAATACTGGAGCGATCGCGGCACCTTGCTGGAGACCGTGAGCAATGTCGGTTTCCGCATGCGCGGCAATACCAGCCGCACCAGGCCGGAAAGCTGGGGCGCTGCCGGGGCGCTGAAACCCACGCGTTTCCATATCAACCTGAAATTCAGCGAAACCTTCGACGGCGACGAGAGCGTGTATGCCTGCATCGACAATCAGGGCATGCCGGCCAGCGTCAATAATACCAATTGCCTGGGCCGGGTGATCAGCGACGTGCCGACGCTGCCGTCCAACGCTGACCGCAGTTTTATGGGCATGGATAGCGTCGCGCTGAAAATGAACAAGGATGACCCTAGTTATCTGCGGGAAGTGCTGGCGCAGACCGTTTTGCGCGATCATGGCGCCGCTGCCGGGCGCGCTGCGCACGTGGCACTGGAACTGGTGATTACGCCCAGCCCCACGGTGACCAGCATGTATGGCCAGAGCCTGCCGCTCACTTTCAAGATGGGCGTGTATTCCATGATCGAGCCGATCGACAAGGTGTTTGTCAAAAACCTGTATGGCAAAAATGGCTATCTGTTCAAAGTAAGTGCCAACAACCTGAGCGCCGGCGATGATCCGGCGTGCCTGGATTACCGCCCGCACCAGACCGGCACGGCGCCGCTGGCTTTTTGTGGCGCCGGAGTCGAGCGGATTGATCCCGTCAGCCGCGCCGACTGGCTGGGCGCCGGCCATATTGCCGATGCCGCTTACGTGAATAGCGCGATCAACCAGAACGGCGGGCCGGCCGCGCAATTCATTGCCTACCAGCCCAGGCTGGACTTGAAGACCAAGAAAGATGAAGTGGTGAAGGCACGCGCCGAACTGATGAAACTGATCGCCGTGATCAATAGCTCACCCAGCATGGCGCAACTGGAAGCGGTGTTCGATACCGATTCGTTTATCCGCGCGCAGGCGGTCGATATCGTGATCGGTGCAGTCGATCATTACGCGCGCGTGGCGAATAACTATTACCTGTTTCAGGATCCAACCAGCGGAAAATGGTCGTACCTGACCTACGACTATGATTTCTCGTTTCGCGACCGCCATCCGGTGCAGTGGATCAGCGGCAGCTTGCCCCCCTTCGACGGGGTAATTGCCAGCACCATCTTTGCCGGCAGCAGCCAGCGCTGGCGCGACCGCGCGTACAACGGCCCGCCGGTATTGTATGACCTGGTGTTTTCCGATGCCGCCAACCGCGCCGGGTTGCTGGCCCAGGTCAGTAGCTTGCGCCGCACATGGCTGGACTGGAACGGCCGCATCAAGCCGCTGGCCATCCAATGGCTGGCCCGGATTGAACCGGAGATCGCCCTGACCACGGCTGCAGAGGCCGGCTTTGGCGATAGCCTGTACCGCCGCAGTGCTGCGCTGGACAATAGTTATGAGGGCGAATTCGGCGCGTCTCCCGACACCATCAAACAATATATCGAGAAGCGCAGCCTGGCCCTGGACGCCGAAGCGCATTAATGTCGGCCAATGGGATCGCTGCGGGAAAAAAAGCGCCAACTAAAGACGACTACAGCATTGGGGTGCTCATCCTTAATTACGCAGGAAAACTTCGTTGCAGGCACGGTTCAGCAAGGCTTCGCCCGGCGCACTCGTCCTGCAATTGAACAAGGTGTCAAATTTCGAAAAGCCCGGCGTACCTGCCCGGTCATTATTGATCAGGGTATCGAAGCGGCCGAATCCGCCAGTGCTCGGATGGATGCGCTCCAGGTCCAGCCCGACCAGCTGGTTCGCCCATTCCGCGTTGCGCGCCGCTGTTTCCGCCTCCCGCAATTGGGAAGTCAGCGCCTGCACCTGCTTTTGCAGGCCCGCGATCTCGTCGTCCTGGCGCTGCAACTGGCGCGCGTGCTCGGCACGATAGTCGGCAATCCGGGCATCGGCGTCGGCGTGCAACTGGGCCGCCAGGTCGTCGATGACGTTACGTATCTTGCTGGCGGTCTTTTCCCGGCCGTCATCGGCTTTCCCCGCTTCTTTTTCCAGCTCTTTCAGGTACTTGTGGATCGTGGTCTTGGAACCCGTATGGCCCAGCATGGCGCGAACGGCGTCGACGGACGGGTAGCGGCCTTGCGCAGCTAATTGCTCGCAAGCATGCTTTACATCCGCTTTGTCCAATCCTGGGCGCGCCATGGTCAACTCCGTGAGGTATTACGTAATACTGTGTACGGAGTGTAGGCCGGGGCTTGCCGAATGTCTAGCTTTTCCGGTCAGAGGCGCTTGCCGGGCATTTCCCTTCCACCCTGCAGCAAGACCAGTTGCGGCACGCTGCCGTCCGCGGCCGGTTCAAAGCGCAGCTGGGCATCGACCGCCTTGGAAAAAAACAGCACGGGCGATTGCGGGAAAATTTCAATCGGACCCTGGTTGGTGGCCTGGGCGACATATTTGTCGCCATCCTTCCTGACGTCCAGCACAAAGCCCGGGCGCAGTTCGTACTTGCCCACGTAACGCTCGAACACGCCTGGCGCCAGGCTGATGGCCACCCGCTCCGCCGGCGGCTTGGCGCTGGTGCGCAGGCTGACCGAATCGGGCGCCGTGCTGCTTACCGTCAACTGGCTGACCTCGCCCTGGGCATTTTTGCCGAACTGGACACCCGTGGTTCCGCCGACTACGAAAAAGCCGGTGTCGGAATGGGGCGTGAGCGGAATGCGATTGCTGCCCGTGCGCTGCAGGAACAGCTGCTCGCCGTCACGGGTCACCACGCGGTCGGTCTTGTCGTCCACCTTGTACACGCCGACAAACGCGTCGAGCGCCTGGGTATCGAGCTTGATCGCCTTGTATTCGGGGAAAGGTTTGCCGATCGCGATGGCAGCCGCTTTCGAAGCGACCACCTCGGGCGCGACCAGCCCGGAATCGCTGTTGTTCAGGACAGCGACATAGACTTTCTCGTCCGGCAACCGGGTGGCGTAGGTCGAAAAGCCATTGATGCCACCGCCGTGCGCGATCGTGGCGCTGCCCTTGAGCGTGCCCATGCTCCAGCCGTAGCCATAGCCATGCGCTTCGCCGTTGACCAGCTTGTACGGCGTGAAGGCCTGCTTCCAGCTGGCCGGCTTGAGCAGCTTGCCGGCCGTGATGGCGGCGTCCCAGCGGGCCAGGTCGTCCACGGTCGACACCAGCGAGCCGGCCGCGTAGGGCTGCGTCATGCTCAATACGGCAGCCGGACGGAACTGGCCATCCCTGCCCTCGTGGCCGCGCGCGGCCGTCACCTTGTTGCGCTCGTATCCTTCATAGGCCGTGTGCTTCATGCCCAACGGATCGAAAATCTGCTTCGCCATGAAGTCGGCATAGCGCTGGCCCGACACTTTCTCGATGACGGCGCCGAGCAGGATATAGCCCGAATTGTTGTAGGCATACCGTTCGCCCGGCGCGAACTCGACCGGCAAGTCCTTGAACAGGGCGATCAGCTCGGTCAAGCTCAGGTCCTTGGCCATGCCAGCGCGAAATCCCGGCAGGCTGGTGTAGCTGGGGATGCCCGAGGTGTGCGTGAGCAAGTGCTCGATGGTGATGGTCTTGCCCTTGTCCGGGAAGTCCGGCAGGTATTTCCGGAAGTCGTCGCCGACCGACAGCTTGCCCTGTTCCGCCAGCTTCAGGATGGCGGCGGCCGTGAATTGCTTGGTGATGGATCCCAGGCGCAGGGACATGTCCGCGTCCAGCGCCAGTTTGGCCCCGACGTCGGCCATGCCGTAAGCCTTGCGGAAGACGGTCTTGCCATCCTTGGTCACGATGATGGTGGAGCCGGGTGCATCGGCCTTGTACAGGGGCGCAATGCTGGCATCGATGCGCGACGCCAGGTCGGACACCGGTTGCGCCATGGACAGCGTGCTGGACAATCCCAGGACGGCGGCAAAACAGAAGCTGTTAAAGGTATGCATGGTTCATATTCCGATGTGGTTGATCAGGGAAATGCAAGTATTCATCGAACGGGCGATGTCGGCGACGAAACAGGCCCGACAGTAACCCGACTTGTCCCGCTTTGGCAATATCTGCATGCCCTTCGCACCCCGTCCGCGCATCCTGTTCCGTCAAATCGACGCTTCGTCGCATTCGGGTGGTTGACCTTCCCCCCCTTGGCTATAGTTCACTCAACCCAAGCAGTTCACCAGACAAGGAGCACCAAATGAACATCGCAAAAAACATGGAAGTCATCTTCTTCGCCGCCATCGCCCTGGCCTCGGTCACCGGCTTTGCCACTGCCGACAACCGCGTGCAACGCATCGATCCGCCGCAAGTGGTCAAGGTCGGCGAAGCGCCCCAGATGACCGTCATTACCGTGGTCGGCAAGCGCCTGACCGCCGCGGAAAAAGCGCAACTGGGCAGCTAAGCCCTCCCCCACCACCACACGGAGAACCACGATGAACAAGATGATGGCAACGGCTTTGATGGCAGCAGCGCTGTCGGTATCGGCAGGCGCGGCAATGGCGGACGAGGTCGTTTCGGAAGGCCGTGCAATCGATGCGCGCGTGGTCAAGGTCAAGCTCGGTGGTGTGATCAACCTGAACGTCAGGCAAGGTGCGACGCCGTCGCTGACCCTGATTGGCGACAAGCGCTACGTTTCCAAAGTCAGCGTGAGCCAAAGCGGCGACACGCTGACCATCGACACCGAGAACCGCAACAGCTGGAACTTTGGCGGCAACGACAAACGCGAACTGCGCGCCGAACTGGTGCTGCCGAATTTGAACGAGTTTGTATCGCACGGCGTGGGCGCCAGCGAAGTGAAGGGCTTCACCGGCAAGGACGTCAAGCTTACGCTGGACGGCGCCGGCACCATCACCGTCAACAGCAATTACCGCAACGTGGTGGCGCGCCTTGGCGGCGTCGGCAGCATGACGCTCAATTCGGGCGACTCCGACCAGGTGGACCTGAACATGCGCGGCGCCGGTCATATCGAAGTGAACGGCAACAGCAAGCTGCTGCGTGCCAACCTGGGCGGCGTGGGCAGCCTGGATGCGAAGAAGCTGCAAGCCGACGCTGTCGAACTCGACATGTCGGGCCTGGGCGGCGCCACGGTATACGCCAAAACGTCAGCTCATTTAAAATTGAATGGCCTGGGCTCCGCCACCGTGTACGGCAAGCCCGGCAACCGCAGCTCCACAGCACGTGGACTGGGGAGCGTGTCCTGGCAATAAGCGGAACCCGCTTCCAATACGAAAGCCGCCTGCGCACACAGGCGGCTTTTTTATTTCTTGATGGCGATGTCGTTCTTGACCGACTTGACGCCGCTGACCTTGCGCGCCAGTGCCACCGCCTTGGGGATATCGTCGGGCGAAGCGACAAAGCCGCTCAGCTGCACCGTGCCCTTGAAAGTTTCCACATTGATTTCCGTGGCCTTGAGCTCGGGATCGGCCACCAGCGCCGCCTTGACCTTGCCGGTGATGAGGGTGTCGTCGATGTATTCGCCCGTGCCCTCGCGCTGGGACGTGGGCGCGCAGGCCACCAGCAGCGCGATCAGGGCGATCGTCAGGATGGACGTGAGTTTGCGTAAGGTAATCATGGTGAAGCTCCCGGTCTGGTTGATTCACCCTATTGTCATGTGCGCCGCTCAGGGGCCTTTGATATGGGCCAAATGGAGCGGACGCTCCCTGACCAGGTCGCGTCCGATGACCAGGCGCATGTCGGCCCGCCCCACGGCCCCGGCCGCCACCACCCGCGTCGCGCCAACCCGCAGCGCAAGGCGCTCGGCAGCGTCGCGGAAGGCGGGCTGGTATTCCACCCGCGTCTGCCTGACCTTGAAGCCTTTTTCGTTACTCAGGCGCACCACGCGCGCTTCGCCATCGTGCATGCTGCGCGCCATCTTGCGCGCCATGCCGCGCACGCCGTTGCCATTGCGGATTTCGAGCGACGCCATCCTGGCCGGTGCCGCTGCCAATGCCGTTGCCGGCGCCGCGGCCGGCGCGCCCGCTTCCACGCGCCGCATCACGAACAGGCCGCCTGGCGACTGGCTCACTTCGGTCCGGGCCCACTGCCGGCTTTCACCGACGGCGCCGTCGATCGTGGCCAGGCCGGCCCGCGGCGCCAGCGCGTAGTCCGACTTGAAATCGTGCCCCTGCAGCGTGGCCGCCTGCTTGAACATGGACTGCGCCCTGTCCGGCTGGCCCAGCTTGTCCATGGTCTCGCCCAGTTTGTGCCAGGCCCGGTGGTTGAGCGGATCGAGGTAGGCCGCCTTTTCCAGCGCCTCGCGCGACTTCTCGAAATCGCCATTCAGGAAGTAGGCGTGGCCCAGGTTGCTGTACAGGTAGGCATGCTCGCGCGTTTGGGCCCCTTGCGCCGTGAGCGCTTCCCACAAGCCGATGGCCTTGGCCAGGTAGCCACGCTCGGCATACAGCGCGGCCAGGCCATTGCCCGCATTGACGTGGCCCGGGGCTGCGCGCAAGGCTGCCTGGTAGGAGACGGCCGCCTGGTCGAAGCGCATGGCCAGGTGGGCGCTGCGGCCGATCAGGTAGGCTTCGTTGGCGTCGGCCGCCGGCGCGGTTGCGGCCCCCTGGCGCAGGCCGGTGTCGGCGCAAGCGAACAACAGCGCGCCGGCACAGGCGACGGTCAGGCGTTTCAGGACGGGATGCATGCTCTCTCCTCGGGTATCAATTGGTACCGGCCATGCGGCCCATGGTGCGCGAAATCTGGATGCCGGCAGGGCCGACCAGCACGATCAGCAGGGTCGGAAAGATAAAGAAGATCAGCGGGAACATCAGCTTGAGCGCAATCTTGGCCGCCGCCTCCTCCGCCATCAGGCGCCTTTTCGAGCGCAGGTTATCGGAGTGCACGCGCAAGGAAGTGCCCATGCTGGTACCGAAGCGTTCCGACTGGATCAGCATGGCCACCAGGGTGTCGACGTCTTCGACGCCGCTGCGCAGGGCGAAATTGCGCAGCGCGCGTTCCTTGGTGAAGCCGGCGCGCATTTCCATCAGCACCAGCTGCAGCTCCTGCGCCAGGATCATGCTCTTGATATGGATCTCGCCGGCCACCTTCACCATCGCCCGTTCCAGGCTCAGGCCCGCTTCCACGCACACGGTCAGCAAGTCGAGCGCATCGGGGATGGTTTCGAAGATGTCGCGCTGGCGGCGGCGGGCGATGTGCTCGAGCGTGATGTTGGGCAGGTAGTAGCCCAGGGCGGCGGCCATCAGCAGTCCCAGCATGAAACGCCTGCCCGGCATGGCGGGATAGTAGTGCGACAGCAGCATGGCGGTCACACCGGGCAGCACCAGCGCCAGCACCGTCTTGGAAGCGAAATACAGCGTGGCGGCCGAAGGATTGCGCCAGCCGGCATTCATGAAGCGGGTCTTCAGGGCGGAACGCTCCCAGCCTTCTTCCGGCAGCGACAGCTTGGAAAACGGCTGCGCGACCTTGACCACTTTTTCGACCCAGCCATCGTTCTCCAGCGCGGAGACTTCCACCTTGCCGCGGAAACTGGCGAGCCGGCCGCGCATGTAGCCGGGAGAGAAAATGGCCATCCCCATCAGGGCCAGGCCGCCCACGATGGCGAACACGATGAGCAGGAATACAAGATTTGACGTAGTCATGGCTTCTCCTTAAACCCGGATGTGGATAACGCGGCGGATCCAGAGCACGCCGACCAGAATCATGCCAACCCCGTACCACAGCATCTTCACGCCGGTCGGATCGGTCCACAGTACGCTCACGTAATGCGGGTTCACCACGGCCATGAAGGCCATCACGCAGAACGGCATCAGGCCCAGGATCCAGGCCGACATGCGCCCTTCCGCCGACAGCACGCGCACCTTGCCGATCAGTTTCAGGCGTTCGCGGATGATGTGGCTGATGCTGCCCAGGATCTCGGCCAGGTTGCCGCCCGACTCGCGCTGGATCACCACCGCGATCACCATGTAGCGCAAATCGGTCAGCGGAATGCGGTCGGCCAGGTTGTACAGCGCTTCGTTCATCGGCACGCCGTAGTTGATCTCTTCATGGGCGGCGCGAAATTCCCCGGCCAGCGGTTCGGGCAGCTCGGTGCCCACCATCTGCAGCACGTTGGTGAAGGAATGGCCGGCCCGCATGGCGCGCGCCAGGAAATCGGCAGCTTCGGGCAGCTGCTCCTCGATCTTGATCAGGCGCGCAGCGCGTGCGCGCGACAGCAATATGTAGGGGATCGACATGGCCATCAGGCCGATCGCGATTTTCGCCAGCGGCGGGCCGGGACGCGCCTGCAGCAGCAGGAGCGTCAGCAGCAGCGCCCCGAGCGACGCGCCGATGAACTGCGCCACCGACCACCTCAGGCCCGACTGCAGCAGCGCGCGGTCGATCGCGTTGGCCAGGCGCAGCCGGTGCAGCACGGCGTCGAGCCAGTCGTTCTTGCTGAAGCGGCGCAGCTTCAGGATCGATACCTGTTCGCCATTCCCGTCGACCCCGCCCGACATCAGGCGCAGGCGGCGCGAGATGCGCTGGGCGCCGCGCCCGTGCGTTCCCGACCACCACAGATAGGCACCCTCGATCAGCAGGATGACGGCGGCAAACAGCAGTACGGTGAAGGCATAGAACACTGCGTCCATCTTGGTCTCCTGGCGATTATTCGTACATGCGGGATGGATCGAAGGCCGAATCGGGCACCGCGGCCCCGAACAGGCGCAGGCGGTCGGCGAAGCGCGGACGCACGCCGGTGGCGCAGAAATGGCCCTGGACCTTGCCGTCCGCGCCCACCCCGGTCTGTTCGAACTTGAAGATTTCCTGCATGGCGATGACCTCCCCTTCCATGCCGGTGATTTCCTGCATGCTGACCAGCTTGCGCGCGCCGTCGGTCAGGCGCGTCACCTGCAGCACCACCGTCACGGCCGACGAAATCTGCTGGCGCGTGGCGCGCGGGGTGAGGTTCACGCCAGCCATGCCCACCATGTTTTCCAGCCGCGCCAGCGCGTCGCGCGGCGTGTTCGAGTGGATCGTGGCCAGCGAACCTTCGTGCCCCGTGTTCATGGCCTGCAGCATGTCGAGCGCTTCGGCCCCGCGCACCTCGCCCAGGATGATGCGGTCGGGCCGCATCCGCAGTGCATTGCGCACCAGCGCGCGCTGCGGCACCTCGCCCTTGCCTTCGATGTTGGGCGGGCGCGTTTCCAGGCGCACCACGTGCGGCTGGCGCATCTGCAGTTCGGCCGCGTCCTCGATCGTGATGATCCGCTCGTTGGCCGGAATGAAGCCCGACAGCAGGTTGAGCAAGGTGGTCTTGCCGCTGCCGGTGCCGCCCGAGATCAGGATGTTGATCTTCGAGTGGCCCAGCGCCTGCAGCACCTGCACCATGGGCGGGGTCATGCTCTTGAACGAGAGCAGGTTCTCGACCGTCAGCGGGGCCGCGGCAAAGCGCCGGATCGACAGGATCGGGCCATCCACGGCCAGCGGCGGGATGATGGCGTTCACGCGCGAGCCGTCCGGCAGGCGGGCATCGACCATGGGGCTCGATTCGTCGACCCGGCGCCCCACGCGCGAGACGATTTTTTCGATGATCTTCATCAGGTGGGCATTGTCGTGGAAGCTGATGTCGGTCAGCTCCAGCTTGCCGTGCCGTTCGACGTAGACCCTGGAATAGGTATTGACCAGGATGTCGGAGACGGTCGGATCGATCAGGAGAGGTTCGAGCGGCCCGAATCCAAGCATTTCGTGCTGGATGTCGAGCACCAGGTTATGGCGCTCGTGCTGGTTCAGCACGATCCGCTCTTCCTCGATAATGCGCTGGATCAGCAGCGCCAGTTCATGCTTGAACTGTTCGGTGGTCAGGCGCTTCAAGCGCTCCAGGTCGATCCGGTCCAGGATCATCTGGTGCATATTCTTCTTGAGCTCCTGGTAAGCCTGGTTGGCCGATTCGGCCGTGGCCGGCGTGGCGGGCCGCGCTTCATCTGCGGCATTGAGGCGTTCGCGTAAAGTCATGGCTCTCTCCTGGTCCTATTGCTCACCGTCGCCACGCCCGAACAGGCGGTCGAACAGTCCCTTGTTCTCGGGCACCCGGCGCGCGGTGACCATCTCGACCAGTTCGGCCAGGCTGCGCGACACCGGCGCCGAGCGCGCCAGCCGGTGCACCGGCACGCCCTGGTTGACCGAATCGGTCACGGCCACGTAGTCGTTCGGAATGGTGTGCATGATGTCGGCGCCCAGCGCGCTTTGCAGGTCCTGCAGGCGCAGCTTGCCGCCCTTTTCGTAGCGGTTCACGATCAGGCGCGTGTTCTCGAGCGGGTAGCCGAGCGAGCGGAAAATATCGAGCAGGCGCCGGCCGTCGCGGATGTCGGGCAGGCCCAGTTGCAGGATCGGATAGATGGCGTCGGCGCTGTCGAGCGCGCGCAGCGAAATGGCGTCGATCTGGCGCCCCACGTCGAGCACGATGTAGTCGTAATGCTGGCGCGCCACCCGCAGGATCGCGTCCATGTGTTCGGGCTTGAGTTCCACCGCATGGGCCGGATCGTCGGCCGCCGCCAGTATCCCGAAGCCGGCCGTCACATGCACCAGGCACGATTCGAGGAAGGCGCCGTCGATGCGCGCGATCTGACTGCATACATCCGACAGCGTCATGGCTGCGCGCTGGTCCGACACGTACAGGGTGGCGTCGCCGAACTGGCCGTGCAGGTCGATCAGCAGCACCTTCTTGTCGGCCAGGGTGGCCAGCGCATAGCCGAAGTTGGTCGAGATGAAGGTGGCGCCGCTGCCGCCCTTGCACGAGATGAAGGCCAGTACCTTCCCGTCGCGCATGCTGGTCACGCCGGCGCTGGCGGCGATGCGGTCCATCGCTTCGTGGAAGGAGCGGTGCACCAGCGGCAGCTGCAGCACTTCGCGCACGCCGGCCCGCATGGCGCGGATCAGGAGATCTTGCTGGTGTTCGCGCGTGAGCAGCATGAAGCTGGCGCCGGGATAGTGCTTGGAGAGGCGCTCGAGCATGTCCGCATCGCCGTTATCGAACTCGGTGGCGTCGACGATCACCAGGGCCGGCGCGTCGGCCAGCGGCCGGTCCAGGGCGTCGCGCATGCCGCCGCGAGTGGCGGCCAGGTTCAGCGGCGGCACCCGCGCTGCCCCTTGCGAGGCGATCTCCGCGTGCAAGCCACTGTCGCGGGTGATGAGTAAGGCTTTCATGGTCTGTCCTCAAAGGTAAGCAACTACATGCAGCTGCCTGCCACGCCGGGACTGTCTCCAGGCGTGGCGGCCGGCGTGACCGCGGCAATGGTGGAAAATGCGGCGGACCGCCCGGGAAGAAGCTGGCGCGGGGATGGGGCAGACCTGGTCATGGCTCGCTTCGGCTCAGTTGGTGGCGCCGGGCCTCAGCAGGATGCCGGACACCCCGCGCCCGCTGCGCTGGCGGCGCGGCGGGCGCGGGACCGTCATTTTCCGCTACCCGAGATCATCGATTCCTGGGTGGCCGCGGGCTTGGCAAACGACTTCTCGTACTGGATCTGCGCCATTTGCGCCGCGCGCCCGTCCAGGCCCGTGACCGGATCGGTATTGCGCACCGCCGCCGGATCGGCCACCTGGGACGCCACCGTGGCGCGCACCGAGTTGCCGAAGTTCGCTTCGAATTGCGGCGAACTGACAGCGCAGCCGCCCAGCAGGGTGGACAGCGCCAGCAGTGCCGCGCCAGGCTTGATAAAGGTCGTCATGTCAGCTCCAGGTTATTTCAGTTCGAAGCCACGGGCCGTGGCGGGTGCGGCGGCGGTCGGTGCCGGGCCGGCCGGGTCGGCCGGCGCTGCCAGGGCGGCGGCGCTGCCGGCAGGCTTGTCGGACAAGCCTTCCAGGCGGCCGCCCAGCAGCATTTCGGCGCGGGTCGGCACTTTCACCTTGTCGGTCGGCAGCGAGAAATTCGGCGGCAGCGGCTTGACCAGGTGCACCGTCACCACGAACACCAGCTCGGAACGGTCCTGCTGGTAGTCGGCGCTGCGGAACAGGGCGCCCAGGATAGGCACCTCGCCCAGCACCGGCAAGCCTTTCAGGCTGGTGACCAGGTTGTTCTTGATCAAGCCGCCGATGGCGAAGCTCTGGCCGTCGTACAGCTGCACGGTGGTGCTGGCGCGGCGCGTGGTGATCAAGGGCAGCACGGCGGCGCCGGTGAAGCCCGCGGCCGAAATGCCGATGCCTTCGCGCGAGACTTCCGACACTTCCGGCGACACGCGCAGGTTGATGCGCCCGCCCGCCAGCACGGTCGGCGTGAAGCGCAGGCCGACCCCGAATTCCTTCTCTTCCAGGGTGACCTTGTTATTGTCCTGGGCCACCGGGATGAAGATGCGTCCGCCGGCCAGGAAACTGCCTTCCTGGCCGCTGACGGCCATCACGTTCGGTTCGGCCAGGATGCGCACCAGGCCGTCGGTTTTCTGGGCGTCGGCCTGGATCCGGTTGCCATTGGTCTTGCGCGCGTCGAGCAGGTTGCCGGTGGTCCCGGTCAGGAAGTTCGACAGCAGGGTGGTGGCCCAGCTGCCCGAATTGAAGCGCAGCGTGACACCGCCTTCCAGCCGCTCCAGCAAGCTTTTCGAAACTTCGGCGATCTTCACTTCCAGCATCACCTGCTGGGGCGCGGTCACGCTCAGCAGGTTGATCACGCGCCCGCCCTTGCGCTTGTCTTCGTCGGCGGCCTTGCCGCCGCTGGCCTGGTCGGCGGCATCGTCGTCCTTGCGGGCCAGGGAGCGCGAGGTTTCCGTGACAAAGCTCGACGCGATCTCGCCGGCCCGCAGCAGGGTATTGCTGTCGGCCACGGTGCCGGTGAGCACGATGGTCTCGTTGGAGGTGCTGACCTTGATGTTTTTCTCGTCCGGCAGCGCATTGGCCAGGGCGGTGACGACGGCGGACGGATCGAGGACCACATTGATGTCGACGATGCTGCAGGCGCCGCTCTTGCCCTGGATGATCATATTGGTGGTGCCGACATCGACCCCGACCAGGTACAGGGTGTCGGGCGCGACCAGCATGGCCTGGGCCACGTTGGCGTTGCCCACGCTGCGGTGGCGCACCGGTTCGGGCAGGCGCATCAGGTTCGATTTGCCCATCAGCAGGGTCATATTGCCGGGACGGGCGGCCTCCCCGCTGCACTGGGGACCACTGTCGGAGCGGTCGGCCGGCGGCTTGACCTTGTTCGCGGGCGCCGCGGCGGCAGCGCCGGCCAGCAGCGCGAGCATCAATCCAGTCGCGCAGGACACGCGGGTGTGTAGGCGTTTGTTCATTTCGCTCATCCCCAAAAAGTCTTCATCGGAACTTCAGAAACATTCTTGCGACGTTTGCAAGCCATTCAAGACGCTGACGCAATCGCGCCTGGCCTGCAGCACCGCGGGCGCTGCCGGCGCCCCCTGGCCCTTGCGGGACGGCGCGGCGCGCCTGGCGGGCGCGGCGGCCTTGGCCACCACCTTCGGCTTGGCCTCGGCGGGGGCTTCATCGAGCAGGGTCAGCTTGGTGGCGCCCACCGTCTCGGGCAGGGTCGGATCGACCTGGTTGCGCAAGGCCAGCGACAAGGTGCCCACGCCGCGCGCCAGGTCCAGGTTCTCGGCCTGTTCCGGGGTCACTTCCAGGGTCACGGCATTGACCACCTTGGGCTTGGTTTCGTCGCGGCTCACTTCCTGGGCCACGGCCAGCACCAGTATGCGTTCGAGCACGATCTTCGACACATGCAGGGCGCCGCGGGCCGGGCGTTCGCCCTCGGCGGGATCGCGCTCGGTGTGCACGATGATGTCGACATAGTTGCCAGGCAGGGCGAAGCCAGCCACGCCGATCACGTCGTTGACGCGCACCGTGATGGCGCGCTTGCCTTCGCTGATCAGGGCCGACAGGCCGCCCATGGTGCCGGCCGGGGCCAGCTTGGTCTCGGTCAGCACTTCGCCCTTGGCCAGGTTGGCCTTGAGCACGCGGTCAGCGAGCAGCAAGGGATCGTTGAAACTATCCTTGGGCATGTCCTTGGACGGGCGGTCGACCAGCTTGAGCATGTCGGGCGTGAGGCGCTGGCCCCGGTTGACATCGGCCGTGGCGACCACGACCCGGTTGGTATTGGCGGCCGCCTGGGACTTGAGCCAGGTCCATGCCAACGCCACTGCGGCGATTCCGAACAGGATCGCGACGGCCATCATTATCAAAGCACGCTTGTTTTTCATGAGATTCTCTCAAGCAAAGGATCACCGCTAACGGCGAGGAAGGGAACGGACTGCTGGGCTGGCGCGGAGGCACCGGTGAAACAGGCTGCGAACATGCTGGTCCAGGCTTGTTCGATCGCACTGACCGACAGGCGTGGCGTGGCGCCTGCGAAGCTCGCGAAATCGGCAATCCGGCCCAGCAGTTCGCGAGGGTAGCTGGCCAGCAGCGCGCGGCCGGCGGGCGCATGAAGGCGGGTGATCAGGTATTCGATGGCGGCATCGTCGTAGGTGATGCGCAGCAGGCGGCACTGGCGCCGGAACAGGTGGCGGTAATTCGCTTCCGACAAGGGCCCGACCAGGATTTTGTAGCCGATGCGGCGCATCGACGAATCGTCAAGCAGCAAATGGGGCGCCAGGTTGGTGGCGAACACCAGCGTGACATCGAAGGGCACGCCGATCTTGTGGCCGCCATCCATGGTCAGCTGGTCGATGCCCGAATCGAGCGGGCCGCTCCAGCGGTTGAGCAGGTCGGCGCACGCCATGCGCTGGCGCCCCAGGTCGTCCACCAGCAGGATGCCGTTATTGGCCAGGAAGTGCGGCGGCGCGTGGTACACGCCGCCGGCCTCGTCGTAGCGCAGGTCGAGCATCTCGGGGCACAGTTCGGCGCCCACCTGCACCAGCGGGCGCTGGCACAGGGCCCAGCGGCTGTCCGTGCTGCGCCGGTCTTCCGACTGGCGCGACTGCAGCGGCGCCGGCGCCATGTGCGTGAGCGGATCGTAGACCTGGATGATGGCCTGGTCGGCCAGGATGGCGTAAGGCACCGCCACCACGCCCTGCTGCAGCTGGCCCAGCTTGCGCGCCAGCGTGGTCTTGCCGCTGCCGGACGGGCCGTGCAGCAGCAGCGAGCGGCTCGACTGCAGGGCCGCGCCCACCAGGTCGCGCACGCCGGCGTCGAGCACGTCGTCGGCGAAGGCGGCATGCATGTCGGCCGCGCTGACGCGCCCCACCTGGGCATGCCGGGCCGACTGGCGCTGCACCAGTTCGCGGTAGGCATGCAGGGTGACCGGGGCCGGGCCCACATAGCGGCTGCGGGCAAAGAAGTCGGGGGCGCGCAGCTTGCCGATATGGGTCAGCTGGTAATTGACGTCGAGGTCGGAATCGCCGCGCGAAGCCACTTCCACCAGCTGCTCGGCCAGCATGAAACCCAGCACTTCGCGCAAGACATTGATGGACAGGCGCAATTTTCCTGTGAGCACAGGCAAGTGCATCTTGCCGGTGGCATACATCGCCTTGGTGACCAGTTCGACGATCAGCGACAATTCCAGGCCGGTATCGCGCACGGTTTTCGGCTGGGGCGGCATGCGGATCGCGCCCTCGTCCACACCTGGCGGGATGGCGCGCTGGGCTTCTTGCGCCGGGGTCGATACCGAATCAGCTTCCGTCATAGTCCTACTCCTGGGCACTGTTTCTAAAAGTCACAAATTGATTTTAGCCACGCCCGCAGGGCGGCCTTTGACAAAGAGCAAGCAATTCCGAACTGCAAAGTTACGTGTGGCGTAAGCACAGCACCAGCAGGGCGCCGGCCGTGATGGCCACCGCGTAGGGCATGCCGCCCACGCTTTTCGGGGCCGGCGCGCCGGGCGCCAGCGGTACGCCGCCCATGCGCAGCAACAGGGGGCGCAGCAAGGCCCCCACATTGGCGGCGGCGGCGCGGGTGCGGCGCTTGCACAGCACGATCAGGCAGGCCAGGATGCCGCCGGCCACATAGGTGGCCAGGCTGATTTCGAAGGCCAGGGCCGGTCCGGTAAACGCGCCCACGGTGGCCATCAGCTTGACGTCGCCGGCGGCCATGCCGCCCAACAAATAAAGAGGAAGAAACATGAGCAAGCCGACGCCGAAGCCGGCCAGGTAAACCGTGAGCAGCACCGGGGGCGGCCCCGACATCAGGTGCAGCACCAGCGCGCCAACCAGGCCGATGGCCAGCAGGCGGTTCGGAATGCGGCGTTTGGACAGATCGAAGGCGCAGGCCAGCAGGAGCAGCGCGATCAGGGCCAGGTCGAAATAGGTCTGGGACATGACGAGCTTTCAGGAACGATGGGCAAAAAAAATGCCTCCCGGGCGGGGCCCCACCCGGGAAGCGGCGCTGAAGGGTTAAAGCAGCGGTTTAAGGCAGTGCAGATGCGATGTCGTTGAATGCGCCCAGAATGCTCTGGCCGAGATCGCCCACCACGGTCACGATGACAGCGGCAATCAGCGCCGCGATCATGCCGTACTCCAGTGCCGTGACGCCATCTTCGTCAGCGATGAAGGTACGAACTGCCGAGGTAAATTTGCTCATGACATACTCCTTTAGTGTGGATAAGAGACAAACCCTGACGCTGCTGTTTCACTTCTGCTGCGCCATTGAAACCACTATAAATCGTCGTGCCACTCGGCAACTTGACCATGCGCAACTTTTCCACATGGAACTATTTGTTCTTGACCTGTTCGTACCCTGGGAAAATGCACAATTCGCGCGCACATTAATTGCCAATTATGCAAAAAGCCTTTATCCTGCACAGCGGTTCGTGGGGAAAGCCTCTGTGATGACTTCCAGAGTTGCCTTGCTATGGGGTAAAGTAGACCTGGCTGCACGATGAAGCGCGAAGGCGATGGTTGGTTGATTACATTTCTGAGAATGACATGGATTCCCTACTGAAACACATGGTGGACATGACCGGCCACCGCGATCACACGATGCTCGACATCTCGGTGATTTCGGCGGTCCAGGAACTGGCGGGCGCATCGCGCACCCGCGTCCTGACCATCATGACCCTGCGCGGCAAGAAATTCGTCCGTTCGCGCGCCATCATCGTGTCCGGCGAACCTGCCTGCATCGAAGACCAGCCCGACCTCAATTACGTGGGCGACCCGATCGCCACCTATCCCGAACTGGCCGACTGCCTGGACAACTTGCAAACGAGCGCCGAAGCCGTCACGGCCGACGGCAAGCGCACCCTGTTCCTGCCGATCTGGATCGGCGACAAATGCGACACCTGCCTGGAAATCGTCCATCCGGTGCCGTATACCGCCGATACCATCCACATCATCGGCGGCATCGTCAGCGTCTACCGCAATTTCCAGAACCTGCTCGACTACAGCGAACGCGATTCGCTCACCGGCCTCCTGAACCGCAAGACCTTCGACGACCAGCTCGGCAAGATGCTGCAAGTGTCGGCCGAACCGGAAAACCCGGCCCCGGGCCAGCCCGAGCGGCGCCACGCCAGCGACGAACAAAAACAATGGCTGGCGGTGGTCGACGTCGACCATTTCAAGCTGGTCAACGATAAATTCGGCCACCTGTACGGCGACGAAGTGCTGATCCTGATCGCCAACCTGATGACCTCCTCCTTCCGTTCGCAGGACCGGGTATTCCGTTTCGGCGGCGAGGAATTCGTCGTGCTGCTGCGTTCGACCACGCTAGCGAACGCGCAAAAAATCATCGACCGCTTCCGCATGAACGTGGAAGCGCACGTGTTTCCGCAAGTGGGCACGGTGACGGTGAGCGTGGGTTTCGTGGCGATCAGCCCTTACGAATCGCCCGTCAATATCCTGGGCCGCGCCGACCAGGCGCTGTACTACGCCAAGAGCCATGGCCGCAACCAGGCTTGCCATTACGACCAGCTGGTGTCCGGCGGCTTGCTGGAAGCGGCGGCGTCGAACGACACCGCCGAATTCTTCTGAGCAGTCAGGCGACGGTCAAAAATTTGATCGGATCGACATTCCACTTCTGCGGCGATTCATGGCGCACGATCTTGTCGCCGCCGCCGAAACCGAGCGCGCGTGACAGGTCGACCGTTTCCGGCTTGATGTAGATATTCTTTTTGGTATTGAAGAACACGTTCACCTTGGGCGCCAGCAGGTTCGTCTCGTGCGGTTCGATCACCACGCCCAGCCGCCCCGATTCGAGCATTACCAGGGTGCCGACCGGATAGATGCCGACGCAGCGCATGAATTCCTGGGCGTAGGTGGGATTGAAGTGGAACTTGCTCCACTCGTAGATCTTGCGCAGCGCTTCGGCCGCCGACATGCCCTTGTGGTAGCAGCGGTCGGCCGTGATGGCGTCGTACACGTCGACGATGGCGGCCATCTGCGCCAGTTCGCTGATGCTGCCCTCGCCCTGCTTGTCGGGATAGCCGCTGCCGTCGCGCCGCTCGTGGTGGTGCAGCGTGATGTCGAGCGGAATCGGGCCGACGTCGGTCGATTTGCACAGGATGTCGTAGCCATCTTTCGGATGCTTCTTGACGATGGCAAATTCCTCGTCCGTCAGCGGTCCCGGCTTGTTCAGGATCTTGTCGGGGACCAGCGCCTTGCCGGTATCGTGCAGCAGTCCGCCCAGGCCGGCCTGGTAGGTGGTGTCGGCATCGATGCCGCGCGAACGGCAGAACGCGATCAGGAGCGTGCACACGCTGACCGAATGCAGGAAGGTGTAGTCATCCTTGTTCTTGATGCGCAAGAGGCCGGTCAGGGCGCCCGGGTTGCGCAGGATCGATTCGGTGATGCTTTGCACCACCGGCGACACATTGTCGATCTCGATGGCCTTGCCCAGGCGGGCGTCCTGCATCACGGTGCGCACCAGGCCCGAAGCCTGGTGGCGGATCATGGCGGCGCGCTTGAGTTCTTCGCCCAGCGAGACGCGCGTGACGATGACGGGCTTGGCCGCGATCTGCACCAGCTCGACTTCGGTCTGGGCTTGCGCCTCGTCCAGCGTGGGCGCATCCTGCACGTCCAGGCCGCGGCTGCTGTCGATCACCACATCGTGGATGCCGGCGTCGACGATCTTGCGAATCTCTTCTTCCTTGGTAATCTCGAAGCGATTGCGCACGAAGGGGTGCGTCATCCAGTCGCAACTGAGGTCGTGGATGTACATGCCCACCTTGAGCTGGGATGAATCGACCTTTTTCAGCATGCCGATTCCTTGCTGTGTTGTAATCTGGCGCTGTGCATAATGCCAAGTATAGCCATAATGTTGCCCATTGGGATTATTATTTGAAGTAATTGCATTACCAGGAAACCAATGGAACTTCGCCAGCTACGCTACTTTGTCGCCATCGTCGACCACGGTTCGCTGTCGCGCGCCGCCCTGGTCCTGCACGTGGCGCAGCCGGCGCTGACCCAGCAACTGCGCCAGCTCGAGGAAGAACTGGGGGCCAAGCTGCTGCACCGCTCGGCCCAGGGCGTGCTCAGCACCGACGCCGGGAAAGTGTTCTACGAGCACGCCCAAGCCATCCTCAAGCAGGTCAGCGACGCCCGTTCGGCCGTGACCCAGTCCACCACCCGCCCCTCGGGCAGCGTCACGCTGGGCCTGCCGCACAGCATTTCCGGGGCCCTGGCCCTGCCCCTGCTCAAGGCCGCGCGCGCCAGCTATCCCGAAATTACCCTGCAGCTGACCGAGGAACTGTCCGGCAACCTGGCCGAGCAGCTCAAATCCGGGCGCATCAACCTGGCCGTGCTGTTCGACGATGGGCAGCTGGCCCCCTTCTCCAGCACCCCCATGGTGGACGAGGAACTGATGTTCATTTGCCGCACCGGTTCGGGCTTCGGCCCCGCCGGCGCCAGCGTGGCCCTGGCCGACGCCCTGGCCGCGACCCTGATCCTGCCCGCCCACCAGCAGGGCGTGCGCCCGGCCATCGAAAGCGTGGCGCGCGCGGCCGGCCTGGCGCTGGCCCATGTCATCGAAATCAATTCCATCGCCATCCTGCGCTCGGCCTTGCTGGCCGACATGGGCGCCACCATCCTGCCGGTGGCGCCCCTGCTGGCCGACGTGGCGGCCGGCACGCTCCAGGCGCGCCCCCTGCACCAGCCGCCGGTGTCGCGCAGTGTGATGCTGTGCGCCTCGCGCAATATTCCGCTGACCAATGCCGCGGCCGCGGTCAGGGCCCTGGTGCTCGAGGTCACGCGCGGCCTGTGCGAGCGCGGCGAATGGCGCGGCGCCCGTTTGACGCCGTAGCCATCATTTTTTCTTATACCCCCATCCCCAATCGCTATTTCCCCTGCCGCCGGTAAGGTCATACACTCGCATCCCCGGCCATACAGGCGCCTACCCGGCGCCTTACTGACGGCGAACCATCCCGAATACCCTTTGGAGACTCACCATGCCAGATACCACCGCGCAGGAAGTAGCGAACCGCCTGTCCACCGTCACCCTCGACGATAAATACACCGCGACCAGCGGCAACATCTTCCTCTCCGGTATCCAGGCGCTGGTGCGCCTCCCGATGATGCAGCGCGAGCGCGACCTCGCCGCCGGCCTCAATACCGCCGGCTTCATTTCCGGCTACCGCGGCTCACCCCTGGGCGGCCTGGATGAAACACTGTGGAAAGCCAAGAAGCACCTCGAAGCCCACCACGTGCAGTTCGTCCCCGGCGTGAACGAAGACCTGGCCGCCACCGCGGTCTGGGGTTCGCAGACGGTGGACCTGATCGGCCCGGCCAAATACGACGGCGTGTTCGCCATGTGGTACGGCAAGGGCCCGGGCGTGGACCGCTGCGGCGACGTCTTCAAGCACATGAACCATGCCGGCACCGCCAGGCACGGCGGCGTGCTGCTGGTGGCCGGCGACGACCACGGCGCCTACTCCTCGACCCTGCCGCACCAGTCCGACCATTTGTTCTCGGCCTCGATGATCCCCGTGCTCTACCCCTGCAATGTGCAGGAATACCTGGACCTGGGCGTGCACGGCTGGGCCATGTCGCGCTTTTCGGGCTGCACCATCGCCTTCAAGGCGCTGGCCGACACGGTGGAATCGTCGGCTTCGGTCGACGCCGATCCGCACCGCGTGCAAGTGAAGATCCCGCAAGACTTCGTGATGCCGGAAGGCGGCCTGAATACGCGCCTGTCGAGCGACCCGCTGGGACTGCAGGCGCGCAAGCAGGAAGCGCTGATGCAGGACTATAAGATTTACGCGGCGCTTGCCTATGCGCGCGAAAACAAGCTCAATCACGTCACCATCGACAGCCCCAACGCCAAGCTGGGCATCATCGCGTCGGGCAAGTCCTACCTGGACGTGCTCGATGCATTGGAAGACCTGGGCATCGACGAAGCCATGGCGGCCGAGGTCGGCCTGCGCCTGTTCAAGGTGGCCATGCCATGGCCGCTGGAGCCGGACAGCGTGCGCGAGTTCGCCCAGGGCCTGGACGAAATCCTGGTGGTCGAGGAAAAGCGCCAGATCGTCGAATACCAGCTCAAGGAGCAGCTCTACAACTGGCGCGACGACGTGCGTCCCCACATCGTCGGCAAGTTCGACGACAAGGGCGAATGGGTAGCCCCGCGCGGCGAATGGCTGCTCACTTCCAAGGCCGATTTCTCGGTCTCGCAAGTGGCGCGCGTGATCGCGGCGCGCGTCTCGCGCCTGATCACCGACGAAGCCACCTGCGACTTGATCCGCGCCCGCCTGGCCTTCCTCGACGCCAAGGACGCGGTCCTGAAAAAAGCCATCAACACCCCGTTCCGCCCGGCGTTCTACTGCTCGGGATGCCCGCACAACACCTCGACCAAGGTCCCTGACGGCAGCTTCGCGCTGGCCGGCATCGGCTGCCACGTGATGGCCACCGCCATCTACCCGGGCATGAACAAGCTCACCACCCACATGGGCGGCGAAGGCGCGCCATGGATAGGCCAGGCCGCGTTCTCGCAAGTGCCGCACGTATTCCAGAACCTGGGCGACGGCACCTATTTCCACTCCGGCTACCTGGCCATCCGCGCCGCCGTCGCGGCCAAGGTCAACATGACCTACAAAATCCTCTACAACGACGCGGTCGCCATGACCGGCGGCCAGCCGGTCGACGGCCAGACCTCGGTGCCGCATATCGCCCAGCAGATGGCGGCCGAAGGCATCAAGCGCATCGCGCTGGTGACCGAAGACCTGTCGCGCTACAGCGACCGCAGCGCCCTGCCGTCCATCGTCAGCCTGCACGACCGCAAAGAGATGGACGCGGTCCAGCGCGAACTGCGCGAAGTTGAAGGCGTGTCGGTGCTGATCTACGACCAGACCTGCGCCGCCGAAAAGCGCCGGCGCCGGAAAAAAGGCGAATTCCCCGACCCGAACAAGCGGATGGTCATCAATGACGCCGTCTGCGAAGGCTGCGGCGATTGCGGCGTGCAGTCGAACTGCGTCTCGATCCTGCCCAAGGAAACCGACTTTGGCCGCAAGCGCACCATCGACCAGTCGTCCTGCAACAAGGACTATTCCTGCGTGAAGGGCTTCTGCCCAAGCTTTGTCACGGTCGAAGGCGGCGCGCTGAAAAAATCGAAGAACGGCGTCAGCAAGGGCAATGTGGATGACGGCTTCAAAGCCCTGCCGCAACCGGTGCTGCCAGCCTGCGAGCAGCCCTACAACATCCTGATCAATGGCATCGGCGGCACCGGCGTGATCACCGTCGGCGCCCTGATGGGCATGGCCGCCCACCTCGAAGGCAAGGGCGCATCGGTGCTGGACATGACCGGCATGTCGCAGAAAAACGGCTCGGTCACCTCGCACGTCAAGGTCGCCAAGTCCCCGGCCCACCTGCGCGCCCAGCGCATCGCCACCGGCGAAGCAGACCTGATCCTGGGCTGCGACATGCTCACCGCGGGCGCCCAGGATGCGATTTCGAAAATGCGTCCGGGCCGCACCACGGCCCTGATCAACCTGCACGAGCAGCCGCCGGGCACCTTCGCCCAGCAAGCCGACTGGGAGTATCCGGCCGCCGAAGTGCGCGCCCTGATCAGCGAATCGGTGGGCGACGCGGCCGACTTCATCGACGCCACCAAGCTGGCCACCGCGCTGATGGGCGACTCGATCGCCGCCAACCTGTTCATGCTGGGCTACGCATGGCAGAAAGGCCGCATTCCCCTGACCGAAGCGGCCCTGCTGCGCGCGATCGAATTGAATGGCGTGGGCGTGGAGCCGAACAAGAAGAGCTTCCTGTGGGGCCGCCGCGCCGCCGTCGACCTGAAACGCGTCGAAAAAGTCGCCACGCCGACGCAAGCGATCGTGGTGCAGATGCCGCAAGGCCTGGAAAACGTCATCAAGAAGCGTGTCGCTTTCCTGCTTGACTACCAGGATGCCGCCTACGCCGCGCGCTATGAAGAGCTGGTGGGCAAGGTGCGCGCCGCCGAAACGGCCGCTGGCCTTGGCAACAAACTGTCGACCGCCGTGGCCAAGTACTACTTCAAGCTGATGGCCTACAAGGATGAATACGAAGTGGCGCGCCTGTACACCGACGGCAAGTTCGTCGAACAGCTCAAATCGCAGTTCGAAGGCGATTTCTCGGTCAAGTTCAACCTGGCGCCGCCGCTGTTCTCGAAAAAAGATGCCAAGGGGCACCTGGTGAAGGCCGAATTCGGTTCCTGGATGTGGAGCGCGTTCAAGCTGCTGGCCAAATTCAAGGGGCTGCGCGGTGGCGCGCTCGACATTTTTGGCTACACTGAAGAGCGCAAGATGGAGCGCGCCCTGATTGTGGAGTATCGCGAGATGATCGAGGCCTTGCTGGCGAAACTGACGCCGGAAAGCCACACGGTCGCGGTCGAACTGGCCAATCTGCCGGAGCAGATCCGCGGTTTCGGCCACGTGAAAGAGAAGAACGTGGCCGTGTTCCGCACTGAAAAAGCCCGCCTGCTGGGCGGAAACACCACACAGCGCGCCGCTTGACGTTAACGTAAACGTCATATACCGTACAAGATCGCCTACGCAAGGAATACCATGAACGACCAGACACCTGCCGCCAAACTGTCCGTCCCCGACCAGCCGAAGCTGGCCAACAAGGTCCGCTTCGTCACCGCCGCCTCGCTGTTCGACGGCCACGACGCATCGATCAACATCATGCGCCGCATCCTGCAGTCGAACGGCGTGGAAGTGGTCCACCTGGGCCACAACCGCTCGGTCGACGAGGTGGTGACGGCGGCGCTGGCCGAAGACGTGCAGGGCATCGCCATCTCCAGCTACCAGGGCGGCCACGTCGAATATTTCAAGTACATGATCGACCTGCTGCGCCAGCGCGGCGGCGAGCATATCAAGGTCTTCGGCGGCGGCGGCGGCGTGATCGTGCCGGACGAAATCGCGGACCTGCATGCCTATGGCGTGACCCGCATCTTCAGCCCGGAAGACGGCCAGCGCATGGGCCTGGTCGGCATGATCCAGTCCATGGTCAAGGCCTGCGACATCGACCTGTCCACCTATTCCCCCACCACCCTGGCGCCGCTGCAAACGGGCGACGTGGCCTCGCGCCACCGTCCGCTGGCCCAGCTGATCACCGCGCTCGAAAACGACAAGGCTTCGCCCGAACTGCGCAAGGCCATCAAGGACACGGCCGAAGGCATGCACGTGCCCACGCTGGGCATCACCGGCACCGGCGGCGCGGGCAAGTCGTCGCTGACCGATGAACTGATCCGCCGCATCCGCCTGGACCAGGGCGACGCGCTGAACATCGCCATCATCTCGATCGACCCGTCGCGTCGCAAATCGGGCGGCGCGCTGCTGGGCGACCGCATCCGCATGAACGCGATCAATCCGTGGGCGGGCGGCGCGCGCGTATTCATGCGTTCGCTGGCCACGCGCGAAGCCGGCTCCGAAATTTCGGCCGCGCTGCCTGACGTGATCGCCGCCTGCAAGGTGGCAGGCTTCGACCTGGTGATCGTTGAAACCTCGGGCATCGGCCAGGGCGACGCCGCCATCGTGCCGCACGTGGACGTATCGATGTATGTCATGACGCCGGAATTCGGCGCCGCATCGCAGCTCGAAAAAATCGACATGCTCGATTTCGCCGACTTCATCGCGATCAACAAGTTCGACCGCAAGGGTTCGCTCGATGCCCTGCGCGACGTGGCCAAACAGTACCAGCGCAACCGCGAAATGTGGAGCAAGCGCCCGGAAGAAATGCCGGTCTACGGCACCCAGGCATCGCGCTTCAATGACGACGGCGTCACCGCGCTGTACCAGGGCCTGCTGCCCAAGCTGGGCGAATTCGGCCTGCCGGTCAAGCCGGGCAAGCTGCTCCCGATGGACATCCGCCACTCCAGCGGCAAGCACGTGATCGTGCCGCCCGCGCGCGCGCGCTACCTCGCTGAAATCGCCGACACCGTGCGCGGCTACCACAAGACGACCACGAAGCAGGTCAGGCTGGCGCGCGAACGCCAGCAATTATCGGAAGCCAAGCGCATGCTGGCCGCCGCATCGAAGAGCGCCGATTTCGACGACCTGATCACCGAACGCGATCACGCCCTGGACGCCAATTCCAAGAAACTGCTGGCCATGTGGCCTGACATGCAGGCCGCCTACGCGGGCGACGACTACGTCGTGAAAATCCGCGACAAGGAGATCCGCACCCGCCTGGTTGCCCACACCCTTTCGGGCACCAAGATCCGCAAGGTGGCGCTGCCGAAGTACGAAGACCACGGCGAAGTGCTGCGCTTCCTGATGTTGGAAAACGTGCCGGGTTCGTTCCCGTTCACGGCCGGCGTATTCGCGTTCAAGCGCGAAGGCGAAGACCCGACCCGCATGTTCGCCGGCGAAGGCGACGCATTCCGCACCAACCGCCGCTTCAAGCTGGTTTCGACCGGGATGGACGCCAAGCGCCTGTCGACCGCGTTCGACTCGGTCACCTTGTACGGCGCCGACCCGGCCATCCGCCCTGACATCTACGGCAAGGTAGGCAACTCGGGCGTGTCGATCGCGACCCTGGACGACATGAAGGTGCTGTACGACGGCTTCAACCTGTGCAGCCCGAGCACCTCGGTCTCGATGACCATCAACGGCCCTGCCCCGACCATCCTGGCGATGTTCATGAACACCGCCATCGACCAGCAGGTCGACAAGTTCGTGCTCGAGAACAGCCGCCAGCCGACTGCCGACGAAACGGCGAAGATCCGCGCCTGGGTGCTGCAGAACGTGCGCGGCACGGTGCAGGCCGACATCCTGAAGGAAGACCAGGGCCAGAACACCTGCATCTTCTCGACCGAGTTTTCGCTGAAAGTCATGGGCGACATCCAGGAGTATTTCGTGCATCACCAGGTGCGCAACTTCTACTCGGTGTCCATTTCGGGCTACCACATCGCCGAAGCGGGCGCGAACCCCATTTCGCAGCTGGCCTTCACGCTGTCGAACGGCTTCACTTTTGTCGAAGCCTACCTGGCGCGCGGCATGCACATCGACGATTTCGCGCCCAACCTGTCGTTCTTCTTCAGTAACGGCATGGACCCTGAATACACGGTGCTGGGCCGCGTGGCGCGCCGCCTGTGGGCCGTGGCCATGCGCGACAAGTATGGCGCGAACGACCGCAGCCAGAAGCTCAAGTACCACGTGCAAACCTCGGGCCGCTCGCTGCACGCGCAGGAAATCGACTTCAACGATATCCGCACCACGCTGCAGGCGCTGATCGCGATCTACGACAACTGCAACAGCCTGCACACCAACGCCTACGACGAAGCGATCACCACGCCGACCGACGAATCGGTGCGCCGCGCGCTGGCGATCCAGCTGATCATCAACCGCGAATGGGGCCTGGCCAAGAACGAGAACCCGAACCAGGGCTCGTTCATCATCGACGAACTGACCGACATGGTCGAAGAAGCGGTGCTGCAGGAATTCGAACGCATCGCCGAACGCGGCGGCGTGCTGGGCGCCATGGAAACCGGCTACCAGCGCGGCAAGATCCAGGAAGAGTCGATGCTGTACGAGCACCAGAAGCACGACGGCACGCTGCCGATCATCGGCGTGAACACCTTCCGCAATCCGAAGGCCAACGACACGCCGCAAAAGATCGAACTTGCGCGTTCGACGGACGACGAAAAGCAGTCGCAGTTGACGCGCCTGGACGACTTCCACGCCACCCACGCGGCCGCGGCACCGGCGGCGCTGGCGGCGCTGCAGCAGGCAGCCATCGACAATGCCAACGTGTTCGAGAAGCTGATGGAAGCGGTGCGGGTTTGCTCGCTGGGCCAGATCACCACGGCGCTGTTCGAAGTGGGTGGCCAGTACCGCCGCAATATGTAATCAGGCGCGCACGATCCAGAGCCATATCGGAATCGTGGCGATGCACGCCACGCTCGATAGCAGGATTGCCGAACTGCTCAGTGAGGCATCCTTGCCGTCGGCGCGCACCACCGCTGCCGTATTCACGCCCACAGGGCAGGCGGCGATGATGACCAGCGCCGCCGTCGCGTGCGCCGGCAAGTCGAACACCAGCGCGGCCAGCGCATACACGCCGGCGGGCAGCATGAACAGCTTGGCGAACACGATGCCCAGGCTGGCGCCAATGTTTTTCACATGCAGGTTCGCCAGTGACGCACCCAGCGTCAGCAGGGCGCATGGCAATGTGGCCGCGGACAGCAGGTCGATCACGCTGGTCGCTGCAAGAGGAAAAACGACACCCGTCAAATTCAGGGCCAGCCCCGCCATCAGGCTCACCACGATCGGATTTTTCAGCGTATTGAGCAGCGCGTCGCCGATGCGCTTGCCGCCTTCCGCCAGGAAGTACAGCGTAAATCCGATCAGCGCGTGGAAGGCGATGATCGGAAACACATACTGCAGGATGTCCTTGTCATAGGCCTGTACCAGCACCGGTACGCCGACGAACACGGTATTCGAATAGATGGCCGACAGCGCGCTGCCCGCATTGCGCCGGAAAGCGAAAAACGCCATCCCGAACAAGAGCACGAAGGGCACGTAATAAGCAGCGAGGAACTGCCACGACACCGATCCCGGCAAGCCGTTGCGGTAGGCGCCGGCGAACAGGAATACGGGAATCAGGAGCTTGGCGGTCAGGTCGGCCAGCCCGTCCTGCCAGGCCGGCAGGATCCAGCGGGTACGCGCCAGCAGGCAGCCCGTTCCCGCGATCAGGAACAGCGGCAGCAGCAGCGCGACCAGGTTCACTTGGGGCAGGGACCCACGGTCATGCCGGCCACCAGCGCCGGCTGCCACAGTACCTGCAGCTCGGACGGATCGGCGCCCGCCACCACTGCCGACAGCATTTCGATCATCTTGGCGCCTGCCTTGTCGGAATGGGGCTGGTCGATGGTGGTGACGTTCGAGCCCACCAGCGAATCCTCCACGCTGCCCCACACGATCACCGACATCTCCTTGCCGATCGCGATCCCGGCGTCGAGCAGCGCACGCACGGCGCCCACGCCGGACAGGTGATTGTCGACGATGACGGCGGTCGGCCTCGGCGACGTGGCCAGCAGCTGCTGCATGGCCTGGTAGCCGGTGCGGCGGTCGAGCGTGTTGTCGATCATGTGGCGCGGATCGATCGCCAGCCCTGCCAGCTTCATGCAGGCTTCGAAGCTGGATCGGCGCTGCATGGCGAAATTGAGGTCGAGCGGCGCGCTGATCAGGGCGATGCGCTGGTGGCCAAGCGAGAGCAGCCTGTCGCAGGCCAGCTTGATGCCGGCCTCATTGTCATAGTCGAACCAGGCATACGGTTGCTTGAGGTCCGTGCGGCCATGCGCGATGAAAGGAAAACCCTTCTTGACCAGGTAGGCGATGCGCTCGTCGTGCACCAGCGTGCGGCTGACCACCAGGCCGTCGACGCGGCGTCCCTTGACCATCTGCTCGTACGACGGCAATTCGTTTTGCGGCGAGACCGGCGCGATGATCAGGTTCATATTGCTCTTCTCGAGCGCCGCCGACATGCCGCCCACCACGCCTAGGAACATCGGGTCGCCCAGGTCGCTGGGCAGCAGCGGGTAGATGATGCCGAACACATTGGTGCGCCCCACCGCCAGGCTGCGCGCCATGGGATTGGCTTCGTAGCCTGCTTCCTTGGCGGCCGCCAGCACCCGTTCGCGCGTGAGCGCGTTCACTTCGGGATAGCCGTTCAGCGCGCGGCTTACCGTGGTTTTCGAAATCCCGAGGGTGCGGGCAAGACTCTTGAGGTTCATTGGTTTTCTTGGCAACTATATCAACATAACCAGCAATTATAGCAACGTACTTACGCCGCCCGGTCGACTTGGCGCTTAAAGAAGAACAAGGTTACCAGCACCAGCGTGATCGGCACCAGCGTCAGATAAAAAGCCACATGTCCGCTGGCGTTGCCGAACACGTAGCCGGTGACGAAGGAACCCGTGGTGCCGCCCAGCGCCGAGAAGATCACCAGCAGGCCGGTCATCGCGGAATGCTGGTTCTTCGGCAGTGAACTGAGCATCACCGAATTGATGCCCGGGTAGATGGGCGCCATGAACAGGCCAATCAGCGGAAACAGGAACGTGGCGATGGGCGCCGTGGCCCAGGTGACGTTGGGGTCGCGCACCACGTCGTGCGTCAGCGGCAGCGCCAGCAGCACCATGGCCGCCATGCCGATCACGCAGGCGTTCATCACCGGATACCAGTTCAGCTTGCGCATGATGACCCCGGCCGACAGGCGCCCGATGGCCAGGCAGGCAGCAAAGATGCTGGTCACTTCCACGCTCATGGCGGTCGGCAGTTTCAGGATCTCGTTGTTGAAGGTGGGCAGCCAGGTGCCCACGCTCTGTTCGATCAGCACGTACAGGAAAGCGGTCAGCACGAACACGCACACCAGCGGCTTTAAGAACAGCTTGAGCATGGCCGTGAAGTCTTCCAGCCGGCTGCGCCCTTCCGGCAGCTGCGCGGTGCGCTCGTCGAAGGGTGTGCTCAGCACCAGCACGAAGGTGGCCGTGCACAGTACCGTCAGCACCCAGTAGACCTGCAGCCAGCTCTGCGACTTGGGATCGGACGAATCGATGAAGTAGCCGAAGATCCAGTAGGCGCTCAGCACACCGACCATGAAGAAGCCTTCCAGGGTGTTCATGATGCTGGCGTGGTGCTTGCGGTCGGTGGCGATCAGGCCCAGGGTCGAATACACCGACACCTTGACCAGCGCGAATGCCACGCCCACGCACAGGAACAGCAGCTTGGTGGTCCAGAAGCTGGGCACCAGCGGCATCGCAACGCAGGCGCAGGCAACCAGCGCCAGCGCGGCCAGCATGGCGTTCTTGTAGCCGATGCGCGGCAGGAAGGACGCCACCAGGAAGGAGACGATCGCGATCGGCAAGTCCTTGAAGCCTTCCAGGATGCTGGCGCTCGATTTGCTGACGCCGTAGTTGCCGATGACCTGCAGGATCACCGTCCCGACGCTATTGAGCAGGATCGCGAATACAAAGTAGATCAAGAAAAGTGCTAGCAATATGCGTCGGTTTTTCACGCTGTCTCCTGTTATATTTTTTCGAGCGCGAAGTGATCGAGTCCAGGGATCACGATGTCGGCCTGTGTCAGTACTTCCGCCTTGCCTATCCCCAGCGCGAACATGCCCGCGCTCTTGATCGAGGCCACGCCCGCCAAAGCGTCTTCCACGCCCAGGCAGTCGGCCGGCGCCACGCCCAGCACATGCGCGGCGGTCAGGAAAATCTCCGGATCCGGCTTGCTGTTCGCGAGCGTGGCGGCGTCGACAACGTAGTCGAAGCAGTCGCGGATGCCCAGGCGGTCCAGCACCGTGAAGGCATTCTTGCTCACCGACGCCAGGCCGATTTTCAGGCCGGCAGCGCGCACCGCCTGCAGCGCATCGCGCGCGCCAGGCAGCAGGTCCGCTTCCGACATGGTAGCAATCAGTTCGCAGTAGTGGCGGTTTTTCAGGTCGGCCAGCGCCTGCTTCTGCCCCGACGAGTAGTGTTTCGGCGAACCGGCCAGGATCAGGTCGAGGGACCCCATGCGGTCGATGCCTTTCAGGCGTTCGTTGAAGGCGTCGTCGAAGTGCACGCCTTGCGCTTCGGCCAGGCGCTTCCAGGCCAGGTGGTGATAATGGGCGGTGTCGGTAATGACGCCGTCCAGGTCGAAAATGACAGCCTTGAAGCGGCTCATGGCAGGACCTCCAGGTTCAGCCGCGCGGCTGGCGCGGCCTGGGTCAGCGCGACGCGCTCGTTGCGGTGCCTGAAGTTGAGCGACTCGCCCTGCAGCAGCGTGTAGTGCACCAGTTTGCTGTCGACCCGCACCTGCAGCAGCGCGCCGCGGATGTGGACCTTGAACTGGTAGTGGCCCCACTGCTGCGGCAGCGTGGGCGCAAAGCGCAGCGCGCCGTCCAGCACGCGCATGCCCGCGAAGCCGTAGGCCACGCCCATCCAGGTACCGGCCATGGCGGCGGTGTGCACGCCGTAGTGGGTATTGCCGTGGGTGTTGTCGAGATCGAGGCGCGCGGTTTCCATGAAGTAGTCGTAAGCCTTGTCCGCATACCCTACTTCGGCCGCGATGATGCTGAAGATGCAGGACGAGAGCGACGAGTCGTGCGTGGTGACCGCTTCGTAGTAATCGAAGTCGCGCTTCTTGTCTTCCAGCGAAAACTGGTCGGACAGCAGCAGCAGCGCCAGCACCACGTCGGCCTGCTTGCACACCTGGTGGCGGTAGATGACCATCGGGTGGTAATTGAGCAGCAGCGGATATTTGTCCGGCGGCGTGCCGGCGAAGTCCCAGGCTTTCTTGGACAGGAAGCTGTCGTCCTGTTCGTGGATGCCCAGCGCGGCGTCGTACGGCAGCGCCATGCGCCCGGCCGCGCGCAGCCATTCGGCGCTCTCGCCGTCTTCCAGGCCCGTGGCCGCGGCAATGCGCGCGAAATCGGCGGCGCGGCGCGTGCGCAGCGTGTCGACGATGGCGGCGGCGAAGCGCAAATGCATCTGCGCCATCGCGTTGGTGTAGTAGTTGTTGTTGACCAGGGCCGTGTATTCGTCCGGCCCCGTCACTTCATTGATGCAGAAGCGCCCGGCGCGGTCGTAGCCGCCGATGCCCAGCCAGATGCGCGCCGTTTCCAGCACGATCTCCGCGCCCGACTGCGCCATGTAGTCAAGGTCGCCGGTGGCGTCGAAGTACAGCTTGATCGAATACGCGATGTCGGCGTTGATATGGTACTGCGCCGTCCCGGCGGGGAAATAGGCCGAGCATTCTTCCCCGGCGATGGTGCGCCACGGGTACAGCGCGCCCTTGGCATGCGACATCTGGCGCGCCCGTTCGCGCGCCTTTTCCAGGCCGGCGTAGCGGTATTCGAGCAGCTTCTTCGCGATTTCCGGTTTGCTGTACAAGAAAAACGGGAAGATGTAGATCTCCGTGTCCCAGAAATAGTGGCCTTCGTAGCCTTCGCCGGTGACGCCCTTGGCGGCGATATTGGTCTTGCCGTCGCGGCCCACCGATTGCAGCAAGTGGTATTCGTTGAAGCGCATGCCCTGCTGGAGCGCGTCGTCGCCGGCGATTTCCACGTCGGCCTGCGACCAGAAATCGGCCAGGTACTGCGCCTGCTGCGCGCACAGCGCGTCGAAGCCGGCCGCCTTGGCGCGCGCCAGTTCTGCCTTGGCCAGCACCGCAAGCTGATCGGCGGGATAGTCGCGCGATGAAAAATAGGCGCCGAACTTGGTCAGGCGGACCTGCTGCATGGCGCGCACTTCCAGGTCGAACTCCTGGCCGGCGCTCTGGCCATCCTGGAACGGCCTCGAACGCACATTGCCGGACGATTCGAGCTGGCTGTCGATGGCGCTGGCCAGCGTAAAGCCGCTGTTGTGGGTGCGCTGGGTGATGCACGAGAAGGATTCGCCCTGCTCGATGGCCACCAACTGCAAGGCCGGGCCCGACACGGCCGAACCGACACGCGGATCGTCGCCAGCCTGCTGGTTGGTGACGGCGCCGTCGATGCGCGATACCACGCGCATGCGTCCGGAGAAATTGAGCGGCGTGAAAGCGTAATCGATCGCGAACAAATGCTTGTGGGCGAAGGACACCACGCGGCGGCTGGCCAGCGCCAGCTTTTTCCCGCCCGGCGACGTCCATTCCAGGCTGCGCACCAGCACGCCGGTGCGGAAATCAAGGCTGCGCTCGTAGCGCGCCAGCGTGCCCTGCATCAGGTCGAAGCGTTCGTCGCCGAACCACAGCTCGATCGCCTTGGCGTTCGGCACATTGAGCATGAACTGGTTGGTCTTGGCCAGGCCGAACGCGGCTTCCGGATAGACGATGGGTTCCGATTCGTAGAAACCGTTCAGGTAGCTGCCGTCGAGCGAGCTGCCGGCCGGGCCGGAATAGCCCTCCTCGTGGCAGCCGCGCAGGCCGATGTAGCCATTCCCGAGCGCAAACAGGGTCTCGTGCAGGAAATTGGTGGCGGGGTCGAACGCGGTCTCCCGGAGGCACCAGGGATCGAGCGGAAAAGTATGTGCGGGCGTTGTCACGAGGTAGTCCTTGTTGCGTTTTTGGTGATTCAAACCGGTTTGGATTGTGATCGAGTCTATTTCAAATCGGTTTGGAAAGTCAAATCATTTAATTTTGCGTTGGAAAACTACAGGAAATCAGGTTTGGCGGCAGATCAGGGTGGTGGGCAGCATTTCCGACTCCACGGTCTCGCCGTGGATCAGTCCCAGCATTTTTTTGGCGAGCAGCACGCCGCCGTCGCGCAAATACTGGTGCACGCTGGTCAGCGGCGGCACGAAACTGGCCGCGCCTGGCGTATCGTCGTAGCCGATGACGGACACGTCTTCGGGCACGCGCAGCTTGTTTTCGGTCAGGGCCCGGATCGCGCCCATGGCCAGCAGGTCGCTGGCGGCAAACACGCCATCGAAGCCGTGGCCGGCCTTTTTCAGCACGGCCGACATGCTGTCGAAGCCCGATTCGAAGGTAAATGCCTTGGGCCGGATGATGTGCACCGAGCCCCGGTCCTTCATTTCGTCGATGAAACCGGCGCAGCGCTCCTGGACTTCGGCGTGGTCGACGTCGCCCAGGAAGATCAGCTTCTTGCGGCCCTGCTCGATGAAACGTTCAGCCACGCTGATGCCGCCCTTGCGGTTGTCGCTGCCGACCACGATGTACGACGAATCGGCTTCCGGCGCCCCCCACACCACCAGCGGCAGGCCGGCTTTCTGCAGCACGCGCACCGCTTCGCCATGCGAGCCCTGGCCCAGCAGGATCAGGCCGTCGGCGCCCTGCACCGGCGCGGTGTCGAGCAGCTGCTTGGACGTCAATACGACGCTGTAGCCGGCCGTGGTCAGTTCCTGGGTGATGCCGCCCAGCAGTTCGAGCGGATAGGGATCGGACATGGGACGGCCCTTGACCGGGGTCATTTCGACCACCACCGCCACCGAATAGCTGCGCCGCATGCGCAGGTTGCGGGCGCTGATGTTCAGGCGGTAGCCCTGCTCGTCGGCGATGCGGCGGATCTTTTCGCGGGTCTGGGCAGTGACCAGCGGACTGTCGCGCAAGGCACGCGAAACGGTGATCGTGGAAACGCCCGCCAGGCTGGCGAGGTCTTCCATCGTCAGGCCAGCTTCGCTCTTGCGCATTCCGATCTTGTTTGCAGCCATTCCACGCTCAGATTTGTAAGAAAACAACGACACCGCCGCATTATGACAGATTTACGCTAAGAGACGACGCGAATGACATCGATAACATTTTAATTGACATCGATGTCATTTCTTGTTTCAATGAGTTGTCTTTTCGCGGCAACCGATTCGTCGAGCGGCGTGCCAACATCAGGAAAGACCTCGAACACGCAGCATGTTCGGCAGCGCGGAGCGACTGGAACGCAGCTCCAGGAGACGGATAGCCACCATAAAAATGAGAGACAAGCACATGAAAACCCAGCAGCAGTTCACCCTTTCCTCAGTCACGCTCGCCGTACTGACCCTGATGAGCCAGGCGCACGTTCACGCGCAGGCAGTCCCGGCGGAACCCGCCGCCAAGGACAGCGTGGCCGCCGAAATCCAGACCGTGGTCGTGACCGGTACTGCATCGGCCAGCGGCGTGCGCAAGATCGATGCGGCTTACTCGATCACCACCGCCAACGAAGAGCAGCTCAAGTCGGCCGCGCCGACCAGCACCGCCGACTTGCTGAAGATTGTTCCGGGCGTGTTTGCCGAAGCGACCGGCGGCGTGGCCGGCGCCAATATCGCCGTGCGCGGCTTCCCGTCCGGCGGCGACGCACCGTACGTGACGATCCAGCTGAACGGCTCGCCCCTGTATCCGGCGCCAACCCTGTCCTTCCTGGAAAACTCGTCGCTGTTCCGTATTGACGACAGCGTCGAACGGGTCGAAGTGCTGCGCGGCGGTCCGAGCACCGTGTTTTCGAACGGCCAGCCGGGCGCCACGGTCAACTTCATCACCAAGAAAGGCGGCGACGATGCCGAAGGCTCGATCCGCCTGACCACCGGCACCGGCAGCCTGCGCCGCATCGATGGCTTTTTCGGTGGCAAGATCGCCGACGGCTGGTACGGCACCATCGGCGGCTTCCACCGCAAGACCAACAGCGTGCGCGATGCCGGTTTCCCGACCGATAACGGCGGCCAGATCAACGGCAGCATCACGCGCAAGCTCGATGGCGGCGAAGTCACCGTCTACACCCGCCTGACCAATGACAAGAATGCCTTCTACACGGGCGTGCCGCTGGTCGGTGCGTCCACGCCCAAGGGCCAGCCTACGCCCTTCCCCGGCTTCGACCCGCTGACCGGCACCCTGGCCTCGCCCGAACTGCGCGACGTACGCCTTGAAATCGGCCCGAACCAGGTGCTGCAGAAAGACCTGGCCGACGGCCGCGGCCTGAAAATGAATGTGTTCGGCGCCGACTACGCACAGAAAATCGGCGGCTGGAATGTCAGCAACAAGTTCAGCTACATGAAGGCCGACGCGCCAACCCTGGCCATCTTCACCGGAAATGCGCCGATGACCATGGCGCAATACATCACGGCCGCCGGCGGCGTGAACGGCGTCACCGGCAACGCGAGTTACACCAAGGATGGCACGCCGGTGGCGGCGTCGCAGCAAGTCCTGTCGGCCGGCATCTGGTCGGTTGAAAAAGCGCTCAAGGCCATGACCGACGAACTGCGTTTCACCCGCGAACTGGTGGCAGGACACACGGTCACGGCCGGTGCCTACTTTGCCGACTTCTCGACCGACGACCAGTGGTACCTCGGCAACAGCACGCTCATGACCGCGGCCAACAATGCGCGTCCGATCAACCTGACCCTGAGCGACGGCCGCGTCATCAGCGCCAAGGGCCACGACGGCACTTCCTTCTACACGCTCAAGGAAAACCTGAACGGCCGCAATACCGCGCTGTACCTGTCGGATGAATGGAAGATCAACGCCGACCTGAGCGTCGACGCGGGCGTACGCTACGAAAAGCAGCGCATCGACGGCACCATCGACAATCCCCGTTCGGGCGACATCGACAACAATCCGCTGACCGTCTACAACAACAATACCTCGCTGCCGGGCGGCAGCCGGACCCTGGTCGACCGCCGCGACAATGCCACTTCGTACACGGCCGGCGGCCTGTACAAGATCTCGAAAAATTTCAGCACCTTCGTGCGGATCAACTCGGGTGTGTCCTTCCCGCAGTTCGACACGATCCGCGACTTCGGCGCCGCCGCGCCGCTGGTCAAGATCAAGCAGTACGAAGCCGGCTTCAAGACGGTCGGCACGATGTACAGCGCCTACGTCACCGCCTTCCACACGGAATTTACGGGGCTGCCGTTCAGCCAGATCCTGTCGACCGGCCAGATCGTCAATTCGCTCGGCGGCTCGAGCGGCAACGGCCTGGAATTCGAAGTCGCCCTGCGTCCGATTCCTAACCTGCAAATCGCCCTGACCGGCAACTACCAGGACTCGAGCTACAAGGATTTCGCCGGCTCCAGCGCGGCGCAGAATGGCAACCAGGTCCAGCGCCAGCCGAAATTCCAGGCGCGCCTGACCCCGAGCTATCGCATTCCGATGTCGTGGGGCGACATCAAGCTGCACGCCACCTACACCACCGTCGGCGACCGCTGGTCGGACGTGCAGAACCAGCAATTGCTGCCGGGTTACAACACGCTCGATGCCGGTGTCCTGGTGGCCCTGGGCGAGAAGTTCGAATTGCGCGTGACGGGCAACAACCTGACCAACGAGTTCGGCCTGACCGAAGGCAATGCCCGGATCATCGGTGGCGGTGGCAGCGTGGTGTTCGGTCGCCCCCTGTTCGGCCGCTCCTTCGAAGCTTCCATCATGTACCGCTTCTAAGTTCATTTGATTTGATTTCCCTCATTTCCGCCGGGTTCGCGCCCGGCGGTTTTTTTGCATTCAGGGCCACCATGAAAACCTTGTTCAAGCTATTCCTGTTCTTGCTGCTTCCCGTCCATGCAGCCGACGACTGGACCGTCACGGCATCCACGATCACGCCGGCCAGCTACCACGGCGTCACCGTGGCCAACGGCATGATCGGCCTGGTCTCTTCCAGCGAACCGATGAAGGTCAGGGACGTGGTCCTCAACGGCGCCTACGACAGCTACGGGCGCGGACGGGTGGACAACATCCTCAAAGGCTTCAATTTCATGAACATGACGCTCGACGTCGATGGCAAGCGCATCGATGCGGCGGCGATCACCGGACTCACCCAGCGGCTCGACATGCGGCGCGCGCTCTTCGTGACCGAATTCGACATTCCCGGCAAGCTGCATGTGCGGCACGAAATGGCTGCCCTGCGCCACCTGCCGTTTTCCGCCATCGCCACCATCGAGCTGCGCGCCATCGGCAATATCGCGGTGACGCCCGCCAGCGTGATCGAATCGCCCGACGTGCTGCGCGAAGTAAAGAACCTGTACGCGCTGATCGACCGGCCGCACGCCACCATCGGCCTCACCACCTCGGTGGGGAAAAGCCCATCGGGCAAGCACACGGTGGCCACATCGACCAGCTTCATCTTCGACAAGCCGGAACAGCTGGTGCACGAAGACTGGGATTACCAGATGCACGCCACCAAGTTCACGCGCGCCATGAAGGCCGGCGAGCGCTACACCTTCTCCGTGGTGGGCTCCGTCATCTCCAGCGCCCACGTGGCCGACGCCCACAACGAAGCCGAACGCCTGACCATCTACGCCGCGCTCGAAGGCCGCGAACGCCTGATGGCGGCCCACCTGAAAGCCTGGGACCAGCTGTGGCAGGGCGACATCGTCATCGAAGGCGATGCACGGGCCCAGCTCGATGCGCGCCTGATGCTCTACCACCTGTATTCCTTCGCGCGCGAAGGCACGGCTTACAGCCTGTCGCCGATGGGCCTGTCGGGCCTGGGCTACAACGGCCACGTATTCTGGGATGCCGAACTGTGGATGTACCCGCCCCTGCTTGCCCTGCAGCCGGGCATCGCCAAGTCCATGCTCGAATACCGCTACCAACGCCTGGCCGCGGCGCGCCAGAACGCCTTCAGCCATGGCTACAAGGGCGCCATGTTTCCGTGGGAATCGGCCAGCGAAGGCCAGGAAGCGACCCCGGTGTGGGCGCTGACGGGGCCGTTCCAGCAGCACATCACGGGCTGCGTGGGCTGGGCTTTCTGGAAATACTATGAAGTCACGCAAGACAGGCAGTGGCTGCGCGAGCGCGGCTATCCCGTGCTCAAGGAAGTGGCCGACTTCTGGGCCAGCCGGGTCGAACGCAAGGGGCCGGGCCGCTACGACATCAACAACGTCATCGGCGCCAACGAATGGCAGGAAAATATCGACAATAATGCCTTTACCAACGGCATGGCGATCACCGTGCTGCGCCAGGCCACCATGGCGGCCAAGGTGCTGGGCATCACGTCCGATCCGGACTGGGCCAAGGTGGCCGACAATATCCCCATCCTCACTTTCGCGGACGGCACCACGCGCGAGAACCGCAGCTACGACGGCGTGCCGATCAAGCAGGCCGATGCGAACTTGCTGGCCTATCCGCTGGCCATCGTCAGCGACAAGGGGCGCATCGCCAGGGACCTGGCCTATTACGAAACGCGCATGGCGCCGGAAGGCCCGGCCATGTCCTGGTCCATCCTGGCCACGCTGTATGCGCGCGGCGGGCAGGCGGACAAGGCGCACGCCCTGTACCTGAAAAGTTACCGGCCCAACCAGCTGGCGCCCTTCGGGGCGCTGGCCGAAACCGCCGGCGGCACGAATCCCTATTTCGCCACGGGCGCGGGGGGCAGCCTGCAGGCGTTGATCTTCGGATTCGGCGGACTCGACTTCGGCGAACGGGGCATCGTGCAGCGCAAGACGGCCCTGCCCTCACCCTGGAAGTCGCTCGAACTGCGCGGCGTGGGCCCGCAGCGGGCGACCTTCAAGGTGAACTGAGCGGACGCGGCGGCGACAGCCGGCGTTTCAGTATGTCGGCGGGCCGCCAGATTCAGGTTCGATTGCATCCTCGACGCCGTCCCAGGGTGGAAGCTCGGTGGGGGGCAGTGGGAGTAATTTCTTGAGTCGGGTAAATCTCAGATCCGGATTGACTTTCAATGCGTCCGCTATCTGTTTGTACCGAAGGCTTCGTTCTGCATCCGGTTTATGTTCCAGTCGACGATATTCATCTCGAACTTCCTTCGGTAGGAAATTCCACTCTCGCTCATCGAAGATGAGCCTCAGTGCGACAGCCGATTCTCTGTGTCCAAACGACGTGCCGTCTTGGTAGAAGGTCAAGGCAGTACGGAGTTGTCTGGCAACCTCGGCGTAAACACCAAGCTCATGTGCGGCGGGACCATGTCCCTGTTTGTAGGCGCACATCATCATTGCTTCCCAGGCGTCCGTGCGTTTTGCATCCTGATAGGCGGCGGCAAGCGCCATCTGGGCATACGGGCTCCCAAGTTCAGCAGCTTTGCGATAGTAAGCCCAAGCCATGTCCTTGTCGTATTCGATGCCTCCATATCCATTCTCGTATGCAACGCCCAAGTCATAAAATCCCCATGCTTGGCCGGCGGCTATCGCCATACGTACGATTTCAATCGACTTTTCAGGCGCGGGATCTAACACGTGGTTGGAATCGAGTGGTCCCAAGCCCTCCCGATAGAATTCTGCCATCAGTGCGCGAGCGCCCCAATCGCCCTTCTGGGACGCATTCTCGACGTCTTGCAGGATGTTTGATGCTTCTTGCCGGGTCAGTTGCCATTCAATTTTGCTGCGCCAAACCTTTCGCGCACGTATATAGAGTTGGAAGGTATCTGGATCCCTTTGCATAGGCATATGATCCCGCCAGCGGGCGCAGGGCGGAACAGGACCGGCGACGTCAAATGCAGCGAATCCTGAAGGTAATCTGTGCATCTCGTTGTACTCCGAAATTTGACGATAGCCGTAGAAGACACCCGCAAACGCGGTGACAAAGAGTGTCGTGAACAGAAGTTTTCGAATGAGGGGTTCACGCATGATTACATTACTGGGGAGCCTGGTTTCCGATTCACGTGAAACTGTACGAGCTGACCGCGAAGTTGCTGTCCCATCTTCATTGCTACGTGATTATTCTTCGAGAGCGTCAACCATTTGTCGAAAGTCGACTCCATGTCACCGAACTGTGAGGGACCAAAGTCGTCTGTGCATTGCTTGAATAGAGCAGTGCGCAAGCCATATGCCACATCTTGCGCCTGACTCAGCACGTTCAGTTCGCTGTCTAGCGCCATGCTCCTGACACTCAGGTTTGCCGATCCAATGGTAAATGCTGCGTCGTCAACAATGGCGACCTTCGCATGGATATAGATTTCTTCGTAATCTGCTGCAGACTTGGGGCTGGCCTTGCAGGTCCAAAGCGATCCCATCACTACATTGATACCTTGCCTGGCAAGTCCATTTGGGGTGATTGGCATCGCCGCCTTGCGCTTCTTGGCTTTTTCCTCGACTTCCTTGTGTTCGACCGGCATGGTATGACTCTGCCCCAACTTCTTGGCGACGGCATAGGTCGGCAAGTCCATCCCGCTAGTTTCCGGTGTCGACGTCAGGATGAACAAATAGATCGGCTTCGTGTACCCTGCGCCGAAGGCGCGTAGGTTCGCCACGCATTTTTTCAGCTGTGTCGCCCATGCCTCGTATTGCACGTACTGATTCTGTATGAACATGTAGTGCTGAACCCGGCGGGTCAGGTTCGCATAGCATTCCTTGATTCCCTTTTCGCCGTACATTGGTTGCGTGCGCATGAGCTGGGCGCTGTGCTGGCCTTTGGCACGCTTGAAGGCGTTCCACGCCACTTTCTCACGCCGCGCGATGAATGCTGCATCTGTTGTCGGCAACCTGGGACATACTTCACTGTCCAGTTTCAGGACGGCTTCCGCCACTTTGACCAGCGGCGCAACCATCACACCAGGTGGCGTCATCCAGAGGGCTTGCATGAACGCCGAATTGGGGACGAAGGAATCGGCCCAGCCCTGGCAAAAATTGTGATTGAGGTCATACAGGATGGGCCCTTGCATGCGTAGCGAGACGTCTTGATATGGTTTGGCTGTAAAAGCGTGTTCCCGATGGAACCGGTTGGTGCGTTCCGCTTTTCTGGACACGCGCGGCCTTTCGGGCGGCATCGTTTGCTCCCAGAAATAATCATTCGCATCGTCCACGACCGCGTGCAATTGACTGACCAAGTCCGTTTCGATGGGATTCTTGCGATAGAGCGTTTCGCGCAGCGGATCGTTGAAGCTGTGCGCGGCCGTGTCCCAGAAGTCGGTGGTGGAGTTGTGACCCATCACATAGCCTACCGCCCGGGACGGCAGCTCGTAGTCAATCAGGACCATTTTCTGATGATGGGTTGGATAGAGCGTCCCAAGCCATCCAGTGACCTTGATGTCGTAGATCTCACCGGCCAGCGCCGTATTCTTGTACTGCAGCGGTACTTCGCGCACCCGCAGAATAATATTGGGAAATTTGTTGGCACGTACATCATCGAACCAGGCGACGTTGTACTTTTCATGGCTTTCGCTCAGATACCCTGCGGAAGCGCCAATCGTTGGGAAGCGGCCGCCATAGTAGCCGGGATTGTTTTTCATCTTTCCGTGCGACATGAGGTCGTCGTGCCACAGAAGAAGTCTCACGGTGACGGGCTTGTCGGTGCAAGATGCGACCTGCTTGAGCAAATCGCCGTAGCGCAATCCGTTCTCCGTCAATCCATTGCGCACCAGGACCATGCCCGGGTCGAAGCCCCAGGTGACGATGTCGATGCTGCTTTCCGCGGCCAGGATGTCTGCTTGTATCCTTGCAAACACATCCTGACCGCAGTTCAAGGCCTCAAGCTCGCAGCGATGACGCGGTTCATACACTTTATGTCTGGCCCGGATCCACCAAGGCGTGGTGAGACATTGATATGGTCCGGTCGCAACATTGTAAGTCAGCGTCTGCTTGTAGAGATCCCAGTTTTCGTCCATGCCGGCCACCCTTTCCGACTTCGCAGGCTTGCTGATTCGAAGCTATTTCCATCGACCAAGTTACTAGATGAAAACAACTGCGTGTTGACAAGGATCAAGGTCGGGCAGGCGGGGGGCGAACCGGGTGCATTAGTCAACGACCCAGCTGTACTGGACCTTGGCCCAGCCGGTGGCCGCCTTGCCATCGCGGGCGGCCGGCTTGAAAGCGCAACGCTCGCCGGCCTTGACCGAAGCACGGTCCAGGCGCCGGTGGCCGCTCGATTCGAGCACCTTCGATTGCACGACTTTGCCGTCCGTGCCGACCAGGAAAGCGATGACGACATTGCCGCCGTCGCCCTCGTTCATCCAGCGTGCGGGAAACTCGGGTTTGGCGCAGCTGGTGTCGACCCTGGCGGCTTGTTCGGCCGCCATCACTGGTGCGGCGAGGGACAAGGACAGTAATACTGCGGCGTAACGCGTCGTGGAAAACATAGAACCTCCTGGGAATCTGGATAAGATTCGAAGAGCATCGCTCCCGGAACCGTCTGTGGAGTAGCCAGCAGACAGTTCAAATATACTGCGGTGCAGCAATATCTCTTAATTTTATATTCCCATGGGTGATATACGCAGAATCAATAACTTGTTGCCATGCACCAACATTCGGCATGCACAAAACGTATACGTGTTATGGATTCACTTGTGCGGTGCAACAATGGCCTGGACGGCCGCCATTTCACCAATCCGGCGCGCGCCGCCCCATCGCGAGGCGCGTTGCAAACATGCGACGATTGCCGAAATTAGTGACGGAAAAATTCTTCTGGCGTACTGCTGGGTTATGGCCTACGCTAGAGATACTTACCAACAACTTAAGTAGTCGGTGGCAACTGTTTCCAACATCAAGGCACTGCAAGTGTCGATTGCGCTGGCCGAAAGGCAGGTGCAGCGCGACCAGTCGCAGGTGCAGGAAGATAGCAATCGCCTGAGCCAAAGCCAGGCGCAGCTTGCGCGCGACCAGCGTCAGCTCAGTGAAGTGGTGCAGGAAAGCCGGGTGGCCCAGTCCCGCGTGAATACGCAGGGCCAGACCATCGGCAAGCTGATCGACACGGTGGCCTGATTACTCGACCGACTTCCACCAGGCCGCGCCCACATGCGGGCTTTTCAGGTTCAACTGTTCCCCCATCTGCGGCGTCGTCATCGACACGCCCTTGTCCGCCGCCAGCTTGAAGATGCGATCGAAGGGCTCTTGCCATGCATGCAGGCCCAGGTCGAAGGTGCCGTTATGCACCGGCATCAGCCACTTCGCCTTCAGGTCGATGAAAGCCTGCATGGTGTCTTCCGGCTGCATATGGACGTCCGGCCATTGCTTGTCGTAAGCGCCGGTTTCCAGGAATGCCACGTCGAAGGGACCGTACTTGTCGCCGATTTTCTTGAAACCGTCGAAGTAACCGGTATCGCCGCTGAAATACACGTTCAGGTCCTGGTACTGGATCACCCATGACGCCCACAGCGTGTCGTTGCGGTCGCTCAGGCCGCGGCCGGAAAAATGCTGGGCCGGGGTGGCGATCAGGCGCACGCCGCGCACTTCGGTCGTTTCCCACCAGTCCAGCTGCTGCACCTTGGCCGCGCCCACGCCCCATGTGACCAGGCGGTCGCCCACGCCCAGCGGCGTGATGAAATGCTCGGTCTTGGCCGACAGTTCCAGGATGGCCGCATGGTCCAGGTGGTCGTAATGGTCGTGCGACAGGATCACGGCCTTGATCGGGGGCAGCTCGGCAATGCTGATCGGCGAACGGTGAAAGCGCGCCGGGCCGGCCCATTGCACCGGGGAGGCGCGCTCGGAAAACACCGGATCGGTCAGGAAAAACTCATTGTGTATCTTGAACAGCAGCGTCGAATGGCCCAGGCGGAACATGGTGATGTCCGGCGCAGCCATCAAATGCGCGCGAGTGAGTACTTGCACCGGAATCGTCCCGCTCGGCACGGTGTTCGCATTCTTGTCGAACATGAATTTCCACATGATGCCCATGGTTTCGGCAAAACCGTGCTCGCGCATCTTGACCGGGTTACGGAATTTGCCTTCGCTGTACTGGGGCGATGCATAAGCGGGGGCGGCTTCGGCCGCAAGGGTGCAGTAAGTCATGGTGAGCAGGAATCCTATGAGTAAGGTGCCGAACATTGCGCGTGTCATGGTGGCGATCCTTAAATGTACACTGCACAGTGTAGTTTCATTCTTTTGAAAAGTAAACTACCCGGTGTAAAATATAACCATGACCGCTCCCCAACGCCTGACCGACCGCAAACGCCTCGCCATCCTGCAAGCCGCAGCGGAGCAATTCCGTGCCCATGGCTTCGAGGCCAGCAGCATGGACAAGATCGCCGCCATGGCCGGCGTGTCGAAACGCACCGTGTACAACCACTTCCCCAGCAAGGATGAGCTGTTCGCCGAAACGCTGGTGCAACTGTTCCACAGCAACGCCTCGAAGCTGGAGCTGCCCTACCGCGGGGATGTGCCGCTACGGGCGCAGTTGACCGAACTGATGAACAACAAGGTGAGCATGATGGCCGACCAAGATTTCCTGGACCTGGCGCGGGTGGCGATTGCCGAAGCGGTGGTCTCGCCCGAGCGGGCGCGGCCCATCGTGGCGCGCCTGGGCGAACGGGAAGAAGGGGTTACCGTGTGGATACGCGCGGCCCAGGCCGACGGCGCGCTGAAAGCCTGCGATCCGCAGTTTGCCGCCGCGCTACTGCAGGGCCAGGTCAAGGCGCTGGCCTTCTGGCCCCAGGTGACCATGGGCGCGCCGCCGCTGGCGCCCGAGATGAAGGCGCCCCTGGTGGACGCTGCCGTCAGTATGTTCCTGGCCTACTTCGCTCAGCCAAAACACACCGCATAAACCGGCGGCAAGGTGGTCGAGACGGTACGCCAGCTGTCGCCCGCATTGTCCGACACCCATACCCCGCCCGTGGTCGACGCCATCAGCAGGCTGCGACCGTCGCCCGACACCGCCAGCCCGTGCCGGTACACCAGGTCGTAGCAATGCTGCTGCGGCAAACCTTCGCGCAAGACCGTGAAACTCTTGCCGCCGTCGCTGGTCCGCGTCACCGCCATGGCGGCGCCGACCGGAATGCGGCGCTGGTCGGCTTCGGCCGGCGCGAACCAGGCGGTATTGCCATCGTGTGGGTGGGCCGCCACGGCAAAGCCGAAATTGGACACCGGCACACCGGTCATTTCTTCCCAGCGATGCCCGTTGTCGCCCGAGCGCCACATGCCGTTATGGTGCTGGCACCACAGGCTGTCGGGGCTGCCCTGCGAACGCGCGATGCGGTGCGGATCCTGGACCGCTTCGTTTTCGTTCAGTTCGGGCGGCATGTAGTCGGCCCGCATCCCCGTCGCGCTCAGGGCCCAGCTGTCGCCGCCATTTTCCGTGCGCCACACGCCGCCGCAGGACACCGCCACCAGCACATGGGCGCTGTTGCGCGGATCGACGCAAATGCTGTGGATGCCGGGCGCGTCGTAACCGCCGCCGAACCACTCGCTGCGCTGCGGCACGTCCCACAGGGAACGCTGCAGCTCCCACGACTGGCCGCGGTCGCGCGACTTGAACAGGCCGCCCGGGTTGGTGCCGGCCCACAGCACGCCGGGCTCGTCGGCCCCGCCCGCCTCCAGCGCCCAGATCAGCTTGTTCTTCCATTCCACGGTATCGCTACTGTCTTCCGGCTTGGGCGGATAGGCGGGCGCCGCGATTTCGGTCCAGCTGTCCGCACCGGCATCCTTGCGGTGCAACTTGACCCCGAAATGCCCCAGGTTCAGGGCGGCGTACACGGCGCCGTCGCGCGCATCGGCCAGCGTGTTCGATACCGGCTCGCCCAGGAAATGCACCGGCCCCAGTTCCCAGCCCGCCGCCTTGCGCTGCAGCTCGAACAAGCCCTTGCGGGTGGAAAGGTAAGCGCGGTCATGCATGTCAGCCTCCGGAAAGTGCCTGCAGAATATGGACGGTGGAATCGGGCCGCAGCGGGTCGTCCAGCCGCACCCGGTCGGTGCTGCGGCGCCCGTCGATGAAGACCACGACGTTCTCGCGCAAATGGCCCTGTTCGTCGAGCACATAGCCACGCAGAAAAGGGTTGATGGCGAATGCGCTGTCCAGGGCGGCGCGCAGGCGGTCGGCCTGCGTGTCCACTTGCGGGACACTGGTGAAACGGGCGAGCTGCTGGGTGAAGATGAGACGCGCCATGGGATCGATGATTCAATGACAACGCAAGGATTTTAGCGTGGATCGACTTCCCTGTCGCCCCCCGGACTAGAATGAGGCATGCCAACAAGTGGAGCGACAGCATGCCGATCAAACCCGAAGAGCTCGCAGCCCTGATGCTGGAAGTGGAACACGAAGATCCGATCGACTTTGCCGACCTGCCCTTTGGCGAACAGGAATTGCGCGAGCTGGTCGCTTCGCACCTGTGCGAGATGGCCGCGGCCATGGACAATTTCAGTACCGAGGACCGCCTGATGACGCTGCTGGCCGTGTCCGCCAAGCTGGTCCTCGAAAACCTGGTGCTGCATTTGCAGCTGCTGCGCCAGCACGGCTTGCCCGTCAGCGACAGCGTCGAAGCGCTGCTGAGCCGGCTGCGCAAGCCCGGCACGCCTCCCTGACTACACGCCGCGCTCGGCCAGCCCGCGCATCATGCCAGTCAGCACCGACATGACGGTGTCGCGGCATTTCCTGGCCAGCCCGGCAGGCTGCGGCGCACGCTGCAGCGTGGCCGGAAACAGCTGGCGTTCATTCACGCGGCGCAGGTTGTCGCGATGCCAGTAGCGTTCCAGCGGCGTGGCCTGGACCTTGCCCGGCAACAGCGCGTCCAGCCCGATCGCGGCGATCGCGCCGGCGGCGTCTTCCGGCGCCAGCGTGTTGCGCACCTTCTCGACTTCCGTTTGCAGGCCCAGCAAATAGGCCTGGGCATGGACCAGTGCGACCGCGCTTTCCGCGCCGCCGTTGCGCGGCACGATGCGGGTGCGGCCGCGCTGCTGCAGGCGCTTCGCCGCATCGGCTGCCTGCTGCGGCCATGCGGCGCCGAGTACGGCCACATTGCCGGCCACCGCGCCTGCCGTGAGCAGCAAGTCGGCCGTCGGCACGTCCACCGCCAGGGCGCCGCCGACCGGGAACAGCGCGAGCGTATGGCGGCCCCAGTGCAGGGTGTGCGGCTGGGCCGGCAAGTCCAAGACGTCGGCGCCCGGGAACAGCTTGATGCCGGCGCTGTGGGCGCCGTCGGCATGGGTCAGGACAATCCGCTCCACCCGCTTGCCCTTGCAGCTTTCCAGGTAGTCGCGCATGTCGATCGCGTCGTATTCGCTGGCCAGGGCATCGACCAGCAGCACCCGGTCGCCATCGATGAAGGCCGTGGCCAGCGCGGCCAGGCTATCGCCGCGAAACAGCAGGATGTCGGAGCTGAGGTAATCGATGCGCATGATGCTTTCCTTTCGGTGAGTAGATGACCCATCTTAGGAATGTCGCGGCCTGGCGACAAACGAAAGGTTTTCCGCTTCAGATGAATAAAACTAATCTGAGCTACACTGGATGCCCCGCTCTTTGCATGAAGGTCCGCCATGCTCGCCAGGCCCAATCCGCCCCTGATCGCCGCGCGCAGTTTCGAAGCCGCCGCGCGCCACAAAAGCTTCCAGAAAGCGGCCGATGAACTGAACGTGACGCCGACGGCCATCAGCCACCAGGTCAAGCGGCTCGAGGAGTACCTGGGCCAGGCGCTGTTCGTGCGCCTGAACCGCGCGGTCGAACTGACCAATGCCGGCGCCGCCCTGGCCCTGACCTTGCACGATATTTTCACGCGCCTCGACAGCGCGCTCGACCCGCAGCTGCAGCACGCGCGCTCGACCATCGTGCTCAGCGCCATGCCCTCGCTGGCGGCCAAATGGCTGGCGCCGCGCATGCCCGATTTCGAAGCGCGCTACCCGCGCTGGCAGGTGCGCATGCAGGTCGAGGACAAGCTGGTCGACTTCAAGACCGACCAGGTCGACATCGCCCTGCGCTACGGTCCCGGCAAGTATCCCGGACTGCACGCGAAGCGCTGGATGAAGGCCGACGTCTTCCCCGTCTGCAGCCCGGCCCTGCTGGAGCGCATCCCGCTGGCCAGGCCGGCCGACCTGCGCCGCCATACCCTGATCCACAACGAACTGACGTCCCAGCGCGGGCGCCCGCCCAGCTGGACCGAATGGCTGCAGGAAGCGGGCGTGGACAAGATCGATGCCGTGCGCGGGCCCCTGTTCGACACCACCTACATGGCGCTCGAAGCGGCCCAGGCGGGACATGGCGTGGCGCTGGCGCCGGCGCCGCTGGTCGAACGCGACATCGACAGCGGGCGCCTGGTGCGCCCGCTCGCGCTGACCCTGGACAACCCCTACGCCTTCTGGATCGTCTGCCCGCGCCAGAACCTGCAGGATGAAAAAATCAAGGCCATGACGGCCTGGCTGCTGCAACAGGCCAGCTGCGGCTAAGTACTAGGGTTCGTAAATGGCGCGCCGCTGCGCCAGCGTGCTTTCGCGTGTCGCGGCGATCAGTTTCCACGCCAATGCGGGGCAGCGGCGCGTCCGGCGGGGCTGCCGACACGAAGGGCAGCGAAGCCTGGTCCACATACGCAAAGGTCAGCACGCAGGCGCGCGCCTGCCCCATGCACACCATCGGCATCAGTGCCGCAGCCCCTGTCCACCCCATCGTGTCCCCTATTTTTCCCTGACTGGCCCATCTCTTGCCCAATACTAACAAGCAGGCAAGGTCAGCGAAAGCCACGCGGGCGGGAGCGTATCGTCAACTGTGAACCGGTACCTTGAAACAAGCCACAATTCGGGGTCTGACCCTGGTGTAAGGCGCGACAGCGGGAGGGCGGAAAAGTTGCACATTTTGTTAGGAATTTCGGCGTCCCATACCGTTCCGGCCGAAGTTGCAAGGGCAGGCGACAGGCGCGCAACACGTATCAAAATAAAATGATGTGTCGTACAGACATAGTTACAATAATCATCCAGCCATCGGTTTTGCGCGCCTGCGCGCTGCCTGTATTTACCGAAATAAACGGCGCGCAACGTACAAAATAGCAACAGAAATTTCTTTTACAGTTGATCTAATTGTAACTAAGCTTGCCACTTCGCAAGGAAAAGAGCTATATTTGCGTTATGTAGTCGTTCTTCTCGCTGCAATTTGACTAATAACAATACAAGCGGTCTCTCCTGCCGCCATGCCGCGCCGTCATTTCGCCCCGGACGCGCCAGCCAGCACCACTTTCGGTGAGCCAGCCATCGGCCCCATGCAAGATTTTCAAAATGTTTGTCAACATGAAATCTTGTTTCGCTGAATAGATTGTTATAATAACAAAACGTTTTATTTTGGGATGTCAATAATGGAAGCAGCAAATGTCGTTGCAGTGGTCGGCCTGGGCTATGTCGGCCTGCCGCTGGCGGTAGAGTTCGGCAAGAAACGCACAACGATCGGTTTCGATTTGTCCGTCAGCAAAATCGAAAGTTATCAGCGCCATGTCGATCCGACAGGCGAGCTCACGACCGAGCAGATGCGCGCCGCGACACAGCTGACCGTCAGCGCCGATCCGGCCTGCATCGCCGGCGCCGACTACATCGTGGTGGCCGTGCCGACCCCGGTCGACATTGCCCACAACCCGGACTTCACGCCGCTCGCCGGCGCCAGCAAGACCGTCGGCCTGCACATGAAAAAGGGCGCGATCGTCATTTTCGAGTCCACCGTGTACCCGGGCGCCACCGAGGAAGTCTGCATTCCCATCCTGGAGCAGCATTCGGGCCTGACATGGAAGCAGGACTTCCACGTCGGCTTTTCGCCGGAACGCATCAACCCGGGCGACAAGGAACACACCCTCACCACGATCCTGAAAGTGGTCTCCGGCGACGACGCCGACACCCTCGACAAGGTCGCTGCCCTGTACGAATCGATCATCACCGCCGGCGTCTACCGCGCCTCGAGCGTGAAGGTGGCCGAAGCGGCCAAGGTCATCGAAAACACCCAGCGCGACCTGAACATCGCCCTGATGAATGAACTGGCCATCATTTTCGACAAGATCGGCATCGATACCCTGGAAGTGCTGAAGGCGGCCGGCACCAAGTGGAACTTCCTGCCCTTCCGTCCGGGCCTGGTCGGCGGCCATTGCATCGGCGTCGATCCCTACTACCTGACCCACAAGGCCGAAATGATCGGCTACCACCCGCAGGTGATCCTGGCCGGGCGCCGCATCAATGACGGCATGGCCAAGTTCGTGGCCGAGAAAACCGTCAAGACCATGATTTCGGCCGGCTTCAACGTCAAGGGCGCCAAGGTCAACATCATCGGCCTGACCTTCAAGGAAAACTGCCCCGACCTGCGCAATTCGAAGGTGGCCGACATCATCACCGAACTGCAAAGCTACGGCGTGGACGTGCATGTGCACGACCCGGTGGCAGATGCCGGCGAGGCGATGCACGAATACGGCGTCAAGCTGGTGTCCTGGGATGCGCTGCCGCAGGCCGATGCCATCATCGCCGCCGTCTCGCACAAGGAACTGCTGGCCCGTCCGCTGTCGGACCTGGCGGAAAAAATGAACAAGGGTGGCTGCTTCATCGACGTCAAATCGCTGTTCAACCAGGCTGCCCTGAAGGAAGCCGGTTTCAACGTCTGGCGCCTGTAAGCGTGTCCCGGCCGCGCATGTGCGCTGGCCGGTATGCAGAATGCATGAAAATTGGAGAGTAACGCCGTGGCACATTTCACCGACGTACAAGCGCAACTGCGCAGCCAACCCGGCCACTGGCTGGTCACGGGCGCAGCCGGCTTCATTGGATCGAACCTTGTCGAGGCCTTGCTCAAGCTGAACCAGCGCGTGACCGGCCTGGATAACTTCGCCACCGGCCACCAGCACAACCTGGACCAGGTGCACGCCCTGGTGGGCGGCGCCCTGTGGGACAATTTCACCTTCATCCGCGGCGATATCCGCGATCCGGCCGATTGCGCCAAGGCGGTGGCCGGCGTCGACTACGTGCTCCACGAAGCGGCCCTGGGTTCGGTATCGCGTTCCATGAGCGACCCGATCACCACCAACGACACCAACGTCACCGGCTTCCTGAACATGCTGGTGGCCGCGCGCGACGCCAAGGTGAAACGCTTCGTGTACGCCGCGTCCAGCTCCACCTATGGCGACCACCCGGCCCTGCCGAAAGTGGAAGACGTGATCGGCAATCCGCTCTCGCCGTACGCGATCACCAAGTACGTCAACGAACTGTATGCCGAAGTGTTCGGCCGCTGCTACGGCACCGAAACGATAGGCCTGCGCTACTTCAATGTGTTCGGCCCGCGCCAGGACCCGAACGGCGCCTACGCCGCCGTGATCCCGCAATGGATTTCCTCGCTGATCAAGAACAAGACCCTGTTCATCAACGGCGACGGCGAAACCAGCCGCGATTTCTGCTACATCGACAACGTCGTGCAGGCCAATATCCTGGCCGCCGTGGCCAGCAACCCGGACGCCAGCAACCAGGTGTTCAACGTGGCCCTCAACGAGCGCACCAGCCTGAACCAGCTGCACGCCATGATGTGCACCCTGCTCGAAGATAAATTCCCGCACGTGCGCGAACACAAGCCCGAATACGCGCCCTTCCGCGCGGGCGATGTGCGCCACTCGCAAGCCGACATTTCGAAGGCGGTCAGGTTGCTGGGCTTCGCGCCCACCCACCGCATCGGCGAAGGCTTGCAGCAAGCGATGGAATGGTACGTCCGGAATATCGATCACAAACATTAAAAGCGTCGGCGCGCGGGTCCGCCTGCCACGATCGCCAATTGTCCAGCCTGAGGTGCAAAATGCTGCGGATTTCTAATCACTACGTGTCGCGGGTCGTCTTCCTGCTGCTGTTCTTCGAACTGCTGATCCTGATCGCCTCGGCATACGCGGGCGCGGCATTGCGCGTGTACGACGACGGCCAGCCCGCCATCCTCCAGCTCGACAACTTCCTGGTGTCGGCCCTGGCCTTCGCCGTGGCCATCGTGTTTTCCATGAGCGCGCTGGGCATGTACCAGCTGAACCTGGCCGACGGCTTGCGCAATCCCTTCTTCCAGAAGCTGGTGCCGGCCTTCGCCCTCGGTTTCTGCATCCTGACGCTGCTGTTCTACATCGCGCCGCACCTGTATTTCGGGCGCGGCATCATGCTGTTCGTGTTCCTGATCGGCGCCTCCGGCATCTTTTTGGCGCGCACCATCTTCTTCAAGACCAGCGAGGCGCGCATCCTCGAAACGCGCATCCTGTTCGTCGGCGGCGGCCCGCTGGCCAATGAATGCCGCGAACTGGCCATCCGCAACCATATGTACCACCGCTACGACATCGCCGGCTTCATCGCCATGGCCTCGGAAGATACCAAGGTCCCCCAGACCGACGTCATCCAGATGAGCCGCGACGATTCCCTGCTGTCGCTGGCGCGCCGCTACGATGTCGAGGAAATCGTGGTGTCGGTGGAAAACCGCCGCGGCGGCGCCTTCCCGATCAAGGAACTGCTCGAGTGCAAGCTGTACGGCGTCAAGGTGATCGATGCGGCCACCTTCTTCGAACGCGAAACGAGCCAGATCCGGGTCGATTCGCTGCAGCCGAGCTGGCTGGTGTTCGGCGGCGGCTTCGACCAGAGCTTCATCCGCACCTTCGTCAAGCGCACCTTCGACCTGGTGTGCAGCGCCCTGATCCTGCTGGTCTCGCTGCCGGTCATGCTGTTCACCGCGCTGGCCATCTACATCGAAGACCGCAACCCGATCTTCTATTCGCAGGAACGGGTGGGCAAGAATGGCCAGACCTTCAAGGTGCTCAAGTTCCGCAGCATGTTCAACGATGCGGAAAAAGGCGGCAAGCCGCAATGGGCCGCCCAGAACGATCCGCGCGTGACCCGCGTGGGCAATTTCATCCGCAAGTGCCGGATCGATGAATTGCCCCAGATCCTGAACGTGTTCAAGGGCGAGATGAGCTTCGTGGGCCCGCGCCCGGAACGGCCGTATTTCGTCGGCCAGCTGTCCGAGCAGGTACCGTATTACAACGTGCGCCACAGCATCAAGCCCGGGATCACCGGCTGGGCCCAGGTCCGCTACGGCTACGGGGCCTCGGTCGACGATGCACTCCAAAAACTGCAATATGACCTGTATTATGTGAAGAACAACAGCTTGTTCCTCGACTTGCTGATACTGATCGACACCATGAAGGTGGTCATGGGCAGCGCCGGCCGTTGAACGCCATCTCCGCTGCCGCACGCCATGCGCCACGGATTACAGGACCGGAATGCTGACCAATATCGCGACCTTTAGTTATTCCATTTCGGCGCTTGCCTATCTGTTCCTGTGCGCCCTGCTGCTGACCCGCTGGCGCGGGCGCATCCACGGCCCAGCCCTGCTGGGCGCCTGCACCCTGACCGTGGTCTGGAGCGCCACGCTGGCCGCCCAGGCCGGGGGCATGGCCGGCGCCGCCTGGGCCGAATTCCATGAAATCCTGCGCAACGGCGCCTGGACCGTGGTCCTGCTCTCGCTGCTGGGCCACCTGCCCGGCCGCGGCCGCCCGCTCACGCGCAGCACCACCTTCGTGGCCATGCTGGCCCTGTACCTGGTGGTGCTGGCCGACAAGGCCCTCGGCATCGTCTGGCCGGCCCTGCTGGCCGACTACACCGGCACCCTGAACATCATGGCGCGCATCGGCATGGCCGTGCTGGGCATGCTGCTGGTCGAGCAGCTGTACCGCAACAAGCCGGCCCACGAACGCTGGGCCATCAAGTTCGCCTGCCTGGGCATAGGCGGCATGTTCGTCTACGACTTCTACCTGTACAGCAATGCCCTGCTGCTGCGCCAGGTCAACCCGGAAATCTGGTCCGCGCGCGGCGTCGTCAATGCCCTGACCGCGCCCCTGATCGCCATTTCCGTGCTGCGCAGCGCGTCCTGGTCCTCGCATCTCGCCGTCTCGCGCCGGGTGCTGTTCCATTCGGCCGCCCTGTTCGGCTCGGCCAGCTACCTGCTGGCCATGGGCGCGGCCGGCTACTACCTGCGCTATTTCGGCGGCGAATGGGGTTCGCTGATGCAGGTGGCCTTCCTGTTCGGCGCCCTGATCCTGCTGGCCGGCATCCTGTTCTCGGGTTCCTTCCGCGCCTGGCTCAAGGTCTTCATCAGCAAGCACTTCTACAGCTACAACTACGATTACCGCGAAGAATGGCTGCGCTTCACGCGCACCCTGGCCGAGGCCGGCCCCAACCTGGGCGAACGCGCCCTGCAAGCGATCAGCGCCCTGGTCGAGAGCGACGGCGCCCTGCTATGGATCCGGCGCGAAGGCGGCCTGTGCGTGCCGACCGCGGGCTGGCACCAGTTGCTCAACGTGCCGTCCGAGCCGGACGATTCGCCGTTCTGCCAATTCCTCGACACCAAGCAATGGGTGATCGACCTGGCCGAATTCGACGATGAACCGGAAAAATACGACTTCATCGAATTGCCGGAATGGCTGCGCAACTATCCGCGCGGCTGGCTGGTGGTGCCGCTGATCCTGCAGGGCCGCCTGTTCGGCTTCGTGCTGCTGCAGCAGCCGCGCAGCACCATCAAGCTGAACTGGGAAGTGATCGACCTGCTCAAGATCGCCGGCAGCCAGGCCGCCAGCTACCTGGCCCAGCAGGAAGCGGCCAGCGCCCTGATGCTGGCGCGCCAGTTCGAATCGTTCAACCGCATGTCGACCTTCGTGGTGCACGACCTGAAGAACCTGGTCTCGCAGCTGGGCCTCCTGATCCCGAACGCGGAAAAGCACAAGAACAATCCGGAATTCCAGCAGGACATGCTCGAAACCGTCACCCTGTCGGTCCAGAAGATGCGCCTGATGCTGCAAAAACTCTCGCGCAGCGCTTCCCAGGAGCGCCCCGCCCCGCTGGCCATCGCCAAGGTCTTGCAGCAGGCGGTGCGCGAAAAGGCCGCCTTCGAGCCGCGCCCCATCCTGACCATCGCCGACCCCGACTTGCGGGTGCTGGCCGACTTCGAGCGGCTCGAGCGCGTGCTGGGCCACCTGATCCAGAATGCCATCGAAGCCACGCCCAAGGAAGGCAAGGTGACGATCAGGCTGAGCCGGGAGGCATCTTCTGTTATTATCGAGATAACAGATACCGGAGAAGGCATGAGTGCCGACTTCATCCGGGATCGCCTGTTCAAGCCCTTCGAATCGACCAAATCAGCAGGCATGGGCATTGGCGCCTTTGAAAGCCGCGAGTATATTGTGGAACTTGGCGGCACGCTGGACGTGACGAGTACGCCACCGTCCGGCTCCACCTTCAAAGTCGCCCTGCCCTTGTACCAGCAGGAAGCGCAAGCTGCCGCCAAGCCAGAGGATCGCTGTGACGCAAACTAAGCAGAAAATGTTAATCATCGAAGACGACCCGGGGCTGCAAAAGCAGCTGCGCTGGTGTTTCGATGCCTATGATGTGGTGATCGCGGGCGACCGCGAAACGGCGCTGGCGCAAGTGCGCCGCCACGAGCCGGCCGTGGTCACCATGGACCTGGGCTTGCCGCCCGATCCGGACGGCGCCACCGAAGGCCTGGCCACGCTGCAGCAGGTGCTGGCGCTGGCCCCGGACACCAAGATGATCGTCCTGACCGGCAACCAGAACCACGAGCACGCGGTCAAGGCCATCGGCCTGGGCGCCTACGACTTCCACCAGAAACCCTTCGATCCCGAGATCCTGGGCCTGGTGGTGCAGCGCGCCTTCTACCTGCACGCGCTGCAGCAGGAAAACCGCCGCATCCTGCAATCGCAGGCCGATTCGCCGCTGGGCGGCGTGATCAGCCGCGACGCCGGCATGCAGCGCGTCTGCCGCAACATCGAGAAAGTGGCGCCCACCTCGGCCTCGGTCATGGTGCTGGGCGAGAGCGGCACCGGCAAGGAAGTGCTGGCGCGCGCCCTGCACCAGCTCAGCCCCCGTTCCAGCCAGCGCTTCATGGCGATCAATTGCGCGGCCATTCCGGAAAACCTGCTCGAGAGCGAGTTGTTCGGCTACGAAAAAGGCGCGTTCACGGGCGCCGTCAAGCAAACCAAGGGCAAGGTCGAACTGGCCCACGGCGGCACCTTCTTCCTCGACGAAGTGGGCGACCTGCCGATGTCGCTGCAGGCCAAGCTGCTGCGCTTCCTGCAGGAGCGCGTGATCGAACGGGTGGGCGGGCACGAGGAAATCGCGGTCGACGTGCGCATCGTCTGCGCGACCCACCAGAACCTCAAGACCCTGGCCACCACCGGGCGCTTTCGCGAAGACTTGTACTACCGCCTGTCCGAGATCGTGGTCACCATTCCGCCGCTGCGCGAACGGGTGGGCGACGCGGCCCTGCTGGCGCACCACTTCAAGAACAAGTTCTGCGCCCAGGAGTCGCGCGCCTCGATGCACTTTTCGGCCGAGGCGATCGCCGTCATCGAAAGCCATCCGTGGCCCGGCAATGTGCGGGAAATGGAAAACTGCATCAAGCGCGCCATCATCATGGCCGACGGGCCGCAGATCACCGCCGACGACCTGGGCCTGTCGTCCACGGCCGACGCCGAGCTGCCGATCAACCTGCGCCAGGTGCGCGACGAAGCCGAGTACGGCGCCATCATCAAGGCCCTGGCCCGGGTCGACGGCAATATCGTGCGCGCCGCCGAGGTGCTGGGCATCAGCCGCCCCACCCTGTACGACCTGATGGCGCGCCACGCGATCAAGACGGCGTAGTCGCTTCCTGTTCGCTGTTTTCGCTGCCCTGGAAGGTCCAGGGCAGCATCCAGCCGGCCCAGGCCAGCATGACCTGGGTGATGTCGCCATGCCGCCCCGGCAGCGCCTGCTGCCACCATTCCAGCGCAAACACCACCGCGATCACCAGGCCCCCGCCGGCCAGGGCGACGTGGCGCCATTGCGCCGGTTCGGCCAGCAGCCGCGCGAAGATGGCGATCGCGAAAAACGGCCAGGACACCTCCAGGATATTCTGCAGCCCCGAAATCGACGCCATCTGGCCCACCAGGGGCAGCCAGTTGAAATCGACGAACCTGCCGAAGGCCCCCGGCGCCAGCTCGCTGAAGGCAAAGCCCAGCACCAGCAAGGCCGACCCGGCGCGGGCCACGCTGGCCGGCCTGGCCATGCGCGCGCACAGGGCCAGCGCCAGCCAGGCGGCGCCCGCGCCCAGCACCGCTTCGGGGCCCAGCTGGCGCGACTGCATCAAGACCTTGAGGCCGAACACCAGGGCCACCACCAGCGAAAACAGCCAGAGCGCGCTGCGTTCCGGACGCACCAGCAGGCGCAGCATCAGGCCCAGGGCGGCCAGGTAGCAGGCGTAGACCAGCAATTGCAGCAGCTCGATGCGGCCCGGCTGCAGCACCGCCCAGTACAGCGGCGCCAGGGCGCTCCTCAGCTGGCCGACATCGAAGGAAGGCACCAGGGGACTGGTTTGCGACAGCGCCCACAGGGCCAGCGCGCCCAGGCCCAGGTTGGCCAGGGTGCCGCCGCGCAGCCACTGGCGGCGCAGGTCCAGCAGGCGCGCCCCGGCCCAGCTGTGGCCATTCAAGACCAGCGCCAGCATGGCGCCGGCCTGGGTCCCCAGCAGGTTCAGGGCCAGGTCGGCCAGCGAAGCGTCGCGGCTGGGCAGCCACTGCTGCAGCGATTCCATGGTCAGGCTGAGCAGCCCGCCGGCCAGCAAGGCCAGGCCGAGCGCGGTGCCGCCGGCGACGCGGCGCCGCAGCGCCGCCACCGTGAACAGGCCGAAGGGGATATAGGCCAGCACGTTCTGCACCACGTCGGCTTTTTCGATGTAGTCGGGCAGCGCGCCCAGGAAGCCGAACAGGGGTGCGCCGTGCAAGGCTTGCCAGCCGCTGAAGGGATACAGGCTGCCGTAGACGATCAGGACCACGAACAGGATGGCGAGCCTATGCATGCGGCGTGCCGCGGCGTCGGCGCCGCTGTCGTGGCGGCAGCAGGCAGGCCGCGCTGGCGACCAGGAAGAACACCAGGGTCAGGCGCGGCACGTCGAACAGGCTGTCGAACAGGCCCACCAGCACGAAGGCGACCAGGGCGGCCAGGCTGGCCGTGGCGTACAGTTCGCCGTGCAGGCCGCGCACGGCCAGGCTGCCGGCGGCATAGGCCAGCAGCAGCACCAGGGTCGCCAGGCCGATCCAGCCCTGCTCGAACACCAGGTTGACCCAGAAATTCTTCACGTGCCAGGGGAAGTGGTTGCGGTCGCTGCTGAAGAACCAGTAATCGTTGGCGGCGGAAAAACTGCCGTTGCGGATCAGCTCTTCGCCGCTGGCCATGGCCGTCAGGCTGACATTGTCGACGTCGATGAAACCGCTGCGGCCCATGGCCGCCATCTCGATCTGGGTTGGCGGACTGAACAGGCCCGGCTTGCCCATGCCGCCCGCCTCGATGACCGCTTCGTAGCGGTGCCACACGCCGTCGGGCGGCGCCAGCTTGAAGGTGGGCTGGGCGCAGTTTTGCGGATACAGCAGCCAGCGTTCGCACACCAGCAGGTTGAACACGGCATTCGGATCGCTGCGCCGCAAGTCCAGGCTCAGCTTGTAGCGCATGCCCGGCTCCACCGCCACGTGCTGCAGCATGCGCAGGATATCGTTGGCATTGTTCGCATACTGGGCCGAGCCCAGGCGCAGCAACTGGTTGCGCCCGCCCTCGGCCAGGAAGGCATAGCTGCCCGGCGTTTCGCCATGGGTATTCTTCCAGTAATAGGTGGCCGGGTAGCGGCCCAGCCCCATGCCCAGGGCGCTGGTGGCCAGGTCGTCGTCGCGCATCTCGAGCGCTTCGCGCCAGTGGCCCAGGCGCACCCCGATATCGTTGCCCACCGTGGAAAAGCGGGTCCCGGTATGGTAGCTGCCGGCGATCGGAATGGTGACCGCGAACACGATGGCGCAAAAGACCGCGCCGGCCAGGGTGGCGCGGTCCGCTTGCCAGACCGGTTTGGCCGGCAGGCGGTTCATGGCGATCAACACCGCGCCCAGCGCCAGCACCGGCAAGGTGCCGAAGGCGGCATCCCGGCCACCCCAGTGCAGGGCGATCAGGGTGGTGCTGGCGGCCATGGCCGGCCAGGCCGCCACGCCGAGCGTCATGCCCCATTCCCTGCGGGCCGGCTGCTGCAGCAGCACGGCGGCGGCGCCGAACACCAGCGCCGCCAGGCTGAAGGCCAGGTAGGCGCCCTTGGCGGCCATGGCGGCCACGGCCCCGCACAGCAGCAGCATCAGCAGCGCGCCCACGGCGGCCAGGGCCGGCGCGCGCGGGCGCGCGCCCGAGGTGGCCAGCATCAGGGACGCGGCCAGCAGCACCAGCGCGGCCAGCAAGCCGCGGTAGCCGCTGCCGCCGAACATGCGCGCCAGCAGCCAGGCGGCGGCGCCGGCCAGCAGCGCCGTGAGCAGCAGCGCGCGCCGGTCCAGCGTGCCGCGCTGCAGGCGGTGCACGACGGCGAAGCCGAGCAGGATGGCCAGCGCGCTGCCGTAGGCGATGTAGACATCGCGCGAAAACGTGGCCAGGCCGGCATACACCGCCAGCAGCAGCACGCCCAGCGCCAGGCCCATGCGGCGCCGGGCGCCGGGGCCGTCGCCGGTCAGCCACAGGGCCAGGAAGGGAAAGCTGATCGCCAGGTAGGCGTCGAGCGCGGCACCGCCCGTGTGCATGGCAGAAAACGGCGCGGTCGGGCGGTAATCGCTGGAAAAATTGAACAAGCCCGGGAAGGTGGCGCGTTCCCACACCACCGCCAGCGCGGTCAGGGCCAGGCCGCCTATCATGCCGGGCACCAGGTAGCGCAACAGCCCCGACAGGTCGGGGCCGGCGCTGCGCCGCAGCAGCGGCAGCAGCAGCAAGGCCCACAGCAAGCCCTTGGCCACGCGCAAGCTGTTGTAGGGGCTGTTGTAATTGCTGAAGGCATTGGCGTCGATGACGGGGAACGGGGCCATGCCGGCCACGGCGGCCCAGGCGAAACTGGCGCCGAACAGCGCCAGCAGCACCAGGTAGAAGCGCGGCAGGCGCGCCTCGGGCCTGGCGGCGCCCAGGCGCCAGTAGCCGACGGCGCAGGTGGCCATCAGCAGCAGGTCGAGTTCGTCGAGGAAGAACCAGCCGGTCCAGGGCGCCAGGTCCAGCACCGGCAACAGGGCCGGCACCGCCACCAGCCACCAGTGCGGCCGCCAGAACAGCAGTGCGCCATAGCCGCCCAGCGCCAGCGCCAGGACCAGCTGGTTGACGGGATACTGCAGCGCCGCCAGGAACAGCGCCGCCAGCATGGCCAGCGCCAGTGTCTTGGTCGCCAGCGAGCGGATCATTTTGGCGGCGCTTCCGGCGCTTGCGCCGCTTGCGCGGTTTCCCATTTGCCCAGCGCGATCAGCTTGTTTTTCAGGCCCGGCAGCGGGAAGTCCTTCTCGTAGGCTTTTTTGGCATGCACGAGCGCCTTGTCGTAATCCTTGGCCTTCAGGTACATCAGGCCGGCGTTGTAATTGATGGTGGGATCGTCCGGCTGCAGCTGCACCGCCATGGCGAAGGCGTTCAGGGCGTCGGCCGTGCGGCCCAGGGCCGACAGGTAATTGCCGTACGCGGCGCGCACCGCGCCGTCATCGGGCGTGAAGCGGATGGCGCGGTCGAAATAGCATTCGACCGGGTACTTCGCATGGGCGACCTTCACCGTCTTGTCGCGCAAGCCGACCTTGGCCATGGTCGCCAGGGCCCGGATATGGTTGGGAATGGCTTGCAGGGTGTAATGCAGGTCGTCGCCCAGGTAGCTGGTATTGCCCCTGAGGCCAGCCTCGATCTCCGGCGTGAAGTGGGCGCTCTCGACGATGTTGATGTCGAACGAGGCGCGCAGGCGGTAATCGAAGGGGCCGAAATGGCGCCCGCGGATTTCGCCGCAATAATTGGCCGCCAGGGCGACGTTGGCGAGCAGCATGCCCAGTCCGAACAGCAGGTATTTCTTCATTGTCTTCCTCTTGTCCTGCTACCACGAACCGAGCCAGTCGCCGGTCCATGTGACGACCTGGTCTTTCCAGGCCTTGCGTGAAAACGTATGGTCCGCTTCCGCGATCGTGTGCCGGTGCACGCCCGGCGCCGCCAGCAGCTTCTGCCAGGCGGGCGAAGCGGCCGCCATGTCCAGGAATTCCTGGGCCGTCAGGTCCGCGCCGCTTATTATCAGCAACACTTTACCTTGAAAATCCTGCATGCCGGCAAGCATTCGCTCGGGTAGCGGACGCGCCCTGGCCGCGGCGGCATCCGGCGCCGGTGCGCCGCCGCTCCTGGCCGCCCCGATCAGGCGCGCGAAGGAACGGATGGCGGCGCCGACGTTGAACTTGCCGCGCGCGATCTTTTTCCACAATTCCGGATCGAACAGGCGCGCCCGGTAGTAGTGCTTGAGCGTGGTGCGGGCGATCCCGTCGCTGGTGCGCGCCCAGGGATTGAGCAGCACCAGGCCGCACACGCGCGCGTCGCCCGGCGCATAGAACAGGGCCGCCGAGGCTGCATCGCACAAGCCCCAGATGACCACCTCGCGCAGGGTGGGCACGGCCGCGAAAAACTGGTCCAAGGCCGCGCGCAAGTCTTCGTCGACGTCCTGGAAGTCGCGCATTGCGCCATCGCTGTCGCCCATGCCGCGGTAATCGAAGCGCATGGCCGGGATCCCCTGCGCGGCCAGGCCGCGCGCCAGCTGCACGAACTGGCGGTGGCTGCCGGCCCGGTATTGCGGGCCGCCGACCACGATCAGCACCCCGCGCGCGCGCGCCTGGGCCGGCACGCTGGCGATGCCGAACAGGGCTTCGCCCTGGCAGGTGAAACTGAGCGCGTGTTCTTGATAGTCCATGGTCTAGGCGGCAAAAATGGTGGTGGTGGCGCCCAGCAGCGCATCGGACACGGTGATTTCCTGGGTCGTCCAGAACGGCGGGCACACGACGCGCTCGAGCTGCAGGGCCGTGCCCTGCGCGCGCCAGTGCGCCGCCTGGCGTTCCACGGCCGGGCTCAAAGGCCGCTCGGCCGCGGCCACCGCTTCGAGCCAGTGCACCTGGCAACCCTGCGGCGCCATGCCGGCCGCGTCCAGTTGCTCGATGGCCGCCGCCAGTTCGCTGGCCAGTTCGTAACCGGCCACTTCCAGCGCCTGCCCGTCCAGCAGGGATGCTTTCAGGGCCGCCGTGCCGCCCGTCTTTTCGGGCGCCGCCTTGCCGGCCTCGGCCAGCATCGCATTCGCGCTGAGCAGGCGCAGGAACTGGGTCAGGCAGGCCGCGCCGCCATGCACCGGTTGCCACAGCAGCATCCGGGCCGGCTTGCGCGCGGCATCCCTGGCATAGTCGAGCGCCAGCAGCGCGCCCAGGCGCAGGCCCCACAGGATCAGGGGCGCGTCGACTTTGCTGTCCAGCCAGGCGCTGGCCCTGGCCAGGTCATCCTTCCAGATGTCCCAGCGCGCATCGACGAATTCGCCGCTGCTGTCGCCGCAGCCGTACAGGTCGACCTGCAGCACCGCGTAGCCGAGCGCCGCCAGCGCGCGCGCCTGCAGCGCGGCCATGCGGCGCGATTTGTTCATCTCGTCGGCAAAGGGATGGACGTACAGCACCGCGCCGCGGCAGCCGGCGCCGGCCGGCGCGTAGTACAGGCAGAAGCGCTGCCCTGCCTTGGCCGGCAAAAAGAAGGGCTGGGCCGCCGCCGCGGGCGCGCGCTCGTTCATTTACGCCAGTTTTTGCTGGACGAAGGCGTCCAGGCTGCCCAGGGTTTCGAAGGTGCTGGCGCTGATTTCATCGTCGTCGATGGTGATGCCGAAGTGTTCTTCGAGCGCGGTCATGAGGTTGACCACGGCCATCGAATCGAGTTCGGGAATGCTGCCCAGCAGGGCCGAGCTGGCGTCGAGGGACAGTCCGGCGTCGCCCAGGCTGAGGACGTCGATCAGGATGGTTTTAATGTCGTTCAAGTACATGGCATTCCTAGTGGTCAGTGTTTATACGGTGTCGCCATTGCGGCGCAAATTATGCATCAGGCGCAGCATGAAACGCAGCTGGCCGCGGTCCCAGGGCGTGAATCGGGGCAGCTGGAACAGGTCGCCGCCGGGGCGCGCCGCGCCCCAGGACGTCGAGACGGCCGCCTCGAAGCCGAGCTCTTTGACCATCTGCACATGCTCGGCCTGGTAATCCTGGCCCGGCTTGCCGTTCGGGTAGGCGAACAGGCGCACCGGCGCGCCCAGCATGGCTTCGAGCGCTTCCTTGCCGTCGGCGATTTCCTGGCGCGCGGCGGGGCCGGACATGCGCGCGATGATCGGGTGGTTGACGGTGTGGCCGCCGATATCCATGCCGGCCTGGTGCAGCTGGCGCACCTGCTGCGTGCTCATCATGAGGTCGTCCGGCAGCGCGACCGGCACCAGTTCGCGGATGGCGGCAATCTTCGCGGCCCGTTCGTCCAGCGGCAGATACTTGAGGCTGCCGATCAGGCTGCCCAGGGCGGCGCGCCGCTGTTCCACGGTGTCCAGCGCGAACTGGCCGAAACCGGCCTTGCCGAGGTCGATCGCGTCCGGGGCCCGGCGGATCAGTTCGATCACGGTATCGTTCCACATGCGCCCGCCGTCCAGGAAGCCGGTCGCGATGAAGAAGGCGGCGGACAGGCCGTGCCGCTGCAGGATGGGCAGGGCGATCTCGGCATTGTCGGCATAGCCATCGTCGAAGGTGATGCAGGCGGCGCGCGGCGGCAGCTTGCCGGCGCGCAGGGCGCGCACCCCTTCGGACAGGGGAATGATGGTGAAGCACTGGCCGATCAGGGCCAGCTGGCGGTCGAAGCGCGCGGCCGTCACCTCGTCCGGGAACAGGGGATCCTGCTGCGCCAGCACGCGGTGGAAAATCAGGATCGACAGGCGCTGCCCGGCGCTGCCCGTGAAGGCGACATGCCTGAGGGCGCGGCAGGCCAGCCGGGCCAGGTCGGATGGCGGCGCGCTGTGGCGCAAGGTGGGGTTCAGTGTCTGCATGGCGTCAGCTGGCAATGGGGAGCGCTTGCGGCGGCGCGGCCTTGGCCGCGTTCCTGGCGGCGGCCTTTTCGTCGGCCAGCACTTTGTCGATGATGCAGCCCACCGACACCACGCAGGCGATCAGGTAATAGGGCACATCGTAGTAAAGCAGGCTCAGGAATGCCCCGCCGGTGGCGAAGCCGACCAGGCTGACCTGGATCATCAGGGCCAGGTTGCCGGCCCACTTGTAGTCGGGCCGGGTGGCTGTCATCTTCACGATCCAGGTCGCCTTTCGCCAGGTCAGCCCTCCCAGCAGCAGGTAGATGAACAGGCCGATGAAACCGTGTTCGCCCAGCGCCTGGAAATAAATGCTGTGCGCGGCCAGGAACAGTTCGGGCACCGGCGCATACATGGCGAAGGTGATCTTGTTGTAGATTTCAAAGCCGCCGCCCAGCGGGCGGTCCTTGGCCAGGTTGAAGGCCATGTGCCAGGCATTGATGCGGCCCATGGCCGAGGCATCCTGCTCGTAGGTATTGATGGTTTCCATGCGGTTGCCCCATTTGTCGGGCATGAAGGCGACCGCGATCGGAATCATGCACACCATGACGATGCCGACCACCGCTTTCTTCGGGCTTTTCAGCCACAGGAAGAAGGCCATGGCGGCAATGCCGAGCAGGGCGCCGCGCGAGTAGGAGCCGAGCGCGGCCGCGGCGCACAGCAGGCAGGAAGCGAGCATCGCCATCCGCATCCACTTGTTGGTCGCCTGCAGGTACATGTAATACATGATGGGAATGATCGTGATGAAGGCCAGCGCCACTTCGTTGTTGCCTTCGATATAGGTGCCCGCCGGTCCCCACACGATGCTCGAGGCGCCCGTCATCACGGTGAAGATGCCGCCCTTGACGCCGTAATAGCCGATCGAGGCGGCCAGGGTCCAGACCAGCCACTTCACGTCCTCGGCATTCTTGATCAGCATGATCGTCACCAGCGTCATGAGCATGGTCTTCGATACGCGGTTGAGCATGACGGCCGATTCCGCCGGCCACATGGCGGCCATCGTCGTCAGGCACATCCAGAGCGTGAACAGGATCAGGGTGATCACGATGGGCGTCATCGGCAGCTTGCGCGGCTGCTTGGTCAGGATCATGGCGACGATGGTGACGGCGGCGATCAGCGCGGCGAAGGGGAAATTGAAGGCGAAGCCCCAGCTCAGGCGGTGGGGATTCATCACACTGATCCAGACCCACATGACGATGCCCAGGGACGGCCGCTTGAAAATAAAGGGTATCGAACCCAGTACGATCAGCGTGATTACGACATCTCTCATGACACTCTTATCAGGGAAAACTGGGCAGGCGCAGCCGAAGCCAGCGAATTGAAATATTTTGGTGTGGAAACGACTCGCACGGCAACATCTATTTGATCGTCGTCGTGTACAAGTGTTAAGATTGTACTTGAACTTCAAGGAAATATCTGTTGTAAGTTCACAGACTTTCGGACCCTACCGGCATGCCCAGCCGGGTAAGCGCAGCAGCACTTCCTTACTCTTGCGGCGGCCTTCATACATGCTACGCAGCAAGGTTTCAATGAGTGACTTGATCCACGACTTCATCTTCCGTTCGGCGCGCCGCACACCTGCCGCCGAAGCGCTGGTTTACGGCGCACGCCGTCTGGATTACGCCACACTTGCCGCCACAGTGGGCCAGTTCGCCGCCGCCGCCGGCGCCCTGGGCCTGGGCCGTGGCGAACGGCTGGCGGTCTACCTCGAAAAAACCGTGGAAAACGTGGCCGCCATGTTCGGCGCGGCGGCGGCCGGCGGCGTGTTCGTGCCCGTCAACCCGCTGCTCAAGCCCGAGCAAGTCGGCTACATCTTGCTCGACTGCAATGTCCGCATCCTGGTGACCTCGGCCGACCGCCTGAAACTGCTGGCCGCCACCCTGCCCCAGTGCCCGGACTTGCACACCGTCATCGTTACCGGCAATGCCGCCGCCCTGCCCGACCTGGGCCGGCTCACGGTGCTGGCCTGGGATGCGGCCCTGGCCGCGGGCGACCCCGCCTTCGCGGCCCCGCGCAATATCGATGCCGACATGGCCGCCATCCTGTACACCTCGGGCAGCACCGGCAAGCCCAAGGGCGTGGTGCTGTCGCACCGGAACATGGTGGCCGGCGCCAACAGCGTGGCCAGCTACCTGGAGAACACGGCCGCCGACCGCCTGCTGGCGGTGCTGCCGCTCAGCTTCGACTATGGCCTGTCCCAGCTGACGACCGCCTTTTCCGTGGGCGCCACCGCCGTGCTGATCAACCACCTGTTCGCGCAAGACATCCTGAAGGCCGTGGTGGCCGAAAAAATCACCGGCCTGGCGGCCGTGCCGCCGCTGTGGATCCAGGTGGCCCCGCTGGCATGGCCGGCCGACTGCACACTGCGCTACCTGACCAATTCGGGCGGCGCCATGCAGCGCCCCACGCTCGACGCCCTGCGCCGCGCCCTGCCGAACGCGCAGCCATTTCTGATGTACGGCCTGACCGAAGCGTTCCGCTCGACCTTCCTGCCGCCGTCCGAACTGGAGCGCCGCCCCGATTCCATGGGCCGTGCCATCCCGAACGCCGAAGTCATGGTGCTGCGCCCCGACGGCAGCGAATGCGACCCCGGCGAAGCGGGCGAACTGGTGCACCGCGGCGCGCTGGTCTCGCTGGGCTACTGGAACGACGTGGCCAAGACGGCGGAACGGTTCAAGCCTTTCGTGTCGGTGCACAAGGGCCTGGTCCTGACCGAAATGGCGGTGTGGTCGGGCGACACCGTGCGCAAGGATGAACAAGGCTTTTTGTACTTCATCAGCCGCAACGATGAAATGATCAAGACCTCGGGCTACCGCGTCAGCCCGTCCGAAGTCGAGGAAGTCGTCTACGCCCGCGACGGCGTGGCCGAAGCGGCCGCGATCGGCCTGCAGCACCCGACCCTGGGCCAGGCCATCGTGGTCGTGGCCCATGCCAGGGATGGCGTGGACATGAGCGCCGAGAGCCTGATGGCCGCCTGCAAACCCCACCTGCCGGCTTACATGCTGCCGGCCCGCATCATCATGTCGCCCACCAGCCTGCCGCGCAACCCGAACGGGAAGATCGACCGCAAGCTCTTGAGCGTCCAAATGGAAAACCTGTTTATGGAACAAGGCCTATGAGCGCCCCGCGCCCGCAACACGCGCCCCTGCTGCAATTCGACGTCGTCGACGATTGCCTGCAGATCGGCGGCATGCCGCTCACCCGCCTGGCCGAGCGCGTCGGCCGCACCCCCTTCTACGCCTACGACCGCGCGCGCCTGACCGAGCGCGTGGCCCTGCTGCGCCAGCACCTGCCCGAAGAAATCCACCTGCATTACGCCATGAAGGCCAATCCGATGCCGGCCGTGGTCCAGCACATGGCCACCCTGGTCGACGGCATCGACATCGCCTCCGGCGGCGAGCAGCGCGTGGCGCTCGACACCCCGATGGCGCCCGGCCTGGTCAGTTTCGCCGGCCCCGGCAAGAGCGACATGGACCTCAATTGCGCGATCGCCGCCGGCGTCGTGCTGAACATGGAATCGGAAGCGGAAATGGAGCGCATCGCCGTGATCGGCAAGCGCCTCGGCATCAATCCCAAGGTGGCGATCCGCGTCAATCCCGACTTCGAACTGAAATCGTCGGGCATGAAAATGGGCGGCGGCCCGAAGCAGTTCGGGGTCGACGCCGAACGGGTGCCGGAGATGCTGGGCCGGGTGCATGCGCTGGGCCTGGACTTCCAGGGCTTCCACATCTACAGCGGTTCGCAAAACCTGAAGGCGGCCTCGATCCAGGATGCCCACGAAAAAACCTTCGCGCTGGCGATCCGCCTGGCCGCGCACTGGCCCGGCCCCCTGCGCACCCTGAACATCGGCGGCGGCTTCGGCATCCCCTACTTCCCGGGCGAAGAACGGCTCGACCTGGCGGCCGTGGGCGAGAACCTGCGCCGCATCCTGCCGGGCGTGCGCGAGCACCTGCCGCACACCGAGATCGTCATCGAACTGGGGCGCTACCTGGTGGCCGAAGCGGGCATTTATGTCAGCCGCGTGATCGAGAAAAAAGTGTCGCGCGGCGAGACCTACCTGGTCACCGACGGCGGCCTGCACCACCACCTGGCGGCGTCCGGCAATTTCGGCCAGGTGCTGCGCAAGAACTACCCTGTCGTGATCGGCAACCGCGTCGTCGGCAGCGCGCGCGAACAGGCGTCCGTGGTCGGCCCCCTGTGCACCCCGCTCGACCTGCTGGCCGACAAGATGGACCTGGCCAGCGCCGACGTGGGCGACCTGGTGGTCGTGTTCCAGTCCGGCGCCTATGGCCTGTCGGCCAGTCCCGTATCCTTCCTGAGCCATCCGGGCGCGCTCGAAGTACTGGTATAAATTGAAAAGCATGAAAGCAAAGAACGTGATGATGATATTTTCGGGAATGCCGCAGTGAGCGGGCTGTGCGGCTGGATGGGCCATGGCGCCAACGCGGGCGAGAACCGCGTCCTGATCGAAGCGATGGCGGCGCCGCTGTCGGCCTTCGATGCGAGCAGCGTCACCACCTTGCAGGGCGCGCGCGGCGCGGTGGCGGTGGCGGCGCTGGCCGCCAGCAGCCACCTGTACCAGAACGACGGCCTGCTGGTCGCGATCTGGGGCCAGCCGTCCACCGAAGCGGGCCCCAACCTGGCCGAAGCCATGGCCGGCGCCTGGCGGCGCGACCCCGATGCGGTGTGCGCCCAGCTGAGCGGCGCCTTCTCGCTGTGCATCCTGGACGACAACAAGGGTGAAGCGCTGCTGGCGGTCGACAGGGTCGGCACCCAGCAGATGATCTACCAGCTCAAGGGCGGCGCCATCGTGTTCGGCTCGTCCTCGGACGCGATCGTGCGCCATCCGCTCACGCCGGGCGCCATCGATCACCAGGGCCTGTACAACTATGTGTACTTCCACATGGTGCCGGCCCCGGGCACCGCCTACCTGGGCCAGGAACGCCTGCTGCCGGGCGAGTACCTGCGCTTTCGCAACGGCACGGCCAGCAAGCAGACCTACTGGCGCATCGTGTTCGACGAGCAGCCGGAAGTGGCCTACGAGACGCGCAAGGAACAATTCCTGGCGCTGCTGCGCAGCAGCGTGAAGGACGCCGGCGGCGGCCAGCAGGTGGGCGCCTTCCTGTCCGGCGGCACCGACAGTTCGACCATCGCGGGCATCCTGACCGAAACGGGCGGCCGTCCCGCCGATACCTATTCGATCGGCTTCGAAGCCGAGGGCTACGACGAAATGTCGTATGCGCGCCTGGCCTCGCGCCATTTCGGCACCAGCCACCACGAATACTATGTGACCCCGGACGACGTGGTCAGCGCGATCCCGAAAATCGCCGCCGTGTTCGACCAGCCCTTCGGCAACGCCTCGGCGGTGCCGGCCTTCTACTGCGCGCGCATGGCCCGCGCCGACGGCGTGACCCGCATGCTGGGCGGCGACGGCGGCGATGAACTGTTCGGCGGGAACGAGCGCTATTCGAAGCAGTACGTGTTCGCCCATTACGAGAAAGTGCCGGCCGTGCTGCGCCGCGCACTGCTCGAACCGGCGATCTTCAACTTCCCGGGCGGCGACCACGTCAAGCTGATCCGCAAGGCGCGCAGCTATATCGACCAGGCCAACGTGCCGATGCCGGCGCGCCTGGAAACCTACAACCTGCTGGGCCGATTCGGACCGAGCCAGGTGTTTACCAGCGACTTCCTGGCCGGCGCCGACGTCAATGCGCCGCATGCCAGCATGGCCCACACCTGGGACCAGAACCATGCGAAAAGCCTGATCAACCGCATGCTGGCGCTCGACCTGAAATTCACGCTGGCCGACAACGACCTGCCGAAGGTCATCAAGGCTTGCGAACTGGCCGGCATGGAAGCCGCGTTCCCCTTCCTGTCGGACCAGATGGTGGCCTTCTCGGCCCGGCTGACCGCGAAGCAGAAACTGAACGGCACCCAGCTGCGCTGGTTCTTCAAGGAAGCCCTGCGCGGCTTCCTGCCGGACGAGATCATCACCAAGCAGAAGCACGGCTTCGGCCTGCCTTTCGGCGTGTGGCTGCAAAAGCACAAGCCGCTGCAGCAGCTCGCGCTCGACAGCCTGACCGGCCTCAAGGCGCGCAACATCGTGCGCCCCGAATTCATCGACGCCCTGGTCGGCCAGCACCTCGACGAACACGCGGGCTACCATGGCACCATGGTGTGGGTGCTGATGATGATGGAACAATGGTTCAAGCAACGCGAAGCACAGCGGGCCTGATGCGCCATGCTTGAAGTGAACCGCTTCGACCCCGCCGGCTGCCACTTTCCGCGCCCGGCGGTGCCGCTGCTGCCCGCCCTGCGCTGGAACGCGCTGTCGTTCGGCGGCGAGGGCGTGAGCCCGCCCGCCCTGTTCGACGGCCCCGGCGCGCGCCACTTCGCGCGCGGCCGCTACGCCCTGCATGCCGCCTACCGCGGCGCCGGCGTCGGCGCCGGCGGGGCCCTGCTGGCGCCGTCCTACCATTGCCGCACCATGCTCGATCCGGCGCTCGCCCTGGGCGCGCCGGTCAGCCTGTACCGCCTCGACGACCAGCTGGTGCCGTGCATCGACAGCATGGTCGCGCTCATCGCCGGCGCCGCCGTGGCCCCGCGCGCGCTGGTGCTGCCCCATTATTTCGGCATCGAGCAGCCGCCGGCCGTCATGGACGAACTGGCGCGCCTGTGCCAGCGGCACGGCATCACCCTGGTCGAGGATTGCTCGCATGCCTGGCAGGTGGCGGCCACGCGCGCCCCGCTGCGGCGCGCCGGCGGCCACGTGTTCGTGGCCAGTCCCTACAAGTTTTTCGCCTGCGAAGACGGCGGCATGCTGTGGGGCGGCAGCGACGCCACGGCAGCGCGTCCCGCCGGCGACGAGCTGCGCGCGCTGCGCACCCTGCTGCAGCGGCGCGCCCCGCCGGCATTGCCTTCGCCCGCGGCCGCGCCGGACAATGGCGCGCGCGGCGCGGAACTGCGCGAGCCGTGCGATCAGCCGTCGGGCCAGTACCAGAACGCCGCGGAAGGCCGCGCCAGCCTGGTCCTGTCGCGCTGGGTCATGCGGCGCACGCGGGTGGCGCCGGTGACGGCGCTGCGGCGCCACCATTACCAGCAATGGACGGCGGCGCTGGCCGGCGTGCCGGGCGCGCGCGTGCTGTTTGCGCAACTGCCGGACGGCTGCGCGCCCTACATGCTGCCGCTGCTGGTCGAGCGCCCCGACCCGGTCTTTTTCATGCTCAAGCAAGCCGCCGTGCCGATCTGGCGCTGGGATGAAATGGCCATCTCCGACTGCCCGGTGGCGCGCCGCTACCGGACAAGCCTGCTGCACCTGCCCTGCCACCAGGACTTGTCCGCGGCCCAGCTGGCATGGATGGTGGCGCAGGTGAAGAAAGCGCTGGCATGAGCGGCTGGCGCACCACGCCGCTGGCGCGCACCCTGGGCCGGCACGCCACCGCATGGGATGCACTGAACGCGCGCAGCTTCGGCAACCATCCCCTGCTCACCAGCCTGTTCGTGGACGGCTTGCTGCGCAATTTCGGCGACGGCAGCGAATACCTGTGCACCTGCTACCGCGACGGCCGCATGGAAGCGATGTGCATCGTGCAGCGCGGGCGCGCCATGCAGTGGGTCAGCTTCGTGCCGTCCCAGGCCCAGATCGCGCCCACCATGATCGCGCAGGCGGCACTGGTGCCGGGTCTGCTGGCCATCCTGCCCGGCTTCGCGCTCCAGCTCGACCTGTTGTGCAACGATCCGGCCGTCGGCGGCGTGCTGCAGGACACGCGCCCGGCCTGCCACCGCCTGAACCACGCCCTGACCATGAACGTGTCGCTGGCCGGCAGCTTCGAGGCCTACTGGAGCGAGCGAGCGCGCCACCTGCAGTCGAACATGAAGCGCTACGACAAGCGGGTTGCCGCCGATGGCATGGCGCAACGTTTTGCCAGCATCACCGACACGGCCGCCATGTCCGGCGCGATCGAGCGCTACGTGGCGCTCGAAGGGGCCGGCTGGAAAGGCCGCAAGGGCACGGCGATCGGCTCCAAGCCGGAGCAGTACCGCTTCTACCGCGACCTGATGCTGCAAGCCTCGCAGGAGGGCAATGCGATGGTCTGCGAACTGTGGTTCGGCGAGCGGCTCGCCGCCTCGCGCCTGATCCTGCGCCAGGGGCAGGTGCACGTGATGCTGAAAACCGGCTACGACGAAAACCTGTCCACCTATTCGCCCGGCCGCCTGCTGCTGCTGGCGGTGATCGAGAACGCCTTCGCCAGCTTTCCCGGCGAACTGCTCGAGTTCTATACCGACGCCGACGCCAACCTGCTCGAATGGTGCACCGGCAAGCGCTGGATCCAGCACGCGACCCAGTACCGCTGGCCGGTCGCCGCGATCGCCATGGTGGGACTGAATTCCTTCAAGCCCGGCGGCAACGGGGACGACCACGATATCGAGGTCTACACCCATCCGGGCGCCCTGCCGGCCGAAGTCCAGGCTTTCCTGGCCAAGGCGGAAAAGCGCAACTTCGAACTGGGCTGCGCGTGGTACGGCAACCTGGTCGACACGGTCTACCCGGCGCACGAGGGCATCCGCTTCTATGTGCTGCGCCGGGCCGGCCAGCTGGCGGCCGTGCTGCCGCTGCGCATCGAACTGGCGGGCAAGCGCTGGCAGGTGCATTCGCTGAGCAATTTCTACACCAGCCTGTACGAACCGGCCTTCGACGCCAGCCTGAAGTCGGCCGAACTGGTCCCTCTCCTGAGCGCGCTGGGCACCGATTTCCCGGGGCTCGATTCGATCCAGCTCTCGCCCATGGATCCGGAGTCGCATGCCTGGCGCACGCTGCTGGGCGCCCTGCGCGCCAAGGGCTGGGTGCCCTTCGACTATTTCGCCTTCGGCAACTGGTTCCAGGCCATGCAGGGCAGCGCCGCCGACTACCTGGCGGCGCGCGAAAACCAGATCAAGAACACGATCCGCAGGATGGGCAAGAAGCTGGCGGCCGACGGCGGCACGCTCGAGCTGGTGACGGAACCGAAGGATATCGCGCGCGGCATCGCCGCCTGGGAACAGGTGTACGGCGCCAGCTGGAAAAAGCCGGAACCCTTCCCCGAGTTCGTGCCCGGCCTGCTGCACAGCTATGCCGGCAAGGGCACGCTGCGCCTGGGGCTGGCGTGGAAGGATGGCCAGCCGATCGCGGCCCAGCTATGGATCGTGGCGCACGGCCGCGCCAGCATCTACAAGCTGGCCTACGACGAACAGTACAAGGGATATTCGCCGGGCACGCTGATCACGGCCATGCTAATGGCGCACGTGATCGACAAGGACAAGGTGGCGGAAATCGACTACCTGATCGGCGACGACCCGTACAAGAAAAGCTGGCTGAACCAGCGCCGCGAACGGCGCGGGATCGTGGCCTACAATCCGCGCACCCCGCGCGGCCTGGTCCGGCTGCTGCGCGAGGCGGGCGGGCGCGCCATCCATGCCATGCATGACGCGCTCTCCTCCTGAGCCTCAGGCCGAGGTGCGGATGAAGAACAGGTTCGACGAGGCACGCGGCATCAGCAGGAAGCCGCGCAGTTTAGGCACATAGCGGAAGCGGTTGTGCACGCCGTTGGACGGCGTCGCCGGCGGCCGGGTCGCGCCGACCAGGTCGAAGATGGACAAGTCCCAGGCATTCGTGTCGTTCGGCTTGACCACATAGATCTTGCCGGCGCCGGCGCCCTGGCCGCAATAGAACATGAAGCGGTCGTTGACGGCGTCGTAATCCATGCCCGCATAGGTCGGCTTGTCGGCGATGAAGCTGGCCAGCGCGGTACCCGCCTGCAAGGTGACGGCGATCTGCTCGTTGCCGCCCAGCGGCACGCGGGTGGCGAACACGCCCAGCGTGCTGTAACCCATGCCGTCGGCCCAGTTCAGGGTGAACAGCTGGTTGCGGCGCGCATCGTGCGCGACCGGCCAGCGCACCAGGGCATCGGTGCGGCGGGTGATCGGCTGGGACCAGGTTTTCGTGGCCGCGGAAAAACGCGCCAGTCCGGTGGTCCAGACGTCGCCCGTGCCGCGCACGGCCACGGCGCCGAAGGAACCGGTGTAGGCATCCGGGTAGGTGCCGGCCGGGTCCCAGGTATTGGTGGCCAGGTTGAAGCCGTCGACGCTGTGGTAGTTGTACGCGCTGCCGAACACCGAGCGGGCGCCGAACAGCATGATGCGGTTCAGCTGCGGCACGTAGTGGGCCATGCTGTAGATATGGCGCGAGGAAGGCTTGCCGTCGTCGTAGTAAGCCACATCCTTGCGCGTGACCTGGCTCGGCGCGCAGAGCTGGCGCCATACCGGACGGTCGACCCCGATGCCCATCGCCACGACCCGGTTGTCGGCCGAGTCGCCGTGGCCGCCGGCCGCCGCGATCAGGATTTCATTGGTCTCTTCGTTGAAGGAAAAACCGCTGTAGGCATCGATGGCCGCGCCGCCGGCGCCGCTCGTGTTCGGAATCTCGATCCATTGTCCCAGCGCCGCGCCCGTCATCCAGGACGGATCGCCCGCCTGGGTCACCGGCACCACGGGCGCCACGACTTCCGGCTGCTGCACCGAGGTGACGCCGGAGGCCGGCTTGACGGCCCACACCGGACGCTCATTGAAGGCATCGCGCAGGGTATTCCAGTTGCTGGCGCCCTGCAGGCGCTGGTAGGCGGCCAGCGCGCCCGGCACATTGTGCCGGACCGCATAGGCGATGGCCGGCATCAGGTTGCCCCACAAGGCGCGCTCGCCCGGCATGATCTCGCCGGCCAGCTTGCCTTCGGTGCTGCCCATCCAGGCCGGCGCGACCGCGTAGCTGGCCTGGTAGGCCGCCAGGTCGCTCGCGTGCCATGGACCGGCGCCGGTATCGTAGTTGGGCCAGGACCCCGGTGAAATCGTCATCGTGTACGGCACCGCATTGATGAACCAGAAGCCGTCGCGGGTGCCCAGGCGCATCACGGCGCTCTTCGCTTTCCAGGCAAAGAAGGCGGCCAGTTTGGTGGCCGAGGCGCTCGCCACCGGCAGGTCCAGCGCCAGCGAATAACCGAAGGCGGCGGTGACGAAGTCCTGCTGCCATGGCGCGCCTTTCTGGCCATTGCTGTCATAAGCTTCGCCCGGCTTGATCCAGCCGTAGGGATTGTTCGCCTGCGCCACATAGCGGCTGTGGAAATGGTCGATATTCGCTTCCACCGAGGCGATCAGTTCGGCGCGCAGCAGGGTATCGTCGTCGGGCGTCACGCACAGGGCCTGGACCCGGGCGCGCCAGTCCCAGGCGCAGGAACGGGTCTGCCAGGCGCCGGGGCAGCTCTGGACCAGGCCCTTGCTGCCGGTGCGCAGCACCGCATTGTCGCCATTGCCGAGGTAGTTGGCGGTGGTGGCGAACTGCACTTCTTCCATGAAATAGAACAGGCCGGTGGCCAGGTAGGCGACAAAACCGACCGAAGGGCTGTGCGCCACGTCCCACTGGGGCGGATTGCCGCCCGTGGCCACCGGGGTGTACTTGCCGTTGGTCGAGCCGCCGGTATCCTTGAAGCCCTGGCTGCTGCGGATATTGAGGGTCGGATAGGTCGAAAAGCGCAACGGACGGAAGGTGGTCTCGTCGCGGTAGTGGATCCCGTAGCGCCCGGCCGAAAAGCCGTTGCGCACCAGCGCCTTGTAGCTCATCGGCACATTGGCCACCAGGAACAGGACATCGTGCTGGGGCAGCAGGCCGATCGGGTCCTGGTAGCCCGGCGCCGCCATGGCGTCGCCGTCGTAATTGAGGTTGCCGGCCTGCAGCGGCGTGTAGCTGGACGCCAGGGTTCGCAGCACCGCGGCATTGGCGGCCACGCTGGCCTGGTAGGACGGCACCAGTTCGGTCGACTGCAAATAGGCAGCGTCCTGGCGCGCGATCACGCCGGGATCGTTGCCGAGCCAGTAAGACAGCGCCGTGCCGCTGATGAGCGGGGTGCGCTGGTGGTGTTTCAGGTCGATCGCCGCCGACATGCGCTGCTCGCCATGCAGCGAAAAGGTATACGTGGCCAGCTTGTTGCTCGGGCCGGCCACCTGCAGGTAGCCATTCTCGATCCAGGGCAGCATTTCGACGGCGCCATTGGCCCACATGCGCACTTCCAGCCAGGCCGCCAGGTGGGCGTCCGTGCCGACCGCCTTGCGGTAGATCCAGGACGACATCTGGTCGCCTTCGACCCAGGCCATGAACGGCGTATTCCAGTCGCTGCCGCCCCAGCTGGCGGTGCCGAAGCTGCCGCAGCCGACCTGGGCCAGCGCGCCGGTGGCGGCCAGGCGGCTGGTCGCCAGCAGGGAACCTGCCTTGATGGTGGTGGCCACGGCCAGGACCAGGCTCACCACCACGCCGCCGGACGACAGCGCTTCGACCTGGCCGGCCAGGATCGCGAACTTGAGCGAGCCGTCGGGCCAGCGGTTCTTGACCGTCACTTGCAGCATGCCCTTGTCGGCCTGGACCGTGCATCCGGCCGGCACATCGCCGCGGCGGAAGGCATAGCCCATGCAGAAGGGCAGGGTCAGCTGGGCTGCGGTACCGGTGACCGTGAAACGGGCATTCGGGATGACCGCGCCGATGACCGGGGCCGGGGCTGGCGCCGACTGGACCGGCGGCGGCGTGCCGGTGGCCGGCGGCTGCGTCGGCGTGTCGGCGCCCACGCCCAGCATGGAGCCCGCGGTGGCCGGCAAGGCATCGACCGGGCCGCCGCCGCCACAGGCGGTCAGGGCCCCGGTGGCGACGGTGGCGCCGGAGAAGCGAAGGAAGTTGCGGCGTTGTTTATTGATCATGGTTTTTGTCACCAAATAAATTCGAGCTACGGTTGGCAGCCTGGGTCAGGATTTCGTCACATCCTGCAATCCCCGTTCCGGGGATGCCGGCATCTGCTACTCGATGGCGGCGCACATGATAAAAGAATAAAGACGGCAGATCGCAGCAAGTAGGACGAATTTGTTGCAGCCGATAAAGAGATTTTACGCCGCTAAATTCTCAATAGAAATGTCTGTACGGTAATAAAGCCGCGGAAAACGACGTAATTTGGTGCGCGAAATCAAGTATTTTCGAAGAAATAAATTTCGGTGCCCCGTTTGTATGCAAAGCCGTAAACCTGTTTTTTTTCCTAGTGTTGTGTTCAATAAGCAATATAAATATGTTCATCCCAAGTTTCCCGGCGCCGCGCCGCGCCGTATGCGACAGGCATGGGGCAAGCGCTTCCAAATTGCACAAAAATCACTTTCTTTTATTCGATAAACATTGTTTCTGTGCAAAAAATGATAATATGTAATATAAGCAAGACATAGTTAAACAGAACAATAATATTGCCTTTAAGGCATTTTTATCGCTCCGGCCAGGTCCGGCAGAAAGACTCCATGTTTGCGCCCCCCTTTGATCCCACCGATCCCACCGATCCCGCCTGCCCTGCCGCCCGCACTGCCGACAGCCCGGACACCGTGCGCACGGTCGAGGTGTACCGGCATCCGTCCGCCTTTCCCGCCGACGTACTGCAGTTTTTCGAGCGCGCCGAGCGCCGCAATGCCGAGTTCGGCCTGCCCTGGTACCGCAACCTGGTCGACACCGTCTACCCCGACCACGCCGGCATCGGCTTCTATATAGTGCGGCGCGGGCGCGCCCTGATGGCGGTGCTGCCCTTGCGCGCCGAACGCAGCGGCGCCGGCTGGCGCCTGCATTCGCTCAGTAATTTCTATACCACCCTGTACGAACCGGTACTGGACGCCGCGGTCACCCCGCGCGACCTGCTGCCCCTGGTGGCCGCGCTGCGGCGCGATTTCCCCGGCTTTGCCAGCCTGATGCTCGCGCCCATGGATACCGCCGCGCCCGCCTGGTCCATGCTGCTGGCCGCCCTGCGCCAGTCCGGCCTGGCCACCTTCGACTATTTCACCCATGGCAACTGGGCACTGCCGGTCACGGCCCGCTGGCGCGACTACCTGGCCGCGCGCGACGGCCAGTTGCGCAGCACCATCAAGCGCATGGACAAGAAGTTCGCCGCCGCCGGCGGCCGCCTCGAGATCCTGCGCGACCCGGCCGCCATGCCCGCCGCGATCGCCGCCTATGAAGCGGTGTACCAGGCCAGCTGGAAACGGCCGGAACCCTTCCCCCGCTTCATGCCCGGCCTGATGCAGACCTACGCCGCCGCCGGCGCCCTGCGCGTGGGCCTGGCCTGGCTGGACGGACGGCCGATCGCGGCCCAGCTGTGGATCGTGGCCAATGGCCGCGCCGCCATCTACAAGCTGGCTTACCACGACGACTTCAAGGCGTATTCGCCCGGCACCCTGCTCACGGCCATGCTGATGGAGCGCGCGCTCGACACCGACCAGGTGGGCGAAGTCGATTACCTGGTCGGCGACGATCCCTACAAGAGAGCCTGGATGAGCGAGCGGCGCGAACGGCGCGGCATCGTGGCCTATAATCCGCGCTCCCTGGCCGGCCTGGCCGGCCTGGCGTACGAATGCATGGGCCGCCTGGTCAGGATGGCAAGGACGTGCCGGCCGGGCCGCCCTTCCGCTGCGCCGCGCCCCAGCGCGCATTGAGGAACAGGCGCGCCGGATTTTCCACCAGGTGGTAGGACAGCAAGCCCATGCCCACGGCGCCGGCCAGGGCCAGCGGCAGCGCCAGGCCGCCGTCGAGCCGCGCCACGTAAAACGGTTGCTGCCACAGGTACAGGGAAAACGAAGCCAGTCCGCACAGGCGCAGGATGGGCAGCGAAAACGCGCGCTGCGCCAGCGCGCCCGTGCGCGGCAGCAGGTTGACCCCCAGCGCCAGCGCGCCCACGCCGCCCAGCAAGCCCACCACCGGCGGCACCGACCACCAGTGCAGGCCCAGGCCCAGCCCCAGCAGCAGCGGCACCACCGGCCACGGCGTGGCCGGGATGCCGCGCCGGGCGAACCAGACGCACAGGAAGGACGAGAACAGCAGGCCGAAGGCCGCCACTTCCGAATGGAGCATCATCTGGTACAACGCCGGCCCCTGGTAGCGCTGGTGGTAGAAAATGACCAGCAGCGCCGAGGCCGCGCACAGGCCGCCCAGCAGCAGCAGCGGCGCCGCCCGGAAGCGGCGCGCGGCCCCAGCCGCCAGCGACAGCACGATGTAGCTGTGCTCCTCCACTGACAGCGACCAGATGTGGCCAAACTGCACCGTATTGGTAAAGACGTAATTATTAATGAAGAACAAAGGCGGCCAGACCTCGGCCAGGCGCAGCGGCAAGCCCAGCGCCAGCCAGGCGAGCGAGGTCAGGGCCAGGAACACCAGGTGCGCCGGGACGATCCGGGCAATCCGGCGCCGGTAGAAATGGGGCAGCGCGACCCGGTCGACGAACAGCAGGCGCGCCATCAGCATGCCGGACAGGACGAAGAACAGGCTGACCCCGACCCGCCCCAGGTTGATCCCCGGCAGCGGCGTGAAATGGCCCGCCAACAAAAGAATAATCGCCAGCCCGCGCCAGCCATCGAGCGCGGGAACGTTTTTCGGCGCCGTCATGCGGCCGGCCCGCCCTTGCGCGCCAGGCGCGCGCGCAGCACGGCCATGAATTCCCCGTACAGCGGGTGGCCCAGCAGGCGCAGCCCCAGCGGCCAGGCCAGGCAGGTGGCGCCGGCGCAGGCGAAGAACAGGGGATAGCCCAGGGCTTGCCCGGCGGGCCGGAACAGGGCCACGACCAGCAGCGCCGGCGCCAGGCTGAACAGGGTCAGCGCGGCATTCCTGGCCACCGCGCGCGCCAGCGCGCCCACGGCGGTCGGCAGGCAGCGCTGCTTGAAGGCGTAAAAATACGGGACCGAGGCCAGCGACACCAGCGCGTAGCCGATCGCGAAGATCTCCAGGTCGCGGAACACCATGGTCACGGCGACCATGACGAGGGCGCGCGCGGGCTGGAAAATGAGCTCGGTGGTGGCCACCAGCCGGGAATGGCCGGCCGCCAGCATGATGGTCGGCACCAGGTTGACCAGGGCGCTGGCCGCGCCGGCCAGGCAAAACCAGGGCACCAGCGGCGCCGACTGGTCCCACTGGGGGCCGAACATCAGGCGCAGCACTTCCAGCGAAAAGATGCTGGCGAAACCGTAGAAGGTCCAGGCGATGGCGATCACATTGGTCAGGCTGAGGATGAACTTCGCTTCCATCGATTCGCCATTCCGGTTGGCCTGCGAAAAGGCGGGGTAGGCGACATTGCGGATCGCGACCATGAAATCGCGGTGGAACAAATTCATCAAGCCCTGGGCGCGGCTGATGATGGCGACCGACTGGAAGCCGAGGATCTTGCCGACCGCCAGGTCGTTGATGTCGACCGAGGCCGAAGTGATCACATTGGCCACCGTCAGCGGGCCGCCGAAGCCGAGGATTTCGCGCCAGGCCGTCAGCTTCGGCCGCAGCAGGCGGCTGGCGGCGCCGCTGCCGAGCAGGCCGGCCGCCACGATACCGTTGTTGAGCACGGCGCCGATGGCCAGCGCATAGGCGCCCACGCCCAGCCAGGCCAGGGTCAGGGTGGCGATGGTCGAGAGCAGCGCGGCCGACAGGTTGATCCGCATGACGAGCTGGAAATTCATGGACCGGCGCAGCAGCGCCAGGCAGACCGAATTGAAGGGCAGGATCAGGAAATTGATGGCCACCACGCGCGCGATGCCGGTCAGGCTGTCGTCCGCGTAGAAGCGCCCGATCAGGGGCGCGACCAGCTGCACCGCGGCGAACAGGGTGGTGCCCAGGATCAGCGCCATGCCCCAGGCGGTCGAGACATGGACCTCGCCCAGGTCCTTCTTCTGGATCAGGAAATTGACCAGGCCGAAATCGCGGATGACCTGGGTGATGCCGATGATGGCCATGGCCACCGAGAACAGCCCCACCTGCGCCGGCGTGAGCAGGCGCGCCAGCAGCACGAAGGACACCAGGTTCAGGACGACCCCGAGGTAGCTTTCGAAGAAGGAAAAAACGATGGCGCGGCGCACTGTCGTCATGGCTGGCGCGCCGCCACGGTGTCCAGGGCCAGGGCCAGTTTGCCGGTCAGCCTGCCGCGCGTGTAATCCTGCAGGGCCGCCTCGTCGCGTGGCGCGAAAATGGCGCCGGGGCCGGACAGGCACAGCTGTTCGATGGCGTGCGCCAGCGCCACGCTGTCGTCCGGTTCCAGGCGCACGGCGCCGCCCGTGTGCGCGATCACCTGCGCCACTTCGCTGCCGGCCTGGGCCGACACCAGCACCGGGCGCCGGCTGCCCAGGTATTCGAACAGCTTGCCCGGAATGCTGGCCACCTCGTACACGCCCTTCGACACCGGCAGGTACAGGGCATCGGCCCCGCGCATCAGCGCGATCGCTTCGGCGTGCGGCACCCTGCCCAGTTCCTCGACATGGTCTTCGATGCCGTAGTCGCGCGCGCGGCCCGGCGCGAAGCCGGCCATCACGATCTTCAGGCGCGCCAGGCAGGGACTGCCCTGCGCCTTGAGCAGCTTGACCGCTTCATACAGGTCGACCGGGCCGTAGCCGGGGCGCCACACGCCCGTGTAGACGATGCGCACCCCGTCCGCGGCGCTCGCGGCGGCGGCGCCGCCGAAGTCCTTTTCATCGAAGCCGTTGGTGATGGCGAACTGGTGGCGCGGCAATCGGTCCTGCGGCAGCAGGCGCAGGAAGGCGCCGGTGGTGGCGATGACCCCGGCCGCGCGCCGCAGCACGCGCGCCTCGAGCAGCGGGTTGATGCGCCGCTGCAGCCAGGTGGCCTGGTCCCACGCCACCTCGGCCGGCTTCCATAGGTCGCGGTAGTCGACGATGAAGGGCACGCCGGTGGCGCGGCTGATTTTTTCGGCGACCAGGAAGGCGGTCCAGGGCCAGCCGGTGGCGTAGATCGCGTCGAACGGGGTGGCGCGGTGCAGGGCGATGCCGCGCGCCACCGCGGCCGGGGCCCAGCTGGCGCATTCGTCGGGTACGTTCCAGAAGCGCTTGGTGCGCCAGGCGATGGCGTCGACCAGGCGCTGGGGCGGCACCAGGCGCGACAGCAGCGGCGCCAGGCGGCGCGCCACGCTGACCCCGGAATACGGCGCCCGCTCGACCCGGGTGCCGGGCCGCACTTCGTCCAGCAAGGATGGGTCGCAGCTGCCCGGTTCGGGATCCTGCAGGGTCAGCACGGTCGGCTCCCAGCCGTGGTCCGGTAGGTGGTTGACGAACTCGAGGCTGCGCCGGGTACCCGAATTGAAGATCGGCGGGTACAGGTAGGCGATGAACAGGACTTTTTTCATGGGGCTCACAGCATGCGGCGCGCGCGCTTGTACAGGTTTTTTGCATGCGCCATGACCCGGTCGCCGGCGCCGAACTCCGGCAGCTGCGTGGGCGCGGCGGCGATCGCCGTGTAGTGGTCCACATAGCTTTGCTTGAGGGTGTCGAGGTCGTAGTCGCGCACGGCGATCTCGCGCCCTTTCCGGCCCAGTTCCGCGAAGCGCTCCGGCGTGGTGTCGCGCAAGGCCGCGGTCAACAGGCCGGGCACCGCCATGTCGATGAAGATGCCTTCCTGGATGATGGCGCGCTGGTTCGCATGGTGGGTGCTAATCACCGGCAAGCCCATGGCCATCGCTTCGATGTAGACGATGCCGAAGGTTTCGAACAGCGAGCCGAGCACGAACACGTCCGCCGCGGCATAGGCGCGCGGCAGGTCGTCATGGGCCATCTTGGTGAAGGTGATCCGGCCCGGCATCAGCTGCTGGCCCAGCGCGACGATGGCCGGCATGTCCGCGCTTTCCTGGCCCACCAGCAGCAAATGCGCATGCGGCAAGGCCGCCACTTCGCGGATCACGTGGTCCATGCGCTTGTGGTGGTAGCAGATCGTGCCCACGCTGATGACGACAAAGGCGTCGGCCGGTATGCCGTGTTCGGCGCGGAAGTCCGACTGCACCTGCGGATGGAACAGGCGCACGTCCACGCCGTGCGGCACCATGAAGGACTTGCCCTTGGCGCTGCTCAGCAGGTTGTTGGGCGAGTGTTCCTGGACGAAGTCGCAGGGCGGCAGGTCGGCCGCCACGATGGCGCCGCCGTTCGAGAACACGATCTTCGGCGTCTTGCGGAACAGGTGGCGCAAGCCGTACAGGCGTTCGCAGACCTCGTATTCGAGGCAGTGGATGATATCGAATTCGCCTTCCAGCAGGTGGCCCAGCACCGCGTAGGAAAACGTTTCGGCCTCGATCCGCAGCTGTTCCTGGGTGATGGCCATGCTGGCCCATTTGGGCGAGGCGTTCGGCGTGATGTGCTGCAGCCAGGGCGAGGAGCGCGATATGTTGGGGATCACGACTTCCTTGTGCGCCGGCTCGCCGCCGCCCTTGAACAGGGTCATGTCGACGCTGCCCCCGACCAGGGTGAACAGGTCGCGTGCGAAGATTTCGTGGCCGCGGTAGATATTGCCCAGGCCGGTGCAAAGCAAAGCTATTTTCATGGATTTCCCTGATTGTTTTTTTATCGTCCGACGAGCGAGCGGGCGCAAGCCTTGAGCAGCACTTTCCAGCCCGGCAGGTGGCCCGGGTCGGCGCGCAAGGCGGCCAGGGCACCGCGCCGGGCTTGCGCCAGGCTGCCGCCGGCGACATGGGCGCCGGCGTAATCGCTCCAGCTCTTGGCCAGCATGCGCTGCACGGCACGGCGCTCGCCCATGCGGCCGTCGGGCGAAGCGTAGCCCCACTGGTCCAGCGCGCGCTGTATGACGCGGGCGCGGTAATTGTCGGTCGGCAGCGACTTGGTGATGCTGGCCGGATGGATGCGGTACAGCGCCAGCGGCGCGGCCACCCGTTCGATCGGGGTCACGCGCGAGGCGCGCAGCCACAGGTCGTAGTCTTCGCCGATGCGCAAGCCCGTGTCGAAGCCGCCGATTTCCTGGAACAGGCTGCGTTCGGCCAGCACGGTCGAGGTCCACACCACGCAATCGAGCAGCAATTCGGGATAGATCCAGCCGCTCGCGCCGCGCCAGCGCGGGTCGGGGCCCTGCGCGGCCAGCGCCGCCAGGTACGCCGGGTCGGGGACCGGGTCGACGCAGGGCCACACCTGCCAGGCGGTGTAGCTCATGCGGCAGCCGGGAACGGCCTGCATGCGCGCCACCTGGGCCGCCAGTTTGCCGGGCAGCCAGATGTCGTCGGCGTCGACCAGCGCCACCAGGTCCATGCCGGCCAGCGCCAGGCCGCGGTTGCGCGCCGAAGCCACGCCGCCATTGGCCTGAACTTCCACCCGCACCGCAGGATAGCGCCGGCGCAGCAGCGCCACCGAATCGTCCTTCGATCCGTCGTCGACGACGATGATTTCCAGCTCCGGCCAGTCCTGGGCCAGCACCGAATCGATGGTGGCGCCGATATAGGCCGCGGCGTTGTAGCAGGGGATGACGACGCTGATCGACGGCTGTTTCATGCGCGCCCCAGGATGCGCCGGAACAGGGCCAGCTGGCCGGCGGTGGTCGCCTCCCAGCTGAAGCCTTCGGCGTAGCGGCGCGTGGCCGCGTGGTCGGGATAGTCCGCGCGCAGCGCGGTGACGGCGTCGGCCACACCGCGCGCGCTGCGTTCTTGCATCAGCACGCCGGCTTCGCGCGCGGCCACCACTTCCGGCGTGCCCCAGACCCGGCTGGCCACCACCGGCGTGCCGCAGGCCATCGATTCGAGCAGCACATTGGCCCAGCCTTCGCGGCTCGAGGCCAGCACCAGCGCATCGGCGGCGCCGTAATACGAGGGCAGTTCGGCTTGCGGCAGCGCGCCCAGGAAGCGCACCCGGTCCGTCACGCCCAGTGCTTCGGCCAGCGCCACCAGGCGCTTGTGTTCGACGCCGCTGCCGGCGATCATCAGGGTCGCGCCGGGCAGGTGCGCCAGCGCGCCGATGGCCAGGTCGTGGCCCTTGAGGGCGACCAGGTGGCCCACAGACAGCAAGGTGAAACCGGTCAGCCCCAGCGTGGCGCGCAGCGCGGCGCGGTCGCCCTGGCGGAAGCGCTGCAGGTCGACCCCGTTGCGCAGCGGCGTGATGCGGGCCGGGTCGGCGCCCAGCGCCACCAGTTCGGTCTTGAGCGCGTCGCACACGGTGATCATGGCGCTGGCATTGGCCGCCGCCCACTGGATCTGCCTGCGCGGCACCGGGTATTGGGGAATCAGGCTGATGTCCGAACCGCGCGCGGTGATCACCACCGGCTTGTTGAAGTACTGGCCCAGCCTGACCGCGGCCACGCCGTCGGGATAGAAATAATGGGCGTCGATCAGGTCGAAGTCGTAGCCTTCGTCGAGCATGCGCCCGACCGTGGCGCGCGCCGCGCGCGCCAGCAGCGCGGGGGCGACATTCATGCCCACCTTCGGGATCACCGGGTAGCGCGGGTGCAGCACGTCGATGCCGAAGCGGCTTTCCTGGGCCGGCACGCGCGCAAAGTCGCCGTACTGGCCGAAGCGCTTGCCGGTAAACGGAAACCAGGGCACGGGCGCCACCACGCGCGACTGCACCGCCCCGCTGCCGACCAGGTGGCGCAGGCGCGTTTCGACAAAGATCGCCTGGTTCGGCTTGACCGCGTTCGGAAACAGGGTGGTGAATGTCAGTATCTTCATGCGCGGCGCGGCAGCGAGGCGTAGACCGCCTGGTAGCGGGCCACGCTGGCGCCCCAGTTGCGTTCACGCTCGACGAAGGCGCGCCCATTGTCCTTCAGGGCTTGCCAGCGTTCGGGCGCGGCCAGCAGCGCCAGCACCTTGTCGGCCAGCGCGCGCGGGTCGTCGGCCCCGAACAGGATGCCGGTCCGGCCGTCCTCGATCAATTCCTTGTGCCCGCCCACGTCGGACGCGGCCAGCAAGCGGCCCTGGGCCATCGCTTCGAGCGGCTTGAGCGGGGTGACCAGGTCGGTCAGGCGCATTTTCAGGCGCGGATAGACCAGCACGTCGACCAGGTCGTAATAGCGCTGCACCTGCTCGTGCGGCACGCGGCCGGTAAACACCACGTGCGAGGCCACGCCCAGCGCCAGGGCCTGCTCCTTGAGGGCCGCGTCCTGCGGCCCGCCGCCGACCAGCAGCACCCGGATCGCCGGATTGGCCACGATCATGGAAGGCAGGGCCTTGAGCAGCACGTCCAGTCCTTCGTAGGCGTAGAACGAGCCGATGAAGCCGAGCACGGTCTTGTCCTGCAGGCCAAGCAGGGCGGCCAGCGCCTCGTCGCGCACGCCGCCGACGGAAAAGTCGCCCACGTTGACCGCGTTGGGAATGACCGTGACCTTGGCGGGGGAGATGCCGCGGCTGACGATTTCGGCGCGCAAGCCTTCGCAAATGGTGGTGGCCGCGTGCACGCGGCGCAGGGCCCAGGTTTCCATGGCCCGCGTCAGGCGGTAGCGCAAGCCCCATTCGCTGCTGGTGCCATGGTCGACCGCCGCGTCTTCCCAGAAGGCGCGGATTTCATACACCACGGGGATGTTCAGGCGCTTGCCCACGCGCAGGGCCGCGACCGCGTTCAGCGCCGGCGAATGGGCGTGGATCACGTCGGGCTTCACCTCGGCAGCCACGTCGTGCAGGCGCTCGGCCAGGGCATCGATCACGGCCAGCTGGTTGAACACGGGGAAGCGCGCCAGCGGGCCGGTGGACGCGACGGTGCGGAAGAAATCGAGGCCGTCGACCTGCTCGAAGGCGGCCCTGGTCACGCCCTGCTTTGGGCCCGTCAGGTGGAAGGTTTCCCAGCCCAGGGCGCGCTGCTGCTGCAGGATGGCGCGGGTGCGGAAGGTGTAGCCGCTGTGGAGCGGGATCGAGTGGTCGAGCACATGCAGGATGCGCAGCTTGTTGTTCATGCGCTCTCCCCGTGCAATTCCTTGCGCAGGAAGGCTTCGAACATCAGCAGGGCCCAGATCGAGGCGCTGTAGTCGCGCCGGCCCGACTGGTGGTGTTCGACCAGTTCGGCGAGGTAGTCACGGTTGAAGATGCCGGTGTCGGCCAGGACCGGGCCAAGCAGCGCGCTTTGCACCCGTTCGCGCAGGGGGCCGCGGAACCAGGATGCCAGCGGCACGGCGAAGCCCATCTTCTTGCGGTACAGGATGTCCTCGGTCAGGTAGGATTCCAGGCTCTTCTTGAAGATGTACTTGCCTTCGCTGCCATGGAGCTTCATCTGCGAGGGCAGGCCGGAAATCCATTCGACCAGCTTGTGGTCCAGCAGCGGCACCCGCACTTCCAGGGCATGCGCCATGCTGGCGCGGTCGACCTTGGTCAGGATGTCGCCCGGCAGGTAGGTCTTCATGTCCAGGTACTGGATCATCGACAGCGGGTCGTCGGTGGGCGAGGCGGCGGCATGGCCGCGCATCACCTCGATCGCCTGGTAGCCCTGCAGGCTGGCCTTGAAGCGCGGCGAGAACAGGCGCTCGCGCATGGCGTCGCTCATGTGGGTGACGCCGTGGAAATAGCCTTCCACCAGGTCGCGCGCCAGGGCTTCGAAGGTGGTCTTGGCGCGGAAGATGCGCGGCGCCCAGTCGGCCTTGGGATAGTACTTGCCGAGCGGTCCGAAGACCAGCTTGCGCAGTGCATTGGGCACGCGCGAACGCACGCTGTCTTCGGCCATCGCATAGCGGTAGCGGCGGTAGCCGGCCAGGTTTTCGTCGCCGCCGTCGCCGGACAGGGCCACCGTGACGCGCTTCCTGGCCAGCTGGCACACGCGGTAGGTCGGAATGGCCGAACTGTCGGCATACGGCTCGTCGTACAGGTCGGCCAGGGTGTCGAGCAGCGCGTAGTCGTCGGTGTCGACGGTCTCGGTGTGGTGGTGGGTCTGGTACTGTTTCGCGACCTGCTCGGCGTAGGCCGACTCGTCGTAGTTTTTGTCCTTGAAGGCGATCGAGCAGGTGTTGACGGGTTCTTTCATCAGCCCCGCCATCATGGCCACGATGGCCGAGGAATCGACCCCGCCCGACAGGAAGGCGCCCAGCGGCACTTCGGCCTTCAGGCGGATTTTCACCGCTTCGCGCAGGCGCACGATCAGTTCGCCCTCGGCATCGCGCTGCGTCATCGGGCCGTGCAGCTTGAACGGCACGTCCCAGAACTGGCGCGGCTGCGGGATCGGCTGGCCGATCCTGACGGTCAGGCAGTAGCCGGGCGCCAGTTTCAGGGCGCTGCTGTAGATGGTTTTCGGTTCCGGCACATAGCCGTAGGCGAAATAGTCCTCGACGGCGCGCGGGTCGATCGCGCGCGGCAGGCCGGGATGGGCGCGCAGCGACTTGAGCTCGGAACCGAAGATGAACATCCCGTCCGGCAGGATGGCATAGTAGAAGGGCTTGACCCCGAGGCGGTCGCGCGCCATGAACATGGTTTGCCTGACCCGGTCCCAGACCGCGATGGCGAACATGCCGCGGAACTTGTGCACGCACTCCTCGCCCCAGGCCGCCCAGGCGTGGACGATGGTTTCGGTATCGCTCTTGGTGCGGAACTTGTAGCCGAGCAGCTCGAGCTCCTCGGTCAGTTCGGGATAGTTGTAGATCTCGCCGTTGAACACCACGCCGACATTGCCTTCGACGTTGAACATCGGCTGCTGGCCGCTGAGGATGTCGATCACCGACAGGCGGCGATGGCCGAAGCCGACGCCCGGCTCGGTGTACACATCGCCCTCGTCCGGGCCGCGATGGTGCTGCGTCTCGTTCATGCGCTTGACGAGCGCAGGGTCGATCTCGCGCGCACCGCGCGTATCAAAAATACCGACTATTCCACACATGTGCTCGCACTTTCAAAAAAACTTTACAATATTATACCGAAGCCCCGGCGGCGCCGGACTCAAGTTTCCGGCGGCCGGCCGATCACGGCGTCGTACACGGCCGCGTAATTGGCCAGCATCACGTCCAGGCTGAAACGCTGCAGCACGTCGGCGCGCGCCGCCTGGCCGTGCTGCTGCCGGCGTGCCGGCTGGTCCAGGTAGGCTTGCATCAGCGCAGCCAGGCCGGCCACGTCCCCGGGCGCGAACCAGCCGCCCGTCACCTGGTCGCGGATCAGCTCCACATTGCCGCCGACCGCGGTCGCCAGCACCGGCAGGCCGCTGGCCATGGCTTCGAGGATGGTGTTCGAAATGCCTTCCGACAGCGACGGCAGCACAAAGACATCGAATTCGCGCAGGATGGCCGGCACGTCGCTGGCCTGGCCGGAAAACCAGACCAGGTGGGCGATGCCCAGTTCCTGGGCCAGCGCCTTGAGCGGCTGCGCGAGCGGGCCGTCGCCGACGATGGCCAGGCGCGCCCGCAGCGGCGCGCCGGCGTCCTGGCGCCCGGCCAAGAGCGCGAAGGCGCGCAGCAGGGTGGCCTGGTCCTTGACCGGCTGCAGGCGCCCCACCGTGCCGAACACCAGGTTCCCGGCCTCGCCCACGCCGTCCGGCAGGCGCGTGCGCGCACCGTCCGGGCGCGGCATGAAGCGGGCCACGTCGACCCCGTTGTAGACCTGGCGGATGCGGCGCCCGGCAATGCCGACCCGGGCCATCAGGAAGCGCCGCAAGTCTTCCGAGACCGTGATGTAGCAGCTCACCAGGGGCGCATGCAGGCGGCGCAGCATGGCCGGCTTCCACTTTTCCCCGGTCAGGTTGTCCACGTCCCAGCCATGTTCGCCGTGGATGCAGCGCGGCACGCCGGCCAGGCGGGCCGGCAGCAGCGCGTCCAGGCCGGACTGGTTGCGCGAATGGAGCACGGCCGGACGCAGGCGGCGGCACAGGCGGAAGATTTGCCAGCGCATCTGCCACACCCCGATGCGGGAGCGGTGAAGCGCGATCACTTCCACGTCCGGATGCTCGATCCGTTGGCGAAATTCCGAATAATCCTCGACGCACAGCACGGCATGGCGGAAGCGCCCGCGCGGCAGCTTGTTGATCAGGTTGACCAGGCCGTTTTCCAGCCCGCCCGTGACCAGGTGGTGGATCACGTGCACGATCAGCGGCGGCGTGCTGCTCATTGCAGCCCCAGGCAGGCCAGCAGGAAGGCCCGGTCCGAGAATTCCCAATGGATCCCGCGCCGCAGCACATTGAAGGGATCGACCCGGCCCACGTTCACGCCGCCGTAGGCCGACAGGCAGGCGCTGTGCCCCAGTTCGCGCACCAGCGCCAGGCGTTCGGGCGTCATGTGGCGCTTGCCGCCGTAGGGATAGGCGAACATGACGCTGTCCAGGCCCAGTTCGGCGCGCAGCCGGTCGCGCGCTTCGGTCAGTTCGGCGCGCACGCGCGCTTCCGGTTCGGCCGCGCAATCGATGTGTTCGACCGTGTGCGAACCGATGGTCAGGCCGCCCTCCCGCATGGCGCGCAGCTGGTCCCAGTCCATCATGGGGATGGCCGCGTTGCCGCGCCTGACATCGTGCGGAAAGGGCCGCTCCGTGCCGATCAGGCCGGTGGAGACGAAGAAGGCGCCCGGAATTTCATGGCGCAGCATGATTTGCGCGGCATGCTCGTAATTGTCGCGGTAGCCGTCGTCGAAGGTGATGCACACCAGCGGGCGGCGCGAACGCGGCACGGTTTCCATGGCCACCACCTCTTCGATCGACAGCACCTGGCAGTGCTGGCGCACCAGCGCCATGTGGCGCGCGAACTGCTCCACGCCCACGGTCAGGTTGTCGCGCGCGCTGTCGCTGACGCGGTGGTACAGCAGCACCGTCACGCGCGGCGCCAGCAGGCGCCACAGCAGCAGATGCCAGCTCCAGTGCGCCGCCACCGACAAGCCATGCTTGGCCAGCCGTTTCAGGGCGCCGCCCGGGGCGCGCTGGAGGTCCTGCAGGCGCCGTTCGAGGATGGCATGCTGGGCCAGGGTCGGCTTGCGGTAAGTCTTGCCGCCGGGCGGCTGCGGCGTGTCGCGCGCCTGGCCCGCCAGCAGGTCGGCGACGGCCTCGCGCATCAGGGCCACGCCCATGTCGTCCAGCGCCAGCTGCAGGCCGCCCACGGTGGAATACGGGGCGCGCGCCACGCTGCCCGAACGCAGCACGGCGCCCGTGTCGAGCTTGTCGTCGACCCGGTGCACGGTGCAGCCGACCGCCTGCTCGTCGTTCCACAATTCCCAGAACGCGGGCGGCATGCCGCGGTAGTCGGGCACCCTGCCCTTGTGCAGGTTGATCGTTCCCAGGGCCGGGATGCCGAACAGCGGCCGGCGCAGGATGGGCGCGGCCAGCGACAGGCCCAGCGTGGGCGCGAACGCCTCCACCGCGCGCAAGGCCTCGTCCGCATGGATATCGGGCAAGACCCGGATCGCGATGCGTTCTGCGAGCGCCGCGCGGGCCACGCTGCGCCCGCGCCAGCGGTGCTGGCCGGCGTCCTGGAAACGCGATCGCAGGCGCGCGGCGATATCGCCGAGCTGGTAGGGAATCCAGCGCCAGCCATTGCGCTTCAAGTTGTTCCACTGGTTGCGCAGCAGGCGGGCCGGCGATTTGACGGGCTGGTGCACCAGCACCAGCCATTCGATGCCGGGGATGGCCCGGTCTATCTCGTCGATCCCCTTGCGCACCGAATAGCTGAGGTTACCCGTGAATACCACGATCTTTGGTGAAGTCATCATCTGCACGCCGTCAACAGCATCATTGCGCCGGGGTCTTGCCGCGCGCATTGGCCGCCAGCCTGGCTTCGACCGCCGCCAGGTCGGCCGCGAGGAAGCCGCGCATGGCCGCGCGCGCCGGTTCCCGGTCTTCGTCGTAGGGGGCGTAGAGCATCACGGCGGCGCCGTCGTCGCTGGCATGGAGCAGCTTCTGGCGGATCTGCATGACCTTGCCCAGGTAGTCATTGGCGGTGGTTTCGCCATCGATCCAGTACCAGTGCCAGACCAGCAGGCGCGAGAAGCCATTGCTCATCGTCGTTTCGCGCACGGCCAGGGCGCGCGCGCCCACCGCTTCCACGCGCCTGGCGGTGGCCACTTCGTGCCAGCCTTGGTCCTTGCCCGCGGTCAGGTGGTTGGTGGTGGTGATCAGCTTGGTGCCTTCGGGCGGGCGCCGGTAGTACAGCAGCGACAGGCCGACCGGCACCGGGCCGCGCTGGAAGTACTGGTGCAGCTCGCCGCTGGCGGCCGGGAATGCCGGCTTCCAGTCGGTGAAGGCGGTGCTGGCCAGGGTGCTGGCCTGGACCTGGCCCAGCATGACGGGCATGGGCGCCAGGGCATTGAACTTCAGGTACCAGGCGTAGGCCGGCCACATGCCGACCACGGCGACGATGGCCAGCGCGGCCAGGCCGAAGTTGCCACGGGCGCCAGCCGGCGCCGGGGCCGGAGCGGCGGCGGGGGCCTTCGGCGGCAGGATGTCTTCGCGCCAGTAGGAACCGATCCAGAACAGCAGGAACATCACCAGGCCGAAAAATACCCAGCCGTAGATCAGGTGGTCGACGCCGACCGCCAGCTTCATGTCCGACAAATGGCCGATCATGACGATCATGTAGGCGCGCGCGCCATTGGCCACGATGGGCACCAGGATCGAGGCCAGCACGAACAGGGCGCGCCGCCACAGGCTGCGGTAGGTCAGGTAGGCATACAGGCAACCGACCGTGACCGAGGAAATCAGGTAGCGCACGCCGCTGCAGGCTTCCACCACCGACCAATTGCCGCTGGGGATGGAAAAGTTGTTCCCTTCGCGGAACACGGGGATGCCGGTCAGGACCAGGGCGTCGACCGTGAAGTTGGCCGTGATGTCGATCAGGGGCGCGATGAAGACGTCGCCGAAGGGCACCGCGAACAGCAGGAACAGCAGCGGGAATGCCAGCGCGCGCGCGACGCGCATTCCGAGGATGGCCAGCACGCACAGCGGCAGCATGGAAACGAAGGCGTAGTGGCGCACGATCTGCACCTCGCCCATTTCGGCCAGCAGCCAGGCCAGGCCGGCCGCGGCCAGCAGCAGCAGCGCCGGCCAGTACGGGGTGCGCGGCAGCAGCCTGAGTTCTTCGCGCCGGCCCCAGATCAGCCACAGGCTGATCGGCACGATCACGTAGCCGTGGGCGAAGGTGCCGGAACTGTCCCAGATCGCCACGATCGATGCCGCCGTGGCCCAGTAGGCCAGGAAGGGAAACAGCAGCACCGCGCCGATCAGGACCAGCTGCGCTACGGTCGCCGGCGCCGGGCGCGCCGGGTTGATGGTCATGCCTGATTCCATGTCTTCCTTTCGGGTGTGCCCTGCTCGAGCAGGGAAACGACTGGCGCCAGGTTGCTGGACCAGCCATACAGGCGTTCGACCAAGTCGCGCGCGGCGCGCCCCATGGCCGCGTCGGGTGATGCCAGGGCCGCGCACACGCGCGCGCCGACCGCCTCGCCATCCTCGGCCAGCAGCAGGTCGCGCCCGGGCAGTGCTTCGATGCCTTCCAGCGCCTGCGGCGTCACCACCACGGTGCGCCCCATCGACATCGCTTCGAGCACCTTGTTCTGGATGCCGCGCGCGATGCGCAGCGGCGCCACGCACACGGCGGCATGCGCCACGTAGGGGCGCACGTCGGGGACGGTGCCGGTGACCAGCACGCCCGGCAGCGCGGCCAGCTGCAGCACCTCGGGCGCGGGGCGCGCGCCGACGATGGCGAACAGCGCCTGCGGATGGCGCGCGCGGATGGCCGGGAAAATCTCGCGCGCGAACCAGGTCACGGCGTCGATATTGGGCCAGTAATCCATGGCGCCGCAAAACACCAGGGCTTGTTCGCCGGCCTGGAAGGGCGTGGGCGTGGCAGGGTCGGGCGAAAAATAGTCGGTGTCGACGCCGTTGTTGAAAAAGCCGGTTTTGGCGGCCACTTCGGGCGCGAGCTGCTTGAACAGCTCCGCTTCGGGTTTGGAGACGAACAGCGCGGCGTCGCTGGCGGCCGCCACCTTGCGCTCGTAGCGCAGCAGCTGGCGCGCCTCGTGCGCATACAGGGCGCTCATGGGCCAGGCTTTCTTGTCGGCGTACTGGCGCCACTTGTCGGAGTCGACGTCGCAAAAATCGACCACGCAGCGCGCGCCTGGCACGCCCGCGTACTGGGCCATGGGCGAGGAAAACACCAGCACGCGCTTGATGGCTTTTTCGCGCACCGTGGCCGCGACCCAGCGCGCCAGGCCGGCGTCGCGGTAGTAGTCCAGCGACAGCGAACGGTTGGCCAGCAGGGCGCCCAGGCTGCGCACCCGCGCCAGCGCCGGGTTCAGGCGCGCGAAGTGGCTGCTCGCGCACAGCGCTTGGACGCGCGGCACATGCTGCCAATCGTCGTCGTCATCGACGAAGGTGGCCAGGTGCACCCGGTAATGCTGCGCCAGGTGCTTGAGCAAATGGTAGGAGCGGATCTTGTCGCCCTTGTTGGGAGGGTAGGGAATCCGGTGCACCAGCAGCAGCAGGTCGTCCACGCTCAGCCCAGGCTTCTGACAACGAAGGGTCCCAGCGCATTGGCGACCGGGAACGGCAGCTTCTTCCACATCTTGATGAAGAGCTGGTACTTGGGATTGAGCGGATTGTTGTCCGGCAGCGCGGTGGCCTGGTACAGCTTGTACTCGTAGGCCAGCGGGGTCGGCTCGAAGCCCCAGTTCTTCTTGAAGTCGAAGGCGCCGGTGCCGAGCTTGCTGCGCCCGAAATCGAAGATGCGCATGCCGCGCGCGGCGGCCGCCTGCATCAGGTTCCAGTACATGAAATCATTGCCCGCGCATTCGCGCGCGACCGGCATGCCGCCGCCGTAATACGGCAGCACTTCGTCGCGGAAGTAGAAACTCAGTACGCCGGCCACCAGTTCCTTGCCGCGCACGATGATGCGGATTTCGCAATCGTCGCCGAAGACTTCCTTGATCACGCGGAAGTAGGACTTGGCGAACACCGGCGTGCCCAGGCGGTGCACGCTGGTGGCGTAGGCGGTGAAGAAGCGCTCCACGTCCTGGTCGATCTCGGCGGCCAGGCCGCACTTGATCCCCTTGCGCACCATGGCGCGCTGCTTGCGCGGAATGGCGTTCATATTCGTTTCGTCGTCGGCGCTGATCTCCTTGCGGAAGGTCACGTACAGCACCTTCTGGTACCAGGACGGATCGCCCGGGTGGGCCGGCAGCAGGTTGCGGTATTCCAGGTGGCCGACCTTGCGCTCGGCGGCGATCCTGTCGGCGGCGGCGTCGAGCAGGGGACGGGCCGCCTCCACGGTGGCGGCCACGCCGCCCAGCACGCAGAAGGGCAGGGAACCGAGCGAATGGCCGAACAGGCGGCTCTTGACTTCGGCCAGCGGCAGCACGGCCACGATATGGCCGGCCTGCTCCACGTAGTAGAACCAGGTCTTGTGGCCGTAGACGCGCTCGATCACGGTCTGCCAGCCGGCGCGGTGGAAAAAGGTCGCTTCCGGGCAGGCCATGACGAAGGCGTCCCAGCGCGCATAGTCCGCCGGCTGCAGCAGGCGCAGCGTCAGGGGCGCCGGCGCGGCCACGGCGGCGCCGTGCTGGTCCAGGCTCGCTGCAATGATGCTCATGGCGTTTCCAGGAAAATGCGGTCCATGCGGTCCCAGGCGAAATCGCGGGTGAGCAGCTTGATGCGCCCTTCCATGCGGTCCAGGTTGACGTAATGGCGAAAGCGCGTCTTGGCCGAGGCGCCCGCGGGGCGCGGCTGGCCGGGATCGAGCTCCCATGGGTGGAAATAGAAGATCGCGCTCTGGCGGTCGACCTGGTTCACGCGCCGCATCATCCAGCGCGACAGCGCGTACGGCAGCAGGCGGAAGTAGCCGCCGCCGCCGGCCGGCAGCTTGCGCCGGCCGAACTGGACGGTGGTGATCGGTACTTCCAGCAAGCCGTCGGTCCCGTTCGGGTAGAAGGCGAAGCGCGGCGCATCGGGCATGCCGTAATGGTCATGCAGGATGGGATAGATCGAGGAACTGTAGCGGTAGCCGGCCTCGTGCAGGGCGTCGAGCGCCCACAGGTTGGCGGTGCCGATGGAAAAACTGGGGGCGCGGTAGCCGCGCACGGCGCAGCCGCCGATATCTTCCAGCAGCTTCTTGCTGCGCGTGATGTCGTCCGTGAATTCGGCCAGATCCTGGTCGGACGCGCGCTGGTGGCCGTAGCCGTGGCTGGCCAGTTCGTGGCCGCCGGCCACGATGCGGCGCACCATGTCCGGATAGCGCTCGGCGATCCAGCCCAGCGTGAAGAAGGTGGTGTGCACCTTGCCGTCGGCCAGGATGCCCAGAATGCGGTCGATATTGGCTTGCACGCGGCATTCGCGCGCATCCCAGCTGTCGCGCGCGATGAGGCCGGCGAAGGCCGACACCTGGAAATAATCCTCGACGTCGATCGTCATGGCATTGCGGATCACCGCGCCGTCCCGGGCAGGCGCCAGGACCGATTCTAGGACACGATCGTTCATTCCGAATTATCCGCCGGCTGGTGTGGCGGGGCCGGCAGCGAGCCGACCACGCGCTTGAGGATGGACAGCACCGAGGCCATCGATTTTTCCATTTTCAGGATGCGCTCGTCCATATAGCCCGGGTTGTCGAGCGTGCCGAGCGGGGCGCCGCCCTTGCTGGCGCTGTCGGCCTGCTGGCGCAGCACTTCCGGCGGCAGTTCGTATTCCTGGGCGATATCCTTGATGACGTCGCGCACATGGGTTTCCGTGAAGGCGTGCAATTCTTCCAGGTAGCCCATCAGCAGCAAGCGGTCGCACAGGCTGTTGGTCTTGCGCGGAATGCCGCCGCTGTAATCGTAGATGGCGGCATGGGCGCACGGGCTGAACGAGGGATCGTTGTTCCAGCCCACCGTGTGCAGGCGGTGCTCGACATAGGCCTGGGTTTCGGTCGCGTCCATCGGTCCCAGGTGGTAGCTGGCGGTCACGCGCTGGCGCAGCTGCTGCATGCCGGCGCTGTGCAAGGTGGTGCGAAATTCCGGCTGGCCCAGCAGGAAGGTTTGCAGCAAGGCCTTGTCGTCGGTCTGGAAGTTCGACAGCATGCGCAATTCCTCGACCGCGCGCGGGGTCAGGTTCTGGGCTTCGTCGACCACCAGCAGGGCGCGCTTGCCTTCCTGGTCGCAGGCGCGCAGGAAATGCTCGAGCCGGTCCAGCATGGCCGTCTTGCTGGCGTTTTCATAGGGCAGGCCGAAGGCCGCCACCACCGTGCGCAGGGTGTCGTCCGCGTCCAGGTGGGTATTGACGATGTGGGCCGCCACGATTTTTTCGGACGGCATCTGCTTGAACAGATTGCGCACCAGCGTGGTCTTGCCGGCCCCCACTTCGCCGGTGATGACGATGAAGCCTTCGCCATGCGACAGGCCGTAGTCGAGGTAAGCCATGGCGCGCTTGTGGCCACGACTTCCATAGAAGAAGTTGGGATCGGGACGCAGCCGGAAGGGCTTGTCGCTCAGGCCGTAGTAAGTTTCATACATTGCTGACATCGACTCCGTTAAAAGCGCATGGAAATGGACGCCGACACGGCGTTTTCCCGGTAGGTGGCATTCGCGAGGGCGGCGCCGCTGGTGCGGCGCAACTCCACTTCGCCGCGCGTGCGCGGGCTGAAGGTGCGCGTCATGGACAGGCGCGCGGCCTTGTTCTCGGTCTCGAGGCCGGTCGTTTCCGACAGGTTCTTGCTGGTCACGAGGGACAGATTGACGCCGCTGCGCGAGCTGATGCGGTAGTTGAACAGGGCGCTGACGCCGCGCTGGCGCGTATTGTCGTTCGTGCTCACGTTGCCGGGGCCGGTGATCGGGCCGTCGGTCTGGCTCGACGAGAGCGCATCGCGGCGGGTGTCGAACAGGCTGAGGACGGCCGTGCTGCGCGCGCTGTTGAGCACGACGGACGCTTGCCAGCGCTTTTGCAGCAGGTAGCGGTTGGTGAAGTAGTTCACGTTCTCGGCCAGCGCGGCCGGCAGGTTGGTGGCGCGCATATAGGCTTCCACGGCCAGGCGGCGCTGCTCGGCGTCGGGGAAATCGGCGCGGAACAGGCGGTCCAGCATGGACGCGGTATCGATCGTGGCCGGCAGCAGGAACTGGGCGCGGGTGGTCGTCACTTCATCGTTGTAATTGATCGTCCAGACCGTGCCGCGGCTGCGGTGCAGCGCTTCCAGGCTGTAGCTGTCGCCGTAATAGCGCTTGCCGAAGGAAGCGCGCAGGCTGCTGCGCGAGGACGGTTCCCATCCCATGCCCAGCTGCCAGAAACTGCCCTTGGACGGGCCGGCGATGGATTGGTAATCGTATTCGTCGTAGCCGCCGCGCACATTGAACTGCAGCGTCTGCAGCACCTGGTAGCGCAGGCCGAGGCCGGCGTTCTTGACGCTCGATGCGGGCGCCCGGTTGTCGTTCATGTTCTGGCGACTGAAGGCGATGTCCCAGCCCAGCTTGCGGAACAGGGGGCCGCTCGCCAGGGTGGCGGACAGGCTGTCGCTGCGGGTGGCGCCCAGGCCGGAGGCGCCGGCGTCGACCTGGTCGTGGGTATAGCGCAGCACCCCGGTGGCGCTGGCGCCGAAAGCGTGGCGCAGGGTGGGCCCCATGCGCCAGGCCTTGACGTTGGCGCGGTTGGCCGTGGCGTAGCCATTGCCGTTGACGGCCGGGCCGAAGGCCGACACGGCTTGCTGGCCGACCGAACCGGAGGCGTCGAAGTACAGCAGGTCGTCGACCAGCACCGAGCGCAGGTTGGCGCTGAACTGGTTTTGCGCGTGCTTGACGTCCGGCACATCCTTGTCGTCGAAGGCGTAGTAATGCAGCTGGTAGATGGCGTGGAGCTTGAAGCGGCGGGTATTGTTGGCCAGGGCGAAACCGGGCGAAATCTCGGTGACGAAACGGCCTTCGGCCAGCGCATCGCTGGCCAGGGCCACGTTGTCGGTATAGGTTTCACGCAATTCCACCGTGGGCGTGAATTTCCATTCGGCGCGCGCGGCGGGCGCGGCCAGCAAGGCCAACAGGGCAGCGGCCAGCGCAATCGGGCGTCGTCGCAGGCCCACCTCAGTTGTAGTGATAGTCATACGTGTCAAGGCCGGGGAATTCGCGCGTCTTGTTGTAGATGAGGTTGACGTTGTTGCAGCCTTCGAGCTGGCGCAGCGATTCCTTGACCGCATGCTGGGTCGTGCCTTCGGCTTCCACCACCAGGGCGATCTGGCCCATGTGGTTGGCCAGCACGTGCGCTTCCGAGGTCAGCAGCAGTGGCGGCGAATCGAAAATGACGATACGGTCGGGATAGCGGTTGGCGATCTCGTAGACGAAATTGGTCATGGCCTGGCTGGCCAGCAGTTCCGTCGCGCGCGGGTTGTTGCTGCCGGCGGGCAAGATGGTCAGGGTGTCGACGTTGGTGCGCAGCATGACGTCGGCCATGTCGAGCTTGTCGTCGAGCAGCAAGTCCATCAGGCCGCGCTGGGCCGGCAGGCCGAGCGTGCGCAGCACCGAGGGGCGCGCCACGTCGGCGTCGACCAGCAGCACCGTGTGGTCCAGTTCCATGGCGATGCTCATGGCCAGGTTGATCGAGCAAAAGGTCTTGCCTTCGCCCGGCAGCGAGCTGGTGATCATGATCAGGTTGCCCGGCTTGTCGCCCGGGCCGCGCGCGGCGAAGGCGCGCTTGAGCAGCGGCCGCTTGATGATGCGGAAGTCTTCGACCAGGGTGGTGCGCCCGCCCGCGGCCGTGACCAGGCCCATGGCGTGCATGCGCGCCAGGTCCAGTTCGACCGTGTTGACGCGGCGCGCGGGCGCCGCTTCGGCGGACGGTTCCGGCGCTGCGGCCGTTGCTGGCGCAGGTGCCGGCGCCGGTGCCGGGGCCGCTTCCGGTGCAGGCGCAGGTGCCGCCGCTTCGGGCGCCGGCGCCTGGGCCGCGGCAGCCGCGGCGGCCTTGACGATCAGTGGTTCGGGCGCGGCGGGAATGGCTTGCGGCGCGGCGGCATCGGCCGGCACGGGCGCGTCAAGCGCCCGTTTGTCCATGCGGTTGGCTGCTTTCTCGATAATGCTCACACTTGGTCTCCGGTGAACGCCGCGTTACAGCGGCGGTCGAATGAATAGGATCGCGATCACGCCGCCGTACAGGCCGAACAGGGCAATCAGGGCCGCACTGAAGGCGTACATGCGCTTGGTGCGATTGACCTTCTGCTCGTCGGTCCAATTCATGCTGATGCTGCCCAGGATAGGCAAGCCCGTCACATCGCGCAGCGAGCTTTGGGTAATGAAGGTCGGGCGGATCTGGCTCATCAGGAGGGCCACGCCCAGGCCGGCCACCAGGGCCAGGGCGAACACGATAGAGAACAGGCGCGGACGGTGCGGGCCGGCCGGGGTCGACGGCACGGTCGGCGGGTCGATCACGCGGAAGGTCAGCATGTCGGTGGCCGAGGACAGGTCGCCCGACAGCTTGGCCGCCTCGCGCCGCCCCACCAGCTTTTCGTAATTGTCCTTGTTGATCAGGTAGTCGCGGTTGAGCTGGGCGAACTGGGCTTCGACTTCCGGCGCGGTGGTGCTCTGGGCGCGCACGCGCGCCGCGCGGCTGCTGTATTCGGCCACGCGCGCCTTGAGCGAGGCCACGCGCGCTTCTTCCACCGACAGCGCCACATTCATCTGCTGCAGCATGGGGCTGTAGTTAGCGCCCGGGTCGCCGTTGCGCCTGGCCTTCCTCGATTCTTCCACCTTGCGCGCTTCGAGCTGGGAAATCAGGCGCTTGGCGGCCACGATGTCCGGGTGCTCGTCGGTGTACTGCATGCGCAGCGCATCGAGGCTCTTGTTCAGCTGGGCGATGCGGCCATCGATTTCCGGATTGGCGATCGCGGCCGGCTCGGTCGGCGTCAGCGGGGCCGGCTCGTCGCCGGCGATCTGGCGCTTGATGGCATTGCGGGCTTGCTCGGCTTCGGCCAGTTCCAGGCGCGCCTGGCTGAGCAAGTCGTCGATCTGGGTCATATTGCCGGTGAAGTCGCCGCCGGCGCGGGGCAGCACGCCCATGTTCTTGATCTTGAATTCCTTGAGCGAATTCTCGGCCTGGACCAGCTTCTCTTCGTAATTCTTGATCTGGTCATCGATGAACTGGACCGCCTTTTCCGAATCCTGCTTCTTGCCGCCGAAGCTGCCCTCGACGAAGATGGTCAGCAGCGATTGCACGATATCCTTGCCCAGCTTGGGATTGGAATTGGTATAGGAAATGGTGTAGATGTCGTCGCGCTCGGTGCCGGCGATGCTGATCTGCGACATCAGTTCGTCGACCAGTTTTTCGTTTTCCTTGGGCGTGGAAACCTTGATGTCGAGGTCGACCATGCGCATCACGCGTTCCACGTTGGGACGGCTGATCAGGGTGCGGCGCATGAAGGCGACCTGCTGGTCGACGTTCGGCACGGTGGTCATGCCCGCCAGCAGCGGTTGCAGGATGGACTGGGTATCGACATAGACCCGGGCCGAAGCCTGGTATTCATTGGGCAGGCGATACACCACCGTCCAGCCGATGATGGCGACGATCCAGGAAATGACGACCGCATACCAGCGGTATTTCCAGATCGCCTTCAATAAGGTAGTCAGTAGGGCTGTCAGTTCCGCCATCTCGTCGATCTCGCCTGGTTGATGCAGCCTGGGTACAGTGCGGCGTGGTACGCCGCGTTCACCCAGGTGTTGTCGGATGCCCAAAAAACAAAGACGGCCACCCTTCCGGGGAGCACGTCGTCAATTGCTTCAGAGCATTAATTAATATCATATGATACAGGAATTTTGTTGCTTGTAGCGACGTATCTTGGCTTTTTCGGTAGCAAATGATTAATATTTTTTGTGACAAGCGTGTGTAATTATGCAACAGAAGGTCTATTATTGCCTCAGGAAAATAGTTTCTCACAACATAGGGGGAAAAACGATGGAAATCCTTTCCCCGGTCGGAAATAACAACAGCGTGCCGCGCCCTCCCGATGCTTCCCCGGCAAGGAAAAATCTTGTAGCAGCGTGCGCGATGGGGTATGTTCCCCGGATGACCAGACACCCCGCCTCCTCCTTCGCCAGCCTGCTGCTGGGCGCCGCCCTCGGCCTGTCCGGCCTGTCCGGCCTGCTGACGGCGCCGGCCCGCGCCGCCGACCCGCGCCAGACCATCGCCGCGGTCAAGCCCTCGATCGTGGGCGTGGGCAGCATGCTCCCCACGCGCAGCCCGGCCATTGTGTTCGTGGCCACCGGCTGGGTCACCGGCGACGGCCTCTCCGTGATCACCAATGCGCACAACCTGGCCACCATCCTCGACAGCGAAAACAAGGAAGTGCTGGGCATCGTGGTGGGGCGCGGCACGCATGTCGAATTCCGGCCCGCCACCCTGGCCGCCATCGACCGCGAACGCGACCTGGCCCACCTGCGCCTGTCCGGCACCCCGCTGCCGGCCATGGCCCTGGGCGACGACAGCACCCTGGCCGAGGGCCAGTCCCTGCTGCTGACCGGTTTCCCGCTCGGCATGGTGCTCGGCATGCAGCCGGTCACCCACCGCGCCATGCTGTCGGCCATCACGCCGCTGGTGCTGCCGGCCGCCAATTCGCGCAAGCTCGACGCGCGCACCATCGCCCAGCTCGCGCGCAATCCGATTTCCGTGTTCCAGCTCGACGCCACCGCCCTGCCCGGCAACAGCGGCAGCCCGGTCTACGACCCCGAGACGGGGCTGGTGTACGGGGTGGTCAACAAGGTGCTGGTGCAAGGCTTGAAAGAGACGGCGATTACCCATCCGAGCGGGATCACCTATGCCATTCCGGTCAGTTTCGTGCGCCAGCTGTTGCTTCAGAAAACACCCTGAGCATAAAATTGGCGCAGCTGCGCAAAAAACCCATGTTAAAATGGAAACTGTTGTAAGCAAAATTGCTTATTGGAAATAATTGTTGCCGAAGGAATTCCCGTGAAGACGATCCAAACGAATGCAATGCAATGGCTGGGCATGTGCGCCCTTTCCCTGTCCATGCTGGCGCTGGGCGGCTGCGCCGGCAGCAAGCCGGCGCTGATGCCGATGGCGGCCCCGGCCCCCAGCCATGACTACCTGATCGGCCCTGGCGACAATGTCAATATCGTGGTGTGGCGCAATCCGGAAGTGTCGACCACGGTGCCGGTGCGCCCGGACGGCAAGATCACCACCCCGCTGGTGGAAGACTTGCAGGCGAGCGGCAAGACCTCGACCGCCCTGGCGCGCGACATCGAAAAAGCGCTGGCGAAATTCATCCAGCAACCGGTGGTCACGGTCGTGGTCACCAGCTTTGTCGGCAATTACAGCGAGCAGATCCGCGTGATCGGCCAGGCCGCCCGTCCGCAGGCGCTGCCGTACCGGCGCGACATGTCGCTGATGGACGTGCTGATCGCGGTCGGCGGCATCACCGAGTTCGCATCGGGCAACAAAGCCACCGTCATCCGCATGGTCGACGGCAAGCAAGTGATCCTGCCGGTACGCCTGAAGGACCTGGTCAAGGGCGGCGACATTTCTGCTAATATCTATATGCAGCCGGGCGACGTGCTGGTCGTGCCCGAGAGCTTTTTCTAAAAAAACGGCGCGGGCGCCCCCCGTCCAGCTTGTCGAGTTTCTTTACAGTATGACAGCAAGAAGTAGTTGTTTTTGAGCAAAAGATCGTGCCTGTCCAGACAAGCCGTTGACTTTATTGAGAATTTTGCCCGGGGTGCTCCCATGGCACCGAAATTGCTTTCAATAAATTATAAAACGGCAGCGACGCATGCGTTTCCGCTGACAAGAGCATGATTGTGGCTGGTCCGACGCGACCAGCCTTACCCGAGGACATTGACGTGACTATCAATCAGTACAACGAAGCGCCTGAAGGCGGGCCGGGCGAGCAAGACCCGGCCGCAGCAGCGATCACGCCGGTCGGCGCCTCGCGCCGCCGCTTTGCCGGGGCCGGTATCCTGATGACGCTGGCCAGCACGCCTGGCATGGCCACCAATGTCTGCACCACGCCCTCGGGTTCGCTGTCGCACGGCATGGCCACCAGCCATCGTCCGGTGGTCGCGCCTACCTGCGGCGGCAAGTCGCCTGGTTACTACAAGAACAATCCGGGCGGCTGGCCGGCCAATCCGTCCTACAATTCGGACGTCCGCTTCAAGGATATCTTCCCGGTCAATACGCCGTTCGCGACCCTGGGCAACCTGAAGCTGCTGCAAGTTTTCCAGAACAACGACAACACGGTCGACCCGCACAATACCGGTTCGCACGTGCTGGCCGCCTACCTGAACATCCTGACCAACCGCAGCAATGTCATCAGCGAAGCGGTCCTGAAGAACATCTGGCGCGAATACCAGGCCACGGGCGGCGGTTCGGTCGGCTACTTCGTTCCCTCGGCCACGGTCAAATGGTATGGCCCGGACATCGTCGCCTACCTGATCAAGACCTTCCACCAATACCCGTAAGCGGCGGGGCGCATGCCCCCCGCTTTATTCCCCCTACCCATGTGGCAAGTTTATCCAGGCCAGTCCTTGCGCCATCACCGCTGGGGAAATGAATCGGTCGTCTACAACGACCTGACCGGCGACACCCACCTGCTCGACGACGACACCATGGCGGTGCTGCACGCGCTGCGCGGCGAAGCGCGCAGCCTCGATAGCCTGTGCCTGGCGCTGGGCGCGGCGGGCGACACGGCCGCGCTCGCCGAACTGCTCGATGGCCTGGCCCGGCTGGCGCTGGTAAAATCGCCCGCATGACGACCGTCGCCGCGCTGTCCCGCCCCGAACTTGGCAAACGCCTCAGGACCACCGGCATCTATTTGCAGACCGGGCAATTCATCACCCACGTGACCACGCCCTTCGCCAGCGTGGCCGATGCCATGCACCTGCTGTACGCCGACTACCCATTGCTCGACGCCGCCCCCTTCGCCGATTTCCATGTCGCCGTGGCCCCGCCGGCCGGACCGCGCCGCTGGCTGCGACCCCAGGCCCGCTTCGTCTACGACGGCACCCACCCTTTCCTGCCGCTGCCGGCCGACCAGGCCTTTCCCATGTTCGAATGGGGCTTGAACTGGTGCGTGTCGAGCCGCGCCCACACCTTTTTGATCCTGCATGCCGCGGTGGTGGAAAAGCATGGCCGCGCCGCCATCCTGCCCGCGCCCCCGGGCTCCGGCAAGAGCACCCTGTGCGCGGCCCTGGTCAGCCGCGGCTGGCGCCTGCTGTCCGACGAGCTGACCCTGATCCGCCCGGCCGACGGGCAGCTGGTGCCGCTGCCGCGCCCGATCAGCCTGAAAAACGGCTCGATCGATGTCATGCGCGCCTACCAGCCGGGCATCGTCATGAGCACCCCGGTGGCCGACACCACCAAGGGCACGGTGGCCCACGTCAAGGCGCCGTCCGCCAGCGTGGCGCGCTGCGCCGAACTGGCGCGCGCGGCCTGGATCATCTTCCCGCGCTACCAGGCCGGCGCGCCCACCGTGCTGGCGCCCTTGTCGCGCGGGCGCGCCTTCATGCGGGTGGCCGAGAACGGCTTCAACTACAGCGTCATGGGCCCCACCGGTTTCGATGCCCTGGGCAAGGTCATCAGCCAGGCCGAGAGCTTCGATTTCAGCTACAGCGTGCTGGACGAAGCGATCGCCCTGTTCGACGGCCTCGCGGCCGCGGCCCCGTGACCCCGGTCCTGCTGCAACTGCTGCGCCAGCCGGCCATGGCGCCCGGCCTGACGCTGGCCGACTGGGACCTCGCCCTGCGCCAGGCCGCCAGCGCGCGCCTGGAAGCGAGCTTGCTGGCCATGCTGGAAACGGCCGGGGTCGCCGCAGCGCTGCCGGAACAGGTGCGCGCGCACTTTACCTGGGCCCAGGTGCACGCCGCGCGCCATGGCCGCGCCGTGCTGTGGGAAGTCGAGCGCATCGGGGCGGCGCTGGCCGGCCTGGACATGCCGGTGATCCTGCTCAAGGGCGGCGCCTACGCCCTGGCCGGCCTGCCCTCGGGCCAGGGCCGCATGTTTTCCGATATCGACATCCTGGTGCCCAAGGACATGCTGGGCCCGGTCGAAGCGGCCCTGATGATGCATGGCTGGCGCAGCACCGACGAGGATGCGTACAACCAGACCTATTACCGCAAGTGGATGCACGAATTGCCGCCCATGCAGCACGGCCAGCGCCTGTCGGTCATCGATGTGCACCATGCGATCCTGCCGGAAACGGCCGCGGCCCGTCCCGACCCCCTCAAATTGCGCGCCGCCGCGCTCGCCATTCCCGGCCACCCGGGCTGGCAAATGCTGGCCCCGGCCGACATGGTGATCCACAGCGCGGTGCACCTTTTCTACGACGGCGAGCTCGACCATGGCATGCGCGACTTGCTCGACCTGCACCGCCTGCTCCAGCATTTCGGCGGCGACCCCGCCTTCTGGGCGCAGCTGGCCCCGCGCGCGGCCGAGCTGCAAGTGGGCAGGGTGCTGTTTTATGCGCTGCGCTATTGCCAGCGCCTGCTGCACACCCCGGTGCCGGCCGCGGTCAGCGCGGCGGCCGACGCGGCGCGCCCTGCCGCCCCGCTGCTGGCCCTGATGGACAGCCTGTTCGAGCGCGTGCTGCTGCCCCACCATGCCAGCTGCAGCGATGGCCTGGGCGCCCTCGCCCGCTTCCTCCTGTATTTGCGCGGAAACTGGCTGCGCATGCCGCCGCTGATGCTGGCGCGCCATCTGTTTCACAAGGCATTTCTTTCGAGAAAAAAGCATTAGTTTTCGACATCTTTTCATGCGACTGTCATGACGCTTTTACCTGTCGAAATATCTTACAGTGCCTTGCGTCAGATCGAGATTCCCCACCCTAAGTGTTTGATTTAAAACAAGGTGCGGCAACTGGCACGCTTACTGCTTTATGTGGTTATGCAAGATCCACGAACAATTAACTGGAGAACAACAATGAAGTTCACTAAAATTTTGGCCGCAGTCGCCGTCTCCGCTGCCTTCATCGCTCCAGCATCGGCTGCGACGATGGGTATGGCGGACCTGGCAATCACCGGCCTGGCCATCCTGGATGCACAAGGCGCTCCTGTCACCACGGGCATCACCATCCGGACGGAAACCCGCACCGGCACCGCAGCATCGAGCTTCAACGGCATTGACGCCGTCGGCGTCGGCAGCGGCAACATTTTCAGCACCTCCATCGGTGGCACGGTTGACGTAAAATACCGTTGCGCAGGTCCTTCCTGCGGTCCGGCCCATGCAGGTGCCAACTATGCCGGCGGTTCGTACGAGAATGACTTCACGACCCACATCGCTGCACCTACCGGCAACTATTCGCTGAGCGACATGTACATCGCCGGCAGCGCACTGGGCTTCACCGGCGCCAACGGCCTGACCCGCGCCGATTCGTCGACCATGGGTTCGACCAACGCCGGCAGCTCGAACGCGACCATCGCCAACTCGGTCACCGCGATCACCACCTTCACCACCGGCAGCACCATGCAGGCACGCTTCGCACTGGGCTACAATGCTTACATCGCCGCTTTCGTCAATGTCGGCGCCGGTATCGCCGGTCAAGCCTTCGGCACGATCAGCTGGTCGCTGTCCCTGCAGGAAGTGATTGGCAATGTATCGACCACGATCCTGAACTGGACCCCGGACGCCATCAACAATGGCCTGGCTTCGAGCGACATTTCGCAGAACGATAGCTACACCGCGATCGGCGCAGCATTCTCCGACCTCGTGACCCTGACCGGCGGCCGCACCTACAAGCTGACCATCAACCAGGCATCGAACTCGCTCGCTTCGGAAGTCCCTGAGCCAGGCAGCATGGTCCTCGTTGCCCTGGGTCTGTTCGCCCTGGGTGCAGCTTCGCGCCGCAAAGCAGGCAAGTAATTCCTGATGCAAGAGGGCGCCCCCGGCTCCCTGCTTGCATTCGAAGGCCCGATCACTTAAGGTGGTCGGGCCTTTTCCATTTCGGTAACAGAAAACACCATGGCACCCATCCTGACCGGCCATCCATGCGACAACATCACCGGCTACGTCAAGCGGGTCGATGGCGTGCGCAGGCCGGCCAACATCCACGAGGTGCTGCGCCTGGTACGCCAGGCGCGCAAGGACAAGACCGCGCTCTACCCATTTTCCACGGGCCTCAATTTCGGCTACGGTGGCAAGTCGCCGGCCAAGTCGGGCGGCTTGCTGGTCGACCTGTCCGCTCTCGACAGCATCACCATCGGCACCGACTCGGCCGGCGGGCGCATCCACCCGGTGGCCGTCATCGGCCCCGGCGTGACCCAGGGCATGCTGTACGACTACCTGCAGAAACACCATCCCCAGCTGACCTTCAATGTCACCGGCTCGGCGCGCGCCACCAGCATCATCGGCAATGCCCTGGACCGCGGGGTCGGCTATTTCGGCCCGCGCAAGGAAGACCTGTTCGGGCTGGTGGTCGTGTGCGGCAATGGCCGCATCCTGCGCACCGGTTTTCGGCGCCTGCGCCATTCGCCGCTGGCCACCAGCCATCCCTACGGCCTGGGCCCCATGCTGGACGGGCTCTTCTTCCAGGGCAATTTCGGCATCGTGGTCAGCGCCTGTTTCCGCCTGGTGCAAAAACGCCCCAGGCAGGTGGCGGTGTCGCTCTCGCTGCGGCGCGAGCAGGACTTGCCGGCCTTTATCGATACCCTGGCCGACTGCAAGCGCGACGGCCTGATCGAATCGGTGACCCATATCGCCAACCGCGCGCGCACCCACGCCACCATGTCGTACGGCGTGACGACCTACCTCGAAAAGGAATGCGGCTATGCGCCGGCGAAAGCGGCCGCCGAGGCCCAGGAAGCGATCAACCTGGTCTCGCCGGGGGAATGGGCCAGCCTGGGCGCGGTGACCGGCAGCCCGGCCCAGGTCAAGGCCAACCTGGCCGAACTGCGCCTGCGCATGAAAAAGATCGCCGGCGTGCGCGTCATCACCCACCAGCTGCTCGACTTCGGCTATGCCGTCTGCCACCGCCTGCGCTTCCTGAAGCTGGCGCGCGCCAACGCGGCCGCGATCGCCGCCATCCGTCCCCTGCACACGCTGGCGCTGGGCGTGCCCACCGATGCGGCCATCGACAATTTGCTGTGGAAATACGGGCGCACCGACCTGAAGGCCGAACAGCTCGACCTGTCCGAATGCGGCCTGCTGTTCATCAACCCGGCGCTACCGCTGGACGGCGCCTTCGTGGCCCGCTTCATCGAAGAAATCAAGAATACCGCCAAGCGCTACGGCCACCCGACGCTGTACATGACGATCAATATCGAAACCTCGACCTCGCTGGTGGCGGTGATCAATCTGCTGTTCAACCGCAAGGATGAGGAAGAACTCAAGGTGGCGCAGCGCTGCGCCGCGGCCATGCTCAAGAAAATCCACGACATGGGACTGGAAGTGTACCGCGCGCGCACCGACATGATGGGCAAGCTGGCCAAGCGCGACAAGCGCTACTGGGGCGCGGTGCACAAGCTCATGCTCACGCTCGATCCGGACGACATCATCGCGCCCGGGCGCTACGACTTCGATCCTAGCCAAGCTTGATCAGGCGGCCGGCCAGGCCTTCCTCTTCGCGTTGCGAAAAGAAGTAGGGATAGAGCGAGCGTTCATCGCCGGGATGGCTGTTGTGGCCGCCGAAGCGAGCGATCTGCTCGCCCATATAGGCCACGCTGAGCCACATCAGGTGGGCCGGCGCGTCGACCCGGGTATTGTGGCGCAGCTCGGCCACTTCGGAAAAGCCGAGCATGGTTTCATAGAAGCGGCGGTGGCGCGGATTGACTTCGATCAGCACATCGGTGCGCTTGTGCATGTAGTGGGCGTAGATGTAGAGCACGTGGAACAGGGCAGCCATCGCCATTTTCGAGCGCACCAGGGGATCGAAGGCCAGCTTGGTGATTTCGCACAGGCGCGCATGGTTGGCGCGGTACTCATTGACGCGGTCGCCGAACACGTCGTCGGCCAGGATGCCCCGCTCGGGCGAATCGAGGCCCAGCGTCACGGTCCCGATGACGATGCCCTTGTCGGACGCCGACAAGGTGATCCGGTTCGGATCCTTTTCCATGTGCGCGACATTGTAGCCACGCGTGGCGTACATCTTGCTGATCAGGAGGCTGGCCGAGTTACGCCCTTCGTCGGTGTCGGCCAGGCGGATGCCGAAAGTGCGGTCCTTGTCCGTCACCTCGCCTATGAAGGTGCTGGCGACGTCGTCGCGCGGCACGGCAAGTTCATCGGATCGGGGCTCAGCCCGCTTCTCATGCATCGCTGCCATTGCCTCTGTTGGTATGCCCATGCGCTTCCCCGCGGGCCCCGTGGGGTGGTGCCCTCTGCTATTTTTTGACCAATTTCCGCGCTGCTTCAAGCTGGGGGAAATTCTTGTTGCGCGCTTCGAGCGCCTCGAATTGCTTGCCCGCCGCCGACAAATCTTGTGACTTTACCAACGCCTGAATCAAATGATAGCGTATATCCGCATCCCACGGAGCGGCCGCGCTCGCCTTTTGCAAAAGCACAACACCACGTGCCAATTGATTATGCTCCACCAGCATCCAGCCCAGCGTATCCATGATGGCGGCGGTGTCCGGCCCGGCCTTCAGCGCCGCTTCCGCGGTGGCCAGTGCGCGAGGATCCTTGATCCCGTCGTAGGCAATGGCGAGATTGTTCAGCGAAGCGGGGTCAGCCGGTTTCTTCTTCAGTATCGCCTCGATTTCCGGAATCGCAAATTGGAAATTTTTATTGGCCAAGTGGCGTTCGGCCACATACGACGGCACTTTCAGGTCCTCCGGGTGCAAGAGGCGCCACTGCGCCACTTTCGCCTCCGCTTCTTTTGCGCGCCCGCTCGCGCCCAGCGCTTGTGCATACTTGATCACGAGCTCGGGGTGCTTGCCCAGGGCATAGGCTTTCTCGTACAGGGGCACGGCCGCCGCTGGCTTGCTGGTGATCATCAGGACATCGGCTTCGGCGACATAGCCGACCGCCTCGGCCGGCTTCTGCTTCTGGATGGCGCGCGCGACGGCCATCGATTCGTTGAACTGGCGCTGCCGCAGGTGCACGCCGGCCAGCACCATCTGGGCTTCCAGGTAGTCCGGCTGCAGGGTCAGCGCGCGCTTGAGCGAGGTGGCGGCCGAGGGCAGGTTGTTCATCGCCATGTGCGCCGAGCCGAGCAGGAAGTGCGCATCGGCCGAGCGTGGCGAGACCACGGTCAGCTTGGTGAATGTTTCCATGGCACCGCCATTGTCACCGTTGGCGAACTGCAGGCGGGCCAACTGCTCGAGCACCTGTGGATTTTCCGGATTGGCCACCTGCAGCTTGCGCACCAGGGTCAGCGCCTTGGCCTGTTCGCCGATGGCCGCATAGTGGGTGGACAGGAACACCGCCGGCTTGACCGCAGCCTGGTCGACATTGTAGGCCCGCTCCAGCAGGGGCGTGGCCGCCGCCGCATTACCCTGGGCCACGGTAAACGCGCCCAGCACGGTCAGCGCTTCGACATGCTTCGGATTGCGTTCCAGGAAGGCTTCATAGCGTTTGCGCGCCACGTCGGGCTTTTTATCCTGCAAGTCCATGCGCGCCAGGCTGTCCAGCGCCGGGAAAAAGGCAGGCTGCAGCGTGAGCGCTTCTTCGAAGCTGGCGCGCGCGGCTACCCGGTTCTCCTTGCCCAGGTGGGCCAGGCCGGCCAGATTGCGCGCCAGGGGATCGGTGGGCATGCGTTTGGCCAGGTCGGTGGTCGCTGCCAGCGCCTTGTCGTACTGCTGCAGGCGCAGGGCGGTGATGGCCAGGGTCGTGCCCGCCTCACCGGTGCTCAGGTCGAGCCGCGTGGCCACTTCCATTTCCGTGATGGCGCGCGCCTTCTCGCCTTCTTCCAGCACCGACAGGCCGAGCGAGGTGCGCAGGGGCGCCTTGTTCGGATCGAGCAGGCTGGCGCGCTCGAAGGCGGCGGTCGCCTTGGCATAGTCGTGGCTATCCATGTAAGCCTTGCCGGCGATGCCCAGCAGCTGGGCATCGTCGCTCTTCTCGAGCACCGGTTCGAGCGCGGCGATGGCGCCCTTGGCGTCGCCCAGCTGGACCCGGGCCGAGGCCAGCAGCTTGCGCCCGTACACGCTGCCCGGGTTGGACTCGACGTATTTCTTCAGGTTTTTTTCCGCCTGCGGATAGGACTTGAGCTGGAACTGGACCGCGCCGGTCAGCAGGATGGAGGGCATGTGTTCGGGCGCCACTTTCATCACTTGCTGGAGCGACTCGAGCGCGGCCGGGTAATGGGCCTGGGTGAAATCGAGCATGCCCCGCACATACACCACATTGATGTTTTTCGGCGAGATCCGGCGCGCCGCTTCGAGCGCGGCCAGCGCTTCGACATACTTGCGCTCGGTCATGTAGACGAAGGATTTCTGCAGGTGCGCGGCCGAGCTGCCCGGGTCGAGCACCAGCACCTGGTCGTAGGCGGCCAGGGCGGCGGCGGCATTGCCCGCGGCGCGCTCGAAATCGCCCTTGAACAGCCAGCTGTCGGCATCCTTGGGGTTGCGCGTGACGGTTTCTTCGACGTATTTGGCGGCCGCGGCCCGGTCCTGCTTTTCCATGGCGATCTTGGCCAGTCCCATCAGGGCCACCGGGTAGGACGGATCGGCCTTGAGCGCGCGCTCGAAGGCTTCCACCGCCTCGGCCTTCTTGCCCAGCTGGTACAGCGCGACCGCGCGCTGGGTGGTCACGCGCGGGGTGGCCGTGTAGGCCGATTGTTCGGTCGCGTCGACCACTTTCTGGAACTGGTTCTGGAACAGCTGGGCCATCAGCAGTTCGGGCAGGGTGCGTTCGACCGGCACCCCCATGTCCATCGCCTTGCGCACTTCCTTTTCGGCCGACAGCGGGTCGCCGATGCGGTTGTAGGCGCTGCCCAGGGCCAGGCGCGCTTCAGCGTTTTTCGGGTCCTTGGCCACCGCGTTCTTGAACTGGATCAGGGCCGCCACATTGTCGCCGGCCTGCTCGTATTTGTGGCCCTGGGCCATCAGCGCGACCGCATCCTCGGCCTTGTTGCAGCCTCCCAAAGCCAGCAGCAGCGCCGTGGTCAGCAAGGCAAGGCGGACGGGCGACTGATGTTGTTTATTTGACATGATTTTCCTGTTGTCAATGCCTGCTCGGGACGGGCATGGCGATGGGTTGCAAGGACTTGCTGGAAAAAAAGCGGCGCCTAGCCGATCGACAGGAGCCGCTCGGCGATGCCGCGTTCCTCGCGCTTCGAGAAAAAATAGGGGTACAGCGAGCGCTCGGTACCGGGATGATCGCTGATGCCGCCCAAGCGGTCAATCTCCTTGCCCATGTAATCGAGGTTCAGCCACAGCAGGTGTGCCGGTGCGTTGACGCGGGGATTGATGCGCACAGCGCTCTGGGTGCGAAAACCGAGCATGTTTTCGTAATAGCGGCGGTGGCGCGGGTTGATTTCGATGAAGGCGTCGGTGCACTGGTAAATATGGTGCGCGTAGATGTACAGGATGTGGAACAGCGAGCCGAGCGCGAGCTTGGACTTGACGGTGGGGTCGAAGGCCAGCTTGCTGATCTCGCACACGCGCGCGCCACGGGCCCGGAAACCGTCCACATGGTCCTTGAACACGGCGTCGGCCATGATGCCCACGGTGGGCGAATCGATGCCCAGCGTGACCGTGCCGATGACGTCGTCGCCGGTGTCGAAGGCCGACAGGGTGATCTGGTTGGGATTGTCTTCGAGCGTGTGGGTGCCGGCGTAGCCACGCCAGGAATACATCTTCTTGATCAGCAGGCTGGCGCGGTTGCGACCTTCGTCGGTGTCGGCGACGCGGATGCCGAAGCTGCGTTCATTGATCCTCATCTCGGCGATGTTATCAGAGAACTCCGACACGAACGCTGGCGGACAATGCAGCAGCGGCTCTTTCGGGAGCACGAATTTGCAAGCATTTGTTTCAAGAATATTCAGAGTTTCTGGCATCGACTAGACTCGCGCGCAAGCGAATTTTCAAGCGCTTAATCCTAACACCGTCGATGCCGAACGCGTCACTAAATTGTGCCTGGCGTGTTGAAATTCACACACTATTATCAAAAAATAACATGCCGCAACATTGCGTTACGGTATTTACGTGACTTTTTGTACATTTTTTGCCTATAACTGCTTGGCCAGGGCGCGCGAATCGTCGTTTTCGGCGAAATGCTTGCTCGCCTTCGCCTTGTCCAGTTCGCGCTTGGCGCCGCCCTTGTCGCCGGACTTGGCCAGCGCCATGGCCAGGTGCAGGCGGATGTCCGGCGCGTCCGGCGCCATGGTGACCGCTTTTTGCAGCATCGCCATGCCGCGCGTCATATTGCCCTGCTCCACCAGGATCCAGCCCAGGGTATCGATCACGGCCGGGCTGTCGGCGGCCAGGCTCAGGGCATGTTCGGCCGTCTTCAGCGCGCGCGGGTCCTTTTCCTGCTGGTAAGCCCATGCCAGGTTGTTCCAACCCGCCGGATTGGTCGGCGCCAGCTTGGTCACGCCTTCGAGCGAGACGATGGCTTCCTTGTATTCCTTGCGCGCCAGCTGGTTTTCGGCGACGTACAGGGCCACCACCGGATCGGGCTTGTTATCCTTTTGCCACTGGGCCAGGCGGGCATCGGCGTCCTTGGCCTTGCCGGCGGCGCGCAGGGCGGCGTGCAGCTTGATCATGGCGCTCGGGTTGGGCGCCAGCGCAAACGCTTTTTCAAAGGGACCGACGGCCTGGGCCAGTTTGTTTTGTCCCTGCAGCAAGCTGCCTTCGAGCGCAAAGCCGGCCGCTTCCTTCGGACGCTGCTTCTGGATGGTGCGCGCGATCGCCATGGCATCGTCGAACTTGTTGGCGCGCACGGCCAGTTCGACCTGGGCCAGCTGAGCGTCCAGGAAGTCTTCCTGCAGCGCGACCGCCTTTTTCAAGCCTTCGACGGCCGAGCTGGTGTTCTTCATCTGCAAGTGGGTGAGCGCCAGGCGGAAGTGGGCAATGGCCGACTTCGGCGACTGGCCCACCAGCTTGCTGTAAGTTTCCAGCGCGCCGGCCGCGTCCTGGTTCACCAGCTGGGCCTGGCCCAGCTGGTCGAGCATGTCCAGGTCCTTCGGATGGGCTACCTGGAACTTGCGCGCCAGGGTCAGGGCCTTCTGTTTTTCGCCGGTGCGGATGTAATGGTTGCCCAGCGCACGGGCCGCGACCACGCTGTCCGGATTTTCGGTGCTGGCCTTTTCCAGCCAGCTGGTGACCTCGGCCGGCTTGCCTTCGATGGCCGACAACTGGGCCAGGCCATTCATGGCCTCGATATGTTTCTTGTCCTTTTCCAGGTACTTGAGCAAGTGCTGGCGCGCGATGTCGGGCTTCTTGTCGCGCACGGCCAGCTGGACCAGGTTGGCCACGGCCGGGAAGAAGTCCGGCTTGATGGACAGCGCCTTTTCGAAACTGGCGACCGCCTTCGCTTCCTCCTTCATGCCCAGGTAGACCCCGCCCTGCAGGTTGTAGACCGAGGGATCGTTCGGCTGGGCCGCTTCGAGCGCCTTGGCCGCGGCCAGGGCCTTGTCGAAGCGCTTCAGGCGCATTTCCGTCATCACCAGCAGGGTCGCCGCCTTGGGCGAGGTGGTATCGAGCTTGACCGACTGTTCCAGGTCGGCCACCGCATGTTCGTTGTCGCCCATGGCCAGCTTGGACAACGCCAGCGAGGTGCGCAGCGCGGCGGCCTTCGGCGCCAGAACGGAGGCCTTGGCGAAATAATCGTTGGCCTTGGCGAAATCGCGGTTTTGCATATGGGCTTCGCCAGCCAGCGCCAGCAGCTGCACATCCTTGTCGCCGCCTTCGGCCGCCAGCAGCGGCGCGAGCGTGGTCAGGGCCTCGGCATTCTGGTTGGTCTTCATCAGCACGCTCACCAGCAGCTTCTTGGCGTAGGTATTGTTGGGCACCGCGTTCAAGTATTTGCGCAGGTGCTGTTCCGCCTGGGAATGGGAACCGAGGGCATGTTCGGTCGCCCCGGCCAGCAGCACGCTGGGCATGTGGTCGGGCGCCACCTTCAGCACGGCCTGCAGCGCTTCCTTGGCCGGCACATACTTGCCCTGGGTGAAGTCGAGCAAGCCCTGGGTGTAGCTAACCATGACCGCGTTCGGGGTGATCTTGCGCGCCGCATCGACGTCCAGCTTGGCGGCGTCGAACTTGCGTTCGGAAATTTCGACGAAGGCCTTTTCCAGGTTGGCCGAGCGGTGGCCCGGCTTGGCTTTCAGGGCTTGTTCATAGGACGCGATCGCGGCCGGATTCTGGCCCTGGGCGCGCAGCATGTCGCCCTGGAACATGAAGACATCGGCGTCGGCCGGATTGGCCGCCACCGCCTGCTTGACCAGCTCCGTGGCGCGCGCTATATCGCGCTCGCCCAGCGCCAGGCGGGCCAGGCCGATCATGGCGGCGCCGTGGCCCGCCTTGAGCTTGAGCGCCTGCTCGTAGCTTTCCCTGGCCTTGGCGGCGTCGCCCAGGCCGGCGTAGGCATCGGCGCGCACGGTCAGCATGGCGGGATTGGCCATATTGGCCGAGGCGGTCTGGTCGAGCACTTTCTGGAACTGGCGCTGGCGCAGCAGCGCCAGGGCCAGGGCCGGCAGCGCGACCTCCTTGTCGGCGCCCAGTTCCAGGGCCTTGCGCAATTCCTTGTCGGCCGACAGCGCGTCGCCCGTGTCGTTGTACAGCAAGCCCAAAGCCAGGCGCGCATCCTTGTCGGCGCCATCCTTGACGATGGCATTCTTGAGCTGGATGATGGCGGCCTTGGTGTCGCCCTTCTGCTGGAACTGCTTCGCTTCGGCCACCAGCGACGCCGAGGTTTCCGTCTTGCCGCATGCGCCCAGCACGCCCATCATGATGAAGGCGCTCAGCAGCGCGGCGCCGGCTTGGTACTTGTTTCTCAAAAATGCCATGACATCCCTATCGAATGAATCTGTCTGAAACGGCGGGCCGGCGGCGCGCACGGAAAACAACGGTTCCATATTCTATATTGATTTTAGTGCAGCAGAACAAGTAAAAGGCCGATGCAGAATGACTATCTTGCATACCTTAGCCGATTCCGGCGCGCCAGTGCGCATCCTGCCCGCGCCAGGCGGCGCCGGCGGCGTCGGCCCGCATGGGCTTGAAGTAGAAACAGCCCTGCACGAAATCGCTGCCCATGTCCTGCGGCAAGTCGACTTCGGCCGCCGTTTCCGCGCCTTCGGCCACCACGTCCAGGCCCAGGGTGCGCGCCAGCATCATGACCGCTTCGGCGATCTGGCGCTTGTCGTCGTGGCGGTCCATCTGGCTGACGAAGAATCGGTCGATCTTCAGGGTATCGATGGGCAGGCGCCGCCGATGGCTGAGCGACGTATAAGCGGTGCCGACATCGTCGAGCGACAGCTTGACCCCCAGTTCCTTGAGCTGGCGAAAAATGCCCAGTGCCCGGTCGGGGTCGGCCAAGACCGCGCTTTCGGTCAGTTCCAGCTTCAGGGTGCCGGGCACGATGCCGCTCTCGGCCAGGGTCTTTTTCACCAGCGCGACCAGGCCGTCGTCGGCCGGTTGCGCCGCCGACAGGTTCACGCTCATGGTCATGGGCCGCCCGCTGTCCTGCTGCCAGGTGCGCAGCTGGCGGCAAGCCTGGCCGCGGATCAGGCCATCGTGGGGGGGGTGACGATGGGCTGGTAGGCCAGCCACAGTTCGCCGCCGCCCTGGGCCAGGCGCAATTCCGATTCCAGCTGCAGGCGGCGCAAGGCTTTTTCCTGCATCGCGTGGTCGAACATGACCCAGCGCGCCCGCCCCTGCTGCTTGGCGTTGTACATGGCGATGCTGGCCGTGACCACCACCTGGTGTTCGCCCAGCACGAAGGCGTCGGCCATCACGCTCATCAGCCTTTCGGCCACGCGCACCGGGACTTGCTCGTTGCTGATGTTGTCGAGCAGGATGGTGAATTCCTCGCCGCTCATGCGCGCCACCAGGACGGTCTTGCGCAGCGCGGCCGACCGGCGGTTGGCGGTGGCGATGATGAGCTGGTCGCCGGCCAGGTGGCCCAGGCCATCGTTGATGGCCTTGACGCGGTCCGGGTCGACGAACAGCACGCTGAACTGGTAGCCGGGCACGCGCTGGCGCGCAGCAGGGCTTGCCGCAAGCGGTCCAGGAACAGCTTGCGCTTGCCCAGCTGGGTGGGCGGATCGTGCAGCGCGTCGTGCAACAGGCGCGCCTTGGTGCGCTTGCGTTCGACCACGCGCCCGAGCTGGATGCCGATCTGCGCCATCAGGCGCAGCAGGGACTCGTCCGGGGTCTGGTGTTCATTGCTGAAAAATGCGAGGAGCGCCACCACTTCGGCGCCGATCATGACGGGGGAAGCGAACACCGAGCGCAGGCCGGCCCGTGCCGCTTGCTGCAGGCGCGGATAGCCGGCGGCGTTGCCGCTGCCAGAATTGGACCAGGCCGGTGCGCTGCTGTCCCACACCAGGCCCGGCAGCCCGGTGCCGCGGCCAAAGACGATTGATTCGCTCAGCGCGCGCAAGCCATGGTAGCGGCCCCCGCTCTCGTCATGCCAGACTGCAGGTCGAGGCCAGCGACTGCCCGCCGGCGCCGGCGGCCACCAGCAGCACATGGTGCATGGCGGCTTCGACATTGGCCGCCTCGTTGGCGGCCGCGGCAATGGTTTCGAACAGGGCGATTTCGGCGTCGGGGGCCGCAGCGTCATTGGTGGAATCGGACATGGAACACGCACGTGGAAGCGCCGTCGTGCTTGCATTGGGGCGGCGCCGAAATCGAACACCGGCGTGATCGCGCCCGGGTACAGCTTTTGCACTTCGGGATGGTTGATGTTGTTCAGGGTGAGCAGGAAGCCGCGGGTGGCGACATGGCCGCTGAAAAAATCGGGATAGCGCGCGGCCGGCAGGGGCATGGCGCGCTGGCCGAACCAGCGCAGTATATCCTGGGGCGGCAGCTTGCGGGCCTTGGCCGCGGCGCCCACCAGGGCGACGATTTCAGAGTCGGCGTAGCTGCCAGCGAGGTGCAGGCGCCGGACAGATTGGCCTCGTCCAGCAGCCGGTCCCCGGTTTCCTCGCCAAATTCCTTGCTGACAGCTTCCTCGATCAAATTGAAAACGATGCCTTTCACATTGCCCCTGAAGTGTCGACCAGAATGCAATTCTACTTGAGAGCAATCGCCGCAGCACGCCTGCTGTTGCCCCGCGTCGGCCCGGGCCACGGTGTCGAATTTCTTTACAGAACATCCGCACGCCCCAGCCCGACTTATTGAAAGTTTTTTAGAATCAAGTATTTACAAATGTGGCATGTATTATGCTTGTATGATTGCACCGATTATATTTCCCTCGTTAGAAAGAAATCATCATGAAACTGCGCACCCAAGTTTCTACCGGCATTGCCATCCTCGGCGCCGCCATGGCGTCGGCACAAGCCGATGTGGTATTCACCTTTACCCAGTCCGGCGGCAACGTCTTGATGCAATCGTCGGGCGTGCTGAACACGGCAAACCTGGTCGCGGCAGCGGCGAGCGGCTGGGGCGGAACCGGCGTGGAAACCAATGGCGGCGGCCAGTCCGACATCATGGGCGACACCAGCATGGGCGGCATCAATCGCGGCTTCGGTTTCAATACGGGCACCAATTACGCCCCGTGGATCGGCAACATGTTCATGTCCAGCAATTTTGCCTGGTCCTCGGCCGGCACCACGCAGTTCACGACCTATCTGATGCCGGGCGGCTTCCGCACCCCGGGTATCGGCATCTCGGCGGCCGACATGGTCGGCGCCCTGTGGACCCCGGACGTCAGCTGGAGCAAGGCGGGCACCCTGGCCAGCCTGGGCCTGACCATGGGCACCTACACCATCACGGACATCCAGACCCAGGAATCGATTACGATCCAGATCGGCGAATCGACCCGGATACCGGAGCCGGCATCGATCGGCTTGCTGGGCCTGGGACTGGCAGGGCTGGCGCTGGCGCGCCGCAGGCGCCAGGCCTGATCGGGCAGCGGTAGCAGCAAGAAGCGGAGCGCAGGCTCCGCTTTTTTTTCGCCTGACCAAGTACTTCGCGGCCATCGGCGATGAGCATGCGCAGCGTGAAGGCCGTGCCGCTTTCGGTGAACGGATCGAACGTGGCGCCAAACATGGCATCGATAAAGCGCATTTCCATGTTCCAGGAGTCGCCCCATACCGGACCGTAGATGCGACTCAGGCTGAACCTGACGCCGGGCGTGGCGTCGTCCGGGTCGGTGTCGACTTCCAGCAGCATGGAGCAGCTGGTGCGGCTTCCCAGGTTCCACGCGAAGTCGAAGCTCCAGTTGGCGCGCATGGGCTGGTACAGGCCGCTACGGCCGACGTCGGTGTCGACGCCGTCGTTCGGCAAGTACACGCCATTCCTGTATGCATGGGCACCCATGGCGATGGTGCTGTCGCCGTTGGACTGGGCGTTCAACAGCACACCGGAGTTGGTCGGATACTGTGCGTTCCATGGCGCGTATTCCACCAGGGCAGCCTGGGCGTTGAAAGACAAGGTTGCCAATGCCGCTGCCGCGATGTGACTGAGCTTGATGTATTACCCCCGAATGTGAGAGTCGTAGCTTTTGAGATCCCGCAGGTGGGCAAGCGCACGATGCATGCCAGATGGGTAAATTATTGGCAATGTTGGGCAAGTACATGGAGTTACAAAAAGGCAGGATTCAGGCGAACCTGGCCGATGTAAAAAATACCGACAAAACACAGAAATTGTGGCGTCAATACGAGAAGATGCCAGCAGTAATTGAAAGTTGGGAAAAGATGTTTTCGCTGGCGGACAGCGTAGCCGCAAGAAAAAGGGCCAGGCTCCGTGTCGATGGCGCTGGCGACAAGCCGTGCTCGCACCTGCACAACAGTACGCGACCTGATTGGTTTGGGTGGAAAAACTGGTGCGGCTGGCGGGGATCGAACCCACGACCCTTGGCTTCGGAGGCCAATACTCTATCCACTGAGCTACAGCCGCGTAGGGGGAATGCTTGAAGAGATGCGAAGGATACCGTTTTTCACGCACCCCGTCCATGGAAAGTGTCGTCCAAAGGGCAATATGCGTTCCAAAACAGGTGCTTTGGGTCTATAATCGCGGGTTTGGCGAGTATTTGCAGGATTAATGCGAATGCGATCGGCCCGCAGCTTTCTGAAAATTGTACTAAGGACATCATGAGCGACGCACACAACGAACACGAATCGGCCATCCGGACCCCAAAGCAGCTGGTAGCAGCGATTGCCGCCTTCTTCCTGGTCACCGTATTGGGCATCATCCTGCTGGTGAAATTTGTCACCACCACGCCGCTGGAAGGCGCCGGTACCGACAGCCAGTCGGCCGAAGCAGTTGCCGCCCGCCTGAAACCGGTGGCCGACGAAGGCTTCACGCTCAAGGATGCCAACGCACCGAAAGTGCTGCTCGCCGCCGAAGCCGTGTACACCGCCAATTGCGCGGCCTGCCACGCATCGGGCGCCGCCGGCGCACCCAAGCTGGGCGACAACGCCGGCTGGGCTGCCCGCATCGGCCAGGGCTACGATACCCTGGTCAAGCACGCTGTCGAAGGTATCCGCGCCATGCCTGCCAAGGGCGGCAATCCGGACCTGGACAATGTTGAAATCGCGCGCGCCGTGGTCTACATGGCCAACCAGTCCGGCGCCAAGTTCGCCGAACCGTCGGTTCCTGCCATGGTCATCGCCACCGAAGGCGCTGCTGCTCCTGCGGCGGAACCTGCAAAAGCCCAGTAATTCGGGCCTGCCGGAAATGTGCTCCCTGCGGGGAGCATTTTTTTTGTCCGCGCCAAGCGCGAGGAAGCAAAAAAGCCGCCCGGGTGAACTGAACCCGGGCGGCTTTGCTGTCTGGGGAACGGCTTACCAGATGGTGACGCGGTCCTTCGGCGCCAGGTACATCTTGTCGCCTTCCTTCACGCCGAAGGCTTCATAAAAGCCCGGCTGGTTCATCATGGTGCCGTTGGCGCGGAACTGGCCCGGCGAATGCGGATCGGTCTTGACCTGCACGATCTGCTGCGCTTCGCGCATCTTCATGCGCCACACCTGGCCGAAACCCATGAAGAAGCGCTGGTCGCCGGTCAGGCCATCGATGACCGGCGCCGGCTTGCCGCCCAGGGACAGCTTGTAGGCCTTGTAGGCGATGGCAACGCCCGAGTTGTCGCCGATATTCTCGCCCAGGGTCAGCGCGCCGTTGACGTTGTAGCCCGGCAGCGGCGAATAGCTGCTGTACTGCCTGACCAGCATGTCGGCCTTGGCCTTGAACTTGGCGCGGTCGTCGGCCGTCCACCAGTCGCGCAGGTTGCCGTCGCCGTCGTACTGGCTGCCCGAGTCGTCGAAGCCGTGGCTGATTTCATGGCCGATCACCGCGCCGATGGCGCCGTAGTTGACCGCGTCGTCGGCACGCATGTCGAAGAACGGCGGCTGCAGGATCGACGCCGGGAACACGATCTCGTTCATCACCGGGCTGTAATAGGCGTTCACGGTCTGCGGCATCATGCCCCACTCTTCGCGGTCGACCGGCTTGCCCAGCTTGGCCAGGTTGCGGTTGTAGGCGTAGGTCCGCGCGCGCATCATGTTGCCAACCAGGTCGTCCGGCTTGACGGTAAGCGCCGTGTAATCGCGCCATTTGTTCGGGTAGCCCACTTTCGGCACGAACTTGGCCAGCTTGGCCTGCGCTTCCTTCTTCGTTTCGGGGCCCATCCAGTCGAGCGTGTCGATGCTCACGCGGTAGGCTTCTAGCACGTTCTTGACCAGCACTTCCATGCGCGCCTTGCGCTCGGCCGGGAAGTGCTGCTGCACGTACTGCTTGCCCACGGCCTCGCCCAGCGCGCCTTCGACGGCGGACACGCCGATCTTCCAGCGCGGACGGTTTTCGGTCACGCCGGTCAGGGCGGTGCCGTTGAATGCGAAGTCGGCATCGACGAAAGGCTTGGACAGGTAGCTCGCATAGCCGCGCAGCACCTGCCATTCGAAGTAGGACTTCCAGGTCGCCAGGTCGGTGCTGCTCAGCGCCGCGTTGAACCCGGTCAGGTAGCTTGGCTGGGCCACGATGACGAAGTCGGTCTTGTTGGCGATGCCGGCGGCGGCCAGGGCGGCCTTCCAGTCGTAGCCCGGCGTCAGCGCATCGAGCTTGGCGATCTCCACCTTGTTGTAGCGCTTGACCGGATTGCGGTTGTCGACCTTGGTCCACTGTACCTGCGCCAGCGCGGTTTCGAGGCCGACGATGGCCTTCGCGGCTTCAGCGCCATCCTTGCGCCCGACCATGCCCAGCATGGTCGCGATGTGCTTCTCGTATTTGGCCAGCGCCTCGGCCAGTTTGGCGTCGTCCTTTTTCAGGTAGTAGTCGCGGTCCGGCAGGCCCAGGCCACCCTGGCCGATGTAGGCCGCGTACTGGGTCGAATTGCGCGCGTCCAGGTTCACCGAAACGCTGTACGGGCCGGCCACGCCGATCTTCGACAGGTGGGCGATCTGGGCGGGAATGGCCTTCTTGTCGCGCATGGCGCGGATGCGGGCGATTTCGCCGGCCAGCGGCTTGTAGCCCAGTTTTTCGAGAGCCGCTTCGTTCATGAAGCTGGCGTACATGTCGCCGATCTTCTGGGCCTCGGAACCGGCTTTCCTGTTCTTGTCGGCCTGCGCCGCTTCGATCATGGCGCGCACCTGCGGCGTGATGTCGTCGCGCAGCTTGGCAAACGTGCCCCAGCTCGATTTGTCGGCCGGGATCTCGGTCGCCTTGAGCCACTTGCCGTTCAGGTGCGCGAAAAAGTCGTCCTGCACGCGCACGCCCTGATCGATGAACTGGGTGTCGATACCGGACAAGGGAGCAGGTGCGTCGGCCGCGCCGGCGAAAGCGGTCATCAGGCTCAGGGCCATGGTGGTCAGTACAAATCGTTTCACGTTGCGGTCCTTTATGAGGGCGGGTTGCTTGGCTTGTGGCCGGGGTGTTTGCTTACAGCTTCATCTCCCACCTGATGCTCCAGGTGGTGTAGGTGCGGGTGGCGGTGTTCGCCATCGCCGTCCGGTCGATCGTGGTGACGGTCCGGCCGGACAGGTAGTCGTCGCCCATCAGATTATTGGCGCCGATGCGCAACTGGTTGTTGGCGCTCAATTTCCACAGGCCGTACACGTCGAACTGGCGCTTGACGCCCGTGCTCACGCGCTCGTCCACGCTGGTCTGCACCAGGATGGCCGGGGTCCAGTTGTAGCTGCCGCCCAGCGTTAGCGGCAGCCGCTTCATGCGGTAGTCGACGCCCAAGTTGGCGGTCTGCTTGGCCTGCTGGTCCAGCCGGTTGTCCGGGCCCGGGATGCCATCCACGCTCGACCAGAAGCGGCTGTAATTGGCGCGCAGGTCAAGATTCGGCGCGTCGGCCATCAAGTCGGCCAGCTGCAGCTTCGCTTCCAGTTCGACGCCGGCGGTGCGCGCCGTGCCGATATTCGACGGCGTCGACAGCCAGCGCATCTCATTGCCGACCATGCGTTCGCTCAGCTCGCGCCGCATCAGGTCGTCGATCTTGCGCGCAAAGCCGCTCACCGAAAGGATACCGCTCTTGCCCACGTAGTGTTCGTACGCAAGGTCAATGCCCTGCGACAGTTCCGGCTTGAGGTCGGGATTGCCTATGCGGTCCGGACGCAAACGATCATTCGAGAGCGAGAAAGTGGGCGCGGCAATCAGATCATTGAGCTGCGGCGCGCGGTAGCTCTGGGTCACGCTGGCGCGGATCTGGTCCTTGTCGCTGCCGGGCAGGCGCCACACGGAATGGAGCACCGGGCTCCACACGCTGGTGGTGTTGCTGATTTTGCGGCCATAGCTGTCGGCGTCGGTCGTGATTCCTTCCCAGCGCAGCCCCAGGTACACCGACCATTTGGGCGTGATGTCCCACTCGTCCTGCGCGAAGGCCGCCAGGCGGCGCGTGTCGGCGGTCAGGTTCTCGCCCGATTCGGCAAACCTGGCCACGCCATTGACCAGTGCCGTCGCATTCTGGCTGCGGTGCTGCGCTTCTGCGTCCCAACCCACGGCCAGCAGGTGGCCCTTGCCCATTGGCGAAGTGTATTTGCCGCCGGTCGACAGGCCGCGGTTGCGCGAGCTGTCCCTGTCGTCGAATCTGTTTGGACGCGTGCCGCCGGTTTCATTGCGTACCGATTCGCTTTCAGAACGACCGCCGCCAAAGCCAAACTTGACGTCGAGCCGCGCGCCCTCCTCCATGCGGTGCAGCCAGTTGCCGAAGCCGCGCACGAACGTGGCCGATGATTCGGACCTGCCAAGAGCCAGCGCGTAATCCGGCGTCACCGGAGGATCGACTCTCAGGTTCTCCGTCAGGCGGCTTTCGGACGTGCCGTCGCTGCGGTTATGCACCAGGAAGGGCTGGAAATTGATGGTGTCGCCATTGTCGAACTTGTACGACGCGCGCGGCATCAGGTGTATCCCGCGCCCGCTGCGGGTGCTTTGGGCGGCCACCGTTTCATCCTTGACCAGCGCACCGGCCGGGTTGACCGTTTCGTAGTCGCTCAGGCTGGCATCGTGCTCGCGGTTCGACGACAGCGACGCCGTCATCAGCCAGGTCAGCTTGCCCGCCTTGCCCGGCATGGTCAGCGAGACGTTCGGGCTGTGGCGCCCCTGCTCGATGGCGTCGCTCACGCGCAGCTGGATATCCTTTTGCTGGTAGCCTTCGCGCAGCACGATATTGATGGTGCCGGCGATGGCCTGGGTGCTGTGTTCGGCCACCGCGCCGCGGATCACTTCAATGCGCTCGACCTGGTCGGGCGCGAGCGATTCGAGCGAAAAGCCGGCCGGCGGACGTTCGCCGTTGACCAGCATCTGCGTGTAGCCGTTGCCCAGGCCGCGCATGCGCGCCTGGCCGCCGCCGCGTCCACCGCGCCCCGGCGGGCCGCCCATGGTCACGCCGGGCAGGCGCTTGAGGATCTCGCCGACACTGGAATCGCCGTTGCGGTCCAGTTCCTCGCGGCCGAAGATCATCTTGGCGGCGGTGGCATTGCGGCGGTTCTCGGTATCGTTGGCGCGGGTGCCGCTGACGGTCACCTGCTGCAGCGTTTCGGGCACTGGCGCCTTCTTTTTCAGTGCTTCCTTGTCATCGGGTTCGGCTGCGGCATGCAGCGACAGTGGCGCGGCGCCCAGCATGGCGAGGCATGCGAGGGAAATAAGTTTGTTCATTGATTAAGCGGCGATAGGCTTGCTGCCCGGACGGGCAGCGATGAAAGCATTCTAGCGTCTGTACTTGCCCAGGGGACCGGCCGCGCGCGCTTTTTACTTTTCTTTACTTTGCGATACACAACAAACAACAGTGGCCGGACGATCAGGGAACGTACATATACAGATCCGAAATTTGCGCTGGGGCACCTCGCGTGCGCGGAATTCGGGTTTATACTGGACCGGCGCAGTCTGCGTACTTTCTGCATTTTTCAGGTGATTCATGGGCTCCACACTCAAAAATTCCGGCCTTGTCAGCCTTGGCGCCATTGCCGGTATTGCCATCTCCATGCAATTTTCCGCGCTGGCGCAAAAACCGGTGGAGCCGGGCATGCCGCTCGAAGAACTGCGCCAGCTGGCCGACGTGTATGGCTTGATCAAATCGGACTACGTTGAAAAAGTCGAAGATAAAAAGCTGCTGACCGAAGCCATTTCCGGCATGGTCGCCTCGCTCGACCCGCATTCGGCGTACCTGGACAAGAAAGCTTACCGCGAACTGCGCGAAGGCACCGAGGGCAAATTCGTCGGCCTGGGCATCGAAATCGCCGTCAGCGAAGAGGGCTACATCAAGATCGTGGCCCCGATCGAGGATTCGCCGGCCTGGCGCGCCGGCATCAAGCCCGGTGACCTGATCACCCGCATCGACACCTTCACCATCCAGGGCCTGGGCATCGACGAAGCCGTCAAAAAAATGCGCGGCGAGCCGGGCACCAAGGTCACCCTGACCATCCTGCGCAAGGACGAAGCGCTGCCGCTGGCCATGACCATCGCGCGCGAAGAGATCATCCAGAAGAGCGTCAAGGGCAAGATCGTCGAACCGGGCTACGCCTGGCTGCGCATTTCGCAGTTCCAGGAACCGACCGTGGACGACATGGTCGCCAAGATCAAGGCGCTGTACAAGCAGGAACCGCAGCTCAAGGGCCTGGTGCTGGACTTGCGCAACGACCCGGGTGGCGTGCTGCAGGGCGCCATCGGCGTCTCTGCCGCTTTCCTGCCGAAGGATGTGGAGATCGTCTCCACCAATGGCCAGCTGCCGGAATACAAATTCAGCTATACCGGGCGGCCCGAATTCTATGCGCAGCCCGGTGGGGCCGACGCCCTGGCCCAGCTGCCGGCCGGGCTCAAGTCCATCCCCATGGTGGTGCTGGTCAATACAGGATCGGCATCGGCTTCCGAAATCGTGGCCGGCGCGCTGCAGGACTACAAGCGCGCCACCATCATCGGCAGCCAGACCTTCGGCAAGGGATCGGTGCAAACGGTGCGTCCGCTGACCAGCGAAACCGCGGTCAAGCTGACCACGGCGCGCTACTACACCCCGAAAGGCCGCTCCATCCAGGCGCGCGGCATCATCCCCGACTACCTGGTCGACGAAAACGCCGACGGCGATGGCCTCAATGCCCTGCGCACGCGCGAAGCGGACCTGGACAAGCACCTGTCGAACGACCGCGACAAGGAAGACGTGCGCGGCGCGCGCGACGAAGTGGAAGAACAGTTGCGCATCCTGGCCCTGGAACGCAAGCGCAAGCCGCTCGAATACGGCAGCGCCGACGACTTCCAGTTGCTGCAGGCGCTGAACCATCTCAAGGGCTTGCCGATGCAGCTGTCCAAGACCGAGCCGAAAGCCACGCTGGCCCAGCAGGCGAAAAAAACGCCGCAGCAATAGCCTGGTCCCGGGCGAGGCCGCAAGCCCGTTTTGCCCCTCCCCCTCACGCCATTGTGTAGAATCAGCGTACACGCCGGGTCACGCCCGGCTTATCTTATTTGAAAGTTTTACTATGAAACAAGTCGTCATCAGCGGCACTGGCCTGTTTACGCCTTCCCAGTCGATCTCGAACGAGGAACTGGTCGTCGCCTTCAACGCCTATGCCGAACAATTCAATATCGACAACGCCGCCGCGATCGCCGCGGGCGAAGTGACGGCGATCGAAGGTTCGAGCGCCGGCTTCATCGAAAAAGCGTCGGGCATCAAGTCGCGCTACGTGATGGAAAAGAGCGGCATTCTCGACCCTGCGCGCATGACCGCGCGCATTCCCGAGCGTGGCGACGACGAACTGTCGATGCAGGCCGAAATGTGCGTGGCGGCAGCGCAGCAGGCGCTCGACCGCGCCGGGCGCAGCGCGGCCGATATCGACATGGTGCTGGTCGCGTGCAGCAATATGCAGCGCGCCTACCCGGCCATGGCGGTGGAAGTGCAGGAAGCGCTGGGGATCGAAGGCTACGGCTTCGACATGAACGTGGCCTGCTCGTCGGCCACCTTCGGCATCCAGACCGCGATGGCGGCGGTGCAAAGCGGCCAGGCGCGCGCGGTGCTGGTGCTCAATCCTGAAATCACCAGCGGCCACCTGAACTTCCGCGACCGCGACAGCCATTTCATTTTCGGCGATGCCTGCACCGCGATCGTGGTGGAAGCGGCCGACACGGCGCGCGGCACGCACATCTTCGAGATCCTGGAATCGAAGCTCAAGACCAAATTCTCTAACAACATCCGCAACAACTTCGGCTTCATGAACCGCTTCGACGAAGCCGGCGTGGGCAAGCCGGACAAGCTGTTCCGCCAGCAGGGCCGCAAGGTATTCAAGGAAGTGTGCCCGATGGCGGCCGAGATGATTCGGGAAACCGTGACGGCGGCGGGGCTGGAAGTGGCGCAGGTATCGCGTTACTGGCTGCACCAGGCGAACCTGAACATGAACCTGCTGATAACACGCATGCTGCTGGGGCGCGACGCGGAACCGAACGAAGCGCCGGTCATTCTCGACACCTATGCCAACACCTCGTCGGCCGGATCGATCATCGCCTTCCACAAGTACCAGGACGACATGCCGTCGGGATCGCACGGCGTGATCTGCTCGTTTGGCGCCGGTTACTCGATCGGCTGCGTCGTCGTCCGCAAGAAGTAGTTTATTTTTCCTTCTGGTAGGGGACTGTCCCAGGTTTTCAGGAAATCTTTCCTGAAAACCTGGGACAGTCCCCTACCAAAGGTGGCAACTACAGGCTGACGGCCAGTTCCGCGCCTTCTTTGATGGCGCGCTTGGCATCGAGTTCTGCCGCCAGCGCCGCGCCGCCTATCTTGTGGAAGCGCGGGCCGCCCGTCGTGCCTTCCGGCGGCATCAGCTCGGTCAGGCTGTCCTGGCCGGCGCAGATCACCACGTTGTCCACGGCGATCAGGCGCTCTTCCCCACCCACCGTCACGTGCAAGCCATGGTCGTCGATCTTGTTGTAGGTGACGCCCGCCATCATGACCACGCCATTGCGCGACAGCGTGGCGCGGTGCACCCAGCCTGAGGTCTTGCCCAGTCCCGCGCCCACCTTGCTGGCCTTGCGCTGCATCAGGAAGATCTGGCGCACCGGTTCCGCGTCCACCGGCTTGACCAGGCCACCGCTGGTGGTGGCGTTCAGGTCAACGCCCCATTCGCCGGCCCAGGTTCCCACCGACAGCGGCAGGGGATGCGCCGGATTGTGCAGCAGGTATTCGCCGACGTCGAAGCCGATACCGCCGGCGCCGATGATGGCCACGCGCTTGCCGACCGCGACTTTTTTCTGCAATACGTCAAGATAGGACAGCACTTTGGCGTGGCCGATGCCTTCGATGCCGGGCATGCGTACCTTGATGCCGGTGGCGACGATGACGTCGTCGTAGCCGCCCGCCAGCAGTTCTTCGCGCGTGACACGCTGGCCCAGGCGCAGTTCGACGCCGGTCAGGTCGATCTTGCGGCGGAAGTAGCGGATCGTTTCGCTGAATTCTTCCTTGCCCGGAATTTGCATGGCAATCTTGAACTGGCCGCCCACGCTGTCGCTGGAATCGAACAGGGTGACCTTGTGCCCGCATTCGGCGGCCACTGTCGCCGCCGACAGGCCGGCCGGTCCGGCGCCCACCACGGCGACCTTGCGCACTTTCGCGGCCTTGGCGTACACCAGTTCCGTTTCGTGGCAGGCGCGCGGGTTGACCAGGCAGCTGGCGCGCTTGTTCGAGAAGGTGTGGTCCAGGCAGGCCTGGTTGCAGCCGATGCAGGTGTTGATTTCGTCGGCGCGGCCGCTGGCGGCCTTGTTCACGAAGTCGGAATCGGCCAGGAAGGGACGCGCCATCGATACCATGTCGGCGTCGCCGCGGGCGATGATGTCGTTCGCTTCGAACGGCATGTTGATGCGGTTCGATGCCACCACGGGAATCTTCACTTCGCGCCGCAGGCGGCCGGCCACGCTGGCGAACGCCGCGCGCGGAACCGAGGTGACGATGGTCGGCACCCGCGCTTCGTGCCAGCCGATGCCCGTGTTGAGGATGGTGACGCCGGCCGCTTCCAGCGCGTGCGCCACGGCCAGCACTTCTTCCCAGGTGTTGCCGCCTTCGACCAGGTCCAGCAGCGAGTGACGGTACATGATGATGAAGTCGTCGCCCACCGTCTTGCGGATCCGCTTGATGATCTCCACCGGCAGGCGCATGCGGTTTTCGATGCTGCCGCCCCAGCGGTCCTGGCGCTGGTTGGTGCGCGCGCACAGGAACTGGTTCAGCAGGTAGCCTTCGCTGCCCATCACTTCGATGCCGTCGTAGCCGGCCATTTTGGCCAGCCTGGCGCAGCGCGCGTAATCCTTGATGGTCGCTTCGATGCCGCGTTCGGTCAGCGGACGTGGCTTGAATGGCGAAATCGGCGACTTGGTGCCCGAGGCCGAGACGATCAGCGGCTGGTAGCCGTAGCGGCCCGAGTGCAGGATCTGCATCAGGACCTTGCCGCCCTCTTCGTGCACGGCTTTGGTGACCTTGCGGTGATTGTACACGTCGCCGATGAAGTTCATGGTGCCGCCGAACGGCAGCAGCCAGCCCTGGCGGTTGGGCGAGATGCCGCCCGTGACGATCAGTCCCACGCCGCCCTTGGCGCGCTCGCGGTAAAACGCGGCCAGCTTGTCGTAGTTGAAAAAGCGGTCTTCGAGGCCGGTGTGCATCGATCCCATGATCACGCGGTTGCGCAGGGTCGTGAAGCCGAGGTCGAGGGGAGCGAGCAGGTGCGGATAGGTTTGGCTGGTCATTGTAGTTATAGGTTTAGGACAACAAATGGCATTACAACCTAGTTCTGTAGATCCGGGGTTCTAATCTTTTTTTGTCGCAAATTTGTAGATTGTCACTATTCCGGGAAAGTAACAAAAACCGTCACTTTTTGCCGCAAAAAGCGGCCAAAACACCGCCAATACGGCTGGCATGCCAATTGCAGAAGGGGAAGCACCGAAATACAACGACCAAGAAACGGGGCTTTTCACGACAGTACACCAAGCACGGCGCTGGAGCACGATCTGCTGCCTGGCCGTCGCCGCACCCGCCTTCGCCCAGAGCGTGACGATCGTCGCGTCCGGGCACGCGCCTTACGAACTCGAAGGCCGCGTCTGGCTGCTGCCCAAGCTGGACGGCGTGGGCAGGCTGCGCCAGCGCATGATCTTCGCCCTGTCCCAGCTGTTCGTGGTGTCGGCAGACAAGACCCCCTACGCCAATGAAATCCGCCCCTGGCTGGTCACGCTCGACCGGCATGCTTTCGGCAACTTCAAGGCGCTGCTGCGCGAGATGACGCTCAACCCCGCCATGGGCAAGTACCTGGACCTGGGCAACAGCATCACGCCCTCGCCCAATGAAAACTACGCCCGCGAAGTGATGCAGCTGTTCACGGTGGCCCCCAAGCTGCTGAACCAGGACGGCTTCCTGCGCGCCATGTCCTCGCTGGGACTGCTCGCCGCCGTACCGGCGCAGGCGGCGCCATCGGACTACAAGGCCCTGGTCTGCCTGTACCTGTATGGCGGCAACGACGGCAACAATCTGATCGTGCCGCTCGATGCGGCGCGCTACCAGAGATATACGGCAGTCCGCGGCGCAGCATGTCACCACCTTCACCATCTCCGACTTCGGGCGCACCCTGGTGCCCAACTCGGGCGGCACCGCCTGGGGCAATCACCAGCTGGTCATCGGCGCGGCGGTCAGGGGTGGCTTGTACGGACGCCTGGGCGGGGCCGACGCGGCCATGCTGGAAACCCAGGTGTTCCGCAATGAGCTGAGCCGCTTCGCGCTGCCGGACTTGGGATTGATGGGCTAGCACGGTTGCGCGTGCACCGCTTGTCAGGGTGCATTCTTTCCCGTACGCTGGGACCATGACCTCCCGCTTCCTCTTCTGGCTGCTGTTCTGCTGCGCCATGCCTGCCATGGCGCAGTTGCCCAAGCTTGAGGTGGCGGTCAAGCGGGTCGACGTGGGAGGCCAGCATGTGTTCGAAGTCAATGCCAGCGGCGCGGTCAATGCGCCCCCGGCGGCCGTGTGGAAGGTACTGACCGACTACGACCGCATGGCCGAATTCGTGCCCGACATGAAGGCCACCAGGGTCCTGTCCCGGAACGGCAACAAGGCCGTGGTGGAGCAGTTCGGCGTGGCGCGCTTCCTGTTTTTCACGCGCTCGATCCACCTGGTGGTGAGCGTGCTCGAAGAGCCGATATCGTCGATCGACATCGGCCTGGTCACGGGGGACATGAAGGTCTACAGCTGCCGCTGGGAGCTGGTGCCGGTGCCTGAAACCGGCGGCACGCGCATTGTCTACACGGGCAAGCTGGTGCCCAAGTTTTACGTGCCCGGCATGCTGGGTGCGAACATCATCCGTTCCGACATCGAACGCATGATGAAGGCGGTCCTGGAACGGCTGGACCGCCCGGCAGATCAGGCGGGATAGCTTTCGCGGTCGCGCAGTTCGGCGAAGCTTTCAATGCTGCCGATCTTGATGGTGACCGGGTTCAGGCTCATTTGCGGCGCCATGGCGCGCCAGGCAAACTGCCATTCATGTTCGTGCGCTTCGGCGCTGGTCTTGGTGAAGGCCGCGCCCAGTGCGGCGCGCACGCCGTATTCCACCGCGCCGTCGATCCCCGCCCAGCTGGGCAAGGTGCGCTGCACGGCGCGGTGCAGGCGTTCGCCGAATTCTTCGGTGTTGTGAATGATCAGGCAGCAGTCGGCCGGCGAGAGCAGCTCGAACAGGGCCTTGTCCCACACCTGCGAGAACGACAGCGTCAGGCAGTTGTTGGAAGGGACCAGGCGAAACTGGCCGGCCTTGAGCGACAGTTCGAGTTCGGCGCGCGGCGCGTAGCGGTGCAGGGTCGGGGGGCGTTTGTAGTCGTGCATGACGTGGTCGTTTCTAAGTATTCGGGCGCACATGGCGGCGCGCGCGCAGGGTCGAGGAGGCGACGAAAATTTCGCGCAGCAGGTACATGAAGCTGCCGATCAGCGCCACCATGGCGATCACGAACAGCGCGGCGATGTACCGGTCGAGCGGTAGATTGGTGGTGTCGCCGAAAAACAGCATGGCAATGACCAGGCAAATGAGCAGGCCGCAGGCGGTGCTAAGGGTAATGGCCATGTTGATCAGGTGCCAGCGCCGGTACAGGATGTCGGTTTCATCCATGTAGGCGTCGTGGTAGGCCAGGTCGAGCCGGTCTTCGAGCACGCGCGTGCGGTCGATGATGCGCGCCAGGCGGTTGGTGAGCACCATCAGCATCGTGCACACGCCGGTCAGCAGGAACACCGGCGCAATGGCCAGCTGGATGACGTGGCCGATATCGGTGATCTGGATGTTCATGGGGCGCGGGCTGGTAAAAATGGCATTGTTCAGCCGCTAGTGTAGCAGCCCGCGCGACATCGGGTCGCTAATCGAACTTGCGCTTGCGTTTGAATTGTTCGGTCGCCGCCACCAGCGAGCGGGAAATTCCCGATTCCAGCGCCCCGTGGCCGGCGTCCGGGACGATCTTGAGCACCGATCCGGGCCAGGCCTGGTGCAGGCGGTAGGCCGACAGCGGCGGGCAGATGACGTCGTAGCGGCCCTGGACGATCACCACCGGCAGGTGGGCGATGCGCCCCACTTCCCTGACCAGCTGGTCGTCGCTGAAAAAACCGTGGTTGGCCATGTAGTGCGATTCGAGCCGGCCCACGCCCAGGTCCAGCGTGTCGGACGCCGGTTCGTCGGGCTGAGGCAGCAGGAATACGCGGCGGCCTTCGAAGCGGCTCCAGGCGCGTGCGGCCGGCCAGTACACGGCCGGGTCGCTTGACATCATGCGCGTGGTGTAGGCCGTAAGCAGGTCGCCCCGTTCGGCTTCGGGAATGGGGGCGACGAATTCGTCGTACAGCTCGGGGTAGAACCACTGCACGCCATGCAGGAACCAGTCCACTTCGGCCTTCGTGCACAGGAAGATCCCGCGCAGGATGAAGCCCAGGCAGCGATCGGGATGGGCTTCGCCGTAGGCCAGCGCCAGCGTGGAGCCCCAGGAGCCGCCGAACACCAGCCACTGGTCGATGCCGAACTTGATGCGCAGCTGTTCGATGTCGCCCACCAGAAGCTGGGTGGTGTTGTTGCGCCACTCGCCCAGCGGGGTGGACTTGCCGGCGCCGCGCTGGTCGAACAGGATGATGCGGTAGTGCTGCGGATCGAAAAAGCGGCGGTGCTGGGGCGACAGGCCGGCGCCCGGGCCGCCGTGCAGGAACACCACCGGCACGCCGTCCGGGTTGCCCACTTCTTCCCAGTAGATGGTGTGGAGTTCGTCGACCTCCAGCATCCCCTGCCTGGTTGGCAGGATGGGCGGGAACAGGGAAGTCGGAATCGCAGGCATGGTCGCTCTCATCTGGGTCGATCGCAGATTGTAGCGTACTAGAACAAGGTATTGACGCCATAGCGCACGTTATAGCCATCGTCGACCGCCAGCAGCAGCGTCCATTTGTCGAAGGTGGTGCACGGGTGCGAGATGCCGCAGCCTACCAGGTCGCCCACGGCCAGCGCGTGCCCGTCCGGCAGCTGCAGGTAGGCGTGCTGGTCGTTCATCTTGACGATGCTGCAGCCTTCGGGCAGCGCGGCCGGCATGCCGGGGCCTGGCCGGTGCCATACCAGCGGGATTGGCAGGTCGATGTCGTACGAGGCGTCGCGCTTGCCCATGGTGAGGATGGCCAGCCCGGGTTCGGGCAGCGACTGCACCATGCTCCAGACTTCGAGGGCCGGCTGCAGGCCGTCGATGACCTGTTCGCGTTGGTTCAACTGCGCCACGTAGCGCAGGTAGTTGCCATGGTCGCTGGTGAGGTAACAGCCGCTGCGCAGGATGGCGCGCACGCCTTGCACGCCGTCGAAGCCGCGCGCGACCAGGTCGAAATAGGCCGATCCGCCGGCCGAGAGCAGCACTTCCGGGCCTGCAAACAGGTTTTCGACTTGCGCGCTGCGCATCAGGGCGACCAGCTGCGCCACGAAGGCGTTGACGGAATCGAGATCGGACAGCAAGCCTTCGTAGCCTTCGATGCCGGCCAGCTGCAAGCCGGGCGCCGCGGCGACCAGGCGCGCGACCTGCATCGCTTCGTCCACCGTGCGGCAGCCCGCGCGTTTGCCGCTGATGCCCATTTCCACCAGCAGCGGCAAGGGCCGCGCCAGCGGGTGCGCCTGCACGGCCTGCGCCAGGCGCGCCACGCCTTCGAGCGAATCGGCCAGCGCGAACAGTTCGAAGTCGGGGTCGTCGTGCAGCAGGCGCAGCATGGCGGCGATGTCGGCCGGGGCCACCAGCTGGTTCGCCAGCAGCACGCGCCGCACGCCGAAGCGGTGCGCGACCTGCACCTGGCTGGCGGTGGCCAGGGTCATGCCCCAGGCGCCGTTGGCCAGCTGGGCGCCGAACAGCTGCGGCGACATGGTGGTCTTGCCGTGCGGGGCCAGCACGGCCTTGTGCTGTTCGCAGAAGCGGCGCATCCAGTCGAGGTTGTGGCGCAGGGCCGATTCCTTCAGGACCGCGACCGGAAAGCTGGTGTCGGCGCGCAGCACGTTCCAGCCCTGCACGCCGATCGCGTGCTGGCGCAGCGGTTCGGTGATCGGCAAGCCCTTCACGCCGGGCTGGAGCAGCTGTTCTTCGAGCGCGGCCAGCGTCAGGCCGCCTTTAGGCAGGGTGGTCATGGGATTCCTTCTGGAGCGAGTAGCCGACATCGACATCGTTCTTCATCTTGCCGCGTTCCCAGCCCTGGGAAGCGTAGAACACATCGGCGCGGGTGTCGGCGCTGGTGGAGAGCGTGATCTCGTGGTGGCCGAGGAAAAACAGGTAGTCGACGGCCAGCGCCAGCAGGCGCTTGCCGATGCCCAGGCCTTCATGGGCGGGGTTGACGAACAGCGCCCAGATCGAGGCATCGATCTTGTCGGCGGAGGAGAAACCGACGATGGCGCCGTCGATTTCGCATACCCAGCTGCGGCCGCATTCTTCGAGATAGTCGACATACATCTGGCGCGTGATGCGGCCAGGGTCGGACAGGCGGTTTTCGGTGACGGCGAGACGGATGACCGACATCGCGGGGATGTCGGCTTCACACGCTGCGCGCAAAAGCAAAGTTGGGTTCAAGTAGATTCTTTCAAATTCGTAGGGTGGAAAAGCGCCTTCCACCATTGTATGCGTCAAGCTGGCGCAAGCAATGGTGGAAGGCGCTGCGCTTTTCCACCCGGCCGATACGGTGTTGGCCGTATCCGCACCGATTTTTACGACATGTGCTGGCCGCCGTTGATGGCGATATTGGCGCCGGTGACGAATGCTGCTTCATCGGACGACAGGTAGGCCACCAGGCCGGCAACTTCTTCCGGCTTGCCAAGGCGCGCCATCGGGATTTGCGGGATGATCTTGGTGTCCAGGACTTCCTTCGGAATTTCCATGACCATCTTGGTGCCGATATAACCCGGCGAGATGGTGTTGACCGTCACGCCCTTGCGCGCCACTTCCAGCGCCAGCGCCTTGGTGAAGCCGTGCATGCCGGCCTTGGCCGCGGAATAGTTGGTCTGCCCGAAAGCACCCTTCTGTCCGTTGACCGAGGAAATATTGATGATGCGGCCCCAGCCGCGGTCGACCATGCCGTCGCACACCGGCTTGGTCATGTTGAAGACGGAATCGAGGTTGGTCGCCATGACGGCGTCCCAGTTCGGCTTGTCCATTTTTTTGAAGGTCATGTCGCGCGTGATGCCGGCGTTGTTCACCAGCACGTCGATCAGGCCCACTTCGGCCTGGATCTTGGCGACGCACGCTTGCGCCGAATCGTAGTCCGCGACGTCGCAGGCATAGGCCTTGAAATCGTAGCCCATGTCCCTGGTCGTGGCCAGCCAGGCTTCGACCTTGCTGTTACCAGGCGAATACGTGGTGACGACCTTATAACCGAGCGCGGCGAGCTTGAAACAGACCGCTTCGCCGAGACCACCCATACCACCGGTTACCAATGCAACTCTAGCCATTTGTCTTCTCCTGTTTTTATGATCTACAAAATATACACGCGGACTGCTTAGTCGCGCTCTACCGCCAATGCAACTCCCATGCCACCGCCGATGCACAGGCTTGCCAGCCCGCGCTTGGCGTCACGGCGCACCATTTCGTGCAGCAGCGTGACCAGCACGCGCGCGCCCGATGCACCGATAGGGTGCCCCAGGGCGATGGCGCCGCCGTTGACGTTGATCTTGCTGGTATCCCAGCCCATTTCCTTGTTCACCGCGATGGCCTGGGCGGCAAACGCTTCGTTAATTTCCATCAGGTCCACGTCTTCGTGCTTCCAGCCCGCCTTTTGCAGGCACAGCCTGGTGGCCGAGACGGGGCCCATGCCCATGATCGTAGGATCGAGCCCGGCCGACGAGTAAGCCTTGATGCGCGCCAGCGGCTTGAGGTCCAGTTCCTTGGCTTTTTTGGCCGACATCATGATGACGGCGGCGGCGCCATCGTTCAAGCCCGATGCGTTGCCGGCGGTGACGCTGCCTTCCTTGTTGAAGGCGGGGCGCAGGCTGGCCAGCGATTCGAGCGTGCTGCCATGCTTCGGATACTCGTCGGTATCGAACACGACCGTGCCTTTTTTCGATGGAATTTCCAGCGGAATGATTTCATCCTTGAACTTGCCGGCTTTTTGCGCGGCTTCGGCCTTGAGTTGCGACTGCAGCGCGAATTCGTCCTGGGCCGCGCGCGAGACGTCGTATTTCTTGGCGACGTTTTCGGCCGTGATGCCCATGTGGTACTGGTTGTAGACGTCCCACAGGCCGTCGACGA
>JAZKBE010000021.1:0-20764 GCA_040388805.1 Pseudomonadota bacterium
TCAGTTGGATAGAGCATCAGCCTTCTAAGCTGAGGGTCACAGGTTCGATTCCTGTTGGGCAGGCCAATAAAATCAACAGCTTACGGTCAATTTTGCAGCATTGACTTATCAATGATCCTGAGCAGCGCCGCTCATGTAGGGCGAGTGTAGGAATCGCAATGAAACCGTTCTCAGCGCGGGCGCTGGGAGGGAGAGGCGAAGTACGCAGGATGTAAGCGCGAAAATAATGACATTGGCCTCTCGTAGGATCGAGGTAATTGGTCTCCAACTCGGCAAACTCGACCTTACCTCGCCGGCCGGAAAGTTGATGCTGACCATGTTGGCCGCCGTCGCCGAAATGGAGCGCGATCTCCTGGTTGAGCTTCGCAGTCCGGGCTCGCACGAGCAAAGGCCGAAGGCAAGACGCTTGGGCGCCCCGCTGCGACAACCGCAGCCAAGCGCGCCGAGCTGGTAGCGCAGTTCGCAGCGCCAGGCGCATCAGTGAGTGCGCTTGCCCGGCAACATAGCCTTTCCCGCGCAACCGTCATGCGGATTGTAAAGCCGGGAGGCGTGGCAGCGTGATGACCCGGCCAGGTTCCAAGCCTTCTTTACGCTCCCCTTTTTTATGGACCCGAGAAACTCGGCAGACCGTCTTTTATGGACTCGGAAAACTCCGCCCTTAAGCATGTAAAGGCCACCGAAGGCTACTCGACCCTCGATTTTCCATTCAATAGAAACGCTAGCTTTCAGCCCGTCCTCAACCAGTTCGTCAATGACATAGCCGTTTGCGACCATTGCAGCATGATGAGATCTCTCTTCGTCCGTCAGGCATTCTAGAAACTCAGCATCAATGACTAGAACTTTCACGACATCGCCGAGACTCAATGTTCGAGCAGGCGAAGATGAAAGAGGCCGCGAAAGTGCCACTCACAATATATTGCCGTGCGACAACGTAATGTGATTATATAAACAACCTTGTTGTCCGGGCGCAAAATAATATCACCAATTCCCACTATCGCAAGTAGTGTTTTTCGAAATAAACACAAACGTCACAAAAAACCAACTCATGTTGCGTTTTATCATCGAAAATTGCTTGTTGGCATAATTGGAAACGACTACACTGGTCTCATTGCAGGCCGACCCGGTGCTGCACATTGCACCCGAGCCGACAGAGCTTGTGGCGACAGAAAACTTAAATTCTCGGAGAATCTCAATGCAAAAAAAACCTGGCTTATCCTCAGTTGCAGTCGCGGTCAAGATGGTCGTTGCAGCATTGGCAATGGGTAGCGTGATGGGTGTCGCGGCAGCCGCGGCGCCGGACCATACCCGCGTCATCGTCAAATTCAAGCCTGGTCATGGAGCCAACCTCAAGTCGGCAGTTGCAGCGGCCAAGGGTAACGTCAAGCACGAGATCTTCGGCATGGACGCCATGGCCGTCGAAGTCCCGCTCACCGCCCTCAAGGGCTTGCAGAACAATCCGAACGTTGAATACGTTGAAGAAGACACGGTGCGCCGTCCATTCGCCGTGTCCTCGGCCTCCACCGGCACGCCTTACGCTCTGGGCCAACAGGTCCCTTACGGCATCAAGCAAACCCAGTCGGACCTGCTGCCTGACACCAACGTTGCCAACCGCAAGGTCTGCATCATCGACTCCGGTATCGACCGTGCCCACGAAGACCTGGTCGGCAACAGTGCTAACATGACCGGCCAATACGATTCGGGCACCGGCAACTGGTACACCGATGAAAACTCGCACGGCACCCACGTGGCAGGTACCATTGCCGGCGTCAACAATGCTGGCGTGGGCGTGGTCGGTGTCAACAGCAACCAGCGTCTCAAGCTGCACATCGTGAAGGTCTTCGGCGCCGCCGGCTGGGCCTACTCGTCGACCCTGGCCTCGGCCGCTAACCAGTGCGCCTCAGCCGGCGCCAACGTGATTTCGATGTCGCTGGGTGGACCGACGTACAACGCGACCGAAAATACTACTTTCTCCAACCTGCAAACAAAAGGCATCCTGAGCATCGCTGCCGCTGGTAACGCAGGCACCACCGCTATTTCCTACCCGGCCGGTTACGCCAGTGTGATGATGGTTGGCGCCATTGACGAGTTCAAGCAGTGGGCGACCTTCTCGCAGTACAACACCAAGATGGAAATCGCAGGTCCAGGCGTTGCCGTCATGTCGACCGTGCCGACCAACAGCGGCTCGGCATCGGAGCTGACGGTAGCTGCCTCCGTCTACAAGCCTGGCGCCATCACCGGTTCGCCAAACATGGTTGGAACCGGCGCGCTAGCTGACTTTGGCCTGGGTGACCGCACCACCGCCGACGTGGCGGGCAAGGTCTGCCTGATCTCGCGCGGCACCGTCGATTTCGCCACCAAGGTCATGAACTGCCAGAACAGCGGCGGCGTCGGCGCGGTGATCTACAACAACGTAGCAGGTGGCTTCGGCGGCACCATGGGCACGACAGTTGCCTCGATTCCATCGGTTACTGCCAGCGACGCTGAAGGTGCAGCAATGAAGGGTCAACTGGGCCAGAGCGCGACCGTCACCGTCAAGCGCACCAGCTACGCCAATTTCGACGGCACCTCGATGGCCACCCCGCACGTGGCAGCTGTTGCGGCTCTGGTGTGGAGCTACTTCCCAACCACCTGCACCGGCGCCAAGCTGCGCACCTCGCTCACCAAGAGCGCACAGGACCTGGGTGCTGTAGGTCGTGACGTCAAGTATGGCTTTGGCCTGGTACAGGCCAAGGCAGCTTATGACCGAATCCGCACCTACGGTTGCGGCAACTAAGCAGGTCGTAATCCGAAAAAAGGACGCTACGGCGTCCTTTTTTTTCGTGCGCCCAGCATGGGCACTATATGGACGCCCCACGTTTTGCAAGGTTTTTCTGGTATTCCAGACGAGTAAGTCGCAGTTCTATATCCGGCCTTGTTTGCGGCTTGTCGCTGGCCCCGACGGGCTGCGAAGGTTGCTGGCGGTACCTAGATGTCAATTGTCGTCATCCTCCCGAAGGCTCGAATCGATCTGGAGGTGATTTGGGATCGGCCAATGGCGAACGGAATAGACGTCGTTCGTGTGCTTCATAGCGCGCGCGATGTCGCGGCGCAATTCCATGTGCGGAAATAGGGACGTTTCAGCCACGAACAGGCGCAACGAATCGACTGAACGGACGCGTCCAAAGCTTCATACTCGACTGAACATTGCGTTAATGTTGACGTCTCATTCACGCCACCAGCAATTCACTTCCTGGAGAAACTGATGAAACTGATGATCAAATTGGCGATGACAACAATCGGCGTGCTTGGCATCGCCATGGGCGTGGCGGCGAAATTGCCTGCAGCAGAGGCGGGCGCAAGTTCCTCGCAGGTCGCGCAAGTCGGCACGATGTCGGTGGCGCGGGCAACCCATCAAGCGACGCTCCTTGCTTCAGGCCAGCTATTGATTACCGGCGGTTGCACCGGACGCTGCGACGCCTCGCTGGCGTCGGTCGAACGCTACGACCCGGCAACGCGCTCCTTCCACCCCGTCGCGCCGATGAACAAGCCCCGCAACAGCCACTCGGCCATTACCCTGCCTGATGGCCGGATCCTCATTGCAGGGGGCTGGGTCAATCGCGATGTGACGGCCAGCGCCGAAATCTTCGATCCCGCCGCCGGGCGCTTTACCAACGCCGCCAGCATGGCCGCAGCACGCGCAGCCGCCATCGCGGCCCGCCTGTCCGATGGCCGTGTCCTGTTGACCGGCGGCGTCACAAGCGAGCTGGACCCATTGGCCAGCGCCGAGATCTTCGATCCCGCAACGTCGCGCTTCGCTGCCGTCGGCCCCATGCTGACGGCCCGGGTCGGCCACGCGGCCGTGACGCTTGCCGATGGGCGGGTATTGCTGGTCGGGGGACGCCAGGTTAGGCGTGGCGAAACGCTGCGATCGGCGGAAATTTTCGATCCCGCCACAGGCCGCTTTCACGTCACCGGCCAGATGGCCGTGCCCCGCCACAAACACGCTGCCATCCGCCTGGCAGACGGGCGCGTCCTGGTCATTGGGGGATCAGACGCCCGGGACGGGCGAGGGCGCTACAGAAGCACCGAACTCTACGATCCTGCCACGGGGAAATTTTCACCTGGCGCCGACATGAATGCGCAGCGATTCAAACTGACGGACGCCATCGCGATCCTGCCGTCCGGGAGCGTCCTGGTCGCCGGTGGTGCTGCCCAATTTGAGCTGTACCAGCCCGCAAAGCGCGCCTTTGTCACGCTCGCGGGCAGCCTGGACGGCTCGCGCGAATTTGCGACGGCCAGCCTGCTACCGAACGGCGACGTGCTGGTACTGGGCGGCTATGACGAGCAGATCCGGACGTCGGCAGCGGCGTGGCTGGTACCGCGCGTGGCATTGGCGCCGTAATGCATGAACTTTCGCGCCGGCCGATGTAGTGGCGGCTGATAAAATGGAAATCCAGACAAGTTTGATTGGATTTCATGCTGCGGACCTACATTGCCCTCTTGCTCCTGCCTGCCTCCATCCTGGCGCAGGCCGCCGAGTGGAAAGAGAGCGCCCAGCTCGCCGAACTGTTCAAGAAGGAAGGCGTCGCCGGCACAATCGTTGTGCACGATGTGAGCGCCGATATCTATACGGTTCACGACCGCAAGCGCGCCGAAACGCGTTTCGTCCCCGCTTCCACTTTCAAGATTCCAAACAGCCTGATCGGCCTGAGTACCGGCGTTGTCAGCAGCGTTGACCAGATACACCCCTACGGTGGCAAACCGACGCGTCGTCCTGAGTGGGCGAAGGATATGTCGCTGCGCGACGCCATCAAAGTTTCCAATGTGCCGGTGTACCAAGGCTTGGCGCGTCGCATCGGGCTGGACCGCATGCGCGAGAACCTGCAAAAACTCAACTACGGCAATATGGATCCCGGGATGCAGGTGGACCAGTTCTGGCTCGAAGGTCCGCTCAAAATTAGCGCGGTGGAGCAGACGGTTTTCCTGGACAAGCTGGCCCAGGACCAACTGCCATTTCCGAAGCCTGCCATGGCAGGCGTACGCGAAATCATGCGCCAGGAAGGTGCGGCCGAGCTGTACGCAAAAACGGGCTGGGCGGCTTCGGCAAGCGGAACCGAGATCGGCTGGTGGGTTGGATGGCTGCGAAAGGATGGAAAACTGTACACTTTCGCGCTTAATATGGATATCACAGACGATGACCTTGGTGCGAAGCGGGTGCCGCTAGCACGGGCTAGTTTGCGTGTACTCGGCCTGCTCTAGGAGAATGGATAAATGAAATGGCACAGCGCGTTTTCAAGTTCGCGCTACTGGATCGACTCGGCATATCGATCCTATTACCTTTTCCCAGGATGCGATTGATACCAGAAAATCAGACCGCCTCCGCCACTTCCTCAGCTACCTTGTCCACCACCGCTACTGGTTGCCGGATCAGGTAATCAAACGCACTCAGCGCCGCTTTCGATCCCTCACCCGCAGCAATGACGATCTGCTTGAACGGTACCGTCGTCACGTCACCAGCCGCAAACACGCCCGGCAGATTGGTATGGCCTTTGGCATCGACAATGATCTCGCCGAACTTGCTCAGTTCCATGGTGCCCTTCAGGAACTCGGTATTCGGCACCAGGCCGATCTGCACGAACACGCCTTCCAGCTCAACGTTGTGCACCTCGTTGCTCACCCGGTCCTTGTAGCTCAGGCCATTGACGCGCTGGCCATCGCCGGTAATTTCCGTGGTCTGGGCATTCACATGCACCGTCACGTTCGGCAGACTATTGAGCTTGTTGACCAGGACTGCGTCCGCCTTGAGCGCATCGGCAAATTCCACCAGGGTCACGTGCTTGACCAGACCAGCCAGGTCGATCGCCGCTTCCACCCCGGAATTGCCGCCGCCAATCACGGCCACGCGCTTGCCCTTGAACAGCGGACCATCGCAGTGCGGGCAGTAAGCCACACCTTTGTTCTTGTACTCGCTTTCGCCAGGCACATTCACATTCCTCCAGCGCGCGCCGGTTGACACGATCACGCTGCGCGCTTTCAACACGCCGCCGTTTTGCATGTGCACTTCGATCAGCCCGCCCGGCGTTGCCGCCGGCACGATGCGGTCGGCACGCGTCAGGTTCATGATATCCACGTCGTAGTGGCGCACTTGCGCTTCAAGCGCCGCGGCAAACTTGGGGCCGTCGGTGGCCAGCACCGAAATATAGTTCTCGATCGCCATGGTGTCGTTGACCTGTCCGCCAAAGCGTTCCGCGGCCACGCCCACGCGGATCCCTTTGCGCGCCGCATACACGGCAGCCGCCGCGCCCGCAGGTCCGCCACCGACGATCAGCATGTCGTAGGGCGCCTTCTCGTTCAGCTTGGCCGCGTCGCGCTCGGCCGATTTCACGTCCAGCTTGGCGATAATTTCTTCCAGCGTCATGCGGCCCGCACCGAACAGGGCGTCGTTGTTGAAGACCATCGGTACCGCCATGACCTGCCGTGCTTCGACTTCCGACGGGAACATCCCGCCGTCGATCACGACAGTATTAATGTGGGGATTCTGTATCGCCATCAGCACAGCCGCCTGGACCACGTCCGGGCAGTTATGGCAAGACAGCGACATATACACTTCCAGGTTCATCGCGCCGTCAAGCGCCTTGATCTGCGCGATATGTTCGGCGTCCACTTTCGGCGGATGGCCGCCGGTCCACAACAGGGCCAGCACCAGGGACGTGAATTCGTGACCGAGCGGAATCGCGGCAAAGCGCACGCCGCGGCTTTCGCCTTCTTTTGCGATCATGAACGATGGCTTGCGGCTATCGCTGCCCGATTCGTCCACGCTGACCTTGTCGGACAGGCTGGCGATTTCATTGAGCAAGTCACGCAGTTCTGCGCTCTTTTCACTGTCGTCCAGCGTCGCGATCAGGCGAATCGGGGTCCGCAGATTCTGCAGATAGCCCTGCAACTGAGATTTCAAGTTAGCGTCAAGCATGATGATGTCCGTATAAAAGTACTGTGTTGGCAGGGAAGGGGGCGCAAGGCGCCACGCCTTCCCCCGTCAAACTGCTTAGATCTTGCCGACCAGGTCGAGCGATGGCGTCAGGGTCTTGGCGCCTTCATTCCACTTGGCTGGGCAAACCTGGCCAGGGTGCGATGCAACGAATTGCGCAGCTTTCAGCTTGCGCAGGGTTTCCGAAACATCACGCGCGATGGCGTTGTCATGGACTTCCAGGGTCTTGATGACGCCGTCCGGATTGATGATGAAGGTGCCGCGCAGCGCCAGGCCTTCTTCTTCGATGTGCACGCCGAAAGCGCGGGTCAGCTGGTGGGTTGGATCGCCAACCAGCGGGAACTGGGCCTTGCCGACGGCAGGCGACGTTTCGTGCCAGACCTTGTGCGAGAAATGGGTGTCGGTGGTGACGATATACACCTCGGCATTGGCTTTCTGGAACTCGGCGTAGTTGGTCGCTGCATCTTCAACTTCGGTTGGGCAGTTGAACGTGAACGCGGCAGGCATGAAAATCAGAACCGACCATTTTCCCTTGAGGGATTCGTTGGAAACTTCGACAAATTTACCGTTATGGAAAGCGGTGGTTTTGAAAGCCTGAACCTGAGTATTGATCAGAGACATGGGGTATCCTCGTTTGCTATGTGTCGGTTAATAAAAACTATCGAATGAGAAGAACTCATTGAGTATGATGATACAACAATCTGCGTGTAGCTCTGATTGGTTGTATTAATCGACACGATTGGAAAAACTATTGCTGCGCCCTTGCGCGATCGCGAACGCGGCCAGAATCAGCAGTGATCCAAAGGCAAATGACAGGCGCATGCCGCCCAGGGTAAATGCCATGCCCATCACGACGGTGCCGCTGACCAGGCCGAGATTGCGTGACAGGGTCAGCATGCCGGCGACAGCGCCGCGCTGCTCATCGGCCGCCCGGGCCATGACGGCGGTATTGTTCGCCGCCTGGAACATGGCGTAGCCAGCGGTGAGGACAAGCAGCGGTGCGATATAGCCAGCCACGCCCAGGCTGGGCGGCAGCGCGGCCAGCCCGGTTGCGCCGCATATCATGCCGCCGAGGCCTGCGATCGTGATCCGGTGCGTGCCCAGGCGGTCGACAAGACGGCCGGCAGGCACACCCGTCAGCACCGACACGATGGGCCCGCAGGCCATCACCAGGCCAATGGCGGCAGCATCGAGTGCAAGCGTGCCGGCAAGATAGAACGGGCCGACGACCAGGGTCGCCATGATCACGGCCGTCACCAGGATGTTCATCGCCAACCCTCCCATCGGGATCCGTGGCGCCACGGTTGCCGCCGGCGCCTTGCGCACGGCGTCTGCTGGCAGAAAACAGGCCACCAGTAGCAGGGCCACGGTACCGACCGGCACGCAGACCAGGAAGATGGCGGGCCAGCCGTATCTTGCAACCAGCAAGCCGCCCAGGGCCGGACCAAGCGCGGTTCCGGTCGCCGACATGGTTCCCAGCATCCCCATCGCGCTGCCGCTCTTTTGCTTCGGGACCGATGCCATGGCCAGCGCCATCATGATTGCCGCCCCGAGTCCCTGGATGGCCCGCAGGCCGACCAGCACCGGGAGCGTGGCCGCCGCGGCGCACAAGCCCGAGGCAAGCGTGAACAGGCCAAGGCCAACCAGGAGCAGGCGCCGCCGGCCGGTGAGGTCGGCCAGCCGGCCAGCACCCACAACCGTTACGGTAATCACTACCAAATAGGCCAGTACGATCCATTGAACCTGCGCGAACGAAGCGTCAAACGCCTGCGCCATGGCGGGTAGTCCCACGTTGGCAATGCTGGTTCCGAGCGACGCCAGCAGCATCGAGATTGACACGCTGGCGAGCGCCCAGCGAGACGATGGTTTCATGTTTCCCTCCTGTTTATTCCACTGTAGCTTCACTTGATCTATAGCGGAAGACGCACCATTTGCAGTTTATTGGTGTGATTGACGCCATGTCAGCGTTAAAATCGGCGCATGACAAATCCCGACTTCAACCTGCTCATCACCCTCGACGCCGTGCTCGCCGAGGGTAGCGTTGCCCGTGCCGCCAGGCGGCTTGGGCTCAGTCCTTCGGCCATGAGCCGATCCCTGTCCCGTCTGCGCGAAACAATGGGTGATCCCTTGCTGGTCAGGGCAGGGCGCGGCCTGGTGCCCACGCCCCGTGCCATGGAACTGCGCCAGCAGGTCAGCCAGCTGGTGCAGGACGTCCAGGGCGTCCTGCGGCCGGCCGAACAGCTCGACATCAAACAGCTGACACGCACCTTCACCATCCGCACGCGCGACGGCTTTGTCGAAAACTTCGGTCCCGATCTGATCGCCAGGGTTGCCGCGCAAGCGCCTGGCGTCCGGCTTTGTTTCATCACCAAGCAAGACCGGGAAAGCGCATCCCTGCGCGACGGCACGGTCGATCTGGAAACCGGGGTCATCGGCACGGCCACCAGTCCCGAGGTGCGGACCCGGGCACTCTTTCGCGACCGTTTCATCGGCGTGGTCCGCGCGGGGCACACACTCGGGGAAGGCACGCCGACGCCGGCCCGTTTCGCGCGGGGACGGCATATCCGCGTTTCACTGCGCGGCAGCGACAAGAGCCCGATTGACGACGCCCTGGAAGCGCTCGGCCTGAAACGGGACATCGCTACCGTGGTTGGCGGCTTTACCGCGGCGCTGGCGCTGGCGCGCGCCTCGGACCTGATTGCCACCGTCCCGGAACGGCATACCGGCAAGCTGCGTGCCGGCATGCACAGCTTCCCCCTGCCTTTTGCCACGCCCGCATTCACCGTTTCCATGCTCTGGCATCCGCGCCAGGACGCCGATCCGGCACACCGCTGGCTGCGAGACACCGTGTTCAGTTGCGTTGATGTTACATCTGGTATTAATTTGGACTGAGTTTTAGCGTGTTTTTATAGAATTGGCGCTATATTGGTATTGCAACATTATCTGAAATACCTCTCGTGCGCCGCCCGATGGATCGTTCTTGTGATCCGCCCCGCGCGGATAAGCAACTTCTTGAACATGGAGTCACAATTGAACAGGACGATCATCAATAGCCTCATCGTCGGTCTGCTGGGCGGATCGATTGCCGCATGCGGCGGCGGAGCAAGCCCCGGCGCCGTTGCGCCTCAAATGGCGGTGGCCGCATCGACGACCGTGTGTTTTCCGGCGTGGATCAGCACCTTCGCCTACCGCGGCGGCGGAACAGCCAGCTTTGCCGGCGTGAATTACACCGCCGCATACTGGACCCAGGGCGACAATCCATCGACCAACAACGGTGGTGCCGGCAGCGGCAAGCCGTGGACAGTGTTGAGCACGTGCGGCACCACGCCGACCCCGACGCCAACGCCGACGCCTACCCCAACGCCGACCCCGACCCCGACCCCGACCCCAACGCCCGCCCTCGTGTTTCAGGGGGGCGATGGCGGAAACCGCTGCCGCAATGTCGAACGCCCCGCGCTCAGCCCTCCCGCTGGCGGACCGCGCGACAGAACAATCCGCGCTGACGTCCAAACGCCGTGTTCAAGGCTTGCGTCGAAGTAGCGACGTGCAGATTGCCGACTGTGCCTTCGACTAGCTGCGCTTCGATCAACTCAACTTTCATCGCTACCTGCGTGATTTTCCCTCCATATGACAAGAATGCACGCGACTATGTTTTAAGGCTTATTATCTGCGACGCACTACACAAGTAGTGCCCATGCCTCGCATTAGCAAGATCTGGTGAAGGAAGCTGAGTCATGAATATTGTATCCGGACCACCATCGCCGCAAATCCAGGCAATGCTGAAGGCCTTGCAGGACGCGGTGACGAATGACTTGAATAAGAAACAAAAGCTGGGCCAGTACGCCGTTATATGGAAAGACGGTCGCGCCATTCAGACCGGGGACGACGTGCCCCCGGGGCCACCTGACAACTGTCCTTGCCAGTGCAACGGCATTTCAACAGCATGATTCCAAAACGTCTTATGGATGGGCCAGTTCAATCACGCGCCGGCGGCCACGCTTGATTTCCGCCTCGCTTTGCCGGTAATCGTCCACGCTCTGGAATAACTTGTCGAAACTGCCATCCTTGAGCGCGATGTTCAATCCCCGTTCCACGCGGTCAGCCAGCGCGGTATTGGCCTTGTTCACGAAAAAATAGAACCGGCCGGGATAGCGCAACAGCAGGGTCGGCTCGACGATCAATCCGGTGCTCGCGTGCGTGCGTTCTTCGCTGTATCCGGCATGCACACCGCGCAGGATGTAGTCAAAGCGCCTGGCCCGCAGCATCGAGAACAGATTGCCATACTCGACCGAGGTGATGACGGGCATCTTGTTAAAGCGAAGCGCTTCCGTTGAAGGCCAGCTGGTACCTGCGCCGGCCGTCATGCTTCGCAAATCGTTCAGTGTGCGGAACCGGGCGTAGCGCCTGGCGTCTTCCGCACGGATCATGAGAACGCGGTAATCGTGCAGATTGCGGAGCAAGGAAATCCGAATAGGCAGCAGTTCCGCCTCGCGCTGGGCATCGCTGCTATCCCAGATGAGATTGACCACGCCGTTGTTCTTGACCTCGACCATCTGGCGCAGGCTGGTGAGCGGCTGCGTGGTCTGGAGCAGCTCGAACGGACCATCCGTTTCAACGGTTTTTTCCAGGGCCAGTGTCAGCAATTGGGGGAAGTACGCGGCGCTGGGGTTGTGCGGGTCGTACCTGGGAATGGTCACCTGCAGCGGCGCCGCTGTGGCCAGGCCACATACCAGCAGGGCGGAACCAATGCAGAAAGTAGCAATGCGCGATCGAAGCATAAGACTGGAAAATCCAATTGATATTTATTCGGATCTTACCGCGAACTGAGCGGTATGGTGGCCATGAATTTCCAAGTTCCGGTTACAAGGTTGGCTGCGGACATTATGACGCAACATCGTTGGTGTTCGGCCATCCTGCTCACCGCAGCGTCCAGTGATGGGCATATCCAGGCCTCTATAAAGGAGGCGTCGCGAGCGCGATCGGATAAGCCATTGCCTCTCCATTTGACGATGCGATCGTCTGTCTGAAAACGCATTGAGCCAGAATCCAGGCAGAAAAGGAATTCTGCAATCTGATTCTGTCGCCCCGGCGCGGGTCCGCTATGGCGATAATTGATATAAATAGTTTCTACTAATCGACATTGCTGCCTATACTGGACACAGCTACAACGCTTTGTGGGGAATGTCATGCGCTTCCTTGGCACGCTTTGCTCGATGGCCGCCTGCGTCTGCGCCGCGGCCCAGGCCCAGGTCCCTGAAACGGGACGCTGGCAGGAGCTTTCTTTTGACACGCGCGCCGTCAACGACAGCATGGCCGGCCAATACCACGCCCTGCTGGCCGACTATCGGCGCACCGGCCGGCTCGACGACGACCGCGCCGTCTTGCAGCGCGTACGGCGGATTGCCGCCGGCATGCATGCAGCGGCCGTGGCGCTGGCGCCGCAAGCGCGGCACTGGCGCTGGGAAGTCCATACCAGCAGCGACCCGGACCTGGACGCGATTTGCATGGCGGGCGGCAAGCTGCTGGTCGGCAGCCGCTTCGTGCGCCGCCTGGCCCTGCGCGATGGCGAACTGGCGGTCCTGATCGCCCACGAGATGGCGCACGCCGTGGCCGAACACCATCGCGAAACCCTGTCGGAAGCCTTGCATTTCAATCCCCAGCCCGCCACCACGCTGGAAGTGACCATGGCCCGCCTCGACAGCGACCTGGCCCTGCAGCTCTACCTGCGGCACTTGTCGCATTTCCAGGAACGCGAAGCTGATCAGCTCGGCATGGTGATCGCGCACCGTGCCGGCTGGCCCAGTGCGGGGTTCCTCAGCTTCTACCGCAAGCTGGCAAGGGAAGAGGCGCCGACCCTGATTGCCAGCCACCCGAGCGCGGCCAGTCGCCTGAGCATGGCCAAGGGCATGGCCAGGCTGTTCGCCGCCAGCCAGGCCAGCAGGCTTCCCACGCCGTGGTGAACCACGAAAAATCCCGGCCGCCGGCGCCTCAGGCGGCCCGTTTGGACTTGGGCTTGCGCGGCGCCTGCTGCAGTTCGGCCTCGATGCGCTGGCACAGCACGCGCAATACCTTGACCCTGGCATAGGCCTTGTCGTTGGCCTCGATCAGGGTCCAGGGGGCCGCGCCGGTGCTGGTGCGCGCCACCATGTCGCAAATCGCGACCTGGTAGGCATCCCATTTTTCGCGGTTGCGCCAATCCTCTTCTGTCAGCTTGTAGCGCTTGAAGGCGACGTTCTGGCGCTCGTGGAAGCGCGCCAGTTGTTCGTCCTGGCTGACCTGGAGCCAGAATTTCACGACGATCACGCCGGCGTCATGCAGTTCGTGCTCGAAATCGTTGATCTCGCTGTAGGCGCGCAGCCAGTCGTCGTCGCTGCAATAGCCTTCGATCCGTTCGACCAGCACCCGGCCATACCAGGTACGGTCGAAGATCACGAAGCGTCCGCGGCGCGGCAGGTGGCGCCAGAAGCGCCACAGATAGGGTTGGGCGCGTTCTTCCTCGGTGGGCGCCCCTACCGCCACGATCTGATAGTCGCGCGCATCGAGCGCCGCGCCGATGCGGCGGATCGCGCCGCCTTTGCCGGCCGCGTCCGCGCCTTCGAAGGCGCATACCACCGACCGTCCCCGGAAGCGCGGATCGCGCACCAGTTCGGACAGCCGTCCCTGCCAGCGCGCCAGCTCGCTGGCATAGTCCGCCTTGGTCAGCTTCAAGCCCAGGTCGAGTTCGGACAGTATGGTGCGGCCGTCGATATTGAATTGCATCGACGGCGCCACCGCAGGGGCCGGATTCCTGGTCCTTGCCAGGGCGGCGAGGAGGGCATCGAGCAGGCAGCGGCCGACCTTCAGCGCCCGGTAGCGGTCGTTGGCCGCTTCGATCAGGGTCCAGGGCGCCGACACGGTGTTGGTCATGCGCAGCACGTGGCCGGCGACGTCCTGCAACTGGCCGTAAGTCTTGAGCCGGTCCCAGTTCCATTTGCTGACCCGCCATGCCGTGTGCGGATGGCGCTCGAGCGCTTTCAGGCGGCGCCGCTGCGCGTCCTTGGTCAGGTGGAACCACAATTTCAAGACCACGCCGCCTTCGTTGACCAGCATCGCTTCGAAGCGGTTGATCTGGCCGATGCGCGCCTCCAACGCGGATGCGGACAGGCTGCCTTCGAGCCGCTCGCGGATCGGCGACGAGTACCAGGAACCGGCGAAAATGCCGATCCGGCCCTTGGGCGGCAGCGCACGCCAGTAGCGCCACATGGTGGGGCGGTCGCGCTCGTCGTCGTTCGGTTCGGCGAATGCCAGCGTCGACAGGAAGCGCGGGTCCATCCATTCGTACAGCAAATTGATGGTTTCGCGCTTGCCGGCGCCGTCCTGGCCACTGATGAGGACGACGACTGGGATCTTCCTGCCTTCGAGCAGCGCGTACTGGGCCGCCAGCAAGGCCGCGCGCAGGTCGCCGACCGCGCTCTTGTACTGTGCCTTGCCGATCTTGTGGCCGATTTCCGCCGATTCAAACATCGCCGTTTCTCCCCGTCACATGATTGATATATTGCTCCCAATTTCGGGCGGCGTCAGCAAAGATCGGTCGTCCATTCCGACGTTCCGATGTTAAATTGGCGTCACACCGCTGTAACAAAATGTCTTTACATTCCATCACTCCAAACCTTCGCTCACCTCCACCAGCCCCTGTGCGGTGGACTCACCTGGAGTAACGATGAAAACTGGACTGCTGGCCACAAGCCTCGCTGTCGCAATGCTCGCAAGCGCACCCGCCTTTGCGTGGAAACAGGAAACCCATCGCCGCATCGTGCTCGACGCGATCGCCTTCATGAAAAACAATCCGGGCACGACCAATTACGCCAAGCTGCAGGCCGGCGTCACGCGCGCCGGCTACACGGTCGAGCAATTCGCGCAGGCGCTGGGACAGGGCGCCTATGACGTCGACGATTTTGCCGACCTCTACCTGTGCGGCGCCACGACCGGCAGCTGCCAGCTCGCGCCGGTCTGGGGACTCGGTTCCGGCATCGCCAACTACACCTCGTACGGCCATTTCCAGATGCACAGCAGCGGTCGCGACGTGCACGGCAATGCCTTTGGCGGCTACAACTATGCCAAGCTGGCCAACCGCGGCGACATCGACAACCTGGCTGCGGCCTGGCTGGTGGGCGACTACCTCGATGACGGCGCGGGCGGCCTGAGAGGCTGGTTCGGCGACAGCAGCAAGTACAACAGCTACGGCATCACGGAAGCGCGCTACCGGATGGGCGGCTATTCGACGCCGCAGCAGTATGCCGATTTCGAATCCATGCCCTTCCAGCCCATCGACAACCTGGCCCAGTACTGGTTCTCCCAGTTCCTGGCGCGCCCGACGGCGCAGTCGCTCGGCTTCGTCCTGCACACGACCGACCTGATGCAACCGCACCACACCTGGGGCACGTCGGGCAATGGCCACTCGGGCTGGGAGCAGTGGGTCAGCGACTACTACGACAGCGAACAGCTCGGCAACCCGGTGCTGGTGCGCGCGGCGTTGGCCACCTTTACGCCGCTGGCGCCCGGCGCCACCGATATCCGCGCCTTGCTGACCCAGGGCGGATCATTTTCGTACGCCAACGGCGGCATCGTCCTGTCGTCGACCGACCATGCCGACCGCAGCACCGTCGCGAAAAAGATGATTCCGCACTCGGTCGCGATGGTGGTGCATGTGCTGAACCGCGCCGCCGAGCGCCTGGCGCTCTGATGCGGGCCGCAATCGCTTGCGCCATGGCCGGCGCGCTCTGCCTGTCCGCGCACACCAGCGCAGCGGCACTGGCGCCGGCGGTCGCGGCACGCATCGACGGCGCACCACTGCTTTCCTTCAGCGTCGACGCCATGATGCAGCTGGAGCGCGGACGCGCACCGGCGACGCCGCGCCGGGTCCTGCTCGACCAGCTGGTCGAGAACCGCCTGCTCGCCGATGCCGCGCGCCAGCGGGTGGGCGCTGCGGCGCTGTCGGGCGGCGCGCGGGTCGGCTTCGCGCGCGAGGTCGCATTTGACGATCAACTGGTCGCCACTTTGCGCACGCTGTACGGCGCGCGGATGGAGCAGGCGCTGCGCCAGCTCCCCGGCGGCATGGAAGGCTTGCTGCGGATCGGCCCTCGTCCGGACGAGGACACGCTCAGCGCGGTGTTCGGCAAGCCCGGCGTGCTGCTGCTCGACGCCACGCTCAGCGCCGCGCAGCTGGCGCGTGCGCGCAGCGTGCTGTTGCTGCGCTATACCTTGCCAGGCGAGCTGGAACGCACGGTGACGCTGGCCGACGTGTATCGGCGCCAGAATGTGCAGGGCAGGATGGCGCTGTTCGCGCGCGAGGTCGATTTCATGCTGCACCAGGCCAGGCTGCAGGTTGCAGCGCAGTACGTGCTGGACTGGTCACGGCGCAGCTTTGGCGCCGAGGCGGTGGCCGACTTGCGGCGCGTCCTGTCCGACCAGGCCGATACGCAGGCCTTCCTGCGCATGCACGGGATAGGCGAGGACGCGCACGGCGACAGCGCCTTGCTCGACCAACTGGCCGGCAAGGTCAGCGCGGCGCAGGTCGACGACTACTACCTGCGCCATCGCAGCCAGTTCAAGCGGATCGTGCGCGTACGCGCGCGCCATATCCGGCTGCGCGACGAAGGCGCCGCGCGATCGGTGGCGGCGGCCCTTGCCGATGGCGCCGACTTTGCGGCGCTGGCGCGGCAGCACTCGCTTGCGCCCGACGCCGCGCAGGGCGGCGCGCTGGGCTGGGTGCGGCACGAGGGCGCGCCCGGCTGGCTGGCGCAGCTGCTGTTTGTCCAGCCGCAGGGCGTGGTGTCGGCCCCGGTGCGCACGCCGGGCGGCCCGGACCTCGAGGCGCCATGGGAAATCGTCCTGGTCGAACAGCGCGAGGAAGGCTACCAGGAACGGGGATCGGAATCGGTGCGCTATGTGGCGAGCCGTGCGCTTGCGCGGGAAATGGCGTTCGCGCAGCTGCAGTCCCTGCGCCAGCAGTTGCGCAGTACGGCGCGCATTGAAATCATGGCGGCGCAGTCGGGCGCTGCGTCATGAAGGGGCGCACCATTCTCGGCGGCGCGGTGCTGCTGATGGTGGCGGCATGGATGGCCTGGCAGGACAAGGATGGGCCGTATGTGCCGGCCGGCGTGCCGGGATCCGCGTCTTTATCGGCGCCGCGGCAGGCAGCGGCGCCTGGCGCTGACGGTCAGCTGCGGCCATGGCTGTCCGCACTGCCCGAAACCCTGCAGGAGCAGGCGCCGGTGCCTGGATGGGCGAGCCTGGCCGAGGGCAGGGAGCATGGCGACAGCCGGGCGCCGCCACTGCACCGGCCCGACGTGTCCCGCAGCGGGCCCACTGCGGCGCAACTGGCCGATCCCGCCGCCTACCGCGCATACGAACGCAGCGAACATGCACGCACGCTGGCCGCTTTTGCCGCCGCCGCCGAAACGAAAGCGGCGCAATTGCGCGCAGACCTGGTGCAAGCACGCGCAGTCGGGATCGCGCCTGCGGACATCCTCAAAGTGGAACGGAAGATACAGAGACTCGATGAGATCCGGCGGGGGATAGTCGAGCATGGCAAAGTCGTTCCCAGGTAAAGCCATCGCTGGACATGGCGTCAGGCTGCTGGAGAAATAACGTCATCGCCTTTCTTGCAATACTGCTGCCTGGCGCGTCGGTCGCGGTGGACGGTAGCGGTCGTAGATGCGCTGCATTTCCCCACGTGCGCGCAAGGCCATGATGCCCCGGTTGATCTTGTCCAGGTCGATCCGGCCCTCGCGCGGCACTGCGCAATAGGTATCGAAAGGGCGGATGGTGAAGACCTTGGTATTGAGCCGCTTGCCGGCTGGATGGACTTTCTGCTGGTAATCGTAATAAAGGGTATTGGAGACCATGTAGCGGAAACGGCCATTGAGCAGCTTGTTGGTATTGGCATCGTCGGTGGCGGCGTCGTCGCGCTGGTAATGGCTGCCGATGCGACTGTCCATTTCCGGATAGTGATAGCCGTACAAGGTCCCGACCCTTTCGCCGTCCAGGTCGGACAACTGGGCCAGGGGCGGGGTGTCGCTACGGCTGACGATGATCATATTGTTCGAAAAAACCGTGCCCGTCCACAGCCACTCCTTGCTCTCAAGCCACTCTGGCCGCAGGTCGCACAGGAGATCGGCCTTTCCTGCGTGCAGGGCCGCTTCGACACGCTTGCGTGGCAAGGCGACGTAGCGCGGCACCAGCGCCAGTTCCTGCGCCAGGGCATCGCCGAAATCCTTCAACAAGCCCTCGACCAGCAGGTCCTTGCGAAAGCCCGTCATCGGCATGGCGCTGCCGGTCGATACGGCGAAAACGATCGTGCCCGGGATGGCGGGGCTGGCGACTGTCAGGGTCAACAAGGCGGTAAGGAAAAGGCTTCTTTTCATGAAATCCATGATACCGCAGTCAAGCGTTGGGTGTCCTGCTGCGGGGCGGGCGCAAGAGCGAACAGGCCGCCAGGCCAGGATCGCCGGCTTTCCGTGCCAATGCGAGTTCCTTGATCGCGCTTTGCTGTTCGCCGTATCGTGCGACGTCCGTGGGGCGGATCTGGCCCGTGCTTGAGCAATGGCGGGAAACCAGGCGCGCAAACGCGACCGACACCGACAAGCGGCCGAGTGGGCAATAGGGCGCAGTGGGCGCCGTGAACCGTGACGCGGCATACATGGTCCGGCTACAGCGTCCTTGAAGAAATCATTTGCCGGGCGCCTTCGCCCCCAATGCCAGTAGTGCAGCCTTTACCTTGGGGACAGGCATCGCGATGAACAGCTGCATGGCAGCCCTGATCAGTTCACTCTTCTTCGTTTTTGGGCCGCCCGCGTCGATGATTTTCTGTTTTAGTTCGAGAATGGCCGCGTGCTTGTGTTCGGGCATGGTATGGCTGTAGGTCTTGCCTTTCACCTTCCTTGGCTTGGCCGCCTTGGGGCCCGCGCCCTCACTGTCATTCTGGTCGGTCGGTGATGCAGCCGCCGCTTGAGGGGAAATCGGCGACTCGGCCGGTTCGCCGCGAACGCGCTTGACTGATGCGGCAGTCGCCGATTTTGCCCTTACTGCTGTTGGTGCTGTCTTCGTTGGCATAGCAAGGCCTTGGTTGGCGCAACGGTTCGCGTCGCTGTTTGAAATCAAAACAGGTGTCGCCACCGGCATCGACCTGATCCTGCACCGCATCGACGCCATCTGCGGGCCGGCGCTGGCGGCCCAGGTAGCGCAGACCATGGTGGTGGCGCTGCGGCGTGGCCCGCACGACCCCGAGCTATCGCCCTTTCTCGCCTATCGCAACCATGTGCATCCGGCGCTTCACCGGGTGCAGGACGCCGTGAGTCAGTCGCCCCAGTCGGAATGGTCGGTGTCCGGCATGGCGGCGGTGGCCCACACCTCGCCACGCCACCTGACGCGCTTGTTCCTTGAATACGCGCAGATCGCGCCGCTGCAGTACCTGCGCCGGATCCGGCTGGCTATGGCCCAGATGGCGCTGGCCTCGGGGGACAGCGTGACGGAAGCGGCAGCGGCGGCCGGCTTCAGTTCGGACACCCAGCTGCGGCGCGCATGGCAGCATTTCGCGGTGCCCGGTACGCCTTCGCGTCCTGATGGCTAAGGCGTTCGCAGTAGCCGTTGGCAGAAAGTGCCTGAGCCAGACTCGCTAGCGATCGTATATAAATGGCGTAACGCGCAACGCTTCCGCCGAGACTGCGGTATCCGCTGGCAAAGTTTCGTGATTCGTTTAAGTGGCAGGTTCTAGCTACGCAGGCTAGGAGTGGGCAAACGCATGGGCGAGTGCGCTTCAGTTCGCCATCCAGTCCATCTATTGTGTTGGCAGAATCTTGTCAATCAGTTTGTCCAGCGACGTATCGACGATTCCAAGTTGCGTTCTTTCTTCTTTCGCACGTTCAACAGCATCTTGTATTGAGTTGTATTCGGGAGTGCCAGCAACGCGCATGCGCGCGAGAAGCGCACTCGCTGCCTGATAACCGATGAAGGCGCTTTCTTCGACCAGCCGTCGCGACAACCAAAGCATGTGCTTTGGCATATATTTCATTTGCAATACAATGGTCGCAGCCAAATGATCGCCGATCGACTGGCTTTCGATTAGTTCGTCAATATACGGTGCCGCCGCAATTGCATGAGGTCTCATCCGCCGAACGATCTCAGTCATTTTCTGAGTTCGGTCAAGTGAATACGCGGTACTTTGGCGTAGTTCTTCATACTGTTTTCCTAATTGGCGCAGCGGTAGTAACAAGAGATCGGGCCGATCAGGTGGAGCTGCATTTGCGACTTCCTGTGCAGCGCGCAGACTGGTACTCGATGGAATAACGGGTACTGCGACGTCCGGATTTGCCTCGGGTTCCTGTTGCCCAAGTTGCTGTGCGCGTGACAACGCGCTCCGGTACTGATGAATTTGATCATCGGATCGGACAATTGCACCTTGCACAAAGAGTCTCATGTACAAATAGATTGCGAGGAAACCTATTAGTGCGAATCCGACGACAAGTGCCGTTGCGGCCGAAACGTCAGAATCGGTAGGATGGGTCCGAATTGCGGAAGCCGCGTTATAGCTGATAAGCTGCACCTCTGTTTTCAAACTGCTTAAATTTACAAGTGTCAGGCCGACGATAATTTTCGTCAGCCAGTCCGAAACTTCTTCTAAATTCGTGTTGGGGCGTGCCCTTTTGACTGCGCTTGCATCTCCGGGGGTAATTATACCGTCCGTTATGGTAGGGCCCTGGGCGCCCAATCCACCCAAGTTAGCATTTAATGCGCAGTTTAATGATTTATTTTCAATGT